>DASZHD010000017.1:0-1586 GCA_035938175.1 Vulcanimicrobiaceae bacterium
GACGCTTGCCGAATCGCACACGTATCGCCAGTTGCGCTTCGATGTCATCGGTATGACGAACCTCACCGAAGCAAAGCTCGCGCGCGAAGCCGAGCTTTGTTACGCCGCGTTTGCGATGATCACGGACTACGATTGCTGGCACCCGCAACACGACGCCGTGACGCTGACGGAAATCATGACCAATCTCGGCAAGAACACGGAAAACGTGCAGCGCGCCATCCGCGAAGTGGTTCGCGAATTGCCCGCGGAGCGCAGTTGCAAGTGCGGTTCGGCGCTGGCGCACGCGATCGTGACTGACCGCAAAGTCATCCCGGCAGCCGCGAAAAAACGACTCGCCGCAATCGCCGGCAAATACATTTCGTGACTCGTCATAACTGGGAGACACATGTCGCTACTCGTAGTCGGTTCGGTCGCGTTTGACGGTATCGAAACTCCCTTCGGCAAGGTGGACCGCACCCTCGGAGGCGCCGCTACTTATTTCGCGCTAGCTGCGAGCCATTTCACCAAGGTTCGCGTCGTTGGCATAGTCGGCGACGATTTCACGGAAAAAGACAAAGCCGTCTTTCGCGCGCGCGGCATCGATCTCAACGGCCTCGAGCACGCCACCGGCAAAACGTTCTTTTGGGCCGGCCGTTACAGCCAGAATATGAACGAGCGCACCACGCTGGCCACCGAGCTAAACGTGTTCGCGGATTTTCGCCCCACGCTGCCCGATTCCTATTGCGACTCGTCGCATATTTTCCTTGCCAACATCGATCCCACTTTGCAGCGTTCCGTGCTCAAGCAGGTTCGGGTGAAGCCAAAGGCTGTTGGCCTCGACACGATGAACTACTGGATCGATCGCACGCCCGCCGAACTCCGCGAGACCCTCAAGCACACGCAAATCCTGATGATCAACGACGACGAGACGCGGCAGCTGACCGGCGAGCACAATCTGATGCGCGCCGCCAAGCACGTTTTCAAGATGGGTCCTAAGACGCTGGTCATAAAGCGCGGCGAACACGGCGCGCTCATGGTTCACGACAAATTTCTTTTTTCCGTGCCTGCGTATCCTCTCGAAGAAGTTCACGACCCGACGGGCGCCGGCGACGCCTTCGCTGGCGGGTTTATGGGATATTTGGCGAGCGCAAAAGGCGTCAACGAACGGTCGCTGCGCAGCGCCATGGTCTACGGCTCGGTGCTAGGCAGTTTCACGGTCGAGCGTTTCGGCGTCGAGCGCCTTATTCATCTCAAGCGCAGCGAGATCAACGCCCGCGCGCGGCGTTTCTCGCACCTCACCAAATTCAGTCTCTGACGGCACGCAAGGGAGGCGTCATGTTTCACGATCTCAGCGTCTACATGGTCGGCAGGCTGCTACTCGCCGCCCTTCTTGGCGGGGCAGTCGGGCTGGAACGCGAACTTCGCCACAAGCCTGCAGGGTTGCGCACCATGATGCTCATCGCCATCGGCTCCGCACTTTACTCGATAATTTCCTACGAAGCCGCCGGCGCTTTCGGAGGCGACCACACGCGCATCTCGGCGCAAATTATTCCGGGCATTGGATTCATTGGCGCCGGCGTTGTGATCCGCGACCGAGGCTCGGTTAC
>DASZHD010000018.1:0-170369 GCA_035938175.1 Vulcanimicrobiaceae bacterium
CGGTATTGTCGGGCAGCAGTTGCACTTGATCTACGGTGCCTACGGTCACGCCGCTGAAGAATACTTGAGCGCCCGTCGGCAGACCGGATGCCGTTGAAAAATGCACGCCGATGCGGTAACCGCTATGCCGCGTTCCGAAATCCGTGATGACGTAAAATATTCCGAAAAGCATCGCCAGCGCGATGACCGCAAACAGGCCTAGTTGGGCTTGTCTCGACATGATTTCCGATCTTTATCCCCCATTGCTCCCATACCCCCTTACGCGCGCGTCAAAGCGGTATCGGACCGACCTCCGAGCCCTGTAAAAACTGCTGAACGATAGGATTCATCGATTTGCGCACGTCTTCGACGGTACCGTATTCGATGATAGCGCCTTCAAAGAGCATCGCCACGTAATCCGCCATCATGAAGATCGATTCCAGGTCGTGCGATATGACGACGGCCGTTGCGTTGAGCTGCTTGCGCAGCCGCTGAATCGTGTCGGTAAGCAGATGCGTCACGATCGGGTCCAGTCCCGTGGTAGGCTCGTCGTACAGCACCAAGTCGGGATTGGTTACGACGGCGCGTGCGAACCCCGCGCGTTTGAGCATTCCGCCCGATAATTCGCTCGGCATATTACCGGCCGTATGCGCCAATCCGACGCTATCGAGCGTGTGGATGACGATCTCGCGGATCTCTTCTTCCGACAGCGACGTGTGCTCGCGAAGAGGCAGCGCGATGTTGTCGCCGACGGTCATACTGTCGAAGAGTGCGGCGAACTGAAATGAAAATCCGATCCGCGTGCGCATCTCGATCAACTCCGCCTCGCGCATGTGACAGATGTCCTGCCCGCGAACGTACACGTGTCCCCCATCCGGTTTACGCAGGCCGTCGAGCAGGCGCAGGATCGTGGATTTTCCGGCGCCGGATAGTCCGATGATGCACGTGATCGCCCCTTCAACGATGTCCAGGCTGCAGTTTGCCAGCACGACTTTCTCGCCGTATCGCAGGGTGACGTCTTCCAAGCGCGCGATGATCTTCGCCATCAGCCGGTTCCGTAGAGAAAGTACGAGAGCACGAAGTTCATGATGAAGATTAGGATGATGCAGATGACCACTGCACTCGTCGTGGAACGGCCGACGCCGGCTGCGCCCCCGGTCGTGTTCATTCCTTGATACGACCCGACCAATGCGATGATGATGCCGAAGATCACCGATTTGAACAAGCCTTTGACCACGTCTTCAAAGCCGATAGTCTGCCGCGCCGACGACATGAAATCGTTGTACGCAATATGTGCTTGCGCGTTCGCGATCCACTCGCCGCCGAGAACGCCCACGACGTCGGCAAAGACCGTCAGCAGCGGCAGCATAATCATTAGCGCGAGCACCCGTGGGACGACGAGAAACCGCACCGGCGCCAGCCCGAGCGACTGCAGTGCCTCGATCTGTTCCGTCACCGCCATCGACCCCAGCTCGGCAGCGATTGCGGCGCAAACGCGTCCCGCGACGACGACCGCCGTCAGCATCGGGCCCAATTCGCGCACGTTCGTATACGAAACGATCCCGCCGACGAAACTGCCGAAGCCGTACTGTACCGCCTGCACCGCGGATTCGAGCGCGAACACCATGCCGGTGAACAGCGAGGTGAGCAGCACGATGATGAGCGATTGGTACCCCAGCAGAAAACACTGGCTTACGGTCTCCGAGAACCGGATCCGCAGCTTGAAGATGGTGAGGAAGGTCTCGCCGCCGAGCGCGGCCACGCCGCCGATGTATTCGAAGAATGAATTGATCTGCCGGCCCACGCCCTCGAGCGCGCCGACGCTCGCCCGTTCGACCGCTTCCGCCGGCGTCTCAGACTCGTTGAGCGTTCGCGACACCTTGCATCTCCGAAAGCACGGCTTGCGTGGCTTCAATCCGGCGCACAGCCACGCCGCGTTCCGCCGTCAGATTGAAGTGCACTTGGTTCACCTGCTCCAGCCGCTTGTCGACGTCGCGCAGATGCGCCCGGGCTTCCCGTTCGAAGCCGGTAAAATACCGCTTGACCGCATCCAAATATGCTGCGCGCTCGCGTTCGTCGGCTTCACCGCCGGCGAGGGCGCTTTCGATGCGCTTTTGCGCGGCCTTCATCGCGCGGTCCGTAATGTAGAATTGCCCCACGCGTTCGACGAGCGCGTGGAAGCTTGGATCCTCAGACATACACCTCGAGCGCGGACCGTTGAATCGTCAGAAGCTCGGCAATCCCCCGCTCTGCTAGACCCAGCAGCGTGTCCAATTCGCTGCGCGAGAACGGCGTAGCCTCGGCCGTCCCTTGTAATTCCGTAAACCGCCCGGCGTCCGTCATAAAGACGTTCATATCCACCTCGGCCCGACTATCCTCGTCATACGCAAGGTCCAAGAGGGGCCGGCCGCCCACGATCCCCACACTCGTGGCGGCGATCTGCCCGATCAAGGGCCACTTGGAACGGTCCTTGTTATCGAAAGCCGTCGACAGCGCCAGTGCGAGGGCCACCCACGCGCCGGTGACGGCGGCCGTGCGGGTTCCGCCGTCGGCTTGCAAGACGTCGCAGTCCAGCCACACGGTGCGTTCTCCCAGCTTGGCCATGTCGGTCACTGCCCGCAGCGCCCGCCCGATGATGCGCTGAATTTCGTGGGTGCGCCCGCCGAGCTTTCCTTTTGTGGCTTCGCGCTGCGTGCGCTCTTGCGTCGCGCGCGGGAGCATCGCGTATTCGGCGGTCACCCAACCCGTGCCGCGGCCTTTCATCCATTGCGGCACGCGGTCTTCCAGCGTCGCGGCGCATAGGACCCTCGTGTTGCCGACGCTGATGAGCGCACTGCCTTCCGCATACTTGAGAAAATGCGGTTCTATGTGAACCGGACGCAGTTCGTCCGGACGCCGGCCATCCGTTCTGATCATCGACGTGCCGTGTTGGCCAGTTCGCCGTAGCCGCCCTGTGATTATCAAAACGCAGCAGGCTCGAGTGGCGGAGGATGCGTAAGCACTCGACGGGCTACCAACCCGGGAGTAGTGCATGGACGTCGACCGCGGGCTTCGGATCGATCTCCTCGGCCAGCCGCGATTTTTCTATAACGGCGAACCCTTCGCGTTTCACAGCCGGCCGCGCGCACTTCCGCTCCTGGTTTTTCTGCTGCTGCACCGAGGCGCTCATCTGACGCGGGATTTCGTCGCGTTTTCGCTTTGGCCGGACGACAGCGAGACCGATGCACGCGGCAAACTTCGCCGCTACCTTCACCACGTAACGAGTGCATTGCCGCCGTGCGCCGTACCGTACATCGCGTCCAAGGACGACAGCATCCGCTGGAACGACGAAGCAGGCGTCCGGGTGGACGTCGACGAGTTCGAGCGGTGCGCCGGCGACGACACGCGCTGGCATGAAATCGTCGAGTTGTATCGCGGCGATCTGGCGCCGGCAGTTTACGACGAATGGATTTCGCCCGTGCGAGAGCGTCTGCGGCGCAAGTACATCGCCGTGGTCGAACGCTTGCTGCTTCGCGCCCGAAGCCGGCGTGAATTTACCACGGCGCTTTCGTACGGAGAACGCATTCTGGCCACCGATCGCTGGCGCGAAGACACGTTGCGGCAAATCGCATCGATCCGCTACGAGAGCGGCGACCGCGCCGGCGCGTTGCGCGAAATCGACGTCTTCGCTGAGCGCCTCGCCGACGAGATGGGCGTCGAATTGATGCCGGAAACGCTGGCGCTTCGCGCGCTCATGCTGCGCGGCGGCGCCCTGCCGGACGCCGTGCAAGAATCGATCGATACGCCGGTTCCCGGCAACGCGCTGCCGTTCGTCGGGCGCGTGGAAGAGCTCGAGACGCTCGGCGAGGCGTGGCGCCGGGCCGCCCAAGGCAGCGGTAAAGCCGTGCTCATCGGCGGCGAAGCGGGCATCGGCAAGACGCGTCTGGCCAACGAACTGGCGCTGCTGGTAAACACGCAGGGCGGTCGCGTGCTGCGCGGCACGACGTCCTCTCCCGAACAGCTGCCGTACCAGCCGATCGTCGAGGCCTTGCGCGACGCGCTACCGCTTTTGGTCGCGATTGAAGTGCGTCCCATTTGGCTCGCCGCCGTCGCCGCGCTCGTTCCGGAGCTTACGCTCCGGCGCAGCGACGTACCGGAACTGCCGCCGATCGACCCCGCTCGCGAGCGCGCGCGTTTGCTCGAAGGCTTGGCGGCGGTGATCGGCGGCCTCGCGCGCCAGCGGCCGCTGCTGATCGTTTTGGAAGATCTGCAATGGGCGGGCGAAGCGACGCTGTCATCCTTCGAATATCTGGCGCGCCGCGTCGCCGCGCTTCCCGCGCTGATCGTCGGAACCTATCGAAACCAAGGTGACGACGTGGTGCGCGCACTGCAGCCGCTGCGCCGCAAACTGCAGCTCGAAAACGTCGCCGACCATCTCTCGTTGGGCGGACTCTCGAGCGGCGAAGTCTGCGAACTCGCGCGCAGTCTTCCGCCGCTTGCCGCGGACGCCGGCGCGATCGGTGCGCACGTTCACGCCGTCAGCGGCGGAAATCCGCTCTTCGCCGGCGAGCTCTTGCGCGAAAGCGCCGAATCCGGAATCCGCGAAGCGTCGTCCCGCTTTTTGCAGGCGATGATCGAAGTGCGCACGAGCCGTGCCTCCGAAAACGCGCGCACGATCGGGGAGGTCGCAAGCGTGCTCGGCGCGACGTTCGACGTGCATTTGCTCTGTGAGACCTCGGGAGTTCCCGAAGACGCGGTCTTGGACGGCCTGCGCGAATTGCTTGGGCGAAATTTGGTACGCGAAGTCGGGAAAGTGCACTTTGCATTTACCTTTGCGCATCAACTCATTGCCGCAGCGATCTACGAAAGCGTGGAGGCGGTTCGCCGCGCGCAGTGGCACCGGCGCGCTGCGGTCGCCATCGAACGCCTCGCGAGCGATCGCGAAGAAGCGGCCGGAACGCTTGCGTATCATTACGATCGCGGCGGCGAGCCCGAGAAGGCGTCGGCGTACTACCTGGCATCGGCAAAGCGCAGCTTTGCGCTATTCGCAAATCAGGATGCTCTGACCAGCGCCACGCGCGGGCTCGAGCAAACGCACGATACGCAACGGCGGCGCGACCTTTTGGGCTTGCGCGAACGTATTCTCGCCCGCTTGGGCGACCTTCAGGCGCAGCGCGCGGACATCGACGCGCTGGAACGCTTGGCACTAGACGACGATGCGCGCACGGACATCCTGTGGCGCCGCGCTCAATGGGCCCGCGCGGTCGGCGAACTCACGGACGAGGCACGCTTTCTGGACGATTTCGCCGAACGCGTTCGCGCCGCCGGCGATCGGCCTCGGCAAGCTGCCGCGTATCGCGCGGCCGCGCGCAATCTGATGGCGCGCAGTCATTATGCAGACGCCGTTGCGCAAGCCGAAGCGGCCTTGCAGATCGACGTCGCCGAAGGCCACATACCGGGCCAGATCGACGAGCTGTGTCTGCTATCGGAGATTTCCGTCAATCAGGGTGACGCGTCGCGCGCGGAAAAAACCCTCGAAGACGCGCGGCTGCGCGCGCAAAGCAGCGGCGATCCGGTACTCATCGCACGCGTCGCAATGGCCGGTGCCGCCGTCGCGATCAATCGCCGCGATTTTGCGCGCGCGTTGACCGATTCCCGCGAGGCGCAATCGCGTTTCCGCGAAATCGGCGATCGCGCGGGTGAGGCCGAAGCGGGTGCGCGCGTGGCTGCGGCGCTGTCGTTTCAAATGCGTTTCGAAGAAGCGGGCGCCGAATTCGAAGCCGCCGCGAATATCTATCGCGCACTGGGAAACCGTTTGCAGTTGGCGTACTTGCTCTTCAATCAGACCGGAGGGCAGATGCAGCTCGGGCTCGTCGGCGACGCGCAAGACTCGCTCACCTCCGCCCTGGAGATTTTCGAAACGTTTGAAGACGTCCGCGGCCGCGTGGCGTGCCTAGCGAACTTGAGCATGGTACGACTGTTGCAGCAAGAACCGCACGAAGCCAAAGAGATCGGGATGCGGGCGCTCCAGATCTCTCGCGAAATTTCCAATTCCGTTATCGAAGCGGCCGCGCTGGCGAATCTCGGGAACGCCGAACGCGAGCTCGGCGAATTGGATTCGGCGCTCGCGCACATGAAAGAAGCCCTCGCCATACGCGAGCGCCTGGGACGTTCCGCGACGTTCGAGGAGCTGGGCGATTTTGCGCTGGCACAACTGAAAGCACGCGAGCCGGACGCCGTGCGCACCGCGGACGACATCATGGATCGTGCCGACGCATCGGGCGAAAACACGGTTTGGCCGCACTACTGCTTTTGGGCCGCCGCCCGCGTTTATCACGAGCGCGGCGAGCCGGCAAAAGCCGCCGCTGCGCTGGAAAAAGCTCAGGCCCACGTTCGCGCACAGCTCGAGGCGATGAGCGACGAACGATCCCGCCGCGCGTTCGGAAATTTGAAGGACGTGCGCGCGATCGCTGCCGCTGCCTCCGACGGCATCTGGCCTTGACCCGCCCGCGGGACAGCGCCGGGACGGCCCGGTGTTACGGTGTGTCCGGATCACCCGTCGCCGGAGGAACGAACCGATGCGAAGACTCTATCGTACATTCGCGCTGGGCGCATTGCTCGCCGCACTCATCCCATTCCCTTCGGCCGCTCAAACCGCTTCGGCTCCGCCGCAGTCAAACGGCGGACTTAAAGTGGATCCCTGCGCAATGCTGAGCGCGCCGGACATCGGTTCTGCGCTCGGCACCGGCGCCAGGACCGTTGGAACACCTTGGCGCCCTTCGCCCAACGAATGCGCCTGGGCCGTTGCAGCACACGCCGGAGCTCCGGCGCAGAACGTTCTTCTGGTAATGCAGCCGGTAGCGGCGGCCGCGGCGCCTGCGCCGTGCCGCGGCCTGGGCTGCATCGGGTTCGTGCAGTCCTTGAGCGGAACGCACCTGGTTCCTAGTTTACCGCCCGCTTTTTCGGACGCGTTTGCCGGCGCGCAGTTGATCGCCGGGCTCGGCGACAAGGCGTCGTGGAAAGACGGACGGCTAACGGTTCTGCGGGCCGACACGGCGTTTCAGCTGATCGTGCACGGCTCGGCATCACCGGCGCTGAACACGTCGGAAGCGCTTGCCCGTGACGTTCTTTACCGAATCGCGACGCCGTGATACCCTCAATTCCCCGCTTCTACGGAGATAGCACTATGCGCACTTGTATAGCCACTCTCACCTTACTCGCACTGGCTTTTGCAGCCGCGCCCGCATTCGCCGATCCGGTCGGCGATCTCAATCAAGCGCTGCACGCGTTTTCGCAAATCAAATCGGTTCACACCGACGTCACATCGCCAGGAGGCGAAGCTTCGATCGATCAAATCGGTGCGCACAAGATGCGCTATTCCGCTACGATCATGGGCCGGCAAATGCAGGTCGTACGCATCAACGCCGATTCCTGGGTCAACGTCGGCGGACACTGGACGCACGACAACTACGGACAGAACCCCATGTTCACGCAGATCGGCGCGGCGCAAAACGCCATCATGCACCAGAAGAACGTTGGCGACGGCTACATCGTCACCAACGCCGGTACCGTAACGGTAAACGGCGTCAGCGGCACGAAATACCACTTGGTCGACAAAGATAACCACGAACGCGCGGCGGACGTCATCATCGGGCCCAACCACTTGCCGCTGCAACTCATCTTCGATACGAAGAGCGGCGAAGGGGCTACGGCGACGTATTCGCAATATAACAGCGTGGCCGATTTCGGGCCGCCGCAGTAACCGCTAGATCGTCAATTCGTGGGTGTGCGGGTGCTCCCACGAATCAATCTCGATCGACATGCACGGGCCCGTACTCGGCTTCGTAGTATGTGTCGCGCAGATTTCCGAGTTGCATGTCTCGCATCACCGGCGACCCGTCGCCGCGCAGCACCTTGGCGCTCTTGACTTGCAGCCGGTACGCCTCCAGGCGCGCATTCTTCCAATCGGAAATGTGCCAGCGCTGCGGCGCCATTACACGCCAGTCGTACGGCGCCAGCGCGCTCTTTTTGCCTTCCAAAAGCTCCAGCTCCACGCGGAAGCCCTCGCGTTCGAAAATTGCGTCCTCGACTTGGTTTTTCGTAGCCATGGGTACCTACGTGCTATGCCCAACAAACGCCGGGCGGCGCTCGCCTTTCAAGCTGTGTATTACTCCGTTACCGGCGCGTGGCCGTTGTTCAGCCGTCGCACGTTCGAAGCCGTTACCGGCCCCAAGAGCGACTGGTGGCTCGTGCAAATGGTCGGACTGCTCGCTTTTACCAACGGCGCCGCGATCGGCAGCAGCCTGCGAAACCCGCCGCCCGAGATCGTGCGTCTCTCACTCTTGTCGGCGTTTTCTTTTGCGGCCATCGACATCGTCTATACCGCGTCCGGCCGCATTTCGCCCGTGTATCTAGCCGACGCCGCCGTCGAGCTCGTCATAGCCGCCTTCGTCGCCTAAGCCGCCGAGCGCGCAATGGTCACCAGGCGGAACGGCAGTTCGATCTCGAGGAGATCGCCTTGCGCGAGTTCGCGCCCGCGCGCCTCGACCGCCGACAAGATCCCGTCCTTGAGCGGCGGCGGTGCGGTTCCGAACACGTATAACCGGTTATAGAACGCTGCGACGCGATCCGGCGTCATCATCGTCATCGTATTGAACGTTTGCATCGAGAGCGTCTCTACGTCCCAGGCTCCGGATTCGGCGAAGATTTCGCGGATGCCGTCCTCCGTATAGATGCGCATGTCGCCCATTCTGGGCCAAACGAAGTTCGGATACTGCTGCTTTATCACGTCCATCGCCGCGTGATGCAGCACCATCCACGTCGCGGTTTGATCGTCCCGCCAACCGCGGTTTGCAACGAACGATAGCGTCCGGCCCGGGCGCAGCACGCGTTCGGCTTCGCTCCGCACGCCCGCGATGTCCGGAAACAAATTCAAAAATTGATGGGCGACGACACAATCGAACGAGGCGGCCTCGTACGGCAACGAGCGGGCGTCCGCAACGCGCAGCGCAACGCGTTCCTCGCCGGCGTAGCGATTTGCCGCGATGGCGATTTCCGCTTCGCTGATATCGATCCCGTCGATCCGTACGCGATCGTCCGTCACGTCGAGCAGTTCTTCGATGAGATTGCCGTCGCCGCAACCCAGATCCAGCACGGTGCGCGGCCCCGACGCCGCAGCCGCTTCCGCGAGAACACGATAGCTCGTGAGGCCCCCGTAGTTGCACATGAGCGTGAAGAGCTCGTTGGCATGCGGCAACTGTGCGTGAAACGCCTCGAAATAGCCGTGCCATTCCTCGGGCGTGTTCACCCGGCCGCCGGCCGCGATTTGAAAGAACGAAGCCGTGCCCTGCGTCATACGCGAGCTCCCCCGCGCACCGCGCGCTTATTCGACCGTAACGGTCTTGGCCAGGTTACGCGGCTGGTCGACGTCTTTGCCTTCGATATCCGCAATGTGGTAAGCCAGCAGCTGCAGCGGGATGACGTTTACGATCGGCGAGAGCAGCTCGTCGACTTTCGGTACCCAGAAGACGTGATCCGCAATCGCGCGCGCATCGGGGTCACCGTGGTTCGCAATAACGATGACCGGCGCTTCGCGCGCCTTCGATTCCGCCAGATTGGAGAGGATTTTTTCGCGCACGCGGCCGTCGGTCATGACACCTACGACCGGGACATTTGAATCGAGCAGCGCTATCGGGCCGTGCTTCATCTCGCCGGCGGCGTAACCCTCGGCGTGGATGTACGAGATTTCTTTCAGCTTGAGCGCACCCTCGAGCGCAGTCGGGAAATTCACGTAGCGTCCGATGAACAACACCGACCGCGACTTGCGGATCTTCTTGGCGACCTTTTTGATGTCGTCCGAGGTATTGAGGACCACGTCCACGGCGGCGGGGAGCAGCTTGGTGTTGTCTGCGATGTCGCGCAGACGATCCAGCGGGGCGCTTTGGCGGAGGCGCGCCAAGTACAACGCGAACAGCGTCATCGCCGTCGTTTGCGAAACGTACGTCTTGGTTGCGGCCACCCCGATCTCCGGACCGCCGCGCGTAAAAATCGTGCCGTCGGCGATTCGCGTGAGATGCGAGCCCAGCACGTTGCACACGCCCATCACGGTAGATCCGGCTTGCTTGGCGATGCGAACGGCTTCGATCGTGTCCGCCGTTTCACCCGACTGCGACATTGCGATCGTCAGCGCGGTCGGGTCGATCACGGGGTCGCCGTACCGGAATTCGCTGGCGAGCTCCATTTCGACGGGCACGTGGACGAGCGACCGCAGCAAATACATGCCCACCATACCCGCGTGGTAGGCCGTTCCGCAGCCGGTGATCGCGATCTTTGAAAGCTCGCGCAATTTCTGCTCGTCGATGCCGAGCTCGGCGCCGAGATGAACGTCGTTGTTTTCGTCGATGCGTCCCGCGAGCGTTTCTTTGATGACGTTCGGCTGCTCGAAGATCTCCTTGAGCATGAAATGCTTGAACCCGCTCTTCTCGGCGGAGGTCGCATCCCACGTTACCTGAATGACGTCGCGATCGATCGGCTTGCCTTCGTAGTTCGTAAGGCGGTATGCGTCGCGTCCCACGACGACCATCTCGCCTTCTTGCAAGATGATTTCTTTGCGCGTGTACTGCAGAATTGCGGGCGTGTCCGAGGCGACGAACATCTCGCCCTCGCCGATGCCGACGACGAGCGGGCTGGCGCCGTTGCGTGCGAAGATCAAGTGATCCGGATCCGCCGAGCTGATGACGCCGAGCGCATACGCGCCGGTCACCTCGCGTAACGTGCGCCGAACGGCCTGTTCCAAATCGCCGTCGTTATAGCTTTCGATGAGATGCGCGAGAACCTCGGTATCGGTTTCGCTTTTGAATACGTGGCCGGCGTCGAGAAGTTTTTGACGCAGCGGCGCGTAGTTCTCGATGATGCCGTTGTGCACGACGGCGATCTTGCCGGTGCAATCCATGTGCGGGTGAGCGTTGGCGTCCGAAGGCCGGCCGTGCGTGGCCCAGCGCGTGTGTCCGACGCCGACGCGGCCGCTGATGCGGCCGCCGTTTCGCAGGCGGTCCGCCAGGCGCTGCAGTTTGCCTTCGGCCTTGGTCCCGGCCAGCGAACCCGCGGCATCGATAACCGCGATCCCCGCGCTGTCGTAGCCGCGATACTCGAGCCGCGCAAGGGAATCGAGGATGATGGGAACGCTGTCCCGCTCACCGATATAGCCGACGATGCCGCACATGGACCGGATCTCCTAAAAAGACGAGTGCCTGGCTACTTTATACCTTCCCGCGTGCGGTGGTAGTGAATCTTTCCGCCGGCCACCTCGTTGAAAGCCGTCGAAACCGGCTTGTTCGGGTTCACCCGCTCCGTCAGCGGCGGAGCGCCGTTGTTGAGTTGCTTCGCCCGCTTCGTCACCACGTTGACCAAACTGAATTTCGAGTCGACGTGCGTGAGTAGTCTGTCCAAATCGCCGAAAACCGAGTCGCTCATTATGAATGTTCCAAACCCCTTATAGAATCGTCGCTAAATCTGTGAATCCGGAAGCGCTCGGCTTGAAAGATCGCCTGCAAATCCAGAACTGCCTCGTCCGACCGCGACTCGCCGTTGATGACGATATAGTCGAAGTGACGCACACGCTTGAACTCTTGATGCGCGATCTCCAAGCGGCGGGCGATTTCCTCATTCGTCTCCGTCCGCCGTGCAAGCAGCCGCGCCCGTAAGTGTGAGAATTTGTCCGGCACCAAAAAGATCAAGACCGCATCCGGAAACGATCCCTTGATTGCCAGCGCGCCGTTGACTTCCGGTTTCATCACCAGGTCGTAGCCCTGTGAGAGGGTGTTTTCAACGAAGTCGCGAGGCGTGCCGTACAGATTCCCGTTGTACTCGAACCATTCCAAGAATTCGCCGGCTTCGAGGCGCCGATCGAATTCTTCCCTGCTTACGAAGAAGTAGTCTTCGCCTTCGGATTCGCCGGGACGCGGAGGGCGCGTCGTGGCGGAAACCGAGTAACGAAGGCGCGGCAAACGCATACGAAGCGCGTCTACTAACGTGTCCTTCCCGGCCCCGGAAGGGCCGGACACAACGAAGAGCAGGCCCGGTCCGAACATCTTCCCCTAGTGTAGCAGCCAGGAAGGTGCGAGTACTCCCTAGGCAAAGCGTGACGGGTTCGGGGAAAATGGGTGCCCTTCCTTCGGTGCGTCGTCCCCGGCCGCTCATCGGGACGCGCCCATTCGTAAAGAACCGGGGCGTTCGAACGGCGAAAGGCAGCCCGGTGCGCACCGACTGGCTGCTGATTCGCCGCTTGGCTTGGGAACTCGAACAGCGGTTCGCCGGCGCCCGCGTCACCGATGTGGGCCGTCTGGAAGACGGCCGCTTTGCCATCGCCCTCTGGAAACGCGGGACGACCCGCCTGGTCTGCGTCGACGCCTTCGCGCCGACGCCCTTGATCACGGTAGAGGATGGGGATCTGCCGATTGCCGCGGAGCCGGGATTCGTACGCGCCGCCGGCGCGGCGCTTCGCGGAATGACCTTGACCGGCGTGCGCAGCCGCCGCAACGACCGCTTGATCCGGTTCGATTTCGGCACGCGATCGCGCTTCGGGGTCGAGGATTCGTACTCGCTGATTTGCGAGCTCGTCCCGCGGTTCGGCAACGTCGTGCTGGTCAAAGGAGAGATTGTCGTGGCGGCGGCTCAAGAATTCGCACCGGCCGAAAATGCCGTGCGCGCGGTGCAGGCGGGCCAAATCTACGAACCGCCGCCGCTTCGAAAAGGGCCGGCCACGCTGCTTCCGGACGGCGCCGCCGAGCCGCTTGGCGATCCCGAGCGCGCGCCCGCCGGCGACCTGTTCGTCTACCGCCGCAACGGCACGCTGATCGCGGCGCATCTGGCGCCGTTGCCCGATCTTGCGGACATCGAACCGGAACGCGCGGCCTCGCTTCTCGACCTGTTCGCGGAGACGCGCCGAACCGAGACGGGCGGCAAAGAGCGCGACCGTTTGGCCAAGCGACGCCGGGAACTGGAACGTACGCTTGCCCAACGCGAGCGAAAACTGCACGGCGAACTCGCGCAACTCGACGCGCGCCTTGCCGAAATTGCCGATCGCGAACGGCTGCGCGATGCCGGCGAGGCGATTTACGCGACGCTTCACGAACTCGCGCCTGACGCGCAGACCGAAGCGAAAGCGCGCGCGGCGGAGCTGTTTGCGAAGTACCGCAAGGCTGAAACTGCGCGCGAGCACACGATGCGCCGGCGCGAAACGGTTCTGCAGGCGATTGAGGATCTCGCAGCGCTCGGCTGGAGCTTGGAAGCTGCCGCAGACGCCGACGTAGATGACGTCGCGGAAGCGATCGCCGGTCTGGAACCGAAGCGAAAACGCGCGGCCGCTGCGCCTCGGCGCAAACGTAAGCCGCTGCAGTTTGAAACCGCAAACGGCTCGCGGATCCTGGTAGGGCGAACGCCGATCGAAAATGCCGATTTGACGTTCCGGATCGCGCGGCCCGACGACTTATGGTTTCACGTTCAAAACCAGCCGGGAGCGCACGTAATCTTGCAGCGCGACGATCGCGCGCAGCCGCCGGAAGCCGATCTGCTCGCCGCGGCTGCGCTGGCCGCGATGCATTCCAAAGCAAAGACCAGCCCCAAGGTCACCGTCGACTACACGAAGCGCAAGTATGTGCGCAAACGGCCGTCGGCGGCGCCGGGACTGGTCTTTTACACTAATCCGAAGTCGTTATTCGTCAGCCCGGACCGGCCAGCGGGACTGCGGTGAACCGGTATTGCGAACCGTTGGACTCCATCGCGTAGCCGACGATTTCGCTGCCTTGCAGCGAGCCGGTTACATGCGTCGCCCGATTGTTGTTGCCGATGTCGAACCACAAGTCCGCACCGTTACGTCCGCCGACCACCGGAATGAACGTCGCGGTACCGGGGGGCGTAAAATAGCCGTTGATATAGCCTTCTTTCGTCAAGGTGAGCTTCAAGACGCCGCCCGTGATCGGTACAGACGGTCCGTAATCCTTGACGAACGTCGTTTGGTACGTCTTGGTGACGGTTTGATCGAGCTGTGCGGTCGCCGCTATTCCCGCGGCCGGGCAAGCGGCGGAGGCCAAAACTCCCGCCGCGAGCGCCGCCCGAATCAAACTTGAGAGATTCTTCTTCACACCCTGGTAACGCAGCCCGCAGCACAAACGTGCTGCCGGAAGATTAACGCACGGCTAATTCGCTGCTCCGTGCCTGTGCCAGCCGCCCCTCGCACGCTTCCCAGTTCAGGTTGGCGTAGAAAGCTTCGACGTATCTTCCACGCTCCGACGGCTTGTAGTCGCGAATGAATGCGTGTTCCCAACAATCCATTACGACGATCGGCACGGTGCCGGCGACGTTTCCGTTGTGATGCTGCTCCACCCACTGGTTTACGATTTGATCGCCCTTCGGATCGTAAAATGCAATCGCCCAACCGACCCCGCGCATGCCGCCGACCGCAAAGAAGTCCTTTTTCCACGTTTCGAAATCACCGAAGCCGGCGGCCAGCAAATCGTACAGCGCTCCCGAGCTGGTTTCCGTAGCGTTCTTTCGCAAGTTGTCGAAGTACAACTCGTGCAGACGCATGCCGTTGAACTCCCAACCCAAACGGCGGACGAGCTCGGCGAATTTCGGATCGACTCCCGAAGCGCCGTTTCGCCGGGCCTCTCGCGTGAGTTCTAGGAGCGTATTGGTGTTTTTTACGTAGCCCTCGTACAAGCCGAAATGCAGCTCGAGGGTCGCGTCGGAGATGCCTTGCAGCCCGGAGAGATCCCATTTTTTGGGTGAATAGGTTTTCATGTGGTGGTTGTACCCCGCCGCACTCGCCTTCGCCCTTCAAGCAGGGAGCGCGCAAGGCTCGCAAAACAAGTGTGCAACAGCTCGCTCTGGGAGGTCAAAAGCGTGAAGAACCCATTGGACTCCTTGTGGGGAACGGTGATCTCCGGCATAGTGATTACCGTCATTCTTTATTACGTCGCCGAGTGGATCGTCTCGCGCGCGACGGCAGGTGCGTGATGGATTGGGGAACTATCGGCGGCGGCGTAACGCGATGGATCCACGTATTCGCCGGCATCATGTGGATCGGATTGCTCTATTTTTTCAACTTCGTCAATGTCGATGCGATGAAAGCGGCAACGGCCGCCGGCGAAGGCGCGCCGATCAGCAAGTACGTTGTTCCTCGCGCGCTCTTCTTCTTTCGCTGGGGAGCCGTGGCCACGTGGCTTTTCGGTGCCGGATTGCTGAGCAGTTTCACGGCGCCCAACGGCATGAACGGATTCGCCGCCGCGTTCGCACTGCAAGGCGCGTACGCGCCGATCGGAATCGGCGCATGGCTGGGCACGATCATGCTCTTCAACGTTTGGGTGCTGATCTGGCCGAACCAAAAGAAGATTCTCGGATTGGTGCCGGCGACCGACGACGAGAAAGCCAAGGCGCGCCGCATTGCATTTTTAGCGTCGAGAACGAACACCATGCTTTCGCTTCCGATGCTGTTTTTCATGGTGACGGGCCCGCACCAGTCGATTTACCACTAGACGTCATCGTCATGGTAAGGTAGTCCATTGTCATCCTGAGGTATCGAAGGACCCTGAGGAATCGAAGGGCACCTCTCTCCTGGTAACCATCTGAATTGAGCGCCTAGACATGGATGTGGGTTGAAGCGCTCAATTCAGTAGGCCAGCGTTTCGCACGGAGGGCGAAACGTCGGGCGCGGTTACGAGGAGAGAGGTGCCCTTCGATACCTCAGGATGACAAAGGTGCTTCGATTCCTCAGCATGACTACGGTTTACGGTAAAAGATTCCGCGAAACGTACGCCGCGAGCTCAGAGCGATTGCGAAGGCCCAATTTTTCGTAGATGGCCGTCAAATGTTTCTCGACGGTGCGTTGATTCACGGCCAGACGCTCTGCAATGCGTTTGTTGACCGTTCCACCCGCAACGAGCGTCGCAATCTCACGTTCGCGTTCGGAGAGCGACGCGCCCGCGCCCTCGCCGGCAGCGGTGCGCGACGTGCGCAACGGCCCCGCCGCATGTAAACGCCGGTATTGCGCGGACGCGCGCTTGACCTCGCCTCCGAGCTGTGCGCAAGCCGCGTGGTGCAACGGCCAGCCCAACTGTTCGTATCGTTCGCAAGCCTCGCGCACGAGCGCACGCGAGTCCCCGTCGTCGCCTTGATGCGCCGCGCGCAACGCGCGCAAATGCGCGGCAGTCGCCGCGTAAATCGGCGCGCTCGCCATCGAGTCGAGCATCGGAATGTAGTCGAACGCGCGCGTGCGAGAACTTTCGTCTCCCAGTTCCGCGGCGGCGATGAACGTTTCGGTAGCTCCGAACGGGCCGTTGAGCAACTCCATCGCACGTGAAAGAATCATGCGAGCCTTTTGTGCTTCGCCAAGCGCGAAGAGCCAGCGCGCATAGGGTCCGGCAATCCGCCCAAGCGTCGAATTGATGTGGCTGGAAAACGCCATTTCGATCAAATCGCTCGAACAGTGTTTGGCGACGAGATCTTCGTCCCACAGCGCGAAACCAACGGTCAACGCCGCTGCAGCCAGCGCAATCGGTCCCGTCGTGGTCGGCGACGGAATTCCCGCGGCCCGTTCGACTGCACTCTTTGCGGCGCCAAGCCTGCCCGCGCGCGCGTGAATCAGCGATGCGTTGGCAAGCGAAAGCATCTCGAACGAGCCGAAGTGCCTTTCATGCAGCTCGGGGAGCAGTTCCTCAAACAGCGCGAGCGCCTCGCCGTCGCAACCCAGGATCGTAAAGCCGAATGCGCGGTTGAACGTAGCGCGAAGCCGTTCGAGATCGCCTGCTCGCGCATGGAGCTCCTGGTTTCGCTTAGCGGCAGGGCGGAACGCGGGGAGATCTCCGGAAACTAGCGCCGCGTATTGAATTGCGTTGGTATATGCGGGCGTTTCGATCACGGCCTCGCAACGCCCGATCCACGCCTTTCCGGCCTCGACCTCATGCCGATCCAGGTAGAGATAGGCCAGGCTGAGCTGCAACATGGCCCGGTCGATCTCCGATACGCCGTCCAGCGTTTGGAGTGCGCGCTCGAGAATCTCCATTCCGCGCCGGTTGTCCCCGCCGACCCGTGCCTGTACGCTCATCGCTAAATACACATTCGGAATGAGGTCGCTGCGGCCGCACTTTGCATATAGGTCTGCAGCGGCGGCGTACCGCTCCAGTGCTTGACGCGCCTTTCCATCGGCGGCGCGGCTTTCTGCACTTTTTTCCAGAATTCTCGCGCGGTCGCCGTCGGGTGCGTTCAGCGAGACGGCGCGATCGTAGCAATGTACCGCATCGCCATACGCGTGCAGCGCGTGCGCTTCGTCGCCCGCGCGCTCGTTCAGGCTCAAGCACTTGATGGGGTCCCCGGCGGCCCACGCGTGATATCCCAGGTCTGCAGCCGGTGCGCCCGCGTCTTCGAGCGCGGTCAGGATGCGCGCGTGCAGCGGCCGCAGCTCAGCGGCAAGAAGTTCACCGTAAATGGCTTCTTGCGTAAGGGCGTGACGAAACGCGAAAACCGGCGGATCGACCGATACTTCGTCGATCAATTGCAAGTTGCGCAACCGGCGCACGATGCCGAGAATATGGGCGAGATCGTCGCCGCACAAACGCGCCAGGAGTGCGGCTTCGAAGCGCCGGCCGAATACTGCGGCGCGCGAAAGTACGTCGCGCGAGTGCGCATCCAAGCCGGCAACGCGCTCTAAAACTGTTGCGCGGACCGTAAGTGGAAGCCGCTTGGCCAATCGTTCGTTGCCGCTCTCCAGCGCATTCTTCAGCAACTCTTCCGCAAAGAACGGATTGCCGTCGCAGCGCTCGACGATCTCGTCGACGAGCGCAGCGCGCAACGGGTATTCCGGTTCCGCAGCCAATTGCAGCAGCCGCCGGATCTCCGCGGCCGGGAGTGGATCGAGTGCGATGCTATGGGTCGCACGGTTTCGCGTCAACCGTACCAGATTGGGCTGGATCTCTTCCAGACGGTGCACTTCGTCGGTTCGGTACGTCGCCACGACGAGGAGGCGCATCGACGAAATCGACGGCAGCAAATGCTGCAAAAACACGAGCGTTCCGTCGTCGGCCCAGTGCAAATCCTCGATGAAGAGCACGATGGTGCGTTGCGCGCACAAACGCGCGATTTCGCTGCTCAAACGTTCAAGGTGCTCCGCACGGCTTTTCGCCTGCGCGAACTCGGTCCGCGCACCGAGCGCGCGAAGCGCCTCGACGATCGCGCCGTACGGCGCGTTGCCGAATTCGCGGTTCAAACCACCGCCGGCGCTCGCGCGTCCGCCGCTGAGGGTTTGTCGAAATGACGCCAGCAGACGCGTCTTTCCGATGCCCGCATCGCCGGAGACCAGCACCAGCGCGCCGTTACCGCGCGACGCAGCGAGCCGGCATTCAACCAGCTGTTGCAGTTCTTTGTCCCGCCCGACCAAGGTCGGGCAGACCAAGGCGCGCGTCAGCATCGCCATCGATCATTCGTCCCGGCCGCCACCGCCCCCGCCCGAATGGAGGGGGCGGTATTCCGCCATGCCGCATGCCTTCCGGCATTGCTATCCTTATGGCGTCTGCTTTAGGAGAACGCCATGCCTCTACGTTTTGGGCCCGCCGCACGACTCGCCGCGATACTGGCCGCCGCCTCGGTCCTTTCCGCCTGCGGCGGATCGGGCTCCGTCCCGTCCTCGAATCCGCAAAGCTTGGGCGCGTCGGCGCAGGCCGCAGGTGGGCTTGCCGCGACTGCGTCCATCGAAACCACCGGCACGGCAAGCTGGCCGCAGCCGTTTATGAACGGTGCACACACGGGCTTCAACACGCTCGAGACGACGCTCAACCGCACGAACGTCAAAACCCTCACGCAGCTGTGGTCGTTCCCGACGGGCGCGCAAATCACCGATCCGGTTCTCGTGCAGAACGGCGTCGCATACGTGAACTCCGGCGACGGCTACTTGTACGCGCTGAACGCCACGACCGGCGCACAGATTTGGAAATATGAAACGTACGAAAGCACATCGACGCAGAACGCGCCCGTGATTTCCAACGGCCGTATCGTCGTGCCGTGTCTGGTTGCCGGCAACTCGCAAAAAAACGCCATGTGCGGGATCAACATCTCCACGGGAATGCGTCAATGGGCATACTACGACGACTGTAACTGCTTGCCGCCCGCGGGTGTTTCCGCGGGAGCCGTCGCCTCGGGTAGCACCGTCGTTTTCGACTACGCAGACGGCAGCACCGGCAGCTCGTACGTCGCGGCCGTGAATGCTGCGACGGGCGCCCGGATCTGGGCCAGCGCAGCGCTTCCGCACGGTCCGGATTTCTACAGCGCCGCGATAGGCGGCGGACAAGTGTATTACAACACCGGCAGCGGCCTCTGCGCGGCGAGTCTCACGAGCGGAACAACGGCGTGGTGCGCTACCGTCGGCTCCGAGCCGGCGATGGCGTATTCAGGCGGCGTGCTCTACGTGAACACGTCGAATAACGGCGTCTATGCGTTCAACGCCTCGACCGGAACCCAAATCTGGCAGTATACGCCGACCGCCGGGAATTACAGCGGCAATAACGATCCGCCGGCGGTGGCCAACGGCGTCGTCTATGTCTCCGGCGTCGGTTTCAACGGCAACCTCTATGCGATTAACGCTTCCAACGGCTCGCTCATCTACAATACCTCGGCGGACGGGAGCGCCGCCTACACGACGTCTTCACCCACCGTTGCCCATAATGTTGTGTACGTGGAATGCGGGTCGTTCGTCTGCGCGTTCAATTCGGCCACCGGCGCGCTGCTCTACTCGCCCGGAAGTTCGGGAACTCAGCAAGTCTCGCCGGCTGTCGTCAACGGCGTCGTGTACAGCGCGTGCGGACCGAACAGCGCATGCGCTTATGGCTTGCCGGGCGCCGCGAAGCGGCACATTTAGGGCGTCAGGACGATCTTTCCGATATGTTCCGACGCGTCGAGGCGGCGGTGCGCGTCCGCCGCCGCTTCGAACGAATAGACGCGGTCGATCACCGGACGAACCGGATCGCGCGCCGGAAGCCGCGGCCAAACGTTCGCAAGAAGCTGGTGCGCGATCGCCGTCTTTTGCTCGACGGTGCGCGCGCGAAGCGACGACGCTAAAACCGCGGCGCGCTTGTACAACATCTTGCGCAAATCGAGTTCTACCGATGTTCCGCGGGCGGTCGCGAGACATACGGCGCGACCGTCAAATGCAAGGGCATCGAGATCTCGCGCGACGTAATCGCCGCCGACGACGTCCAAGATGACGTCCACTCCGCGGCGCTGCGTCGCTTCGAGAATCGCGGCGACGAAGTCTTCGTTCCGGTAGTTTATCGCCAGGTCCGCGCCGAGGTCGCGGCATGCGGCGCATTTGGCATCCGTTCCGGCGGTAGCCGCGATGAATGACGCACCGAAGGCTTTGGCAAGCATGATCGCCGTCGTTCCGATCCCGCTCGTTCCGCCGTGGACGAGGACGCTTTCGCCGCTTCGCAGACGCGCACGCGTGAAGAGATTGTCGTAAACGGTGAACGTGTTTTCCGGAAGAGAAGCCGCCTCGACCGCCGTCCAATTCGGCGGTATGGGAAGAACTTGGCCGGCCGGAACCGCCGCGAGTTCGGCATATCCGCCGCCGCTCGTCAGTGCGCATACCTCGTCGCCGGCCTTCCACTCGCGCACGTTCTCGCCCACCGCCGTCACGACGCCGGCTACTTCCAAACCCAAAATGTCCGGCGCGCCCGGCGGCGGCGGATATTTGCCTTCGCGCTGCATCGAGTCCGCGTGCGAAACGCCGGCGGCTCGTACCGAAATCAGCACCTCGTGCGGCCCGGGTTGGGGATCGGGCAATTCCGCTACACGCAGAACCTCCGGTCCTCCGGGGCGCGAAACTTCAACGGTTCGCACGCAAATCGTCGGCTTCGAGCAGATCGAAAATAAAGCGGTGCGCCGCGCGGAGTTCGGGCGGATATGCCCCGTTGAAAACATCGCGCCACGCTTCCGGAATCCGCGCCACCTCGAACGATTCCAGTTTGGCGTTGAAGCGCGGCTTGTCGACGTTTGCGGTGCGCTGTGCGATCCATGCCTCGACTTCGGCTTCATCGGCAGCCGATTCGACCACTGCGCGCAGATCGTCGATCGGTATGCCGCTGTAGTGCGACCAGACGGCACTCATCCCGGTGTCCGGAAAGTATCCGTTCAGTTCGCCGCCCGGCAGCGACGCCCGCAGTTTGTCGACGACGCGCGCGGTGAAGACCAAGCCCGATAGCTGCGCGCGCGGCGAGCGCGGGGGCGCATGCCGTAAATCCAACGGTTCCATGCGCGGCCCTTCTGCGCTACGGTTCGATAAACATCGCGTCGCCGAACGAGAAAAAGCGATACTCGCGCGTCACGGCCTCGCGGTATGCGTGCAAGACGCGCTCGCGGCCGGCGAACGCGCTTACGAGCACGAGCAGCGAGGACTTGGGAAGGTGAAAGTTGGTGATGAGCGCGTCGACGACCCGGAATTGAAAACCCGGCGTGATGAAGAGATCCGTTTCCTCCGCCCCGTCTTGCACGATCCCGTGCGCGGCCGCGGATCCTTCCAGCGCGCGAACCACCGTGGTGCCGGCTGCGACGATGCGCCGCCCCTCCCGTTTCGCGCGATCGATTTCACCGGCGGCCTGTTGCGAAATCACGAATGTTTCCCCGTGCATATGATGCTCTTGCACGCGCTCCGCTTGCATCGGCCGGAACGTTCCCAAGCCGACGTCCAAAACGATCTTCACGGTGCCCACGCCCTTGGCGGCGATCGCGTCAAAAACGGCTTGCGTGAAGTGCAGCGACGCAGTCGGCGCTGCGACACTTCCCGGTTCGCGCGCAAATATCGTTTGATACCGTTCTTGCGCCTGCTGCGAATCGTTACGAATGTACGGCGGCAGCGGCAAACGGCCGGCACGCCGCAAGAATTCTTCGAACGGCACGTGCAGCTCGAACTCCACTTCGCGTATGCCGTCGTCCAACACGCCGGCGATTCGTCCCGATCCGAGGTCGCCGAACAGAATCTCTTGCCCCTTGCCGAGGCGGCGGCCCGGTTTCGCGAGCACTTGCCAGCGCGTCGCTCCGGAGTCGTAGCGCGCGTGCCGGGATGGACGCAGCAGGACGATCTCGACGCGGCCACCCGTCGGCCGGGTGCCGAAGACACGCGCGGCGATGACGCGCGTTTCGTTCAAAACCAGCAGATCGCCGGCGCGCAGATATTCCGGTAAATCGCGAAAGGTCCGATGCTCGAGCAATCCGCCGCGCATGACGAGCAGCCGCGACGCATCGCGCGGTGTGGCGGGGGTCTGGGCGATCAGCTTCTGCGGAAGGTCGAAATCGTAAGCGGCGGTTAGCCCGGGGTCGCTAACCGGCTGCGTTCCATCGCCAAAAAGCTCGCGAGCCGTTTGCCGTCCTCTTCGTTCACGTCGATGAACAACACGCCGACTTGATACGTGTCGCGCTGCCAATCGCGGATCCACCGCACCTCGCCGCGCAGCGCCAGATGCGGCGGGCGTTTCATCGTGAAAATATATTTCGTATTCTTCGGAAGATACTGATCGACGATCACGCGCATTCCGGTCTCCGAGATGTCCGCAATGGCGCCGCGGAAAAGCATCGACGAGAGCCGGTCTTCGACTACGACGTCGATATATTTTCGTAAGCGCACCCCGGTCGTGCGCTTTTCTTCCCGCTCCGGTCCTGATTGTGCGTCAGTCATTCCCCGTGCCCGTACCCGGATAGTAGAATGCAAGAATCGCCCGCGCCGGTGAACCCGTTAGCGCCATGCCGCGCGCTCCCCATTGGCAAAGGCCGACGCCGTGCCCCAGGCCGCCCCCTTCGATGGCGAGCGCGCCTTGCGCCTGCGCAGGATGGCCGTCCACCGCGATTTTGCGCACCAGCAAACTTGGAAGCGTTCGCGTACC
Source organism: Vulcanimicrobiaceae bacterium (assembly GCA_035938175.1). GTDB lineage: Bacteria > Vulcanimicrobiota > Vulcanimicrobiia > Vulcanimicrobiales > Vulcanimicrobiaceae > DASRDE01. The sequence goes on from DASZHD010000018.1 coordinate 22,878, forward strand.
GAGAAGACGCCGAACGTCTTTTGCGCTCACGTCCGCAGTTCCGTTCGCGCCGGCAAACCTCCAGATCCGTGCGCGCCCGCTCGGATCCGGGTCTTGCAGCGTTACAGATTGCAGCGCGCCCACCGGCGAAAGGCGTCCCGCAAGCGCTGATTCCAGATCGTCGAACGTCACGTTTTTCGTCCAGCTGTACCAAGGCGAATCCGTGCAATACGTGCACGTAACGCCCGCCAAGTACTGCAAGAGCTTGCCGCCCCATGCATCCGCATTCGATTCGGTATGACCGCCGCAGCACGACGAGTACAGGACCTGCGCAAAACCGTTCCCGAAGCGCAGCACTTGACCGCTCGTCGCATCGACCGCTGCCGTGGTCTCGGGATGCTCCGCGTCCGTGCCGGTATACACCTGATTCGCTTCGGAGGGAACGAGATCGTATTCGTGCGCCGGCGAGCTTCGTTGCAGGACGTACGTGCGCGCGACGACGGCCTGCGCCTGCAGCGCGCTTGCGGGCCATGTGTGCGGCATTTCGCGCGGAACCACGCTGTATAAATACTGTTCCAAGGCTACCGTGTTGACGACTTCCGCGTCGCTTGTGTACGCAAAGGTGCCGCGGTAACGCCGTCCTTCGTACAAAAAGGTGCCGCTATCTGCGGGTTGTGCTTGGCCTTTGCCGAGCAACACGCGCAGCGCCTGCGTTTGCGAAGTGCTCGCGGGATCGGCCGTTTTGTCATTCTGGTCTTGCGTTTTGGACAAGCTCAGTGTAAGAAGCGCTAAAAACTCCTCGCGCCTCATAAAAGCCGCTCCTGCGTACTGTGCTCTTGACCGCGCCGAACTGCGCTCGCCGGCCCGACACCCAAATGGGCATACGCCGCCGGCGTAGCTTTGCGGCCGCTGGCCGTGCGCACCACGAATCCTTGCTTGAGCAAATACGGTTCCACGACGTCTTCAAGCGTCTCTGCGTCTTCCGTGAGCGTTGCGGCGATTGCGCCCATTCCAACCGGGCCTCCGCGATACTGATCCACAATCGTGCGCAAGAAGGCGCGGTCCAGGCGATCCAGGCCCAACTCGTCGACACCCTCTCTCTGCAGCGCTGCATCGGCAACGTCTTTAGTGATGCGGCCGTCTGCACGAACTTCCGCGTAATCCCGTACGCGCCGCAACAAGCGGTTCGCAATTCGCGGCGTGCCGCGGCTTCGCGCGGCAATCGTCGATGCACCTTCCGGTTCGATCGGCACGGCCAGCACTGACGACGAGCGCAGGACGATTTGCGTGAGTTCTTCGACGCTGTAGTAATCGAGATGGTGAATGATGCCGAAGCGCTCGCGCAGCGGCGCCGACAACATGCCGGCACGCGTCGTAGCGCCGATCAACGTGAATCGTTTGAGCGGAAGTTTGATGGTCTTGGCATATGCGCCCCGGTCGACGACGAAGTCTATCTGAAAATCTTCCATCGCGGGATAGAGAAATTCTTCGACGACACGCCCCAAACGGTGGATCTCGTCGATGAAGAGCACATCGCCTTCCTCCAGCGAGGTCAAGATGCCCACCAGATCTTTCGGCTTTTCGAGCGTCGGACCGCTTGTCGGACGCAGCGAACGGCCCAGATCCCGCGCGATCAGCGCCGCGAGCGTGGTCTTTCCCAGTCCGGGCGGACCGTAAAAAAGAATGTGCTCAAGCGGTTCGTCGCGGCGCTTCGCCGCGTCGATGGAGATCTTCAGATTTTCGACGACCGTGTTCTGCCCGACGTATTCATCGAACGTGCGCGGCCGCAGACTGGCGCCGTAGACTTCGTCTTCGAGCGTGTCGTCGGGAGAAACGAGCGCCCTCGATTCTTCGGCATCGATCTCGACGTCCTCCGGCCCGAGCAGCCGCTTGCGCACGTCCTCGCTCATCGCAGTGCCATCGCTTTTTGCTTGTAGATCTCACCCAAGAGCGTTTCCGCATCGCGAATATCCGGCGCCGCATCGAGCGTCGAACGAATCATTTCTTCCGCTTCGGCACGCTTGTACTCCAATTGCAGCAGCACCGCGAGCGCTTCTTCGGCGAAATCGGGGCCGAGGGGCTGCGCGTGACTCGCCGCGCCCTGCAACGTCTGCGCTTCTTGAATCAACAAGAACTTCGCGACCTTTCCCTGCAGCTTTGCAACGATATCCCGCGCTTTCTGCTGACCGATTCCGGGAAGCGTTTTCAGGAATCCATGATCGCCGCGATCGATGGCGCCGGCGATTCGCGACATCGGCTGCGAAAACGCGCGAGCAGCGGAACGCGGGCCAATACTCGCCACGCTGATCAGCGCTTCGAAAAATTCACGCTCGATGGCGTTGCTGAACCCGTAGAACGTGTAATGCCCGGTGTTGCCCTCGATGTTGAGAACGGCGTGGATTTCGAGCGTGACCTCGGCGCCCGGCGGCGCCGCCACCTTCTCGGAAACGCACGGCGGCAAGATGATCTCGTATGAGAGGCCATGGACGTCCAGAATGACGCTGCCTTCGCCGCGCTCGACCAAGGTTCCGCGAATCCGTGAAAACATTAGCGTCCGTTTCTCGTTCCGAACGCGAGCGCCAGCGCCAGCGCGTCGCTGACGTCATTCGGCTTCGGCCTGCGCCGCAATCCAAGCAGCTGCGTAACCATCCGGTTGACCTGGTCTTTTCGCGCCGCACCGTTGCCGATCAGCGCGCGCTTTACCAGCGAATGCGCGAGCGTATGGACCGCAACGCCGTGCTGAGCACCGGCCAAGCACAAAACTCCGCGCGCATGTCCCATCATGATCGCGGTTCGAGGATTTTTGTACGTCGAGTAGAGCTCCTCGATGACGATGATCCCGGGCCGGGTAGCGGACACAACCGCGCTGATCCCGGCGTGGAGATCGCGCAACCGGTCCTCGAGCGCCGCGCCGTTCTTCGGAGAGATGATACCGGCTTCAACGAGCTTCGGACGCCCGGCGGCATAGTCGATGACGCCGTAGCCCGTCGTGCGCAGGCCCGGATCGATGCCGAGAATCCGCTGCATCGAACCTTACGTTCGCCGCCGGGATGTGGAGCCCGGCTGCGGTTGCGCGCTCGGGCTGTTGTAGTAAATGTTCACCGACTCGCCGGGCCGCAGGCTCGTGCCGGCTTCCGGTTCGGTACGAACGACGTTACCGTCGGCGCCTTCTTGCGTGGGCACCAGATTGCCGACCTGATAACCGTTCTTCACGAGCAAAGCTTTCGCTGCATCCAGCGTCAGGCCATCCGTGTCGGGCACCTCGCCGGGTACCGAAAGCGTAATCTTCACGCTCGTGCCTTTTTCCGCCATCGTGCCGGCGGAGGGCGACTCGTCGACGATGGTACCGTTGTCGGCGGAGCTCAACTTGATCATGTATTCCGTATTAACCTGGAATCCGGCCGACTGCAGCTGCTGCTGCGCCGTCGCGTAGTCGGCATTCAACACGTTGGGGATCTGCGCCAATCCACCGCCGGTGCTGACGACGACGTTGACCGTCACCGAATGATCCGCCGGCACCGACGTTCCGGGAGTAACGTCTTGTGAAGCGATCACGTTGGGCGGAATGTTCGCCATCGCCGATTTTTCGCTGATGTTTATCGTAAAACCGTCGCGCGCGGCGATCGCGTTCGCTTTGTCCGTTGTCAGGCCGACGAGATTCGGCATCTTGATCGGTTCGGGACCGTTTGAAACGATCAGCGTTACCGCCGACCCTTCACGGACGGTCGAACCGGGACCCGGTGATTGACTGAGCACCGTCCCTTTCGCGGAGCGATCGAACTTGCCGGTTACTTTCACGCGGAATTTTTCTTGCGCCAGATCCTTCTGCGCGTCGTCCACCGTGTAGCCGGTAAAATCTTTCAATCCGACGCTGGGCATTCCGGTGCTGAGGTCGAGTTGCACGATGGCGCCTTTGGCAAGCTGCGTGCCCGGCGTGGGATCCTGATGCGCCACGCGGTTCGCCGGTACGGCCGTGCTCGGGCCTCGCGTAATTTTGTAGTTGAGACCGGCATTCAAGATCGCTTGCTGTGCGTCGGCGTCGGTCATGCCGACGTAATTCTGGACGGCGATGCGCGGTTCGCCGATCGGACGCGTCGCAAAATACCCCGCAGCACCCGCGATGATCGCCGCGATAACCAATAGGACGAAAATCGGCCCCATCGAACGCGGGCGCGTCGACTCGTCTTCGTCCACGATCGCCGTACGCGTGTCGGGCATGCGCGATGGGCGAGGCGGCGGAGGAATCGCCGCAAATGTCTGCGTCTCGGAATCGTCCCCCTGGCCGTACGCGGCAACGCTTGGGCGTTCGCGCGCCTCGCGCAGCGCGGACGCAACCTCGCTCGCCGACTGAAAGCGGTGCGCCGGCTGTTTTTGAAGCAAGCGGTTTACGATCGACGCAAGCGCCGGGCTGACGCCGGTCTCTTGCGGGTCGATCGACGGAACGGGATCCGAGACGTGTTTGAGCGCCACTGTAACCGGCGACTCGCCGGTGTAGGGAAGCTTTCCGGTCAGCATCTGATAAAGCAAAACGCCGACGCTGTACAAGTCGGAGGTTTCGTGCAATTCCAAACCTTGCGCTTGTTCCGGCGAGAGATAGTACACGCTGCCCATCACCAGGCCGGGGCGCGTCATCGCCATCGTCTGCTGCGACATGGCTCGCGCGATACCGAAGTCGGACAGTTTCACGACGTCGTCTTTGGTGATCAGAATGTTCGCCGGCTTGATGTCCCGGTGAAGCAGGCCTTGACGGTGCGCGTATGCCAGGCCGTTGCAGATCTGAGCGGCGTAGTCGATCGCTACCGGCTCGGGTAGTTTGCCGTCGGCAGCGATGATTTCGGCGAGCGAAGGTCCGTCGACCAGTTCCATGACGATGTAATACGTGTCGCCTTCTCTTCCGACGTCGTACGTGTTGACGATATTCGGATGGGAAAGCCGCGCTGCCGATTCGGCTTCCTGATAAAAGCGCCGGACGAATTCTTCGTCGGATGCGTAATGCGGGCGCAAGACCTTTATCGCGACGCGCCGGCGCAGCAGCGTATCCGTACCGCAATACACCGTTGCCATGCCGCCTTCGCCTAATTTGTTGTCCAGGCGGTAGCGGTTGTTGAAGACGTGCTGCTCGTCGATCAAACTTTCATCTTCTGCAAAGCAATAGTGAGTACGTCTCGCGCAATAGGCAGTGCGACGGCAGCACCGTATCCCGCATTTTCCACGACTACCGCCACGGTTACGCGCGGATGGTCGGCCGGCGCAAAGCAGACGAACCACGAGTGCGCGGGCCCGAGGGGATTGGTTGCCGTACCGGTCTTGCCCGCCACCGTAACGCCCGGCAGCTGCGCGCCGGTTCCAGTACCGTATTGCACCACTGCAACCATCATCTTCTTCACATTCTCGGCGGTATCCGCCGATATGGGTGTTGCGAGCGTGCCGGCCCCGTAGCTGCTTGCGGTCCCACCCGGCCAGACGACCTCGCGGACGATGTAGGGACGCGGCTCGGTCCCCTCGTCGGCGATAGTCGACGCCACGAGCGCCATCCGCAGCGGCGTCATCAACAATGCGCCCTGACCGAAGCCCATTTGCGCGAGCTCGCCGGGGACGATGCTCGATTTATCCGGAACGCGGTCGCGCGAGGCCGGAAGTTGAAAATCCTCCGGCTGCCCGATGCCCCAAAGATCCAAATAGCGATAGAACGTATCGCTCCCCATCTTCAGGGCGATCTGACCGAAATCGACGTTGCTCGACAGCGCGAACGCCCCGGTCAACGATTGCGTTCCGGTTGCTTCGCTTTCATCGTCGTGCAGCGTGAAGTCGCCGACCGTAAAGTAGCCCGGATCGTACCAGCTCGAGTCCATCGTCACCGCGCCGGAGTCGAGCGCCGATGCGGCCGTGAAAATTTTGAACGTCGAACCCGGCGGGTAAAGCCCGTTGATGCTGCGATTGAGTAGCGGACTGGACGCATCGCTTCGCAGCGAAGGAAAGAGCGCGGCGAGATCGTTCGGATCGAAGCTCGGAACGCTTGCCAGCGCGAGAACCGCTCCCGTGCGCGGATCGAGCACCACACCCGCTCCGCGTTCGTGTCGCGACAGATCGGTGTAGAGCGCATTTTCTATCGCCGGGTCGATTGTCGTGACCACGTCGGCACCTTGCGATACGGATGCCTCCCCCCGCAGCGCTTCGAAAATCTCGCCGAGCTGCGCTCCCACGTTCCCGGTAGTTTCCGGCGGCGTCAGCGCGCTGTCGTACGCATCTTCCAGACCGCTCGTGCCGTAGCGGGAAGAGACATATCCGACCGTCTGCGCCGCCGCCGGTCCCAGCGCATACGTGCGGCGATCGCCCACCGTCTGTGCGAGCACGGTACCGTCGCTTGCAAGTATCCGGCCGCGGTGAGCGCCGAGCAGCGCATGACGCGGATTGTACGGTTTCGCGGCGATTGACGGCCCGGCAATGACTTGAACGTAAAATTGCCGCACCGCAAGCACGGCAAACAGCACTGCAAAGAGTACCTGCAAACGGTGCGCTGTAGCGGCAGTCACTTTTCGCGAAGCAGCGTGAAGCCGTCCGGCGTCCGAACGGCCAAATACGGGCGCGTCGCATCGGCGGTCAACACGACGTTGATCGCATCCCGTGCGATCGCCGCGTCGATACCGGCGATCGCCAGCACGGCGTCCACACCGCTTTCTTCCAGAAGCGGCGGCGCGACGTACGCGGCCTGCGGGATCGTTTCGAAATGCCGCTCCTCATAGGCGCCCGAATGCCAGGGCCCGCGCTTTCCCAATACCTGCTTGTGATAATCCCACGCGCACAGCTGCCGCTCTTTCCACACGAAATGATCGCGGACGCACAACCGCCGGCACGAGGCGCACTGAACCAACGGTTCCGGCGGATGCGCGAGCGCGTCGACGATTTCGTCGGGGAGATCCTCGATATTCAAAACGGACGCGTCGTCGAGCCGTGACGGCGGATCGACGTGCCACTCGATGCGTGCAAGCAATTCCACGTCTCGAACCGGAGCGACGAATGCGCGCTCGTCGTCCGGTGCAAACGTCGAGTCGATCCAGTCCAGCAGCGTCGTTAACGCAATCCCGGCTTTTTGCCACGAGTCGCCGGCCGCAATGCCCAACGGCGTTTGCGCAAGTGGAACCAAGTGCACGGTGACGATCTTGTCTTCCGAGCGAAGACTCGTCACGAACGCAAGCGTATTCGCGTTGCCGCCCAGAACGAACGCGCGCGGCGCGCCTAAGTCCTGGCTTGCACGCATCGATACTCTTGCAGCGTCCGCGGCGGTCCGGCGGTCACTTCCAGCGCCTCGGCCAACGCTCGCGCGGTGTCCAAGCTGGTCAAGCACGCGATATTCGCTTCGACGGCGGCGCGCCGGATTTTGTAGTTGTCGGAGATTTCGCGCGGGCCTTGCGCGTCGTTGATTACCAGATCGACGTCGCGGTCGGCAATCAGATCCAGCACGTGCGGCGACCCGTCCGCGATCTTGTTGATCGGTTCGCACGGGATGCCGTTGACTTGCAGATACTCGCGCGTACCGGGCGTTGCGATTAGACGGTGACCGAGCGCCACGTACCGGCGCAAGATCGGAATCGACTCTTCCTTCTCCTCGTCCGCGATGGATACCAAAATCCGGCCGCCATCGCTGGGGACGCGCACTCCGGCAGCAATGAACCCTTTGCGCAACGCGCCGGCAAATCTCTCGTCGATTCCCAAGACTTCACCCGTCGACTTCATCTCCGGGCCGAGGATCGTTTCCACGCCGCGCATTTTCGCAAACGAGAACACGGGAATTTTCACGACGACGAACGGCGCGCGCGGGATCAGCCCGGTGCCGTACGGCATCTGAGCGAGTTTTTCGCCCAACGCGATGCGCGTCGCCGCAGCGACGAGATTCACGCCGGTCGCTTTTTGAATGATCGGAACGGTCCGGCTGGCGCGCGGGTTGGCCTCGATGATGTACAAGCGGTCCTTGTGGATGACGAATTGAATGTTGATCAAGCCGCGGATGTTGAGCTCGCGCGCGATCGCGGTCGTGACCTCCACGATCCGCGCCTCCATTTCAGACGAAACCGTTTGCGTGGGATAGACGCTGATCGAATCGCCGGAATGGATGCCGGCGCGTTCGATGTGCTCGAAGACCCCCGGAATCAAAATGTCCTCGCCGTCGAATGCGGCGTCGACTTCGACTTCCAAGCCTCGCAGGTATTTGTCTACCAGAAGCGGCGCATCCGGAAGAATCGGCGGCGCCGACTCCGCATACGATGCCAGCTGTCCTTCGTTGTAGACGACCTCCATGCCGCGTCCGCCGAGCACGTACGACGGCCGAACGAGAACGGGAAAACCAAGTTCGCGCGCTATCGCACGCGCTTCGCGGAACGAGCGGGCCGCTTTGCCTTCGGGACGCGCGACGCCCAGCCGGCTGAGCGCCGCGTCAAACTTCTCGCGGTCTTCGGCCATGTCCAAGCTGCGGCGGTCGCTGCCGACGATCCGAACGCCGCGCTTTGCCAGTTCGTCGGCCAAATTGATTGCCGTTTGTCCGCCGAACGCAAGCATCACGCCGCGTGCGTTGGTCGCGCGATATGCCGCTTCCACTTCGTCTGCTCCGGGCGGTTCGAAGATCAAGACGTCGGAGATGTCGAAGTCGGTGGATACCGTTTCCGGATTGTTGTTGATGACGACGGCTGCGCGCCCCGCGTCGCGCAGCGCCCACGCTGCGTGAACGCACGAATAGTCGAACTCGATGCCTTGTCCGATCCGGATCGGCCCGCTGCCGACGACGACGACCGCTTCTTTTGCCGGCTCGCGCATCTCGTCGCTCTCGCCGCGCGAGATGTAGTAATAGGGCGACTTTGCCGGAAACTCCGCGGCGGCCGTATCGACCATGCGGAACGCGACGCCGTTTCCGTGCGCACGCGTGGCAAAAGCCGTCGAATATCCCGACTCTAAGGCCGTGCGGATTTCATCGGCATCCGCACCGTCGCGCAGGCGCTCTTCCATGCGCACCAATTCCAGCAGCTCGTACAGCCAGAAGCGATCGATTGCGGACAATTCGACGATTCGCACGATGGCTGCGTCTTCCGTGCCCAATGCTAGCGCGCGCCGCAAAAACTCCGCGACGGCAAATAACCGCTCGTGCGTCGGCCGCGCGATGACGGCTTCGAGTTCTGCGTCGCTCCACTCGGCCAGTGCGCTTCCCGTCAGCGTCTCGCGCTTCAGATCCAGACCGCGCACCGCTTTCATCAACGCGGCGGCAAACGTCCGTCCGATACCCATGGCCTCGCCGGTGGACTTCATCTGCGTGCCCAGCGCGGTATGCGCGAGCGGGAATTTGTCGAACGGCCAGCGCGGAATCTTCACGACCACGTAGTCGAGCGTCGGTTCGTACGCCGCTTTGGTTACGCCGGTGACGGGGTTCGGAATCTCGTCGAGCGTCTGGCCCAGCGCGATGCGCGTGCTGATCTTCGCGATCGGATATCCCGTCGCTTTGCTCGCCAATGCCGAGCTGCGCGAGACGCGCGGGTTCACTTCGATGATGCGGTATTCGCTGCGCTCCGGGTGGAGAGCAAACTGGATGTTGCAGCCGCCTTGCACGTTGAGCGCGCGAATCACGTTCAGGCTGGACGAGCGCAGCATCTGATATTCCAGGTCGGAAAGCGTCTGCGACGGCGCGACGACGATCGAGTCGCCGGTGTGCACGCCGACGGGATCGATATTCTCCATGTTGCAGACGATGATGCACGTGTTCGCAGCGTCGCGCAGAACTTCGTACTCGATCTCTTTCCAGCCCAGCAGCGACGTTTCGAGCAGCACCTGGTGAATCAGGCTTGCCGCGAGCCCGCTTTCCAGCGTTTCGCGCAGCTCGCGCTCGTCGTAGACGATGCCGCCGCCGGTTCCACCAAGCGTGTACGCGGGACGAACGACCAGCGGGAAGCCGAACTCCTGCGCAAACGCCAGGCCTTCGTCGATCTTCGTGACGATCGCGCTCTGCGGAACGGGTTCGCCGATCTCGATCATCTTGGCTTTGAAGCGTTCGCGATCTTCGGCGAGCTTGATCGTTTCCACGGGGGTTCCGAGCAGCTCGACGTTGTGGCGCTCCAAAATGCCCGCTTCGTGCAATTCGACCGCGAGATTCAAGCCCGTCTGCCCGCCGAGCGTCGGCAGCAACGCGTCGGGCCGCTCGCGCTCGATGATGCTTTCGACCGACGCCGCGGTTAGCGGCTCCAAATAGACGGCATCCGCGACTTCGGGATCCGTCATGATCGTCGCGGGGTTCGAGTTGACGAGGATGACGCGGTGGCCTTCCTCGCGCAACGCCCGGCACGCTTGCACGCCGGCATAGTCGAACTCGGCGGCCTGACCGATGATGATCGGCCCGGAGCCGATAACGAGGACGTTGCGAGGGGGCATTCTAGGCGCTGGTGGTTCCCGTTACCGTCTGGCTGCGCCTCTCGGCCTCGTCTCGTCATCGTGACGTCTTTTGTCATGCTGAGGTATCGCGCAGCGCACGGACGCGCGGAGTGTCGGCGGAACCATGGAGGTGCGGAGCCGACAAGCACCCCGAGGTATCGAGGGGGCAGCTCTCCCCTCGCAACCGCGCCCGACGTTTCGCGTCCGTGCGAAACGCTCGCCTACTGAATTGAGCGCTTCACCCTACATCCGTGTTTAGGCGCTCAATTCAGATGGTTGCGAGAGGAGAGCTGCCCCCTCGATTCCTCGGGGTCCTTCGATACCTCAGGATGACAAGTGCCCTTCGATACCTCAGGGTCCTTCGATACCTCAGGATGACTACTAAGAAGCCGCCGTCCGAACCCTCGTGCTATATTCCTCGAGCATCTGATCGCGGTACCACGCCACCGTGCGCCGCAGCCCCTCGTGCAGGCCGACGATCGGTTCGTATCCGATCGCTGCGCGCGCCGCACCGATGTCCGCGAGCGAGTGTTTGACGTCGCCGATACGCTCGGCTTCGTACCGCGGCTCACCGCTAAATCCGATAATCTCGGACAGCATGTCGAATACCGCGCGCAGCGTGTGGCGCTGACCCATGGCAACGTTGAACATACGCCCCGCGACGTTCTCCGCGGGCGCGGCCGCCGCGAGCAAATTCGCCGACACGACGTTGTCGACGTACGTGAAATCGCGGCTTTGCGTTCCGTCGCCGTAAATCGCCGGCGCGCGGTTTTGCAGCATGTTCGTGATGAATTTCGAAAGCACGCCCGAGTATTGGCTGGCGGCGTCCTGCCGCGGTCCGAAAACGTTGAAGTATCGCAGCGCAACCGTTTCCATGCCGTACACTTGCGCGAACGCGGCGGCATAGAGCTCGCCGGCGAGTTTCTGGACCGCGTACGGCGAGATGGGATTCGCCTTCATATCTTCGCGCTTGGGTAACGTCGGCGTATTGCCGTATGCCGAAGAAGATGCCGCGTACACGACGCGGCGAACGTTGGCCTCGCGCGCCGCGAGCAGAACGTTGAACGTGCCGTCGATATTCGCGCGGTGGCTCGATACCGGGTCGGCAATCGATTTGGGAACCGACGGAATTGCGGCCTGGTGAAGTACGTAATCGACGCCCGTGAACGACGCGCCCAGGCGGTCGAAATCGTTGATGTCGATTTCGTAGAATTCGATGGCGTCCCAGTAGCCGTCCAGATTCTCGCGCTTGCCGGTCTTGAAATTGTCGACGCCGCGCACGCGTTCGCCGCGTTCCACGAGCGCCCGCACGAGCGCCGAACCGATGAACCCCGCGGCGCCGGTGACCAGATAGGTAGCCATCTTCCAGGGATTGTAGCGGCGAGCGCCGGGGCAGCCCAGGGTCGACGGGTCCCGGAGCGCGGGGCCCTTCGACCACGCCGCATCCCCCGGCCGATGCGGGCGCACGCCGCTTGCGCCGCGGGCCCGGTGGTTAGCTCAGGGCTGCAGACGCCGCATGGTCCAGCCGCGCGCGTCGCGTTCGAATTCCAAACGGTCGTGCATGCGGTTCGGACGCCCTTGCCAAAACTCGATACGTTTCGGCCGCAAGATGTAGCCGCCCCACGAGTGCGGCCGCGGAATCTCCTCACCCTCGAAGCGCTCCGCATAATCGATCATTCGCTGATCCAAAACCTCGCGGCTCTCCGCCGGTTCGCTCTGCTCCGACGCCCACGCGCCGAGTTGGTGGCCGCGCGGACGGCTTGAAAAATACGCATCCGATTCTTCGTCCGGCAGAATCTCGACGTCGCCTTGTATGCGCGCCTGGCGTTCCAGCTGCGGCCAGTAAAACACGGCGGCCGCCCGGGGAATTGCCGCGAGTTCGCGCCCTTTCCGGCTGAAATAACTCGTGTAGAAAATCAATCCGCGGTCGTCCAGACCGCGCAGCAATACGATGCGCGCGCTGGGATAGCCGTCGCTCAGCGTGCACAGACACATCGCGTTGGGCTCCATTGCGCCGATGTCGTGCGCTTCGACGATCCATTCCCGGAGCTGCTCGATCGGTTCGCGCAGAATCGAGCTCTCCAGCAATTCCGCGCGTCCGTACATGCGCCGTAAACTCGTTAAGTCGAGATCGCTCATCGTTGCATCCTCACGGATACCGCCCCGCCGCAATTCCGGCCAGAAACGTAAGAATCATCACGGCCGCGCCGCACAACGCCGCAGCCAGTGAGACGTCGACTGTACGGCGGGAGAACAATGTCGAGCGCCCCAATTGCGCGAGTGCTCCGCGCAACTGCACTGCATCGCCGGCCCGGCTGTACGCGCCGCCGGTCGCCGCCGCATACGCCCGAAGCGCTTCCTCGTCGATTCCGGCCTCTTGCAACGTTCCGGGGATCAGCGCGCCCGTGTTGGTGCCGATTCCGACGGTGTACAAACGGATGCCCGCCGAAGCCAGACTTTGCGCCGCTTGCATCGGATCCGTTCCCGCATTATTTTCGCCGTCGGTAACGAGTACCACGATCCGGTGACCGCGTTTGGGAAGCAGCCGCTGCGCTAGCCCGAGCGCGTCGCCGATCGCCGTGGCGCCATTGGGGGCCGGTATTTGCGAAAGCGCCTCCAAAGCCTGATCGCGATCGCTCGTCGGACGCACAATTGCCTGCGCATCGCCGGCGAACGATACGATGCCGACGGCCGTGCCGTCCGGCGTCGCGCCGATGAATGCGCGCATCGCCTGCAGCGCCGCATCCGCGCGCGTGGGCTGCACGTCCGTCGCGTTCATCGATCCCGAGGTGTCGACGCACAGCACGACGGATCCGTCCCGAACCGGCACCGATGCGCGCACGCGCGGACCCGCAAGCGCGAACAGCGCAACCGCAACCGCCAACACCCAAGCCGCGCTCAACGCGCGGACGGGCCACGCTCGCCCCTGCACCGCCGTTACCAGAAACGGCAGATTGGAATAGCGCAGCTGTCCGGCACGCCTACGAGATTCCAAGCGGCGCAGCAGCCACACGAAGATCGCGCAGACGGCGAGTACGGTGAGCAAGCGCCACGGGTGTTCGAACGTCATCGCACGCCGAACGCATGCATCAGCGCGGCGCCTCCGTCCTCTTCCTCCCCAAACGCCCCCGTTCGCCAATTGGCGCGTCGAAAGCGTTCGATCAACTGCTCTTCGCGTTCTCGAACGGCCGCGACGTACTTCCGCGCTTCGCGCGCACCGATGTACAGCAGCTGCGACCGCGCGGATTCCGCGTCCGCTATCCGCACGAATCCACGAAGCGGCAGCTCGTCAAACCACGGATCGCGCGCAATCAGCGCGGTACAATCGAAACGGCGTCCCAAAAACACGATCGCATCGTCGTCCTCGGGCATATCCCAAAAATCGCCGATCGCCAGCAGCGCAGTTCCGCGCGACAGCACGGCGGCAGCCACGTTCAGCGCGTCCTTCAGCGAGAAAGGTGCGTTACTCGCCATCGGGTACGCGAGCGCTTCGTCGCTGAATATTTGAACGCGCCGGTCGCCGGAGATCGCCGCGCCGAACCACGCGTCGAGCGCTTCGCGCGCCGCGGCGAGCAGCGGGCGGCGGCGCCCCGCCTGCATCGACGGTGACGTATCCAGTAACACCGCGAGCGTTAGCGCGACGTCTTCGAAGATCACGCGCGTCTGCAACTGCGCCGAACGCGCCGTCGCGGCCCAATCGATCCGCCGCACGTCGTCACCCGGTGCGTACGCGCGAAGCTCGACGAATTCGTATCCGTCACCGCGAAATAGCGTGGGCGAACCGGCTCCCGACAGCCGCGGGCGGCGCTTCCCGCGCAAGAGCGCTTCGCGCAAAGCGTTCACGGCGCCGCAATACTCGCAATCACGGACGCCAGAACGGCTTCCGGATCGGCGCGATCGATCAAGAGTTTGTGCGTGAACGCGATGCGGTGCCGAAGAACCGGCGGCGCAACGCTTCGCACGTCGTCCGGCAGTACGAAATCCCGGCCCGCCAACAGCGCCTTCGCGCGCGATACGTAAATCAGCGCCAGCGTCGCTCTCGGGCTCGCGCCGCGCTCGATGTACGGATTGTCACCGCGCGTAGCGAACACCAGGTCCACGACGTACCGTTTGATCTTCTCGTCGACGTGCACGTTGCGTGCTTGCTCGCGCCAAGCCGCTACGTCGCCAAGCGTTGCGGCGCCGTGCACGAGATCGGTTCGATCCATCGCATAACGCTCCAGGATCTCGCGCTCTTCTTCTTTAGAAGGAAAATCGAGGTTGATTTTCAGCAGGAACCGGTCGAGCTGCGCCAGCGGCAGCGAGTATGTCCCGTCGGCGTCCAGCGGATTCATCGTCGCCAGTACGATGAACGGATCGGGAAGCGCGAGCGTTTCGGGCCCGATCGTCACCTGACGTTCCTGCATCGCTTCCAGCAACGCGGACTGCACTTTCGCGGGCGCGCGGTTGATTTCGTCCGCAAGCACGACGTTTGCAAAAACCGGTCCCAGGACCGTGTTGAAAACGGCTTCGCGCTGATCGAAAACGCGCGTGCCGATGATATCCGCAGGCAACAGATCCGGCGTGAATTGCACGCGTTTGAACCGGCCGTCGAGCCCCGCCGCCAATGCGCGGCAGGACAGCGTTTTTGCCAATCCCGGCGGCCCTTCCAACAGTACGTGACCGTCGGCAATCAGTCCCAGGAGCAGCGATTCGACGACCTCGCGTTGTCCGACGACGGCGCGCGAGAGCGCATCCAGCAGCGTTTTCGGCCCGGTCGCGATCATGCGTAAACGCTCCGTTCGGACGCATTCAAGAAGTCCTCGATTGCGCCGGCCAATCGCGAGTCTTCGATAAAGGCGGCGTGTTCGATCAGCGTTGCCAAGCGGCGGCGTTCTTCCGTACCGGCGGCTAGCCGTTTCAGGACGTCTTGCAGTGTTTCACCCTCGTTTGCGCCCGCGGATCGCCAAAGCGCGGCGCGAACCTCCAGCACGTGCGCGCGGTCTCGGCGCTCCCGCAGTGCGCGCACGGCAACGTCGTACTCGTCTACCGGCACCGGCGGTGCAGGCGGGTCCGCAGCCGCGACGATCTCCGTTACTGCGGGCCGGGCGGCGCGCCGGCGCGCAAAGATCGCGATCACGACAAACGCGGCCGCCAGCGCGAGGCCGCCGTAAAACACGACCGCAGCGAACCAGACGATCGCGCTCAAGGGATTCGGCAACGCCGCGCCGCCGACGTACAAATTGAGATCGTTCGATGAAAAGCGCTTGGGTTTGCCGTCGCGCGCGTCGATCGCGTCCATCTTTGCCGGGCTGATGTGCAACGGGCCTGACGCGTGGGCTTCGAGCGTTAGGGTCTCGCGATAGAGCGTGCCGTCGCGACCGTGCACGTACGTGCGTTCGTCGCCGAGTTCTTCGGGCCCGAAAAACGACGGTAAGTACACGTTCGGAAGCGACGCGACGTTTTCTTTGACTTGAATCGAAACCGTTACGGTAAACGGGACGTTCAGGCGCGGCTGTTGCGTGTCGCTCGTCAGCGCCATGCTGCGAACGTGAAGCGCGATTAAAGCAAAGGCTGCAACCACTCGGCAAACAGCCGCCGGGCATCGAACGGCCCGGGCGACGCCTCAGGATGGAATTGCACCGCCGCAACCGGCAAGTCGCGGTGGCGAAACCCCTCGTTCGTGCCGTCGTTCAAATTGATCATGGTCTGTTCCAACGCCGCCGGCATGCTCTTTGCATCGACGGCATACCCGTGGTTGTGCGCGGTGACGAGCACTTCACCGCGCCGCAGGTCTTTCACCGGCTGATTACCGCCGCGGTGACCGTACGGAAGTTTGAATGTCTGCGCGCCGCACGCTAACGCCAGCAACTGATGACCCAAACACACGCCGTACATCGGGCGTTTCCCCAGCATGGATCGCAGCGTGTCGATCGTTTGAGGAAGGTCGGTCGGATCGCCCGGCCCCGGCGAGATAAAGATCGCTTCCGGCTCGTGCTGCAGAATCTCTTGCGCGTTTGCATCGAACGGCAGCACGGTCACGTTTGCGCCGAGCGCGACGAGTTCGTGAATAATCGCCTTTTTTACACCGCAGTCCAGCAACACGACGCGCGGACCGTCCGGTCTGCCCGCGATGTGCTCGGTTTTGGTTGCAACGCTCGGCACCAACTCCTTCGTCGTCGCGCGGCGCACGAATTCCGTCAGACGTGCTTCCGCAGTCGAAAGTGCCTCTTCACCAACGGCGAGCGCGCCCCAAATCGTGCCGTGTTCGCGCAGCGTTATGGTGATAGAGCGCGTGTCGGCGTCGACCATCGTCGGCACTTCTTGATCGTCCAGCCACGCCGGTAAATCGACGCGCGATGCATGATGCGACGGGTGGCGCGCGATGCGCTTGATCACGGCGCCCGAAACGCAGGCGCGCGGATACTGTGCAACCTCGCCCGAGATCCCGTAGTTGCCGATCATCGGGTACGTGAACGTCAGAATCTGGCCGGCGTAGGACGGGTCGGTCAGCGCCTCTTCATATCCCGTCATTCCCGTGTAGAACACGGCCTCGCCTAACGCTAAACCTTCGGCTTCGAGTCCCGTGCCGTCGAAGCGCGTCCCGTCCGCAAGAAAAAGCGCCGCTCGCTTCTTCATGACGACACGCTCTCGAAAGCGTCGTACGCGACGGCGCCGCCGACGATCGTCGCCATCACGCGCCGCGGAAGCGTCATACCCGCAAACGGCGTCGATTTTCCCTTGGAGCGGAATACCTCCGGCCGCACGGTCCATTCGCGATCGGTGAAGATCGTGATGTCCGCGGGCGAGCCGCGCCGCAGTGTTCCGCCCGGAACGCCGAGAATGCG
Source organism: Vulcanimicrobiaceae bacterium (assembly GCA_035938175.1). Classification (GTDB taxonomy): domain Bacteria; phylum Vulcanimicrobiota; class Vulcanimicrobiia; order Vulcanimicrobiales; family Vulcanimicrobiaceae; genus DASRDE01. The sequence goes on from DASZHD010000018.1 coordinate 40,091, forward strand.
GGCGGGATTCACGGAAAGCATTTGCACGAACGCGCTGAGCGAGAGTTCGGGTACGGCGTACGCGTAGGCGCCGACCGCGATTTCCAATCCGCTAAAACCGACGGCCGCGCTACGTACATCACCGGATTTCTCGGCTTCGGTGTGCGGAGCGTGGTCGCTCGCAAATGCGTCGATTTCACCGGCGATGACTGCGCGCCGCAGCGCTTCGACGTCTTCTGCGCTGCGCAGGGGCGGATTTACCTTCGCGCCGCCGCCGCGCGTTTCCACGAGCTCGTCGGTAAATACGAGGTGGTGCGGCGTGACTTCGCTGGTGATTTGGGCACCTTCCTCACGCGCGATCTGCACGATGCCGACGGACGCTTTGGTGGAAACGTGTGCGACGTGCCAACGCTTTCCCGTGTCGCGCGATATCAGCGCGTCGCGCGCAACGATCGCATCCTCCGCCACGCCCGGACTTGCCGGGACGCCCAAACGCCGCGCGGCATCGCCAGCGTTCATGACCCCCTTGCCTTTGAGATCTTCGTCTTCGCAATGCACGATGAAACAGGCGTCGACATCCGCTGCGGCAAGCGCGGCATCGCGTAAAACGCGTGCGTTCATCGTCGTATTGCCGTCGTCGCTAAACGCCACTGCGCCGGCGCGCGAAAGCGCACGATAATCGAGCAGCTCGGCGCCCTTGCGTCCTTTAGTAATCGCCGCGATCGGATAGACGCGGCAGTGCGCCGTTTGCGCACCTAGCCACTCCACCAGCTCCACGGTATCCATCGCCGGATTCGTATTCGGCATCGCTGCAACGGCGGTGAATCCGCCGGCCACCGCAGCCGCCGTGCCCGTTTCGATCGTTTCCTTTTCCGGATTTCCCGGCACGCGTAAATGCACGTGCATGTCGATGAATCCGGGTGCGACAAAGGCTCCCGACGCATCGAGCACGGGCTCGTCGACGTCGGGCTCGAGCCGCTCGCCGAGTTCCGCGACGACACCGGCGCGTACGCGAAGATCGACGATCGCGTCCAGGCCCTGAACGGGATCGATGATGCGCCCCCCTCGAATCAGCATCCGTTACGAAGAAACCAGCGTCCGGGCGCCGTTGACCAGAAAATCGAGCACCGCCATTCGCACGCTGACGCCGTGCATAACCTGCCGCGCGTAACGCCAGCCGGCGAATTCGAGGACGGAATCGTCCAGCTCCACGCCGCGATTGTACGGCCCCGGATGCATCACGATCGCATCTTCGCGCACGCGTTCGAGCCGTTTGCTGTCCAACCGGTAGCGCGCGATGTACTCGTCGTCGGAGATCGGCATGTCCTCGAACCGTTCGCGCTGAATGCGCAAGAGCACGATCGCGTCCACGCGCGAGATCACGGCGTCGAGATCGCGCTCGATGCGCACGCGCGATTGCATGAATCCGGCCGGCAAAAACCCCTCCGGCCCTACGCATATCACTTCCGCGCCCATGCTCAGCAAGCCGGCGATGCTGGAATGTGCCACGCGGCTGTGCAGCACGTCACCAACGATGGCGATTTTTCTGCCGCGCAGATCGGAGAATTCTTCGCGCAGCGTGTAGATGTCCAGCAGCGCCTGCGTGGGATGCGCGTGGCCGCCGTCGCCCGCGTTGATGACGTGGCCGTCGAAGACGAGCGCAACGCGGCGCGGGAAGCCGGGTTCGGGGTGCCGGATTACGAGCACGCCGACTCCCATGGCGGCAAGCGTTATCGCCGTGTCCTCCATCGTCTCGCCTTTGCTCAGGCTCGACATCGTGGGCCAAATCGTAATGACGTCGGCGCCAAGCCGTTGCTCCGCGAGCGTGAACGAGGTCATCGTGCGCGTGCTGTGTTCGAAAAACATGTTCACGCATGCGACGCCCTCGAGGGCACGCTCGGGGCGTGCGCGTTCGAATTCTTCCGTGCGCGAAAAGATGTACTCGATTTCGTCGGCAGTGAGGTCGTCGAGATCGATTAAGCTACGTCTCGTCCGCAACGACTGCCACCTCGTCGGTCTCGGACGGTTGCGAGCCGACGCTGACGACGACGCGTTCGCGGCGGCTGGTGGGAATGAACCGGCCGACGTAATCGGCCTGCACGGGCAATTCGCGTAGACCGCGGTCGACCAGGACGCACAAGCGAATAGCGGCCGGGCGCCCCAAGTCGGTGACCGCGTCCAGCGCCGATCGCACGGTTCGACCGGTGTAGAGCACGTCGTCCACGATCACGACGATCTTCCCGGCAAGGTCGCCCGGAATCTGCGACTCGGGCAACTCGTGCGAAACGGCATCGTCGCGGTAGAGATTGATGTTCAAGAACCCCAGTTGCGGTTTACGCGCACTGATGCGCGCGACGCTGTCCGCCAAACGCTGCGCAAGCGCCTCGCCGCCGCGGCGGATGCCGATAAGGTACAAGCCGTTTTGCGCGTCTTCCGGTTCCAGCACCTGATGCGCTAAGCGGGCGACGATGCGATCGACTTCGGCATGCCCGATCAGGATGCGCCGTTTTGCGGTCGATGCCGTCATGCCCCGACTCCCAGCTCTTCGAGCGCCGCTTCCATACGGGCAAGCTCGCTGCGATAGTGTTCCAACTTCTCCCGCTCTTTCGCCACGACGTCCGGTTTCGCATTCGCGACAAACCGTTCGTTGGCAAGCTTGCTCTGCCCGCGGTCGACCTCGAACCGAAGCCGCGCCACTTCCTTCTTATACCGCTCGGCGAGCACATCTCTGGGCGCCACGCCTGCAATTGACGCGATACCGTGGTCGGTGTCGCCGCCGGACGCTTCGACGGTGCTAACCTTGCCGCCGGTAAACAGTGCCGCCAGTGAGGCCAGCGCGGCGGGGACGTTTTTCGGTACCTCGAGCTCCAGCACGTCCGTCGGCCGCAAACCGATCTCCGCGCGCAGATTGCGTAGGCGTTCCACCGAGCGGCGAAGAGCATCGAACGTGGCGGCCGCCTCGCGGTCGGCGGGAATCTCCGCGGTGTCCGGCCACGTCGCCGTCATAATCGTTTGTCCGTCATGCGGTATCGTCAGCCAAACTTCTTCACTGATGAACGGCTCCAGCGGATGCAGCAGACGCATCGCATTATTGAGCACGAACGATAGGATGGCGGCGCGAGTGGCATGCTGACTCGGATCTTTCGTCGCTTCCAAGTACCAGTCGCAGAACTGATCCCAGATGAAGCGCCGAAGCGTTTCCGCGGCCGTTGAGAAGTCGTAACCGTCGAGTGCGGCGCTTACCTCGGTGACCGCGTCGTGCAGCCCCGTCAAAATCCATTTGTCCGGAACGGTCAGTGCGGCCGGCGCCGGCAGTGTCATCGCGCTCGGAAGGCCTTCCGGAAGCGCGAGCGTGTAGCGCAGCGCGTTCCAAATTTTGTTGTTGAAGTTGCGGCTCTCTTCGCAGCGCGATTCTTGAAACCGCACTTCCTGCGAATCGACGCGCAGCTGCCGCATCATGCCCATTCGGAACGCGTCCGCACCATACTTTTCGACGAGATCCATGGGATCGATCGCGTTGCCGAGCGACTTGCTCATCTTGCGCCCTTCTGCGTCAAAGACGAGCGGCGTGATGAGCACGTTTCGAAACGGCACGTCGCCCATGAATTTGAGGCCCAGCATTACCATGCGAGCGACCCACAGAAAGATGATCTCGCCGCCCGTGATTAGGACCTGCGAGGGATACCAGTGCTCGAGCTCGGGAGTCTTTTCCGGCCATCCCAAAATCGAAAACGGCCACAGTCCGCTGGAGAACCACGTGTCAAGCGTGTCCGAGTCGCGCGTGAGTTCCGTCGCGCCGAAGTCGTCGTGCGCGATGCGCAACGCTTGGTCCTCGGTTTCGGCGACGACGATCTCGCCCGACGGCGTATACCACACGGGCAACTGATGGCCCCACCACACCTGACGCGAGATGTTCCAGTCGCGGATGTTCTCGAGCCATTGTTCGTACGTCCGCCCGCCCCGCTCCGGAACGAACCGCACGCGTCCATCGCGGTACGCCGCAAGCGCCGGCTCCGCCAGCGGTTTCATCTTCACAAACCATTGCAGCGAGAGCAGCGGTTCGATGACTTCACCGCTGCGGCTGCTCAGCGCGATCGCGTGACGGTACGGTTGTTCTTCGACGAGTAGACCGCCGGCACGGAGATCTTCGATGATTTGTTTGCGCGCGTCGAAGCGATCGAGTCCCGCGTATTTGCCGACATCGACGTCTTCACCGGAAATGCGGCTGTCGAGATCCAGCACGGACGGCATCTCAAGCTTGTGGCGCAGGCCGATTTCGTAGTCGGTCGGATCGTGCGCGGGAGTCACTTTCACCGCACCGGTTCCGAATTCGAAATCCACGGCTTCATCGGCGATGATTGGAATTTCGCGCTCCAGGAGCGGAGGCAGCAGCACCGTTTTGCCGATCGCATTCTTGTAGCGCTCGTCGGCGGGATGAACGGCGATTGCGACGTCGCCCAGCATCGTTTCCGGCCTGGTCGTTGCGACTTCTATGCCACCGTCATGGTGAGGAATCGAACCACCCTGAGGCATCGAAGGGTTAGCAAAAGGATACCGTATCCGCCAAAGCGTCGCATCCCGCTCCTCGTGTTCGATCTCCGCGTCCGAGATCGTCGTCTTCGCTTTGGGATCCCAGTTGATCAGCCGCTTCCCGCGATAGATCAACCCCTCACGGTACAGCTGAACGAATACCTTTCGAACGGCTGCCGACAGCCCTTCGTCCATCGTGAAGCGGCTGCGTTGCCAATCCGGTCCGAATCCTAGCGCGCGAAACTGCGTTTCGATCGTGCCGCCGGTTTCGATCGACCACTTCCAAGCGAGTTCCAGATATTTCTCTCGCCCCAGCGATTCGCGCGACTTGCCCTCCGCGGCAAGCTGACGGACGAGAACGGCCTCCGTAGCAATGGCCGCGTGGTCCGTACCGGGCAGCCAGTCCGCGTTGTCGCCCAGCATGCGATGGTAGCGCGTTAGGATGTCCATGGGCGTGAACGTCGACCCGTGGCCGATGTGAGCGCGCGCCGTCACGTTCGGCGGCGGCATACATATAATGTAAGGCGGCCGCGCCGGATCGGGCTCTTCGTGAAAATAGCCGGCCTGCTCCCAACGAGCGTAGAGGCGTGGCTCGACCGCTTTGGGGTCGTAGTGCTTGGGCAGTTCGCTCACGGCCGGAGTGGTTTCGAAGATCCGCCCCTTATGTCATTCCCTCGTCCTTCAATGCCGGGCTCGTCGTTGCAAACTCCTCGAGCGCACGAGCATCAGGCACGCGGTATGCGTCAGATCGCCGGCCGCCGAATTGGCGGCCGAACTTGCGGTAGGGCGGTTCTTACGGTCAACTATGATTCAAGCATGATGTAGGTATCGATGTCGATGTCGGCACCAAGCCGTAAAGCTCCTTAACTCGATCGGCCCGAAACGTAATCGCGGGAGTGCAATCACTTTGATAATAGACGACAATTCGCATCCATGCTCCGAATTTCGCTGCTATTTGTTCCAAAAGAGGCCCAGCGTTTCGAATACGCCGGAGTATGCTGTCGACTTGCTCTTCGATGTCGACCTTTAACGTTTGCCGTTTTTGCTTGCTCGCCTTTGCGCCAGATGTCATCAGGCACCTCGCGCAGCTGAGCGACGTCCACTTTGTCCCATTCTTCTTCGTTTTCTGGTGTTATGAAAAAGTGAGCGCGCAGCTCCCAGTTGGTATTTGCGTTCAGCCGACCTCAGTACGTGTTCATGTAGAGAGCAGTTGGTTCACCGGGACCCTGCCGCTCTTAAATTTAACCACCACGTTGCCTTTTCGATCGTAAAAACGATTGAACGCGCATCGAACCCACGAAACAACTTCGAGGATAACCCTACCGGCGAGTCTACTGGCTGCCCGAACGCAGCGCCCCCACCTTGACAATATCGCAAACGCGATATATAAAAAGATTATCCTCTGAGGTATCGCATGAAGTACTTGACGCTGTTGGCCGCCGTCGCGCTGCTGGACGCGGGCACTGCGCACGAAAACCTGTCACTCCCAGCGACGGAGAATATGCAGGTTACAGTCCCTTGGGGCCGCGTGGTGTTGCGCGCTGACGACCAAACGTCAAAAGTTCACGTCCGGGCGGATTACGGATCGCCGATGAACGTGGACCGCGGATCGCGCGACGGTGTCATGAAGTTTGCAGTCTCGCCGCGCGGAACATCTGCCGCTTCGGACCGCTTGGAGATCGAATATCCGGCGTCGATGCAAGTTCGCGCGCAAAACGAACGCGGCGACATCTCGCTGCACCTTCCGGCGAATTACACGAAACCGATCGCCGTGCACAGCGCGCATTTACTTATAGACGGTTCGGCGCATATAACGTCCGACCGCCGCGCCGCGGCGATATTGCGCGCTCCGTCGGGAACGGTAACCATTGCGATAAAGCACGGGGTGTCGGCGCCGGCGACCGCTCAGCCCCTGGTTTGCGGACGAGACCTTTATGCCGAGTACGTGTCGCGGTGCAGCCGGCGGCGGTAAGGAGCTTGTCGGGGACGCGCTCGCAAGTCGAGACTGTGGCCGGCCCTTCGATTCCTCAGGGTGGTTCGATACCTCACCATGACGAAAAAGGGCGGCGCCGAAGCGCCGCCCTTCTTGTTCGGTTATTCCGCTAACGAGCTCCGCAACCGCACGTCGGTAAACTCACCCGTGTCGATCATCTGCCGCAAGCCCGCGACGATCTCGTCGTGATCCGCCGCTTTGGTCAAGACGGCATTGGCACCCGAGAAGTGACACGCTTTCGCCCAGTCCGCACTGCGCATGCTGGTGTACACCGCAATCAACGCTTTCGGCAGCAGCGTGCGCAGTAGCGTGATGAACTTGAGCGGCTCCTGCGAAGAGAAGTCAACGTCGATGAAGATCAGGTCCGGCGGGTCTTCCAGCAGTTGCCGGAAGTTCGCCTCGCCCGAAAACCTATCCACGCCCAGCCCCAGGTCGCGAAAGACCTGCGTCAAGCTGGAGACGAAGAGCTCTTGCGGCTCGATTACGTGTACTTTCACGTGCGTTGCTTGCTCAATCACATTGATCTTTTGACGCTTGCCGTTAGGCGGTGATCATGGGTTCTTCTTCGATCGTGGAGTCGCCGGGGCCAAGTTCGTAGGCGCCGTAGTCCGACCGGCGCGGTACGACGCGATTGAGTACGAAGCCCAGAATGTTCCGCACGCCGACTTGCTGCAGGCGCCTGAGCGCACCCTTGGCTTCGCGCAAATCCGTTTGTCCGGAGGAAAGAACGACGATCGTGCCGTCGGCTTTGCGCGAGACGACAGCCGCGTCCAAATTCACGCTGAGCGCCGCGGTGTCGACGATGACGCACCGGTAGTGTTCGGAAGCTTCGCGCAGTAAATCATCCATGCGCGTCGATTCGAGCAGTTTGATCGGGTTCGGCGTCGGCGTGCCGCTGGTCAGAATGTCGAGACCCGGGTATTTGGTCTTCTGTGCAACTTCGGTAAGACGCGCGCGTCCGACCAGTACGTCCGAAAGACCGCGGTCGTTCTTCATATGAAGTTTCGTGTGAATGGAGGCGCGGCGCAAATCCGCGTCGACCAGCAGCACTCGCGGCTCTAATTCCGCCATGGCGAGCGCAACGTTCAGCGAAATCGTCGACTTGCCGTCGCCTTGGGACGGGCTGGTGACCACCAGCGTCTCGAGCTTCGAATCGCTGGCGTACTTGATCGACGTGACCAGTTGCAGGAACGATTCCACGGTGAGCGTGCGCACCCATGGCAGCGCTGCCACGCCGTTGCGCATGCGCACGAGCGGAATCTGCGCGAGAGCGGGCAGCGAAAGCTCTTCTTCCGCCTCCCGATCGTCCTTGATGCTTCCGTCCAGATAATCGATGATGAACGCGCCGACAATCGCCAGCGTAATGCCGAGCAGCACGCCCAGCATCAGGTTCAGGGCCAAATTCGGCGAAACGCGCGCGGAGTTCGGCGAGGCCGGCTGCGTGACCGTGACGTCGCTGAGCGCCGTGTCGCGCGCAACGTTCGCATTGTTGAACTTCTGCTGCAATGCGGTGTACACGTCTTGCGCCGACTGCGCGTTACGCTGCAGGTCCGCCAGAACCGCCGCTTGCGCCGGCAGACGCGCCAGTTCCGGATTCATGTCGTCGCGCTGACGCTTGAGCGCCCCGATAGCCGCCGTGTCGGAAGCAACCTGCGCCTGATACTGCGCCTGCTGTTGCTGCAGCTGCTGATACAGGGGATTGGGCACCGTGTTCGTGCTGGCGGTTACCGTAGATTGCTGCCGCGCGATTTCGTTTTGCAGTTGCGCGACTTGTTGCTTCAGACCGATGACCGTCGGGTGCTGTTCCGTATACTGCTGCTCCGCCGTCCGGAGTTGAACCTCGACTTGTGAAAGTTGCGTCTGCAGGTTCTGCAGAATCGGATTGGCCGCAACCGTCGTGCCGCCGGTAATCGTCGCCGGCGTGTGCGCCAGCTGCGCCGAAACGCTCGCCAGCTGCGCGCGGGCTTGTTGCTGGTCAGCCTGCGTCTTGCCGATGTTTCCGTCGAGGGTCGCGAGCGCGCTGATGTCCGATTGCGTTTGTGCGCTGATGTCCGTGATGTGATGGCTGGCTTCGAAATTCGCGAGCTTCATCTGCGCGTCGTGCATCGTCTTCTGCGCGGCCGGCAACTGCGTCTTGAGAAAATCGATCGCCTGCTGCGCCTGCGCCGATACGAGCTGGCGCTGACGGTCGACGACGACGTTTCCGAATTCGTTCGCCACCAGTGCGGACGTTCGCGGATTGGACCACGTGACCGATAAGTCGATGATCGACGTGTTCGTGATCGGCTTTACCGCGACGTGACGCAACAGGTCGTGCGGCGACATACGCAAGCCGAGGTTGGCCGCAACCTGCTGCGCAACCGGGGTTTCCTGGAAAAGTTCGACGTACGTTTCGGCGCTCTGCACGCCGCCGGCCGCGAGCAGCGCGTTCAGCACGGGCAATTCGCTGTTCGTGCTATCGCCGTTCCCTGATGGTACCGCGCTCGAGTTGCCGGCGATGACTTTGATCTCGGTCGTGTAGCTCTTTGGCACCAGCAGTGAGAAGACGATGACCAGGGCGATGAATCCGAGGAAGATCGCAATCATCGGACGGATCCGGCGCTGCATCGTGCGCCAAACGCCGTGCAGTTGCTGCGTAGTTTCGGGGACGGCGCCTGTGGCTGATTGCCCGGCGGGCAGCGATAACATACGGTGTGTTTTCCTCCGGCTTACGGGATGAATCGCGACAAGACGTAGAACAGTCCCGTAAGGAACGAATCGTTGTGATGTTGCGAGGCCTGAGGTACGTAGATCGTGTCGCCCTTTTCAAGCGCCACGTTCGCCGTCGGGTCGTTGCTCTGGAGGGCGTTGTACAGGTTGATGGTCTCGGTCGTCGGTTTGCCCGACGTGTCGACCCGCATCAAGCGCACGTGATTCAAGTCGGCTTGCGAACCCGCACTGTTTCCGGCTTTGGCGATCGCCACGGCGAGATTGTCGCCTTGGTTCACCTGAATCGCGCCCGGGTGATCCACTGCGCCGCTGACGTACACGGTGAACTGCGTCGGCCCCGGAACGTACACCACGTCACCTTCCGAAAGCGATGTATCCACCTGCGTATCGCCGCCGCGCAGCAACTTCTGCAGAGAAACGTTGGTTACGCGTCCGGTGCGCTCCGCGATGCGCGCGTTCGGGTACTCGCCGTTAATGTCGGCAAGGCCGCCCGCGGCAGCAATGGCGTCGGAGAGTTTTGCATCGGACGGTAACTGATACTTACCGGGGTTCTTCACGTCGCCCAACACCATGACGTTGGGTTGCGCCAGTTGCGTAATAGCAACGGTTACCACCGGATGACGAACGTACTTCAGGAGCCGCTCTTTCAGCGTGTCGGCCGCTTGAGCCGGCGTCTTTCCCGCGACCGGAATCTGTCCGATGAGCGGGTACGCGATCGTGCCGTCGTTCAGAACCGTCACATTCTGAGTCAACGTTTGGTCGCCGTAGACTTGGACGCTGAGCTGGTCCCCCGGATGGATCGTCGTTCCGGCACTTTGAGCGAATGCCGGCGCCCAGCCGCACAGCACGCCCAGAAGGGCGGCGGCGAGGGGCGCGAGCAAACGGTTCGGTTGTCGTAACACAGATTTCACCACTTTCCAGCCTGTTTTGCCTATCGTACGCGGCCGGGGACCTTGCCCGAAGATGGTATCGTCCCGGCAGGTTGAGCAAAAGGTCGTCCTCGGGGGCTCCGGTTAGTGCAGGAGGCCCAACGGGGTTTGCTCGCCTGGGTCTCGGCTCCCGGGCCCCCTTTTTGTTAGAACGGAGCCATGACTCTGGGGAAGCGATTGTGGCTTGCCGCGGCGGCCGTGCTGGTGCTCGCCGCCGGGCTGCGGGTGGTTCATCATTTCAATCGCCCGCATCTGCTGCATCCCGGAGACCATCTGGTTCCGCTGGCGCTGTCCTCGCTGGACGGCCAGGAGGTCGTCCTAGCGCCTCCGGGTCACGCGGAACTGATCAACGTTTTTGCAACCTGGTGCCCGCCGTGCCGTATGGAAGCACCGGCGATCGTCTCGCTTGCGAAGTCGCTGCAATCGCGCGGCATTCAAGTCGTCGGGATCGATCAGCAAGAGGGCGCTACGCAAGTCGAACGCTTCCGCGACGAGTTCCGCTGGCCGTATCCGCTGTATATCGACGGCGGCGACCTGACGCATACCGTACTTGGCGCGCGCGTGATCCCCGAGACGGTTTTCGTGGGCGCCGACGGCGTCATCCAATGGATACGCGAAGGGCCGCTGACGCCGCAAGATTTTGAATCGATCCGCGCCGCGGAGAAGACGGTATGAAGCGCGCGGTCGTGGTCGGCTTCGATTACTACGCGAAGTTCTTGGCCGACCTGATCAACGAGCACTCCAAATCGTGGCGCCTGACTGCCTTTACCAGTTCGCGTCTGGGAACGATGAAAGCGCTGCTCGCACTCTACCGCGCGGACGCGTTGATCTCGTTCGGCGGTCCGTCGCCGAACAGCGCGCTCGTCGAAGCGGCGCGGCGGCGAAAGATTCCCGTCTTCATCATCTGGGCCGGCAGCGACGTGATCAAGGCGCAAGAGGATCCGTTCGCGCTCGAAGTCACCAAGCAAGAAGATTTCATCAATCTCTCGGACGGTCCGTGGCTGGTGGACGAGCTGCGCGAAATGGGCGTGCATGCGCAGTATCTGCCGGTGACCGCGGTCCGCGGCGCCACAGGCGTTGCGGCGCTCCCGCAAACGTTTCGCGTGCTGACGTACCTGCCCGAGCCGCGGCGCGATTTTTACGGTGCTCCCCGTATCTATTCGGTAGCGCGGGCGATGCCGGACGTTCCGTTCACCGTCGTCGGTGCGGGCGGCCGCGATGCGCGCGCTCCCGAAAACGTCGAGTTCTGCGGGTATGTCTCCGACATGCGGCAGCGTCTGGAAGCATCCACGGTGCTGCTGCGTCTGCCCGAGCACGACGGCAAGTCGATGCTCGTTTTGGAGGCGCTCGCGCGCGCGCGCCACGTGGTGTGGAACTACGAATTTCCGAACGTTCGCACGGCGTACAGTACCGACGATGCATTGCAGGTGCTGCGCGAGCTTCGCGCGCTTCACGATGCGGGCGAACTGCAGCCGAATACCGGCGGCCGCGATTTCGTACTTTCAAATTTCTCGCGCGCGAAGATCGCGGCGAATTTCGAAACGCGGATGAACGAGGGCGTATACGAATGGAGCGGCAGGCCGCGCGGCGCGGTACACCGCGTCGCGATCTCGGGTCTGGGTCTGTTCTGCGCAGACGTCGCGCAAAACGTGAAACATCTGACTCCCGAATGGGAACCGCGGCTGATGCGCACCAATTCGCGCCTGGACGTATTGACGGCGATCAACACGATCGCATGGTGCGACGTTTGGTACTCGATCGGCAGCCCCATCACCGATCGTTGGATGCATTTGGCCGCACGCGTTCTCAAAAAACCGCACGTCGTGCATTGGGTCGGCTCCGACATCGCGTGGCTCGGCGAGCATCCGTCGTTCCGCACCGCGCTCGCCTCGCCATTGACCTCGCACTTGGCCGAAGTGGAATGGACTGCCGCGCAGCTTCGCGAGCACGGCTTTCAAGCTCGTATCGCGCCCCTTCCTCCGCGCCACCGCGCCGGAGAGCTGCGTCCGCTTCCCAAGCAATTCACCGTGATGCTGTACGTGCCGCGCACCCGCGCGGATTTCTACGGACGTCAGTCGTTCAAACAACTCATGCGCCGTTTGGCCGGCAAGCCGATACGCTACATCGTCGTCGGAGGCGGCCAGCTGGAACCGTACGAAGGCGTCGAGATCGAGAACCTTGGCTGGCGCGACAGCTTGGAGGCGATCTACGAGCGCGCCACCGTGCTCATTCGTAACACACCGCGCGACGGTCTATCGCTGATGGTCCTGGAGGCGCTTTCGTACGGCCGCCACGTGCTCTGGACGCAGCAATTTCCGTTTACGCGCGAGATCCACAGCTACGGCGACATGGAGCGCGAGATCGTCGCGCTGTACGAAGCGCACGAACGCGGGGAGTTGCATCCGCAAGCGCAAGCGAGCGAAATGGTACGCACGCGGTACGGCGTGGAAGCATGCACGAAACGGATCGCTCAAGCTTGGAGCGATGCACTTAAGCACCCCGTGAAACGCAACCTCGCGATGGAGACGTCATGATCGAATCGCTCGCCCTCGACGCGTGGATCGATTTCGACCGGGTTCATCCCGCGCCCACGTTCTTCGCGCGGCCGGCATGGGCGTTAGCGTTGGCGCAAGCATATTCGCACATGCGGCCAGCGCTGCTCCGCATTCGGACTCCGCGCGCACGGCTGTTGATGCCGTCCATGCAAATGCGCGGCGGCCCGCTGCACTGGCGTGAATACAGCGCGTTTCCGCTCGGCGGTTATACCTGCTTCATGCATGAAGACGGATCTCTCGCGGATGCACTCGACATCGACGATGCGCTCACGGAGCTCGGGCGTTTTTGCGACGTTGCATCGGTCGTGCCGTGGCCGCTGGCCGGATCGGTTTCGTACGGAACGGAGCACGAGACCGGCGTCGTCGACTTGTCGAACGGCATCGATGCAGCGCTCGCCGGCGTCGAAGGCATCTTCCGCCGTATGGCGGGCCAAGCCGAGCGTCGCGGTGTCACCTGTGCGCCGTCGGGCGATGCCGGTGCCGTCGACGCTTACTACGAACTCTTGGAAGCGTCGGCGAAGCGATGGGGGCTCGAGCGCCCCGGAATACCGAAGGCGTTGATTTCTGCGCTGGTGGAGCACGGGAAAGACGACGTCGAGATTTGGTTCGCGCACGCGGAAGGGCGCGCCATCGCCGGCGGCGTCGTGTTCTACGGTTCGAAAGAATTCTTCTTTTGGAGCGCCGCGATGCTGGCAGAGTACGGGCGGCTGCGTCCGAGCAACGCACTGAACTTTGCACTCATGCGGGCGGCGTCGCATCGGGGAATGCTGTGGTACAACTTAGGGTCCAGCGAAGGTCTGCCCGGCGTAGCACGCTTCAAGAAAGAAATGGGCGCGCAATCCCTGATCTACCGCGAGGTTCAGCTTACCGGTGCGCGATTCCAAGTGTACCGCAAGATCCGCCGCGCGCTCCGCGTACCGGCGGCGGTTTAAACTCGAGAGGGTCGACGTATGCAATTGCAAGTAGAGCGCATTTTCTCCGAACCGGTAAAGACGCGATCGTCGCGCCTGCCCGAACGGCTTGGACGCGCTTGGCGCACGCTGCTCGTCAGCGGCGACATCGGCGTCGTGATATTCGTCATGCTCGTGGCGCTAGACGGCGACGGCAATCGTTTCGCCGCAGCGCTTCTCAGCGCAGCGATCGTTTGCGGCGTTTTTTGGCAATGCGGATTTTACAAGCGTTCGTACGCCGTCACGATGCGCGACGAGGCGTACTATGCCTGTACGGGGATAGCGATCGCGGCGATCCCGGTCGCGCTTTTCTTGGCGGTGCTCGGGAACTTCACCGTGTGGTCCATAGTCCTTGGGCTCGCGTTTTGTGCCTTGGGGACCTCGGCACTGCGAATGCGCTTGCATCTGGAACGGCGCGCCGCGGCCGTTAACGCAGGAATCGATTCCATCACGCCCGGCGCCTGGCACGATCGCGAATCTTCCAGCTTCCGCCTGCGCAAACGGTTGTTCGACGTAAGCGTTGCGCTTGTCGCGACGATCGTGTTTTTTCCCGTTATGCTCGCCGCGGCGATTGCGATAGCGATAGAATCCGGCTTCCCCGTGCTGTTCTATCAGGACCGCGTCGGCGAGGGCGGACGCCCGTTTTCGATGCTGAAATTCCGCACGATGCGCCCGAACGCCGGCGGCGAGTGGGCCAAGCCCGGCGATACGCGCATCACGCGCATCGGCTCGTTCTTGCGGCGCTCCAGCATCGACGAGCTGCCGCAACTCTTCAACGTTCTTCGCGGAGACATGTCGATTGTCGGACCGCGTCCGGAGATGGTATCGTTTGCGGATTCGTTCTCGCGGACGATCGCAAACTACGATCAACGTCACGTCGTCGCACCCGGAATAACGGGTTGGGCGCAGCTGTACGTGAAGCGGAATCTCGATCCGGCAGACATCCCTACGGTGCTTCCGTACGATCTGTTTTACGTGGAACACGCTTCGGTACTGCTGGATTGCGCGCTGGTACTGAAAACGGCGGTGGAATTCATCTTTCACCGGGCGGTGTAAGTGACGTTCGCCAATCGCGTCCTGTACGACGGGCTCTACACGTTCGTACTGCGGATGTTGAACATTCTGTGCGCGATGGGCATGGGAATCCTGACCGCGCGTCTGCTGGGTCCCGCCGGCAAAGGGTTGTACGCGCTTCCGAGCGTTGAAGCGGGTCTTATCGCGTCGGGCTTTGCCGGCCTCAGCGGTGCGATGAGCTATTTTCTGCTGCACAACAAGACCGGCCCGGCGATCATGCGGCCCGCGATCGTCTCGACGATCGTTTTCGTCTTGGTGGGTGCGGTAGCGATCGTGCCGATCGCGTTCTTGGCCGGCGAACGCTGGGCGGCGTGGCCGGCCATCGTCTCGCTGCCCGCCGCTGCTGCGGTCAGCCTATGTACCGGTTACGCGATCGGCGTCAAGCGCGTTCGGCACGCAACGACGCTGAGCGTTGCGGTCACCGTGGCGACCTTCATCCTTATTGCGTGCGGCTTGTTCCTAATCGGCCGGACTGCATCGGTCGCGATCGTCATGTGGATCGTCGCGAATACGCTGGTCGCGCTTGCGGCAACGGTCGCGATGCTGTGGCACGCACGGACGCTGGAGGGAAACGAGGTGCCGACCACACGCGAGTTTTTGCACTTCAGCGTTCGCGTGGGCTTGGTCCAGTTGATCTCCTTGCTGAATTACCGCGCCGATCTGTACATCGTCGCGATCATGACCACGCCCGCGGCGCTGGGTATTTACACCGTCGCCGTGTCGGCGGCGGAAAGTTTGCTCGTGCCGACACAAGTCGCCGCTTTGGTGACGTCGCCCCACATCGGCTCGCTCGATCGCGAAGCGGCGGCACTTCTTGCCGCGCGATGCGTCCGGAACAATGTGTTGGTAGCCGCTGCCGTGTGCGGGCTGATTTTCGTGTGCTCGATGCCGATCGTTCGCCTGCTGTACGGCGCCGCGTTCCTTGGCGTCGTGCCGGCATTGCGCATCCTGCTGATCGGCGTCTTTGCGCTGTCGCTCGGCAGCCCGATCTCGAGCTACTTCACGCTCAAGCTCGGCAAGCCCGAAGTTGCCCTTTGGCTGGCGGGCGGCGCGGCCGCCATTTGTTTGAGCATCAGCATCGCGCTGGTCCCGTCGCTCGGCATTTCCGGCGCTGCGACGGGATCGACGGTTGCATACATCGCCGGGCAGGCGGCCGCCATCTGGTATTTCACACGCACGACGGGACTGTCGTGGCGGACGCTGCTGATTCCCACGCGTGCCGAAGCGGCGCTGTACGCGCAGTTCGCCCTCCGCGTCTTTCGCGATGCGCGCGCCACGTTAGGCCCCACTACCCAGCGCCCGTAGCCCATGTCCACTGACACTTCACCGGGCGCCTTTCGTACAATAACGCCAATGATTGCGCGCATCAAATCGTGGGATCGCCGGGAGCGAGCGACCGCTATCGGCATCGCCGTGGTTACCGTAATGGGCTTCATCGCGGCGTTCAGCGGCGTTGAGATGGCTGGAACGAAGACCGGCGCAGTGCTCGCGCTGGTCTGCATACTCGGCGTGCCGCTGCTGTACGCGGCGATCGTGCGCCCGATCCTTTTTCCGTTTGCAGTCTACGCTTTTCTTACGCCGTTCGACACGTTGCTGGTGTTCTCGCAAATCGGAACGCTGTCGAAGCTTCTCGGTTTGCTGACGGCAGCGGCAATACTTTTCTTCATGCTGCGCACGCGCCGCTTCGGCGAGCCGCCGCGGGCCGTCGTGCTGTGGATTCTCTTCTATCTGTGGGCAACTGCCAGCGCATGGTGGGCCATCGACGCGCCTTCGGCGCTCGACTTGCTGCAGACCTCATGGGCGCTGCTCGCGCTCTTCCTGGTCGTCTCGATGTTCCGGATCGATTTAGCGCGCCTGCGCCTGGCGGCATTCGCCGTCATGGCCGGCGGTTTTGCAGCGGCCACGTACGGATTGTACTTCTTCCACTCGGACGCCGCGACAATCGCCGCGCGCGGAAACCGCCTCTGGATCGAAAACGACACCTCGCAGATCAATCCGGATCACTTTGCGAACGC
Source organism: Vulcanimicrobiaceae bacterium (assembly GCA_035938175.1). Classification (GTDB taxonomy): domain Bacteria; phylum Vulcanimicrobiota; class Vulcanimicrobiia; order Vulcanimicrobiales; family Vulcanimicrobiaceae; genus DASRDE01. The sequence goes on from DASZHD010000018.1 coordinate 56,825, forward strand.
GCTGATTCTCCCGCTCTCGCTCGCGCTGGTCGGGACGTTGTGGTCGCGCGGTCTTGCAGCGCGACTTTTTTGCGGCGTTTCGCTTGTCGCAATGCTCGTCGCACTGGTGCTCAGCAGCTCTCGCGGCGCGGCCCTGGGATTACTTGCAGTAATTGCTTACCTCTTGGTTCGAGACCGGCACCGGCTGCAACTGGCGATATTCGGCGGATTCGCGGCGGGCGGCGTGGTCGCAGTAACCGGCGCGACGCTGCTGCAGCGCTTCGCCCAGAGCTTGACGACCGGGGGCGCGGGCCGCGTTTCGATTTGGCAGACGGGCTGGGCAGCGCTGAAAGAAAATTGGATGTTCGGCGCGGGGTACGGAAACTTTCCGTTCGCCTACGATCGCGCGTACATCCACGTGTTTGAAACGTTCAATGCCGAATGGCACCGCGCATCGCACAATATTCTGCTTGGAACCGGCGTGGAATTGGGAATCGTGGGTTTGGTACTGCTGATCTGGGCCTGGGTTGCGACGTACCGTTTGCTCTCGCCGATCGGCGAAGACGATCCTCGCCACCCGATCGTGCTTGCGGTACAAGCGGCAATCATCGGTCTTTTCGTTGCGGGAATGTTCGCGGATATCATGATAACGAAATACGTGTGGCTGGCCTTCATCATGTCGGTGATGACCTACGGCGTGGCTCCCGTTGCAAGCCGTTCTACGGCGTTCTCGCCTGCTGCGGAGGCCGCTGTGAATGCGTGAAACGTTCCTGCCGTACTGCCGTCCCGAAGTGGGCGAACCGGAAATCGCCGCAATTGCGGAATGCATACGCAACGGTTGGCTGACTACCGGTCCAAAGGTTCAAGAGTTCGAACGGCTCTTTGCGCAAGCTGCCGGCGTCAAACACGCGCTCGCAGTAAACAGCTGCACGGCCGCGTTACATATCGGACTGCTTGCGGCCGGTGTCCGGCCGGGAGACGACGTGGTGATGCCGTCGCTGACGTTTGTCGCCGGCGCGCAGTGCACGCTGGAAATCGGCGCGCGGCCCGTCTTCTGCGACGTCGATGCAGAAACGTTGACGGCGAACGTCGAGCAATTCCATGCCGCGCTTACGCCCAAAACGCGCGCGATTATCGCCATGCCGTATGCCGGCAGGCCGATGGACGCGGCGCGGCTTGCGCAGTTCGCGCGCGAAAACGGAATTGCGTTGATCGAAGATGCCGCGCACGCAGCCGGGATGCTGGATAACGGGCAGTGGGCCGGAGTGCAAAGCAGCCTCGCGGCATACAGTTTTTACGCCACCAAAAACGTCACGACGGCCGAAGGCGGCGTTCTGGTCACGAATGATGACGAAATTGCCGGCCGCGTGCGCGCTCTCTCCCTGCACGGCATGGACAAGGATGCCTGGAAGCGCTACGCCGCGCGCGGATCTTGGCGGTACGACGTGCGCGAACCGGGGTTCAAATACAACATGCCCGACATCAGCGCAGCCCTGGGCATCGTGCAAATGCAGCGCCTGGAAACCATGCAGCACCGGCGCGAGCAGATCGCGCGCCGCTACGTCGAGGGACTCGCCGGCGTACCGGGCGTGACGTTCCAAGCTCCGCCGCAGGGACGTCGCGACCGCCACAGCTGGTGCATGTTCGTGTTGAAAATCGATCCGAAGCGCGCCGGCATCACGCGCGACGCGCTCATTGAAGAATTGAAGGCGCGCAACATCGGCACGAGCGTGCACTATATCCCGACGCACCACTTCTCCGCGTACCGCTCCCTCGCGCGCGATTTGTCAGTAACCGAACAAGTCTGGAGCAACATCATCTCTTTACCGTTGTATCCGGGCATGTCCGACGCGGACGCGGACGACGTGATAAACGCCGTGAAATCAAGCATTCCGGCACAGAACCAAGCGGACGCGATGCTCGCTTCCTAAGCACGCTATCGTCCCATCGCATGGGATGACGCCTCTTCCGCAGTGTGGTAACGTGGCCGCGTAGCGCGCCACCTACACAAACACTGGGGAGGATTTATGTATTACGTGCGCGCCGCAGCGCTGCTTGCAGTGCTGGGGTCGATTATTGCCGCGACGGGTTGTAGCGGCGGCGCCGGCGGAGCGGCACCACCGCTGCCGGCAACTCAACAACCGAATACCAACACTCCAAACAATCCGAATAATCCGACCGTATCGCCCACCAGCCAGTTCGCTCAAACGACGGGCTCGTTGTCGTACGTCTCGGGCCCGATCACGGGCCTTTTGAGCAACGGAGGCTTTCAGATCAATGCGGGCAGCGGAATCGGCTACGTCTACATACAGCCGAACTCGTCTACGCACGAATTCTACGGCGGCCTCTCGCCGAAGGTCGGCGAGTATGCATCGCTCGTGACCTCGAGCTCGCTCGGCGGATCGACGCTGACACCGTTGGCCGTGTCGCTGTATTCCTCGAGCGTGCCTTCGTCAACGCTGACGGGCACGGTAACGAGCGCGCAGTCGTACGGCATTGCGATCAAACTCGACTCCAACGGATCGTACATCGGCGTCGCGCTCAGCACGAAGACGGCGATCTCCGGATCGATCGCGGTCGGTCAGCACATCAGCGCAGCCGGCCCAGGCTCGACGGCTACCGCGAGCTATCCGACCAGTGTGACGGGCGGAAGCGGCGGTTCTACGCCGACGCCCCAACCATCCGCCCACCCGACGAGTACGCCGTCCGGCGGCGTGCCGGCGCACGTATTGACGGCCGACTATTTCGAAGGTTTGTTCGGCACATTCAAGGTGACGCCGGCGCAAGCAGCGCCCTACCTGACGTGGGCGCAGACGGATGCTACCGACGCAAGCGGTATTCACAATGCCGGCATCAAGGTGCAGATCTACGTCGATCCCAATCGCGTGGGACCGAACGATCCGCTCTACGGCGGATCCGTTGAATCGGACTTTGCCCACACGTGTTCGGGAAGCCGCATCACGATCGGCAGCGCACAGTACGTCACCGACTTGGGCAATAGCGGCTATCGCGCTCACGTCGAGTCGTATATCGAGTCCAAACAGGCGCAAGGCCCGATCGACAACATCTTCATCGACAACGGCGGAGCACTGACTGCGTACACGGCGTATGCCAAGGTTTCGCCGGGCATGCCGTGCGGCTATAGCGACGCGCTCTGGACGACGAATCAAATCGGCGCGTACGACGGCTTCTCGCGGCCGATCATCGTCAACGGTCTGGAAGCGTTCACTAGCACGACGCTTTCGCCGGTTCTTCAGCTGCTGGCGGCTTCAAACGTCGTAGGTGGAGATATGGAGCACTGCTACTCCGACGACTCACAGCCGATTATGGGCAGCTCGGCGTGGCCGATGATTGAGAACACCGAAATCATCGTCAACAACGAGAACAAGTCGTTTGAATGCATGGCAAGAAATACGGCCGCCGCGTCGTCGTCGATTCCCGAACGCATCTTTACGCTCGCGTCGTTCCTGATGACGTACAATCCATCGACGTCGATCCTCGCTGAGGAGTTCGCGACGCCGGACGGCCTGCACGTTTTCCCCGAAAGCGAACTCGTCGCCCTGGACCCGGTCGTGCCGGAACCGTCCAGCTCGACGGGAATCGCCGGCTTGCGCACTTCGACGGGCGTCTACGCGCGTCAGTACAACGCGTGCTATCTGCACGGCGTCTCTCAGGGGCCCTGCGTCGTTGCGGTTTCGCGTGACGAAGGTGCGCCGCACGCATTCCCGTACAGCGGCTACACGCGCACGCTGACGATCGGCGGAAACGGCGTGCTCGACGGCGGAGTCGTCGGCACGAACGGACCGCCGCCGCCGTCGGTAATGCAGCCGTTCACCGCGGTCATCGCCTTCAAGTAAGCCCGCTGACGGCCAAGCAAAAGGAGCGCATCGCAAGATGCGCTCCTTTTCACTGCTGCGGCCTCGTACGTCTGTCCGCGTTTCGACTAGACGAGGCCCATCTTTATGGCGTGCACGGCCGCCTGCGTGCGCGCGTAGATATTCAGTTTCGAGAAAATGCGGCTGACGTGGTTTTTGATCGTTTTTTCGGAGAGGTTGAGACGGCTGCTGATTTCTTTGTTGGAAAGCCCTTCGGCAATCAGCCGGATCACTTCCGTTTCGCGTACGGACAATTCGTTGATGTCCGGCCGTCCGTTACTCATGCTGCGGCGCCGCAGCAGTCCGCCGGCCACGCGCGGATCGACATACGTCTCGCCTGACGCGACCATTTTTACGGCGCGGATCAATTCGGCCGGCGTAACGTCTTTGATGATGTAGCCGTCGGCGCCGGCCGCCAGACAGCATTGCATCATTTCGGCCTGCGGACGCATGGACAGCACGCATACGCGTGCTTGCGGCGCGGCCTCGCGGCAAGAAGCCAAGGCTTCACCCAGTTCGACGGCCCCGCCGTCGACGTCGAGCAGAATGAGATCGGGTTTTGCTTTGGCTAGCGCGGCGGAATACACGGTTTCCGAGTCACCGACTATTTGGAGACTCGGATCCATAGAGAAAACCTGGCAGAGAGCTTTTCCGAAAAGGACCTGCCCCTCAATCACGTAGACGCGTGCGGTATCGCTGCTAATCACGTTGTTCCCTTCGCCATGAACAGTGTGAGCAAATTACGTCCGTTGGGTCTCAGCGTACGGTGGGCCGAGCCTGCGGGTGCAAACATCCTTCCCAAAATTGGGACCATTCTCGCATTTCTGCCCGAAAGACATTACAAAAGCACCCGCATGTCCTAATGCACCTTGGGCCGGCCGGTGCAACGAAGCGGGAAGAACTGTTAGCGAACGGTTAGCCGCCGTGCGCGGAAGCTAAGCCACGGTATGTAACCGGCCGATACTCTTAATGTCGAGCCTCCCAATGCATCTTTGGGAGCACAATTCATGTATCGAAGTGCGCACGTCCGCCTGACGTTGCAGGCTGCTGCACTTTTCCTTGTAAGCACGCTGACAGCTTGCGGCGGTGGCGGCGGCGGTGCTGCCGGCACATTGCCGTCTGCGAATTCAACGCCGCCCGCGCAACCGACGCAAATCGTCTCGCAGAGCAACGGCACCATTACACTAACGGGCACGGTGCAGCAGATGATCAGCGGCGGTTTCCGCATTCAAGCGGGACAAGGCGTCGGTTATCTGCACATCTACGTAAACTCGTCGACTGTGATCGTGGGTCCGGCGCCGTATGTGAATGAAAATGTCGAAGTTGTGGGCACCGGGTCTCTAACTTCGGGCAACATCACCGCAACCTCGGTCACCCAGATCGCGAGCACTCCGCTCCCGAGTGCGACGCCTTCCGGATTGCCGAGCTCGCCGCCGACACCGCCGTCTTCACCGGCTCCGTCCGGCACGCCGATTCCGCTCCCGACCGGCATCGTCAGCGCCAGCGGCCCGATCTCGAATCCGGGCACGGGGATTTTCACGATCAATGCGGGCGCAAACTACGGATCGATGCACGTCTACACGAACTCGTCGACCGCGTTTGCAAATGGTGCGCCCGTTTCGGGTCAATATGCGCTCGTTACCGGCACCGGTAAGCTCGGCTATTCGTTGACCGCATCCACGGTCGCCCTATTTAGCAACCAACCGGGGAGCGCGTCCGCATCTGGCACCGTTACGCAGGCGACAGCATACGGATTCCTACTCGCGACGGCGAACGGCTCGGTACCCATTGCGCTGACTTCGAACACCGTGATCGGCGGCGCGCCGCTGGCAACGGGCGCCGCAGTTACCGTCAACGGCATCGGTGCGGCGAATGTCGCGATTGTCGCCGTGCAAGTCGTCGTTGCCGCGCCGACGCCCAACCCCAGCATGACGCCCTCGCCGACGCCCGGACCGATCGCGATGACGCACGTTGCCACAGCCGACTATCTTGGCGGAAACTTCGGTCAGACGCATTGGGCTGCGGGACAATGGGGCGCTGCCGCTCCCTATCTCACGTGGGCACAGACGAATGCGGCAGATTCGCTGACGATTTCGTCGTTCGGGATCAAAACGCAGGATTACGTCGATCCGAACCGCGTGCAACCGGGCGATCCGATGTGGGGCTACGTGAGCGGAACCGAATCGTCGTTCGCACATGTCTGTGACGGTACGCGCGTAATGATGGGTTCGCAATACGTGACCGATCCCACGCAAACGACGCTCGCGCCGCAGTTCGCGAGTTACGTTGCGAACGCCGCCGCACAGGGCCGCTTCAACTTGATCTTCGAAGACAATGCCGGAGCGCTTGGTGCGTACACCGCATATACGACGTTTACTCCGGGGCTGCCGTGCAACTACACGGATGCAGCGTGGACGGCGGGCGAAGAGAGCTTGAATCAGGCATCCTCGCTACCCGTTATGGTCAACGGACTGGAAAGCCCCAACAACGGCGGTCCGGGGCTGGTGCTGAACGTCATCGGCGGCAGTTCGAACACGACCGGCGGCAATTTCGAGCACTGCTATTCGGACGGCGTTACTCCTAAGACGACCGGATCGCTGTGGACGATGACCGAAAACACCGAGCTCATCGTCAACAACGAGAACAAACTCTTCCAGTGTATGCTGCGCAATCTCAATGACGGCGCTGCATCGGTCGACGCCCGCATCTATGCGTACGCGTCGTTTCTGATGACGTACTCCCCGCAAAACGACATCTACTGGGAAGAGTTCGCGACGCCGAGCGGCCTGCACGTATTCCCCGAGGAGCAATTGGTCGCACTCAATCCGAAAGTTCCCGAACCGTCCGATGTGAGCGCGCTGGCACAAACCGGCGGAACGTACGGACGCGAGTACGGCGCGTGTTACATCGCGGGGCAATTCGCCGGACCGTGCGCGGTGGTCGTCAATCCGGACAATAACTCCGCGCACACGTTCCCGTTCCCGCAGTATCAGCATACTCTGGTGCTCTCGGGTGAAGGCGTGCTGGACGGCGGCACGATCGCCACGAACGGACCGCCGCCGCCCGCGTCGCTGGCGTCCGGCGAAGCCGCCATCGTCTTTCCCTAAGCAAGCGCACCGTTAGCAGCGTGAGACCCGCGGCACCCGCCGCGGGTCTTTTGTTGCAGTCCGATTGGGACGCCCGCCCGCTTACGGACCCGGGCCATTTGCGTTTCCATGGTGTGAGAATGACTTGGACGTCCCGCGCCATTGCGTGCTGTTTGCCGCTCGCGCTGCTCGGCGCCGCACCGGCGCACGTGCAGACGGCCGACTATTGGGGCGGCTACGCGGGCACGCACCGCGTCCCCGCGTCCGAGGCCGCACGCGCATTGACGTGGGCCGAAACGAACCCCGCCGATTCGCAAACGCTTCGGGCGCTCGGCGTCAAAACGATTTTGTACAGCAACCCGAACCGCATCGAGCCCAGCGATACGATGTACCGCGACCGCGACGAGCTGTTCGCGCATACGTGCGACGGAAGCCGCGTCACGACCCATGCCGAGCTGCGGATGACGGACCCGCGCGCGAATGCGCTGCTGGACGACTGGAAGTCGTACGTACAGAGTCATGACGAGCAAGGACACTATACGGCGGTCTTTGAGGATGAAGCGGTCGGCACCGCGTATTCCGCGCAGCAACCGTGCGGGTACTCCTTGCAAAATTGGATTGCGGGTGAGATTCAGCTGCAGCGCCGCTTGGGCTACCCGGTCATCTACAACGCGCTGTCCGACATGTCCGGCGGTTCGATCTCGCCCGAAATTGCGCTCAACGCATCGGCGATCGGCGGAATGATGGAACAGTGCTACGCGCAGTCCGCGCCCGACACGCGGGCTTCCGGGTCACGCTGGGAAGCCGCGGAAAACACGGAGCTGCAAATGGCGCGCGCCGGTAAATACTTCTTCTGCTACGGAAACGATTTGACGCCTGCAGTCCAAGCGATCGAATCGCGTCTCTACACATACGCATCGTTTCTGCTTACGTACGACCCGCGTACGAGCGTACTGTGGGAATACTACGGCACGCCGTCGGGCGGCCATGTAATGCCCGAATCGCAACTCGTTCCGTTCGATCCCGTTATGCGCTCCGTACCGTCCATCGACGCGCTGCGCCAATCGGGCGGAGTGTACGTCCGCGAATACCGGAACTGCTCGATTCGCGGGCGTCCGATCGGCGCGTGCATCGTTGCAGTGAATCCGGATTCTGTCACGCACACCGTCGATTTTTCGCACTGGCACCGGCAGCTGCAGATATCGGGATCCGGCATCTTCGATGGCGGCAACGTTGCAGTCGTATCGCAACGTCCGGCGTCCGATATTCCGCCCTTGCAAGCCGTCATCGCGTTTCGCTGACATGCGCGTTCTGGCAGTGCTCCGGGATTTTCCATCGCAAACGAATCCGCAAGCCGGCGTCTTTATGCGCCGCCGCCTCGAGGCGATGATGCGCTTAGGCCATACCGTTGAAGTCGTGCGTATCGTCCCGCTCGCGCCTGCTCTGGGATCGAAATGGTCCGCTTATCGCGCCGTACCCGATCGCGAAATCGTCGGAGATATTCCCGTGCATGCGGTGCGCGCGATCATGCCGCCGCGCCTTATCGGAATGGAAACGGTCGCGGCGCAAGTGCACCGGCGCCTGGCCGCGCACATCGACCGGTTCCGCCCCGACGTGCTGCACGCGAGTTTCGTGATTCCGTGCGGACACGCGGCGATTCGCCACAGCGTCCCTGTAGTTGTCTCCGCACACGGCGTCGACACGTATGGGTGGCCGTTTGCCCGCGCCGGCTTGCAGCGCGCTGCGCGCGAAACGCTGCGCAAAGCAACGCGGCTGAGCGCCGTCAGCGGGTTTTTGGGAAATATCATGCGGACGCTGTGCGGCCGCGACGTCCGAGTCATCTGGAACGGCGCCGACGAGAGAACGTTTTTTCCGCGCGCGGCGCAGCCGTCGCGCGATCGACTCGCAATTCCGGAAGATCGCTTCACCGTCGTGTACGCGGGCAATCTGCTTCGCGCAAAAGGACTGTTCGAATTGATCGATGCGGCCGCGATGATTTCCGAGTACAGGCCGCTCGTCTGCCTTGCCGGCGAAGGTCCGGACAAAGAACTACTGCAGCAACGAGCGGCGCAGCGAAACGTCGACGTGCGGTTTCTGGGGCGTCGCGAACATGCTGAGATTGCGGACGTGCTCGCAGCGGCGGACGTCGTTACTCTCCCGAGCTATGCGGAAGGCCTGCCGAACATCGTCTGTGAGGCCATGCTCTCCGGCCGCGCGGTCGTTGCCTCAACAGCCGGAGGTATTCCCGAGATCGTCGACGACGGTGCGACGGGATTGCTGGTAGCGCCGAAAGATGCTCCCGCACTCGCATCTGCTCTGAGCCGCTTGGCGGCCGACGCGAACCTGCGCTCGCGCCTCGCCGCGCAGGCGCACACGTTTGCCGCGCGCAGACTTACGTGGGAGGCCGCCTCGCGCGAGTACGAAGGACTTTACCACGAAACGATCGAGGCGTTCGCCGCATGATCGAATTCGTCAATCATTCATCGTTCATACTCGAATACGGCAGCGAGCGGCTGATCTGCGATCCGTGGCTTACCGGGACGGCGTTCAACGCCGGGTGGCGTCTCCTGTCGCCCACCGTTCTGACACCGCGTGATTTCGACCGGATCACAAAGGTCTGGTTTTCGCACCAGCATCCGGATCATTTCAGCCCCGGTGATCTGCGCCGCATTCCGCCCGAGGTGCGCGCGCGCATCGACGTGCTGTTTCAGAAAACCATCGATAAGAAAGTCGTACGCTATTGCAAGGGACTCAAGTTCCGCAGCGCTGTCGAGATGGAGAAAAACCGCTGGTACCCTATTGGTACGGATCTGTCCGTTCTGTGCAACCCGTGGTCGGACCGCGATTCCTGGATCGCAATCCGGGCCGGAGGCCGCGTGATTCTGAACGTAAACGACTGCGTCATCGAAACGGACGCGCAAGCGCGTGAAATTGCGCGGCAGGTGGGGCCGGTCGACGTGCTCTTTACGCAGTTCTCGTACGCCAGCTGGGCGGGGAATCCGGGAGACGCGCAGGCGCACGCACGGGAAGCGCGCCGGAAGTACGACCAGATTCGCCTGCAGGCGGCACACTTTCATCCGCGCTACATCGTGCCGTTCGCGAGTTTGATTTGGTTTTCGCACGAAGAGAACTTTTTTCACAACGCCGGCATGAACAACGTCCGGGACGTTGCCGAATTCATCGAGCGCGAGCTCGGCTGCGAAGCCGTGGTGTTGTATCCAGGAGATCGCTGGACGCCCGGCGCCGCGCACGATTGGCGCTCCGCCGCGTCGAAATACGGCGCCGACCTCGAACGCGCGCTCGGCGGCGGTCCGGTGGACCGTTCCGCGCCGGTTCCGCTCGAGCGCATCAGCCGTGCTTTCGACTCGTATCTGGCTCGCATCAAACGGCGCAATCCCGTTATCGGGTTCATTCCGGGACTGCGCACGAGCGCGTACGTCACCGATTACGAACAAGTCTTCGAGTTTACGCTATCGGGAATGCGCGAACTGCCTGCGGGCGCGCGCGCGGACGTACGGCTGGGATCGGACAGCTTATACTTCATGGTGCGCGCGCCGTGGGGCGCCAACGCGCTTTCGGTAAATGGACGTTACTCGGTACCGCCCGGCGGCGATCGCGTCCGGTTCTTCCGCTTCTTCCGCGCGGGCGACTACAACGACTTGGGCTACGCGTTCGACATCCCGTGGGCGGCGAATCAAGTCGCGAAAGCGATTTCGCGCCGCTTGCGCAGCGAGAGCACTCCGGCGATCCATCCTGCGCCGTAGGCGCAATGCATCGTTGCGAGCACGGCGGGAACGAGAAGCGCCGCCGGTCCCGTATGCTTGGCCGCGCGCGCCGCCGCAAGAAGCGTGAACGCTCCGTACACCGCGGGCACGACGAGTCCAAGTATGCGCAGCGGCGTTCCCAGAAGCGCTACGGACGTTGCTAACGAAACGGCGAGCGCCGCGGGCGCGTAGGTACGCAGCGGGACCTCTCGCGGGTGAAGCAGCTGCGTAAACCGGCGCCAGTACCCGTAGCAATACATTTGCCGCGCCAGCGCGCGCAGCGTGCGCCGCACGTGGTAGCGAACGTTGATGTGCGGCGACGTGACGAGCCTTCCTCCCTGGGCTGCGATGCGGTAGTTCATCTCCGAATCTTCGTCGAACGGAATGCGCTCGTCATAGCCGCCCATGCGCCGCAGCAAATCGACGCGCGTGAAGATCGAAAACACCGAATCGCTTTCGATCTCGCGATCGGCGTAGCGGAAGCTGGCGTTTCCGACGCCGAACGCACTGGCCATGCACCAGGCGATCGCGCGGCCCAGCGCGCCGGAACCGATCGGACGCTGCACGCCCCCAACGGCGGCTGCGCCGGTACGGCTCAACGTCTCCAGACACGAGGCGATGTAGCGCGGACCGTACTCGGCATGCGCGACGATCATCGCAAAATACTCGCCGCGTGCCTCCCGGATGCCCGTATTCCAGGCATAGACCTGGAGTTTGCGCGGATTTTGGATAAGGCGGATTCGCGTGCCGTATTCCGGCATCGCGCGCACCAGCCAGGGCGTGGCATCGGTACTCATTCCGTCGATCACCAGAATCTCGATATCGCCCGGAACGTCCCGCTGCTCCAACAGGTTCTGCAGGCACGCGGTGATATGCCCTTCTTCGTTGTACGTCGCGACGACCGCGGTGACGGCTACGCGATTGCGGCGTACAAGCGTTGCAGCTTTTGCGCTTCGTTGAACCACTGGTACCTTTCCAAAACGAGCTCGCGCCCGCGTTCGCCCATTTCCCGGGCACGCGCGGGATTCTCAACGAAAAACCGGATCGCGCGGGCGATTTCGCCCGGATTCATGGGATCCACCGCGATGCCGCAGTCATGGTCGACGACGATTCTGCCGGCGCGAATAGTCTTTGAAATGATGACCGGCAGCCCGGCGCCCATGTACTCGAACATCTTGACCGGCAATGCGTCTTCGAAATTCCGCGCCGGCCGCAGCGTGACCAAGCCCACGCGCGCGCGGGACAACGCGTCCGCAACGCGGCTGCGGTCGCACCAGCCCAAAAAATCCACGCGTTGCCAGCCCGGCATCGCCTTGATGCGGCGTGAGAGTTCGGCGTCTTCGAATTCGCCGGCCAGAATCAATCGCGACTGCGCGGGCATCTCGGGCCGATCGTACGCCTGCATCAGTTCGACGATACCGCGCAATTCCGTGATGTTGCCCAGATAGACAGCATTGGAAGGGCGCTGCTCGAATGCGGCCGAGGCCGGCGGCGCGAGTTCCTCGATGCGCGGGTAGTTGCAAATGACCACCGTGTGCCCATCGGGGAAATGCCGCGCGATGGTGGGCGTCGCGGTGACGATCGCATTGTAGCGCGCATGCAGTACTTTGAGCACGGTTGCAACTGCGGCGCCGACGGGCGGCCGAAGCGCGCGCGGAATCCAGCGTTTGTCCGCAATGTCGCTCGGGATGTCTTCGTGCACGTCAAAGATTACGCGTGCGCCGCGCATCTTGAGCAGCAATCCCACGAAGATGAGTTCCGGGTCGTGAAAGTGATAGATATCGGCGCGTTCGTCCAGCGCGGCGCGGTACACGCGCCACATCGTCTGCGTCATGCGCGCGAGCCGGTTTGCAGGCACCGGCAACGAACGCAAACGCACGCCGGGCGGTAGGCGTGCGGTACCAGGCGCGATCAGAACGACGTCATATCCCGCTTCCGCGAGCGAGGCGCATTCGCGGTACGCGATCCGCGTATCGGCGGGCGTATGGACCGACGTCAAGTGAGCGACCTTTTGCCTGGCGGCAGTTCGTACTTCCACGAATAAATGGTCGCAAAGAACCGCCCGGCGTGCGACGGAGGAAAGACCCAACGGCGGCGGGCCATCGGGCCGCGTCCAGCTGCGCCCCCGGCACCGTACACTAAAAGCGGCATGAAGCGAGTGCTGTTGATTGCGTATGTCTTCCCGCCGGATGCGTCGCCCGGAGCGCAGCGGCCGGGATTCATTGCGAAATATCTCCCGCAATTCGGATGGGACGCGGCGCCGCTGACGCGCAGTCTCGACGCGCCCGCGCCGCCCCTGCACGATGCGCGCGCCTCCGCAGACGGCACCGCGCACGACTCGCGCGTGCGCGCGCTTTTACGCGGCGTTCGCGATTCGATGCTGGTGCCGGATCGAATGGCGCCGTGGATCCCCGGCGCGATCGCCTACGGCCGCAAACTTCTCGCATCGCAAAGCTTCGACGCGATTCTCGGTACGGCGCTTCCCGCCAGCGTCCATGTCGTCGGCGGCGCGCTGGCGCGCATGAGCGGACTTCCGTGGATCGCCGACTATCGCGATCCCTGGAGCGGCAACCGGTACGCGCACCACAACGCAGTTCGATCCTCGCTCGAGGCGCAACTGGAACGCCGCTTGATCTCGCGCGCAGCGTGCATCACGACCGTGTCTGGGCCGATCGCCGATCGGCTCGCAGCGTTTCACGGGCGACGTGACGTGCACGTCATTCCCAACGCCTACGACCCCTCCGAATGGTCGGGGCTCGCGGCGGTGCAGCCCGCGGAATTCTCGCTTTGCTACACGGGTTCCATGTACGACGGGCTGCGAACTCCGGATTTGCTTTTTTCCGCGATCGCCATATTGCGCGGCGAGAATCATCCGGCCGGCATGAACGCACGGGTCCACTTCTTCGGTCCGGATTGCACGAACGTCATTCCGTGCGCGCGCAAATACGGCATCGAAGATGCCGTGCGTTACCACGGGGCGGTGCCTCGCGCGCAGGCTTTGCGGGCGCAACGCGAATCGGCAGCGCTGGTCATCTTCTTGAACATGGATCCGCAAACTGCCGGCGAGCTGGGCAGTAAGTACTTGGAGTACGCCGGTGCGCGCCGGCACATTTTGGCATTCGGGCCCGCGGGGAGCGCGCTGCGCGGCGTGCTTGCGGAGTCGGGCGCGGGATCGTTCGCATCGAACTCCGACCAGGCCGCGGAGTGTTTGAAAGGCGCGTACATGCGTTTTTTGCGCGGCGAGCACGACGTGGCCGCAAATGCGCAGGCCTTCCCCACCGGCGTGGAGCTGGCAGGCCGTTTCGCGCAACTCCTGGATCGATACGCGGCGGCGGGATCCGCCGCACGCGTCGCTTGACACCGAAGGACGGATATGGAAAACACGCTGCGCGATTCTGAACGCGACTACTGGGAAAACCGTTTGGGCAAAGACGTTCCGCTCAACTCGGTGGGCTATCACGGACTCAGCGACGCGTTCGTCGCTTGGCTCTATCGCGTTCGCGCGGCCCGCTTCACGCAAGCGGTGCGTTCATTTGCCCGCCCCGGTCTGCGCGTCCTCGACATCGGCTCGGGCGGCGGGTTCTATATCGACCTTTGGCGGCGGCTGGGCGTTACGGACGTAACCGCGTCCGATCTGACGCAGGCATCGCTGGATGCGATTGCGCGGCGTTTTCCCGGAACGGCGACGATCCGGTTCGACGCCGGCGCGGATAACGTCCCGCTCGCCGACGGTTCCTTTGACGCGATCTCGTGCATGGACGTCGTGCACCATTTGATGGACGACGCGCAATACGAACGCGCCATTGCCAATTGCGCGCGTCTATTGAAGCCCGGCGGCATGCTCGTATTCACGGACAATTTTCTTCACGGTCCGGCATTTCGCGCTGCGCATTCGCTCAGCAGGCCGCTGATTCAAATCGAACGGATCTTGCGCGGCAACGGATTCTCCATCGAAAGCCGGCGTCCGATGTTCGTTCTGATGAACAATCCGATCGATTCACGTAGCCCCGCGCACGCGTTGTTTTGGAAGTGCGTGAGTTATATGAGTGAAAATCGCGTTCTTGGTGCGATCTTCGGGGCCGCGATGTATCCTGCAGAATTGGCGCTTACTTCCTTGCTCGACGAGGGGCCGTCCACCGAGCTGTGCGTTGCACGGCGGAGCAACGGATATTTGTAAGTCGAATTACAAACTCGTGCGTAAGCAAGCGGCATAAAGCGCAATTTCAGGCGATACACCGTCGGCTCGCTTGTATGCTTTTCATAATTTATTTTGCATAAAAGTTTTACTTCCGCCTAAAGCCGGCTGGAGCCGAATCCGACGAAAAAGGTGTGAGCAAAAGCCTTTTTCGTTTTGCAGTTCCCCTCGCGCTTTCGTGTTCGCTAGCCGCATGCGGCGGAGGCGGTGCGTCTTCGGGCGGTACGTCGGCGCTGCCGGCGCAACCTAATACGAACACGCCGTCGACAAGCAGCACGTCATCCGCGCCGATGTCGATCGTCGCATACGATTCCGAAAGCAACGCGCTGTCGATCGCCGGAACGATCGTTCAGTTATTTCCGGGCGGCTTCCAAATTCAAGGCGGCGCTGGCGTCGGATTCTTCAACGTGCACACGAGTTCGTCGACGGCCTACGTCGGCGGCACGCCGGTGACGGGTGAAACTGTCGAAGCAACCGGCACGGGAAGCCCGAACGGCGACATGACGTCGACGACGACGGTGCAAGTACTGCCGACGGTAACCGGACCGATCGTATCGATGAACGCAACCGGTTTTCAAATGATTGGGCCGTCCAACGTCGGTCATATCAATATCGCCGTGACGCGCTCGACGATCGTCAACGGTTCGGCGCCGTTTGCCGGCGAAAACGTGACGGTTTCGGGCACCGGCTCATTGAGCACCTCGCTTACCGCCGTAGCAATCTCGCAAAACGCTTCAGGTCCGACGCCGAGCCCCTCGCCGTCGAGCAATCCGCAAACCGTAACCGGACCCGTTACGATGATGCGGCCGGGCGGTTTTCAAATGCAGGGCGGCCGCGGAATCGGCTACATGTACATTTGGGTCAATTCGTCGACGATCATCGGCGGACCGCAGCCCTACGTGGGTGAGAACATCACCGTAAACGGCGTGGGCGTTCCCGACTACTGGCTGCTCGCAAACAACATCTCACCGGCGCCAAACGGTTCGCCGACACCGGCGCCGACGCCCAATTCTACGCCGACACCGAATTCCACACCGACTCCCAACGCTACGCCGACGCCGAGCAGCGGTTTTACGCCGCCTCCGACGACTGCGTTCATGCCCAGTTCTTGGGGCAAGATCAGCGCGTTCCAAGTGTTCGACGACACGGGTAACGGTTATATCTCTCAAGCCGCCGCGGCGGCGGATGGCTATCGCTATTCGACCGTGTGGGGCGCACGCAACAACATCGGTACCGCGTGGCTCACCAGCAATCCGAGCCTGCAAATGGGCTATTACGATGCATTGGAAACGGATGCGAGTTCGACGGCTTGGGGATCGATCGGCCATACGCTCTCGTGGTGGCAGGCAAATCATCCGGACTGGATTCTCTACGCGTGCAATTCCAGCAACGCGCCGACGACGACGCCTGCGTGGGTACCGGGCCTGAGCACCAACGTTCCGCTGGACATTCACAATCCCGCCGTCGTTGCGTACCAGATTAGCTCGATCGCAAACTACGCGCACGCCATCGGATACACGGCGCTCTCGATCGACGAGGCCACGTTCTGGCAAGCCGATGAGGGCATGCCGGGCGGCTATGGCTGCGGCATCTATCAGAACGGCTCGTTCGTCCGCCGATACTCCGGGTCCACCGATGCAAATTGGGAATCCGACGTCGTGGCGTGGGTCAAACAAGCGCACCAGATTCTGACGACGGACCCCGTCATTTCACAGTATCATCTCAAACTCGTCGTGAATCACCCGGCCGACTCGCTCACCGCCGACGAGCAAACGTTCCTTGCGAACGTGGACGCCGATTTGGACGAAACCGGTTACAGCGACTACGGCAACTACAAGACCTCGAACACGTCCAATCTCGTTGTTACCGCGGCCTGGGCGAAGTACGCGCAGGATCACGGCACGGCCGTCATGATGAACGACAATTGGGGCTCCACGTCCGTGGGGACGGCGCAGCTCGACTACTCGGTTGCAACGTACTTGATGGCCGACGAACAGGCCGAATCGCTGTTCGCCTCGCCGGGCAGCGGGTATGGCCTCGAACAGTATCACAGCCAGTACGCGTCGGCTATCGGCGCTCCGTGCGGCGAAATGTACAGCGCAGGCGATTCGCATAATCCGGCGATCTATTACCGGCGGTTTGCCGACGCGATCGTCGTGGTCAACGGCGGCTCGGGTTCGTCAAACGAAACGGCGTATCTACCGTCGGGACATACGTACAGCGATCTGTTCGGGCGTCCCGTTTCGAATCCGCTGACCATCGATTCGAACGACGGTTACGTGCTCATGACGACGAACGGCTGCAATTAAGACAGCGTTCATTCGCTGACCGAAGCAGAGACGCCGCTCCAATATGGGGCGGCGTTTCTGTTTCTTTAGGCTGCAATGGTCGCATTGTTACCTAGTAGCAGTCGTATGTGCGCCTCGATGCCTCGGCGTCCTTCGATTCCTCAGGATGACAACTTGTGCGCCTCGATGCCTCGGCGTCCTTCGATTCCTCAGGATGACGGGGGTACGTTAGGCGACTGCGGTCGTCGAATCTACTCCTTGCAGCGCGTCGGCGATATTTCGCGCCGCGTGACCGTCACCGTACGGCGTACCTTGCCGTATCGGCATGATCCGCTTCGCCGCGGACGCAATCTTTTTGGGATCGCTTCCCGCAAGGACGTTCCATCCGTCCTCGAGCGTTTCGAGCCATTCCGTTTCCTCGCGCAACGTTACGCAAGGGACCTTCATCACGAAGGCTTCCTTTTGCAAACCGCCCGAATCGGTAAAAAGCACTTCGGAGCGCGCCAGCAGCGCCATCATTTCCATGTACGGCAGCGGATCGATCAGCGTGATGTTGTCGCCGATGCCGGCGCCTGCCGCGCGCGCCATTGCGCGCGTACGCGGGTGCACCGGGAACACTACCGGCAAGCCGACGGCGCGCAAGCCTTCGATAATACGGCGGAACGTCACGGGATCGTCGGTGTTTGACGCGCGATGAATCGTTGCCAAGCCGTACTCGCGCGGACGTAAGCGCAGCCTATCCAGAATCTCCGGCCGCTCCGGAATCTGCTCGCGAACGCGCACCGCCAAATCGACCATCAAGTCGCCGACGACACGGACGCCTTTCGTAATCCCCTCGCGCGCGAGCTGGTGTGCGGCGGATTCGTTCGGCACGAGCAGCAGCTGCGCAATGTGATCCGCGACGATGCGATTGATCTCTTCGGGCATGTCGCGATTGAAGGAACGCAGTCCCGCTTCGACGTGGGCGACCGGTACGTGCAGTTTGGCGGCAACAAGCGCGCCGGCGATGGTACTGTTCGTGTCGCCGAAGACGAGCACCCAATCGGGATTCTCGGCTTCGACGATGGGCTCGAGGCGTTTGAGCATCTCGCCGGTTTGCGCGCCGTGTCCGCCGCTGCCGACGCCCAGATTGTATTTCGGCGCCGGGATATCGAGCTGCTCGAAAAAGACGTCGGACATGTTCGCATCGTAGTGCTGACCGGTGTGTACCAGCGCTTCTTCGATGCGGCGGTGTGCGAACTCCGCGCTCAGTAGCGCGGCTTTGATGAATTGCGGCCGAGCGCCCAGGACGCTCAGAACGCGCATTTACGCAGGCACTCCCGCAAGCGATTGCTCGAGAGCGGCGGCGACGCGGTCCTGCGCGCCGGGCTGCAACTCCGGATACATCGGGATCGAAAGGACTTCCCGCGCCGCAAGTTCCGAATGCGGGAAGCTGCCTTCGCGCAAACCGAAGGCCGCATGCACCTGCTGCAGATGCAGCGGTACCGGGTAGTACACCATCGTTTGCACGCCGGCTTTTTGCAGTTCCGTCTGAACGCGGTCGCGCTCGCGTACGCGAATCGTGTATTGATGGTAGACGTGACGGGTTCCGTCCGGTTCCACCGGCAGCTGCACTCCACTCGAGCGCAGGCGCTCGGCATAGCGCGCCGCAACGGTTCTGCGATTCTCAATCCAGCGGTTCAAGTGCGGCAGTTTCACGCGGAGAATAGCGGCTTGCACTTCGTCGAGCCGGCTGTTCACACCCAATTCCTCGTGATAGTACTTGACGCGCCCGCCGTGCCCGCGCAAGCTGCGTACCCGATCGGCGAGTGCCGGATCGTTCGTAGTAATCATGCCGCCGTCGCCGTAGGCGCCCAAGTTCTTCGACGGAAAGAAGCTGAAGGCGCCGAACTCGCCGAACGTTCCGACGTACCGGTCGCCTATCTTCGCTCCGATTGCCTGCGCGCAATCTTCGATGATAGCGAGTTTGTGTTTTGCGGCAATCGTCATGATTTCGTGCATCGGCGCCGGGCAGCCGTACAGATGCACCGGGAGTATCGCGCGCGTACGCGGCGTGATTGCCGCCTCGATAAGCGCCGGATCGATATTGTACGTTTGCGGATCGATGTCCACGAAAACCGGCTTTGCGCCGACGATGCCGATCGCTTCGGTGGTCGCAACAAACGTGAACGGCACCGTGATTACCTCGTCACCCGGGCCGATATCGAGCGCGCGAAGCGCCAAGTGCAACGCATCCGTTCCGGAATTCAGTGCGACGCCATGCGTAGAGCCGACGTACGCCGCCACCTCGCCCTCGAGCGCTTTGACGTTGGGGCCATTGATGAATGCACCGCCTTCGAAAACGCTCTCCACCGCGCGCAAGATATCTTCACGCAGCGCGTGGTACTGTTCTTTCAAGTCGAGGATGGGGATCACTGATTCACCTTTCGGACGAGTTGCTGTTCCTTGATATACGTGCGGCCGCACTCATTGCAGGCCGCGTTCGCGCCGTCGAACCGGAGCTTGACGCCGCATTCGCAGGCGTAGCCGTGAACCCGAGCCGGGTTTCCGTAAACTACTGCGTACGCCGGAACGTCCTTCGTGACGACCGAACCGGCGCCAACAAAGGCGTACTCGCCGATCGTGTTCCCGCATACGATGGTCGCGTTTGCGCCGATCGACGCGCCCTTCTTCACCAGCGTCTTGAGATAGTCGGCCGACGTATTTCGCGGCGTGCCGCTGCGCGGCGTAAATACGTTCGTAAACACCATGCTCGGCCCGCAGAACACCTCGTCCTCGAGCTCGACGCCTTCGTACACCGAGACGTTGTTTTGGATCTTGACGCGGTTGCCGACCCGCACGCGCGGACCGACGACGACGTTTTGTCCGATGTTGCAGCCGCTGCCGATCTCGCAGCCCGGCAGAACGTGGGAAAAATGCCAGATCTTCGTACCCGGGCCGATCGTGCAGGGCTGGTCCACATACGACGACTCGTGGACGAAATAGTCTTGCTTTTCCAGCGGCGCCGTCACGCGAGCGCCTCCAGCGTAAAAGAATGGACGGTCGCACTGGAATCGACCATTTGCAACGCGCGCACGACTTCTAACCCCTCGCGCCCATCCGTCGGGAACCGGCCGCCGGCGCGCAACGCGCGTATGAACGCCTGCAGTTCCAGACGCAGCGGTTCCGCATCGCGCGGACAGACGATCTGCTGCGGTTCGCCCTTCCACAGCTCCGGCTCGCCGCGCGTGTTCAGGCGATCCCCGCACGGCGTGAGCGTCAGCGTACCGCCCTCGCGCGAATCGATGAACGTTAGGGTCCCCTCGGATCCGAAGACGTCGATTCGCGAACGTTTGTCGGGATCGAGCCAGCTGACTTCGATGTGCGCGCTGCGCCCGTCGGCAAACGCGAAATCGGCGTAGGCAAAGTCGCCGACGCCGGGACGCACGAATTCGCTGATCCAGCCCGTAGCATTAACCGGCGAATCGCGCATGATTGCCAGCATCAAGGCGCAGTCGTGCGGCGCAAAACTCCACCACACGTTTTCCTGCGCGCGCAGGCGTCCCCAGCTCAAACGCCGCGAACGCAGATGCCGAACGTGCCCGATCTTGCCGGAATGCGCTGCTTCTATCAACGCACTTACCGCGGGATGGTACAGCAGCACGTGGCCGACGAAGAGCGTCACGTTTGCTGCTTCGGCCGCCTCGACGACGCGCTGCGCATCCTCGACGCTCAACGCCAGCGGCTTCTCAACGAAAACGTGCTTGCCGGCCGCAATCGCTTGCAGCGCGAGCTCGGCATGTGCCGCAGCCGGAGCCGCAATGACCACGGCGTCGACTTTTCCGTTCTGCAGCATCTGCTCGGGGTCCATGTAGAGCGCGACGCCGGAATATTTGCTGCGGACTTCGTCCAGCCGCCGTAGATCCGAGTCGCAAACGGCGGTCAGTACCCCGAGTTCGTAACAGTTGCGGACCAGATTGGCACCCCAGTAACCGGCGCCGATTACGCCGGCGCGCGGCATGCGCTTCATAGCAGCACGACCTTTTCGGCGGCGCCGCTTATGCCTTTAGTGGCGTTGCGCGTGTCGATAACCACCTTGGAGTTCTCAACGACCATTTGATAATCGACGTTGCTGTGATTCGTGAGGATCAGCACACAGTCGGCGCGTTCAAGCCGCTCTTTAGAGAGCGGAATAGAATGCCATTGCGTGCCATGCTCGACGAACTTCGGCACGAAGGGATCGTGGTAATCGATATTGGCGCCTTCCTTGAGCAGCAACTCCATGACTTTGATTGCGGGAGACTCGCGCCAGTCTTCGATATCTTTCTTGTATGCAACGCCCAGCACAAGGACGTCAGCGCCTCTAAGCGCTTTGCCGCTCTTGTTCAGCGTGCGCGTCACTTTCTCGCGCACGAAGTACGGCATATTGATGTTGATCTCGCCGGCCAGCTCGATGAAACGCGTGTGAAAGTCGTATTCGCGCGCCTTCCAAGCCAGATAGAACGGATCGAGCGGGATGCAGTGGCCGCCGACGCCCGGACCCGGATCGAAGCGCATTATGCCGAACGGTTTGGTTGCCGCGGCATCGAGCACTTCCCAAATGTTGATGCCCAGCCGGTCGCACAGCAGCGCCATCTCGTTGACCAGCGCGATGTTGACGGCTCTGAACGTGTTCTCGAAGACCTTGCACATCTCGGCGACTTTGGGAGAGCTCACTTCCAGCACGTCGACGATCGTTTGCTGATAGAAACATCCGCCGACGTCGCGGCATGCAGGCGTTACACCGCCGACGACTTTGTTCGTGTTCTTGGTGGTATAGCGCGCATTCCCCGGATCGACGCGTTCGGGCGAAAAGCACAGGAAGAAATCTTCGCCGACCTTCAGTCCGGATTGCTCCAGCAGCGGCAGCAGAACTTCCTCGGTGGTTCCGGGATAGGTGGTGCTCTCCAAGCAGATCAGTTGCCCCGGACGCAGCTGCGCGGCGATCTGTTCGCCGACCGCGCGAATGTACGAAATATCGGGATCGAGATTCGGCGTCAGCGGCGTCGGCACGCAGATGACGATCGCGTCGCAGCGGCTGAGCGTGCCGAAGTCGGTCGTTGCCCGCAA
The DNA here is from genome assembly GCA_035938175.1 of Vulcanimicrobiaceae bacterium. Taxonomy (GTDB): domain Bacteria; phylum Vulcanimicrobiota; class Vulcanimicrobiia; order Vulcanimicrobiales; family Vulcanimicrobiaceae; genus DASRDE01. The sequence continues at coordinate 79,100 of DASZHD010000018.1, forward strand.
CTTCCCGGTTTCTACGAGCTGCGTCAGATCCGCATCGTCAACGTCGCGGATGTAGTTCAGTCCTTGATTTACCTGATCGACGCGAACGCTATTGCGATCGTACCCGACGACCTCGAACCCGACCTTTGCTTTTTCTACGGCGAGCGGCAACCCGACGTAACCGACGCCGGCTACGCCGATCAGGGCGGATCGATCGGCGAACTTCTTCTTGAGTTGTTCGCGCAGGCTCCCGGGGGCTTCAAGCAGTTCCATGGCTTCCTAAATTACTTCCTATTGTGCGGGTGCTGGTTTCATTGCGGGCTTGGTGAGTATCTCTGTGGTTTCGCCTTCCGGTCCGCTGGCGACCTCGTTTCGCTCGACCTGGGCGCGCATTCCGCGCGGCATCAGGTGCGGGCCGGGCGTGTATTCGGGCACGAATTCGCGCAGAACGTCCAGCGCGACGCGCCAGTCGGCCACGCGAACCGCTCGTTGGGCGCGCTCCATCGCCACGCCGATCCGCGAATAGTCCACCCGGTCTTGCTTGGCGATGAAAAGCCGCTGATGGCTCGTACTGCGCACGCCTTCACCGGCGGTCAATATCTCCTCGAAGAGTTTTTCGCCCGGACGGATCGACGTTTCGACGATGTCGATATCGCGGTACGGCTCGAATCCCGAAAGACGGATCACTTGCTCCGCCAGGTGCAAGATCTTGATCGGATCTCCCATGTCGAGCACGAAAACCTCGCCGTCGTTCCCCATCGACATCGCCTGCAATACGAGCGATACGGCTTCCGGAATCGTCATGAAATACCGTTTCATCTCGCGGTGCGTGATCGTCACGGGACCGCCGCTCGCGACTTGCTGTTTGAACGTCGGGACGACGCTGCCGCGGCTGCCCAGCACGTTTCCAAAGCGAACGACGACGAATTCCGTGGAGCTGCTGCCGGCGAAGGATTGACAGATCAGCTCCGCTACGCGCTTGGTGAGTCCCATCACGCTGCTCGGGTTTACGGCTTTATCGGTGGAGAGCAGCACGAACTTCGCCGTTCCGGATGCCGCGGCGGCAAGTGCGACGGTTCGCGTGCCGAGGACATTGTTACGAACCGCTTCGCAGATGTTGTCTTCTACGATCGGAACGTGCTTGTGTGCGGCGGCGTGAAAGACGATGCGCGGCCGGTACTTCGAGAACACGTTGCGGATCGCGGGACCGTCCGCGACGTCGGCAAGCACCATTTTGGTGCGCGAGAACCCGTACTTCGTGCGAAGCTCTTGGTCGATGGCGAACAAGCTGTTTTCACCATGTCCGAGCAACAATAGCAACTTGGGGTCGAACGTCGCGATTTGCCGGCAAACTTCGCTGCCGATCGATCCGCCGGCGCCGGTTACCAGAACGACTTGATCTTGTAAGTGCGGGCGCAGCGCAGCGGTATCGACGACCACCGGCTCGCGCGCGAGCACGTCTTCCAAACGGATATCGCGAATCCGCGATATCGTCACCTTCTCATTCAGGATGTCGACGGCGTCCGGAAGGACCTTGACCGTCGGCGCATGCTGTGCGTGGCTGCAGAGATCTTTCACACGATTGATCAGCGAGAGCGGCGCCGCGGGAATCGCGACGATCACCGAATCCACTTGTTGACGATCGATAACGGCGGGCAGACTTTCGATCCCACCGAGGATTTTCACGCCGTCGACGCGCTTCACCGCGAGGCCGTCGTCGATGCAGCCGATCAAGCGCATCGGCAAGGTGCGGTCTTCTTGGATTGCCCGAATCAGATTGACGGCCGGCATGCCTACGCCGACCACCAACACGCGCTGCGCGTTCGGGCGGCGCGTCAGAACGAAGGTTCGCATCAGCACGAGCGCGATGCGCAAAAACATCCGGAGCATAAAGCCTAGGGTCGCCGCGATGACGACTAGGCGTCCCGACGAGTGCTCGAGCGGACCCGGGAGCAGCCATACGCAAATCAACGCGAGGACCGCACCGCCGACCGCGCCGTACAACAGCCGCAGCACGTCGTGAAAGTCGAAGGTCCGCGCGCTCTCGTACCGCCACTGCATGTAGGCGCCGGTTATGAAGAGCATGGTCGTGAGCAGCAGTAGCTGCATGGGCTTGCCCGAGTGAATGTCGCCCACTGCGGTAGCCAGCAGCACTGCAGCGAACAGGAGTACGTAGTCGGCGATGAGCAGGCCAAAGCGCAGCTCCGGCCTGATCCCCCGAACGGTCATGTCGAAATCCGGCGTAAATTTCATCGTCTTTCTGGGGGAATTGTAGCGCGGGCCGCTCGGCCGGGGCAGGCTGCCGACGGCCCCGAAACTGAGGCGAACGCCCCAATTTACCTTGGCGTTTACGGACGCTTGGCCTAAGCATTCGTACGCGCCCTTAGGGTACGCTAAGGACGTGCTCGTCACCGAACAACTCAGGGCGATCCCCGGAGCGCTGCGCCGGATCATCGCGGATGCAATCAACGACGAAATCGAGCGCCGCCGCCTGCCCGGCGTTCACTACGCCACGGGCGTAATCGTCCGCGGAGCGCGCTATATCACGGCCGGGAAAAACGTCTTCTTCGACCACCGCGCGTATCTGCAAGTCAACAACGTCGACGGTAAGCCCGGATTCATCAAGATGGGCGACAACGTCGAAATCGGCCCGTATAGCGCGATTTGGGGCGGCGGCGGCGTCACGATCGGCAGCGACGTGCATTTGGGTTGTCACGTGCACATCACGTCGATGGAAGGGGAGCAAGTTCCCGCAAGTAACTTCGACGTGAACAAGCCGCTCGAGATCGCCCGCGCGCCCGTCGTAATCGAAAACCACGTATTGATTTGTTCCAACGCCGTGATCGTTCCGGGCGTCCGCGTGGGTCACCATTCCATGGTGGCTGCAGGCGCGGTCGTCACGCAGGACGTTCCGCCGTACGCACTGGTTGCCGGCGTTCCGGCACGCGTGATTCGCTATAACAACGGCGTCGCGTCGTTCCCTCCGTCTAACGAACTACTCGCCAAAGAGTAAGCGAATCGGGATCGCCGCTGCCGCGCAGACGGGCCGCTTGCGCGTTTTGTCGCGCTTGGTAGACGACTTCCACACGTTCCCCTCGTGGCGCATCGTGCGCCAAAACGAATACCGGCCGCGCATCCGCTTGTGCCGGCGGAATCTTCCCGCCGATTTGCATTCGCACGTCCGGTTGCAAATAGAATGAAAGGTCCAAAGCGCGCGGCCAGGGCGCATTTACCACGACGAGCGGCGCCGCGCTATTTTCGATCGCGAGCGCGATTGCGGGAAGATCGCCGTCTTGCCGGTTGTCCCACCAGACCGGCGATAGGGACGCCGCCGACGCTGAAAATACGCACGCACAAACGAACAGTACCGTAACCGCGGTCCATCCCGCATGCAATCTGCCCGCGTGCAGACGCAGACGCGACCCGAGGTATCCGGCGGTACATGCGATGAACGCGATCCACAGCGGTATGCCGTAACGCGTGACGCTGGAACGGTGATGGTGCGCCACGACGTCGGGCAGAAAGAGCAGTGCAATCGGCACCGCGATGGCAGCCGCAAGCATCACACGCGCGCGCGCGGGCGACGACCGCAGCGACCAGATTATGGCTGCACACAGTACCAACGCGATTGGAATCAACAGCACGGCGGCGCCGGCGCGCGCGAATTCATAATCCCAAAACGTCGTGCCGCCGTTGAACGCCCACTTTTCGACGAGCATCCAAAGCGGCCACGGTCCGGCAGTCCAGCCGTTTTCCCGCGCAATCGCGCTGCGATGGACGGCGATCTGCACGAGCCAGGGCGCGTAGGCAGCGGCTGCGCACAGCGCGGAGCCTGCACAATACGCTAGACGGCGGCCGCGTAAAAGTACGAGAGCGAACGCAGCGTGCGCGATGATGGTGACCGCGGCCAGTACGTCGGTGTACAGTGCAACTATCGCGAGGAGGCAGTATGCCAACCACCACCCCGCACCGCTCGTGCGGCTCGCGCGAAGAAACACCGCCGTGAGCAGCGTCAACACCAATGCCCACGCACTGTACTCCCGCGCCTGCAGCGAATACACCGCGAGAACCGGCGACGCCGCGCCGATCGCGAAACCGGCGACCATCGCGGCGATGTTTCCGAACAGTTCGCGGCAAAGCCATGCCAGCCCAAACGGGAGCAGCAGCCCGCAGATCAGCGCGGGCAGGCGCAGATCGGCGATCGAAAACCCGAACGCACGCGTCGATAGATTCGCGAGAAGGTAGTATACCGGCGGATGCTGCGCGTCTTCACTGGCTAACGACGCGAGGACCCTTCGCAGGCTGCCCGCGCGCTCTAGTCCTAACGTTTGACGCAATTGCGCGACGGAGTGCGGGCGGCCGTCATCTGCTGCCGCGACGAATTGTGCCGTCGTCGCACCGGAAACGCGTAGCGCCGTGATCGCTTCGTCGGTCCAAAACGCGCGCGAAGGCACGGACGCAACGCGTACCCCAAGCGCAGCGCACGAGAGCATTACGAGCGCGATCGCGAGCGCCCAAAGGGACGCGTGGCGGCGGCTAACGCCGCCCGTTGCGGCATGAACCGTTCCCGCCACGCGCAATCGGGTTAGTTTTCCGTCATGAAGCGCACTTGCGGCAAGCCGTTTGCCGGCAAGGCGCCTACAACGATCCAGTACGCAACGTGGTGCTGCAGAATGATTTGATTCGGAGCCGCGGTCGTCGGCGTATAACCGGTGACCAGATCGTTGTTCTGCGAATCGCGGGTCGTCGAGTAGCCGACGTATACGGTGACGGCACCGTTGAAGGTGGCCGCGCTCATCGCAGTTATCGGCTCGCCCCACTCGTCAAAGAGCGTTTGCAGCGTCGCATACGTTTGATCGACGTTGAAGTTTTGCGGCTGCGTCGGGTCTTCTACGTGAATGATGCCGGAATAGTCATGCGTGTGCAGTTTGTAGAAGCAATCCGCCGTCAAAACTTCATCGGTATCGGAACTCTCGCCGGACTTCGTGGGTTCGACGGCGTTCTTCATGCCGATCGCTTGCGGAATCGCTTCCCAGACGCCGTTGGCAATCAGTCCGACGTACGCATGCACGTGATATCCGGTTCCCATATTGCCGGTAAGGCATGGAACCGAATCCACCGTCTGTCCGGATCCGCCGCTGGACGTCGCTCCTGCGTGATTCGTCCAGCTCGACGTGCCCGCCGTATACCAGCTCGTATCGCCGTTGACGAAATTGATTTCCGCGCTTACCACGGTGCTGTTCGCGGGGACGGAACCGCTCGTGGGAGACGATGTCGGAACCGTCGTCGGCGACGACGATGGTGCGCTCGTTGGTGACGGCGACGTGGATGGCGCGGTAGAAGGCGTTGGTCCGCCTCCGCCTCCGGGTGGGCCGGCCGGCGGCGTAGTTGACGTCCCGCCTCCGCCGCCACAGGCCGCGAGTGCGACGGCCGCTGCAAACGCAAATGCGCTCAGTCGCAAAATCTTCATTTCGAAAAGCCTCTCTCGTAGCCAAAATGAGGCCGGAGAGATCCGGCCTCATTGTCGACTTACGCTCGCGCTAGTTTTGGAGAACGAATTTCACCTGCGGCAAACCGCCCTGCGGTAATCCGCCGATTACGATCCAAATTGCGTTGTGCCGCGCCAGAGGGATGCTTCCGAAAGAGCTGGCTTGCGTATACGACACAACCTCGTCGTTGCCGCTCGAGTCCTTCGTGGTCGGAACGCCGACGTAGACGGAGGTCGCTCCGGTCAGGGAGTTCGCTCCGGCGGTCAGACCACCCGAAGTGAGCTGGGCTGCCCACATGTCCATGAGCGTTTGCAGCGTCGCGTAACTCGGGGCGTACGTATAGCTCGGGTTTTGCGGCAGATTTACGTCTTCGACGTGAACCAATCCCGAATAGTCGTGCGTGTGCACGTTGTATTCGCACTGGTACTGTTCGACTTCGTCCGTGTTGGAGGGATGTTGGGGCTGGCCTTGCGTCGGCGCGACCGGGTTCACCATGCCGAGCGCCTGCGGTAACGCCATCTCCTGTCCGTTCGAATAGATGCCGACGAACGCGTGCTGCGAGTACTGGGTAGCCGGGAAATTCACGCCTTCTTGCGTGTCCGCGCAGCTCATCGTGTCGGTTACGCCGCCGGTCGGACCGGACGAGTCCTCGCCGGCGGTATTAGCCCAGCCGGATGTGCCGCTGGTGTACCACAGCTGGCCGGTCGGACCGAAGTCTTCTTCCGCGCTGATCGTTAGGCCGGTGTTTACCGGAACGCCGCCGGAGCTCGGCGTGGGAGTGGGCGCAGGCGTCGAGCTTTGCGAGGGGGTAGGGCTGGGCGAAGGGTTGCCGCCGCCACCGCCGCCGCCGCCAGGGTTGGGAACGGGCGATGAACCGCCGCCGCCACCGCCGCCGCACGCGGCGAGCATGACGGACATCGCCAACAGCGGAGCTGAGAGTCGCAAGAATTTCATTACTGTTTCATCCTCATGCGGGCAAGTAAGTCCGCACACATCGTATCGATGCGGGCCCGCGCGAAGCGTGAACCGCCCCGGGACAGCAGCGTAGTAAGATGGCCCGCAGCCGGTTAGGTCGTGTGAACCAATGCGCCGGCCGGGCAAGCGCAATAAGCAACAGCCCGGAACAAAAAAACGCCCCTCCGCTGCTTTTCACGGCGCTCGGGGGTGCGCCGGGGAGAGCTATGCGGAGGGGCTTGCGCGGGGGAGAAAATCGCTAAAAGCGCGGCTAACTAGTAACTTTGCACGCAGGAAGAGGACGCATTGCTCCACAGCGGCTGCGTGGGAAACGTTCCCGTCGAGAACGCCGTGTTTTGCAGACCGGTCCACGCGCACTTGTCGCCGATCTCGTTGCCGCTGCTGTCGATCCAGCCCGAGGACGGCTGCGGATCCGTCTCGGTTTCCCCTTGTTCGTGGCCTTCGACGATGCTTACACCGTCGAGCGTACCAGGCGTGTTGACCGATCCTTGGCCGCAACTGGATCCCGCATCCGGAATATACGGCAGGTTCGTGAACGATATCGTGCTGCCGTTGGACGCCTGTTCGCTGCTGTGCCAGGCGCAGTATTCGACGGCGAAGCCGAGGTCGTTGTGCAAATGCGGCGTCGCGATCACGTAGCTTGCATTGACGCTGTAATCGTTGAAATGCGCGGCGGCTTTGAGCGCCTCGTTTCCGATGTCGCTGTCTTGCATCACGATCGGCGGAGCGCTGGTGTCGTTCCAAACACCCGCGAGATTGCCGCTCGGATTACCGACCGCCGTTCCGCCGCTCTGCGTGTATTGCGTAACGGTATTCAACCATTTCGAACCGCCTACGCCTTGCAGAAACTTTTGCAGTACGGCACCTTCGCCGTCCGGATCGCCCGACGAAGCAGTCCACGTTCCCCATTCGATCAAGTACATTTTCGGTGCGGGTTGTATCGGACCGCCGTTATAGATCAAGTTGTTCGTGCTTGACGCCGCGAACGCGGCCGCGTCCGAATGACGCACGGGAAACAGATGAATCGTCAGACCGTTACGGTGAACCGTTAACGGCGACTCAGCACCGGCCGCGTGCACCTGCGCGGGAATTCCGGGTGCGCTTGCGCCGCCTCCCGTACATGCCGAAAGCAATGAAGCGGCTACCGCCAAACCCAGCGAAGTTCGCACATTTTTGCGCAAAAGAACTACCTCCACTCCAGACCTTATGGCTGTAGTGTGCGCTCTTAGTGCGTAAGACTGTATACCGGGAATTGGGTAGGACGGCCGTCAGCCCTCGTCATGGTGAGGTATCGCGCAGCGCACGGATGCGCGGAGTGTCGGCGGAACCAAGGACGTGCGGAGCCGACAACCACCCCGAGGTATCGAGGGGCGTTTACGATTAGCCGGCCCTTCGATTCCTCAGGGTCCTTCGATACCTCAGGATGACCAGGGGATGACTAGGCGGGCATGTCCTTCTGCCGCTCGTTGTAGATGAGCGTCGGCGGCTCTTTCTTCTCGATCACTTCCTTGTTGACGATGCACTTCTTCACGCCGGAAAGCGACGGCAGGTCGTACATGACGTCCAGCATCGTCTCCTCGAGAATCGAGCGCAGTCCGCGGGCGCCGGTCTTGCGGCCTTGCGCCTTGGAAGCGATCGCAATGAGCGCTTCTTTGGTGAACGTGAGCTCGACGCCGTCGAGTCCCATAATCTTCTGGAACTGGCGGACCAGCGCGTTACGCGGCTCGACCAGAATCCGGCGCAGCGCCAGCTCGTCGAGCGCGTCCAGCGTGACGACGATCGGCAAGCGGCCGATGAATTCCGGAATCAGTCCGAACTTGAGCAGATCCTCCGGCATCAGCTGCTGAAGCAGCTTGCCGACGCGCGCTTCCTTTTTGCCCTCCGGCTGCGCGCGGAAGCCCATGTTGTTGCTCGCCACGCGCGATTCGATGATCCGTTCCAAGCCGTCGAACGCGCCGCCGCAGATAAACAACACGTTGGTCGTGTCGATTTGAATGAACTCTTGGTGCGGATGTTTGCGGCCGCCCTGTGGAGGCACGTTGGCGGTCGTGCCTTCCAAAATCTTGAGCAGTGCCTGCTGAACGCCTTCGCCCGAAACATCGCGCGTAATCGACGGGTTCTCGCTCTTGCGGGCGATCTTGTCGATCTCGTCGATGTATACGATGCCCTTCTCGGCGCGCTTGACGTCGTAATCCGCGGCTTGAATCAGCTTGAGCAGAATGTTCTCGACGTCTTCGCCGACGTAGCCGGCTTCGGTTAGCGACGTTGCGTCCGCCATCGCGAGCGGGACGTCCAAAATCTTGGCGAGCGTTTGCGCCAGATACGTCTTGCCCGAACCCGTTGGACCGACCAGCAGAATATTCGACTTCTGCAACTCGACGTCGTCGGCGCTCGCGCCCATGTTGACGCGTTTGTAGTGGTTGTACACCGCAACGGCCAGCGACTTCTTGGCGCGCTCTTGACCGATCACATACTGATTGAGAATGTGATTGATCTCTTTGGGCTTCGGGATGTTCCGGAGGCGAAGATTTTCGTCGACGTTTTTGTACAGCTCTTCTTCGATGATCTCGTTGCAGAGCTCGATGCACTCATCGCAAATGTAGACGCCGGGGCCCGCGATCAACTTGCGCACTTGCTCTTGCGACTTGCCGCAGAAGCTGCACTTCAGTTGACCTTTCTCCTCGCCGAATCGAAACATGTAGCCTCTGCCTATGCCGGGGTTGCCAGCGACGTCCGGTTCTCGATGATCGTATCTATAATACCGTAATCCTTGGCTTCTTGGGCGGTCATATGGAAATCCCGCTCGATATCTTTGAGGATCTGCTCGATCGACTTCTTGGTGGTGTCTTGGTAGATGCCGGCCAGCATCCGCCGCGTAGCGATCAGGTCCCGGGCGTGGATTTCGATGTCCGTCGCCTGTCCGCCGACCTGTTGGACCCAGGGCTGGTGGATAAGGATCTTCGAGTGCGGCAGGGCCATGCGCTTCCCTTGGGCGCCGCCGGTCAGAAGGATGGATCCCATGGACGCGGCCATGCCGGCGCAAATGGTAGCCACGTCGGGCTTGATGAACCGCATCGTGTCGTAAATCGCGAGCCCCGCCGTTACGCTGCCGCCCGGGCTATTGATGTACATATCGATGTCTTTGTCCGGATCTTCTTTTTCCAGAAAGAGCAGCTGCGCGATGACCAAATTCGCCAGATGATCGTCGATTGGACCGCCGACGAAGACGATCCGATCCTTGAGCAGGCGCGAATAGATGTCGAATGCGCGTTCACCGCGCGCGCTCTGCTCGACAACCATCGGAACTAAATGACCCATGCTTTTTAAATGCCTCCGGGCACCATGACTACGAAGCCGCCTCGGGAGTTGCTCCCTGCGTATTCGCATGTTCGATAAGAAAGTCCACAGTCTTATTTCGGACGATTCCGTCCATAAGCGAGAGCAGATTGTTGCCTAACGCCTGACGAATTCGCTCGACCGGTTGCCCGTACTGCCTGGCAAGGCTCGCGAGCTCGTTCTGGATGTCCGCCGGCGTCGCCGTGATGTTCTCGGTCTTGGCAATCGCTTCGAGAATCAGCGTGCCCTTGACGCGCTTTTCGGCCTCGGGCCGAAATTCGGCGCGCAGTTCGTCTTCGGTTTTTTCGACCGCTTTTAGGTAATCTTCAAACGACATTCCCATCCGGGCAGCCATGCCGGCGCCTTCGCTCACCATGCTCTCCAGCTCGCGCTCGACCATGACGGGCGGCAACGGGAAATCGTATCCCTCGACGAGGGTGTCCATGAGCTTATTGCCCGCCTGACGCCGCACGCGGGCTTCCGCAGCGGCGTGCAGACGCTTACGCACGTCTTCTTTCAGTTCGTCCAACGTCTGGTGCTGCGAGACTTCCTTTGCAAGGGAATCGTCTATCGCCGGAAGCTCCAGCTCTTTGAGCTCGTGCAAAGTTACCGTAAACACCGCGGTCTTGCCGGCAAGGTCGGTCTGCTGATACTCGGCCGGGAAGGTTGCCTGAACGTCTCGCGTCTCGCCCGGCTTCATGCCGGCGATGCCGGTGACGAATCCCGGAATGAACTTATCCTCACTCAGTTCGGTTTGCTGGCCCTGCGCCGTGCCGCCGTCGAACGGAACGCCGTCGATTTTGCCTTCATAGTCCAGCGTCGCGACGTCGCCGATGCGCGCCTCGCGCTCGACCGGTACGAGGGTCGCCCGCTCTCGGGCGAGCGCCTTGAGCGCCCGTTCCACGTCCTCGTCCGACACCGTTACCGGCTCGGCAGGCGCCGGCAGGCCCTTATACTCCTTGAGCGCAATTTCGGGCCGCACGTCCACGACCGCCTTGATTCGCGCCGGTTGTCCGTCCTCTTCGGGAAGCAATTCCATCTTGGGACGGTCGACCGGATCCAGGTCGTGCTCACGCACCGCCTTGGCATAGACGGTCGGGACGACGTCCTCCATGGCTTCGTTGGTGATCGAAGCGGCGCCGTATGCCTGCTCGAAGACCTTGCGCGGCACCTTGCCGGGGCGAAAACCCGGCAACTTGGCGTTTTTCGCAAGACGGCGAAACGCGCGATCCTCGGCTTCGCGCATTTCCTCGGGCGAGATTGGAATGACCAATTCCACTTGCGTGGGGGCGAGTTTCGTTAGGCTGGACGTAGGCAGGCGACGGTACTCCTCTGGCGCGGCGAGAGACCTATTCGCCGCTAAAACAGCAAACCCCCAACGAACGTCGGGGGATGAGGAACCATGGTCGGTTCCAATTTCGTGGAGCGGAAGACGAGATTCGAACTCGCGACCCTCGCCTTGGCAAGGCGATGCTCTACCACTGAGCTACTTCCGCACTTTAAGCAACGCTCTCGCCATCGAACCTTCGCGGCGCGCGGTGGCAGGCACGTGGGGTTCCCTCACCGTTGCCGGCGGGCGCGGAGCGGCGAAGCCCGGAGCGTCTTTTCAACCTCTGCTCGCTGCGCAACCGCGGTGCGGGTTGCCTTGGGCAAGCAGAGACTCGAACTCTGATGGGTTGCCCCACTGGAACCTAAATCCAGCGCGTCTACCAGTTCCGCCACTTGCCCGAACGCGACGTGGCTACGAGCGACCCCCTTGTATATGGGCCTAGTTCGAAAAATCCTCCACGAAATACAGGTCGCCATTTGCATCGGCAGCGACGCCGATTCCGACGCGATTATAGTTGGAGGACAGCGTGTTTTCACGATGCGGCGGGCTGCCGAATAATGCGGAATCCGCCGTTTGCACGTCGGGTGCAAACGCAATATTTTCGCCTGCGTAATTGAACGAGCATCCGGCTTCCTTCAGCCGGTCGGCGGGCGAATCACCCGCAGGTGATACGTGATCGAAATATCGACGACGCACCATGTCTACTGCATGCTTTTCCGCGGCGGCTGCAAGACGCGCATCGAGCACCAACGGCCGTAAGCCATGTATGGTTCGCTCGGTGTTCACATCACGATACAGCGCCAGCGCGGCGGTGAACGCCATAATGTGTACCATACACGGAGTTATCGGAAGGTTAAGGTTCCTGCAATAGATCCTCGCTCGTAAGAAATTGACCGCTCCAGAAAACCGTCTGCTTGCCCGGTTGGAGGTCTTCAAACGCTACGGTTGCTTGCTGGTAGACGGCCTGCTGAAACGCCAGCGCGCCTTGGGCGCTCTCTTGCGCGATATACGGCGCTCCCGCCACGTTTGCGAAGCTGACCATCCACTTCACGCCGGGGCCCGGGCCGGTCACGAAATTTCCGTCGCTGACAAGGCGGTCGGTGAAGTACGTCCGCCGATCCACCCACAGGTCGCGAAGCCGGTACCGCTTCGGTGCCCGGACGGGAGCCAATTTCAAATGGTAGTCGACGTGCCTGTCGATCGTCTCGAGCCCCGCAAGCGTGATGTCGTAGTCGTGAGCATATGCGTAGACGCTTGCAATCTCCGGTATACAGGTCGCCTGAGAACGCACCCGCGCCGGCGGGGCCGGATCGTGAAATTGATCGCGTATCTCGCGAACCAATTCGGACGGATCGCGATCGGTCACCGGAACGTATTTTGCTAATCCAAAGGAGTAGTTCGGCGCCAATTCGGGGATCCCGAGATAATCCGTACGCGGCTCATCCTTACCGACTCCGACTCCGAATAGGCGGATATTCGGGCCCGGCGGCACGCGGTGAGGATTGGCAACTTCTTCGTCGCTCACGGGGTTCACACGCACTGCGTCGTGCAGCGCATCGTACGTCAAATGATAGTGGTTCGTTTTCCACGTTCCCGCTTCGTTAACGCGGACGTCGACGGTATACGAGATCGCAGCAGGGTAGCGCGCAGTCTCCCAATAGGCGCGCGCGGCTGCATAGATGGCGTACGGATCCGGCAGCATACCCGCGTAACGCACGACGGCCCGCCGGAGTTCCGGCAAGCTGTTATGCCTGCTGCGCCTCTTTGAGGGCGTCGGTCCACTGCATTGCGCGGCCGCTGTCCAACGCTTCGCGGGCAGCTTCCAAGCCGAGAGCGTTTTGCGCTTCGCGCACGACATTTTCGTAATCCAGCTGGTCGAAGGGTTGACGTGGAACGCCGATGGCGTCAAAGACGCCGTCGGCGAAACCGGCGAGCCGCAGTGCGCGGCCCCAGTCCTTTTCGGCCAAGGCCAGACGCGCGAGCGAATCCACACAGTTTCCGCTCAGCCACTCATCCGGATATTCGCGAACCAGCTCCAGCGCGCGCCTCAGTGCCGGACGTGCTGCCTCGACGTCTCCGCGTTTGAGCTCGAACGTGCCCAAGTTCGTCAGCACCCACCCCGTGCTCTGCGGATCGTGTAAACGCTCGAACATTGCCAGACTCTGGCGCGTCAAGTTGACGGCGCGGTCGTATTCGCCGACGGTCGCCGCCAGATCGCCCAAATTCCCCAATAAGCTTGCAACGCCGCGATCGTCCTCGAGCTTTCGCAGCAGTTCCAAGCTCTGTTCGTGCAGGTGACGCGCTTTTTGCGGATTTCCCAACCAATTCTCCGCGATAGCGCGGCCGTTGTACACGTCGGCGAGCGCGCGCAGATCGCCGGTGCGCTTACAAATCGCCTGACCCTCGTCGAGATACTTGAGTGCCTCGTCGACACGCCGCAGCAAAATCGACGCGGCCGAGGCTTGATAAAGCGCCTTTGCCAATCCGTTGTCGTCGCGTAGTTCGCGAAACAGCGCGATGGCAGTATGGGCTGCATCCAGTGCTTTTTGCGAGTGCGCGCCGTCGAGACGGGCCAATCCGTAATAGAGCTCCGCGCGAACGCGCTTGGAAAACTCAACGTCGCTGCGTGCGAGCAACTGCTCGATCCAATCGCGGCCGGCGCCGATGCGGCCGAGTTCTTCCCAATAGTGAACCAGTGCCGCCGACATGTCCGCGCCCAGTTCCAAATGATGTTCTTCGGTAACCGTAAAAAGCAGCGCCGCCCGGAGATTGTCGAGCTCGGCAGCCATCGAACGCGATTCCCGCCGCCAATGGCGCGTGGAATAACTGCGCTCCATCTTTTTGGCGCGCTCGCAGAAATACCGCGCATGGCGCATGCCCAGCGCTTCCCACTCGCCGAGCGCCCGCGCCTGTTCTTGCGCGAACACGCGAATGGCGGCCGGCAGAACGTAACGCTCGACGCCGTCGACGCTTTCCAAGCTCACGAAAGACTTTTCTACGAGAGCTGACAGGCAATCGGTGCCGCCGCAAACCTCGGCAATCGCCAAGGCAGTCGCGCCGCCGGCAAAGACCGCAAGGGCGCGCAATGCCGATTGTTCTTCCGCCGAGAGCACGTTGTAGCTCCACTCGACGAATCCGCGCATCGCTTGACGTCCCATCTGCGTCAGATCCGGCAGCGTTTGGAGAAGCGTGTGCGCGTCGATTCTGCCGAGTTGTGCCGCGGCGAGCTGAATTGCACGCGGACGGCCATCGAGCTGGCGGCAAATCTGCTCGATGATACTTCGTTCCTTATCGGCGAAACTGACGCCGGCGACGGCGCGCGCGCGTTCCAGAAAAAGCGCAACGGCATCTTCGACCGCCAGACCCGGTAACACGAACGCCGTCTCGCCGCCCACCATCAGCGGCTCGCGGCACGTGACCAAAATGCGCGCGTCGCGCGCTTCCGCTAGCACGGCGCGCACATAGTCCGCAGCGCCGCCCGTCTCGACAGATTCGCAATTGTCGAGCAGGAGCAACGCCTTCTTCGATTTCAAGTACTCCGCGCAGGCGTCGCGCGCATCGATTACGAGCGTCTCGACGACACCGAGCGCCGCGGCGACTTTATTCGCAAGATACGAGGCATTTTGGATCGCCGAGCAATCGACGTAGAAGACGCCGTCGGGAAAACGCGCCATTTCCCGGTGCGCAAGATCGATCGCTTCGCGCGATTTGCCGGCTCCGCCGGCGCCCACGATGGTCAGCAGCCGCGCGCCGCGCAACAGGCGGCGAAGCTGTTGAAGGTGATCGCCGCGTCCGATCGTCTCGCCCGGAAGCGACGGAAGATTGTGGCGGTACGCCTTTGCCGGATATGCCGGCGGCGCGTCGGACCGGTAGTTTTCACCCGCCACGCGGTTGCGGCCGGTTCGTTTTGCCTGATACAATGCGACGTCCGCCGCTTCGATCAGCGAATCGGACGGTGTGGAGCGCGCCGGTACTTTGTATGCGACGCCGGCACTGATCGTGAGGCGGCCCAACAGCGAACCGCTGTGCGCTATTCCCAAATCGAGCACCGCTTGACGCATGCGCTCGGCTATCTGCAGCGCTCCCGGCAGTTCGGTGCCGGGCAAGACGGCGACGAATTCTTCGCCGCCGTACCGCGCGAAGAAATCTTCGGATCGGGAAAGGCACGACGTCAGCGCCGTTGCGACTTGCTGCAGCGCAGCGTCTCCGGCAACATGCCCGTACGTATCGTTGAACGGCTTGAAGAAGTCGATGTCGATCAGCATCATCGAGATGCCCGTGCCGCGCCGGATCGCGCGTCGCCATTCATCCGAAAGACGTTGGTCGAACGACCGCCGGTTCGCCACGCCGGTGAGGCTGTCGGTGGACGCCATGTTCTCCAGGCGCGCGCTTTGCGTCTCGAGCTGCGCCTGATGAACGCGAACGCTTAGGTACAGCGCGCAAGTCTGCACCAGATTTACGTCTTCATCGCTGTACGCGTGCGGGCGAACGCTTTGCACGGACAGCGCGCCGATGATCTCGGTGCCGAACTTCAGCGGAACGAAGATCGCCGAAACGCGTTCGTCGTTTTGCGGCTGCCCCGGCAAATTCAACGCCAGGCGGCCTTCGGTCCAATCTTCGAGCGTGCGCTTGAGAACCGGACGGCCCTCGCGCAATACTTCCGCCGTCCGTGACTCCGGGCGCACGCGGCGGTTTTCCAGTTTGCCGACGACGCCGTTCTCGAGCATGAATGCGATGCGCGCACCTTCGCGATCGTTTATGGCGATGAACACCATCGAGGCGTCGACGAAGCGCGCCAATAGCGAACAGACCGCATGGAATAGCGCTTCCAGCGAGAGATTGCTCGTCAGCAGCTCGGCGGTGCGCTGGACGACCTCCCGGTCGCGATCGGCCCGCGATAAGGCACCGCCGCGCCCAACCGCGTCGTTCACCTTTTTAGGTTTCGAAAGGCTTGCTTGCCGGCCCCGTATTCTTTACAGAATCAAGACTCTGACGATGCGCGCCGCCTGCGCAATACGCAGCCGTAAACGGTCAGAACCCCCGGGTTTGGTCCGCCCACGAGCGGTCGAAGCCGCGCGGACCGATCGCGCCATAACAGACCAGGAACTTTTCGTTCACCCGGTACCGGCCAAGGACTGTTTTTGGACGTCAGTACGTCGAGCGGATGAATGACGCGATCGGGATACACCCATTCGAAACTCGCTTCCAGCACATCCCGCAGCGCTTCGTACTGTTCGGGCAATACGCCGACGCCCGTATTCTTCTCGACGTCGAGATCGAACGTAAGAACGAACGTTCCATCGGGTTTCAATACGCGCGCGATTTCCGTAACGACGGCGGCGGGTTCATCGACATGCTCGAGCACGCTGATCGAATACACGGCATCCGCCTGACCCGATTCTACGGGAAGCGTTTCGCCGTTTGCGCGTGGTTCGATCGTGCCCGCGCCGGCGCTTACGTGTTCGATCGCACGACACAGGTCTTCCACCGCGACGGGATCCGAATCTAAGCAGATGATGCGGTGTCCGGCGCGCGCAAGCGCAAACGGAAAGAACGTCGATCCGCTTCCGAAGTCGACGATCGTTTGGGGTTGGAGTGCGACGAGATGCTCGAAGACGTATGCGTACTCCCACGCCCGGCTCCATGTGTGAAGCGTCTCCGTTCCCCATTTGTATTGAGGATGGCGAAATGCGGGCGCCGCGCGCGCAAATTCATCTTCTACGCGTTCGAGCAACTCGAGTGTCTCGCGGTAGTCCGGACGCTGCAAATCCGAGAGCGCTGCAAAGCCTGCCCGTTTGAACAGCGGCCGCGCCGTTTTTTCCATGACCGCACCTTTTGCAGGCAGCGCCGGGTCCCTGGCCCGGTTAGGGCGACCAGGCAGTCATCGTCGTTCCGGTGCTACCGATATACAGCTTCCCGTTCGCAACGACGGGGCCCGCGATTCCTGCGCCGCCGAGGGCTACGTTCCAGAGCAAATGGCCCGACGCCGCGTTGAACGCGTACGTTTGCTTCGTGACGTAGTCGCTGACGTACACGACGCCGTTTGCGATGGTAATCGGCGAACGCGGCGTGTCCGAGCTTGACGTGCTTCCGTCTGCACCGAATCGCGCGCTCCACGCCGGCTGCGGATCGAGCGTGCATTGCGAGGTGATCGAGAACGCCGCGATACCCGGCCGGTACGTCTTGTACGTGGACGGGAGTCCGATGTATACCATGTTCGTGACGGGATCGTATGCAGGAACGCCGATCAAGTCGCCATGGCCCGACGAAATGGAGATCTGCAAATTCTGAAGCGCGCCGGCGTCCAGGTCGGTGCGGTTATAGATAACGACGATGCCCGACTTATTCAGCGCGGCCAGCAGCGGAGGACATCCGAGCGGTTGATACAGCAGCGGCGTCGCGCCGAAATCGTAGTCGTGTCCCGGTCCGGGGATGTTGGGCAGATTCGACTGGATGACCGGATTGAGATCCGCGGACAGTTCTACGATTTGTTCCGTGTAGTAGGCGTTTTGAGAAGCACCGTTCGAAGTATCCGCATTGCCGGTGGCAATGAAGACATTCTCGTTTGCCGGATCGATCGAAGCACCGCCGAACCCCCAAATGCCTCCGCCGCTATTTCCTTGCGCCGGGAAGAACGTGTTCACGATCGACGCCATCGCGGTGTCTATGGCCGCAATGCGTCCGTACCACGGCGACACATCGCACGTCGCCGACGTTTCGGCATAGAGTAAGTGGTTTGCCGGATTGAACGTTAGGCCCGCGTAGATGAAGTTGTGATCCGGCGTTTGTCCGATCGTGATCGGCCATCCGGCAGACTCCGCACCGGTTCCCAAATCCAGTGCGTGAACCGCCAGCGTGCCGTCCGGAACGTAGATGCGGTTCGTAACGCGATCGATCGCCGCCGCGCCCATTACGCCGAACGTATAATTCGCGCTGCCGCAGGTATGAACCGTAACGCCAAGCTGTTTCGACCACATGACGTTGCCGTTGTCCGCATCGAACGCGTAAAACATGCCTTTGGTCGTTCCGGCGTACAGCACGTTGTGCGCGGTTCCGGCTACATCGACATTCGTGGCATAAACCGGCTCGGCGTCGACCCCGCCCAAGCTCTTGCTCCAAACTTTGTGCAGCGTTGAGAAGCTGCCCGTTCCGATCGTGTGCTCGAATGAATTGTAACCCGTGCGCTGCAAGTCCGATCCCATGGTCAGCCAGTCGGGACCCGGCATGGGCGTCGGTCCGGGCGTCGGCGTCGGACTCGGCGTCGCGGAGGGATTTTGCACTACGGTGCCGGCTTGATAGTGGTTGAGTACCTGACCGGGCGAGAGCGCCTTGTTGGCGTACACGGCGACCTCGTCAACGATTCCCGCGAACGGCGGATCGCTGAACGCCGCATCGTCGCCGATCGTCAAGCCATACTTACTCTGGTAGTTCGTTATCGTTCCGCTCTTCGATGCCGTCGCGACTTGCGGTCCGTTGATGTACAGATGCCCGGCGGTACCGTCGTACGTTGAAACGATATGATATGGCGTATTTGCGGCCAGAGCAAACGGCGCATCGATTTCGAGCACGCCGCTGCTCAAATAGAATTGCGCGGCAATTTGGCCGCCGCTGCGAAACAGCAAATCATACGGCGCGTACGACGTATCGCTTCCGTACGCGACCGGGACCGTATAGACGCGGGGGGTGGCCGAGAATTTTATCCACGCCTCGACGGACACCGCGGACGGCGGCTGCAATTGAACGTTGGCGGGGACGTTTACCGTCGCGCCCGCAGTCCCGGTACCGGGCAGTGCTATTGCGGTATCGCTTACGGCAGCAAGCAGCCCCGGAACACCAAGCGTTACCGAAGATCCGATGGTGCCGTTTAGGCCGTGACCGCTCGAGTCCGCAGCGGACGAACCCGAGTCGTCCAGGCGATAGTACGCCGTGGGTGCATCAGCCAGAATGACGGCGGAATATTGGTCGCTCTGAGCACCGCTCGCCAAACGCCGATGGGAACCTTCGACTACTGGGAGTGTGCCGTGGTGCGACCCGCTCGAGCACGCGGCGGCAAGGGAAATACCAACGAGGGCGATGCCTGCAAGCCGGACGCGCATATGCAAAAGAATAGCGCATGCGAAGCGCAAGTCGTATGAACCGGAAGTCCTTTTCGACGGTAGTTGCGGGATGCTAAAAAGCCGCTCTCCCTTAAGAAACACCAGCGTCAGGAACAATACCGCCCAAAAGACCGACCAACCGATCGCGATCGCAGGCGCGCTTCTTCCGACAAACGGCAACAACGCCAAAGCGCCGCCCGCCCACAATCACGAACAGCACGGTCGCAATCCAACCTTCAGTGGATCCGGGCTCCAGGCCCCATCCGAATTTCTTTCGGCGAAACCAAAAGCGGTTCGAAAGGTCAGCCATATCGTACGGTTTTGCCGCCGTTGCGGTTCGCCTTGGTTTCTGTTCATGCTTCTTTCACGTGCGTCCGGTATTCTCTCGCGGACCTTCACATTTGGGGCGACGAAAGGGACGCATGTATAGCCTCCATCTGAAAACGATCCGAGCGGCTGGAATAGCCGCGGCCGTTGCCTTGCTCGCGTCGTGCAATGGGCACAGCGCCGGGGCGCTTCCGGTCGCAAACACCGCGAACGCCGCGCTATTCAGCTCCGTTACAAAGACACTCTTCGTTGCAGATCCGCTCGCCGATCGAGTGCGGATCTTTGCTGCCGGTATACAGCATGGCGCGCAGATTGGCGCGATTACATCGGGCGTATCTGCGCCGCAAGGGCTGTTCGTCGATTCCAATGGGGTGCTCTACGTCGCCAACACGCAGAGCGTCACAGAATATCAACCCGGAGCTTTTTCGCCGTTTCGCACCTTGAAGAACGTGTCCAACGCCGTATCGCTTACCGTCGACCGGCAGGGAACGGTGTACGTCGGTCAGGGATGTCAAATCGTGCCGTCCGGCGGATCGATCGCCGTCTTTTCAAGCGGCAGCACGACGCCTTCACGCACGATCGCCCTCAATGAGTGTTCGTTCATGGGCGGTATTACGACCGACCTCGCGGGAAATTTAATCGTGTCCTTCTTTCAATATCCGGCGAAAATTCAACACGTATTGGAATTTGCGCGCGGTGCATCGTCCGGAAGGGAGCTGGGGATTCAAGGCATAGCGGAGATCGGGGCCACATTGCGAACCGACCGTTCCGGTAACCTGTACGCGACCAGCGGCACGGGCGTGAACGTGTACGCGCCCGGCGCTTCGTTACCGGCGCGCAGTATCACGGCAGGCATGGAGTCGCCGACCGGCATCGCGCTGGATGGAAGCGGTAATCTGTACGTTGCAAATTACCCTGGACCCATAGGCGCGTCGTTCATTAACGTTTACGCGCGCGGGGGCAAGGTTCCGATCAACTCCTTCATGGGAGGTTTGACCACGCTTGAGGGGGTTGCCGTGCGGCCTGCACAATAGCGCGCGCTCAAATCGTCGAATGCACGAGATTCTCGATCGCTTTGCGGCGGTACGCGAAGATCTGCGCCACGTCGCGGCGGACGAGCGGAAGCACGGCGTTGCCGAGCGGGAAGTGTGGCAACGCGTACGTGACGCGATCCGTCATCTTCACGCCGCCCGAAACCGGTTCGAAACGGTGTTCGTGGTGCCAAAGCGCGTACGGACCGCGCAGTTGAACGTCGTCGAAGCCGTGCGGCGGATTCCACTGCGCGATCATCGTCTTCCATCGCATCGGCACGCCGCGCACGCGCAGCCGGTACGAAATCAACGTCCCTTGGCGCATCTGCACGGGGGAATTCCGGATCGTGAAACGCAGCGACGGCGGCGTAATCGATCGCAGGTTTTCGGCTTTTGCAAAAAACGGAAACGTTTGCTCCGCCGAAAGCGGAACGAATTGTTCGTCTTCGAAGACGCGCAGCACCGGCCACGGCGTCGTTTGCGCGAGCGCGTCCGCGACAGCGCTTTCCAGGCGGCCGTGCCTCCAAGTAAATCCGTGACGCTGCGCGGCGGCGGGCAACACGAGCTGACTCGCCAACAGCGTCGATGCAAATTCGCCCAGAACTGCGCGCAGCGCAAAGGCCGGAGCCGGAAGCAATGCCGGCCGTTTTACCGCAGCGCCCAGCGCTTGCGCGAACCGCGCGCTCGTCGCGTAATCGGGCGCGACGGCGTTGATCGCGCCTTCGACGGCGGCGTTTTCGAGCGCGAAGACGTACAGCTCGGTCAAATCGTCGATGTGAATCCACGGCACGAACTGCTTGCCGTTGCCGAACGGGCCGCCCACGCCCATTCGGAACACAGGCGCCATCTTCGCGAGCGCGCCGCCGCGGCCGAGCACGATACCGGTGCGCAGCTGCACGGCACGCATTCCATAGCCGGAAGCGACGCTTGCCACGCGTTCCCAGTCGACGCACGTGCGCGCTAAGAAATCTGATCCCGGCGTGGCGTTTTCGCCGAGCGGGTCGTCGCCGCGGTCGCCGTAGTAGCCGGTTGCCGAGGAGCACACGAGCACCGCCGGACGCGCCGGCGCCGCCGGTAACGACGCGATGACGAGCCGCGTGCCGTTGACGCGCGAATCGCGGATGCGCCGCTTTTTCTCTTCGGTCCAACGTCCCGCGACGGACTCACCTGCGAGATGGACCACGGCGTCGGCGCCATGGAACGCTTCGGGCTGCGGTTCCGGCGCGTTCGGATCGAAACGCCGCACCTCGACGCCGGGCGGGAAAGCGTCGCGCGCCAGGTTTCGGCCAAGCGCGATCACGCCGTAACCACGGGCAAGCAATTTCGCCGTCAGGGCGCGGCCGATGAACCCGCCGGCACCGGTGATAGCAACTCGTTTCATGCAGTCTGCTCCAATTGGGGACCTTGACTGTACTGCATGGTCGATGATGTTGTCAAATGTTTGACATGGACAATTCCTTGACAGGATATGGCGCGGCGCGGTACGCTGCCGGCAATGACCCTGACCGACGGTTTTCAAATTGCGGCGGTCTCGCGGATGACCGGCCTCTCTACCGACATCATCCGTGCCTGGGAGCGGCGCTATGCACTGGTGACGCCAGAGCGCAGCGCCGCCGGCGTGCGGCTCTACTCGGCCGACGACGTGTCGCGGCTGGAACTCGCTCACGCCGCCGTCTCTCTGGGGCACCCAATCCGTCGCGTTGCAGCGCTTAGCGACGACGGCATCCGCTCGCTCATCGACACGACCGCAGGCACTTCGTCGCGACCGGCGCTCCAGTCCACGGCCACCGCCCAAACGATCGCTCAGATCCTGGATGCGATCCGCGAATACGACCTCGTTCGGGCCGAGGCCGTGCTCGGCTCGGCCGCATTGATCTTCACTCCGATGGATTTCATCCTCGACGTTTTGGCGCCGTTCATGCACGAGGTCGGCACGCTCTGGGAAAACGGCTCGCTCGCGATCGCGCAAGAACATTTCGCATCGAACCTCGTGCGCAGTTTGATCGGCAGCATGATGCGCATGCGCCCGCCCTCGACCGATGAAGCGATGCTATTCGTAACGCCGCCGGATGAATTGCACGAGTTCGGCATCCTTTTCAGCGCGTGTCTTGCATCGCTCGTCGGCTTCAAAGCGATCGTCTTGGGAACCGGAATACCCGCGAAAGAAGTCATCGCGGCGGCGCGAAAAATCGCTCCTGCGCGCATCGTCGCCGGCGTAGTGCGCACCACTTTACAAGCCGGTGCGGCCGAATTCGTCGGTGAACTGCGGCGTGCGTTGCCGGCGCAGGTGAAGATCTGCATCGGCGGCCAGGGGGCGAGCACACTTCCCGTCGATGCTTTGCCGCCGGGCGTCGAAACCGTCGGGTCGCTCGCCGAATTTCACCATCGGATCGGCCGCGTCGCGCGGTAACGTTGTGAAGACCGGCATCGTTTGGCTGAGGCGCGATTTGCGTCTGAGCGACAATCACGCGCTCTACCGCGCCGTTCGGACGTGCGAGCGTATCGCGATTGCATTCGTCGTCAATCCGCCGCTTCTTGACGACGGGCGGATCGGCTCGCCGATCGCAACGTCGTTCTTCTCGGCGGTTGGGTCGCTGCGCGCCGATCTCCGGAAGCGCGGCAGCGATCTCGCGGTGCTGCGAGGCGATTTCGCCGAAGAATTGGCGGCGTTTTGCGCCCGCACCCGCGCGAGCGACGTGTTTTTCAACGAAGACTTCGAGCCCGGCGCAATCGCCCGCGACGCGGCGGTGCGATCCGCATTGGAAGCGTCCGGCATCGCGGTGCACGCAACGCTCGATCACGTCTATTTCGGCGCTGGTGAAGTGCTGAACCGGACAGGTGAGCCCTACCGCGTTTTTTCGCCATACCAACGGCATTGGCTGGAACAACGCGCCGTTGCGCCCCGCTTACCGTTTCCGTCCGATGGCACGTGGCTCGATCGCCGCCTCGTGAGCGCAACGGAGCTTGGCGCTACGTCACCCTCGCCGGTGCCGGAAATGTTCGGCCTGCAGACCATTCCGGTGTGGAACGCGATGAGCGAGAACGCTGCTCGCGCGCGGCTGTTGCGATTCCTAAAGACTGCCGCGGGTGATTACGAGCAAGCGCGCAACGTTCCGGGGCTCCAAGCGACGTCGCGGCTTTCGGCGGATCTGCGTGCCGGAACGATCGGCATTCGCACGTGCGTCGAGAGCGCCTTCCGGTCTGCGCGTGGAGCGACGCCGGCGCACCGGCGCAGCATCGAACGCTGGATATCCGAGCTGATTTGGCGCGATTTCTACCAATCGATTTTGCGCGCGTATCCGCACGTAGAACGCGATGCGTTTCAACCTGCAGCTGCGAATATCGCCTGGCGCGATGCGCCGGACGATTTTCGCGCGTGGTGCGAAGGGCGCACGGGATACCCGATGGTTGACGCGGGCATGCGGCAGCTGAACGCGACCGGATGGATGCATAATCGCGCGCGAATGATCGTTGCTTCGTTCTTGACCAAGCACCTGCTGATAGACTGGCGTCACGGCGAACGCTACTTCGCGCAACGGCTTGCGGACGCCGACCTCGCGCAAAACAACGGCGGCTGGCAGTGGGCGGCGTCTACCGGCACGGACGCCGTTTCGTATTTTCGCGTGTTCAATCCCACCGTGCAAGGCAAGCAGTTCGATCCACTAGGCCGCTACGTCAAGCAGTTCGTTCCGGAACTGAACGCGGTGCCGGAGGCATACGTGCACGAGCCGTGGTTGATGCCGGCGTTGTGTCCCGGCTATCCGCCGCCCATCGTCGAGCACCGGCACGCGCGCGAGCGCGCAATCCGCGTCTACCGCGAGGCTTTCGCTCATCACGAACGAGGGCAGTGAGTGCTCTCCCGTTGGGTACGGTGCAGGTGCAATGAGCGCGGATAAGGCGAGCTGACGTGCGCAAACTGACGGCGGCGCTATGGAATGTAGTTAAGGAAACGTACCGTGAATGGGACGCTCGCGGCAGTACGCAAATGGGCGCGGCCCTCGCCTTTTACGGCGCTTTGGCGCTAAGCGGTCTGGGTTTACTCGGGCTCTACATCGCGGGCGCCTATGCTCGGCACGGCGCTTCTCGCGCATACGCGACGGGGCAGACGGCGCGCGCAGGCGGTTCGCACGACGCCGCATTCGTCGACTACGTGCTGCGGCAAGCCGCCGCGCGACACGACAGCTGGATCGCCGCGGCCGTGGGCGCGCTGGTTTTTCTCATCGCTATCGCTATGACGGCGCTGCAGCTCCAGCGCATGATCGACGCGTTCTGGCCCAAGGACGTGAAACGCGGCGACGGGGCGCGCGCAAGGCATCATGCGCCGGAATTTCTCGCGGTCTACGCATTAGCGCTACTGCTCGCGCTGTTGCTCTTCGCCGGGGCAACGATACACGGACTGATGAGCCGCACGCACGGCTTGTCGCTCGCCGCAGGCCTCGGCTACCAGGCACTCGACGTGGGTGCGAGCATCGTCGTGCTGACGTTTGTATTCTTAGTGCTTTTCGCGTATCTGCCGGCGACCGGTATCCCATGGAAGACCGCGTGGATCGCCGCGTTCTTGAGCGCAATCCTGTACGAACGAGGTCAATTCGGTTTGTCGTTCTACTTCGGGCAGATGGACGCGCGATCGCCGTACGCGGATGCCGGCGCACTTCTGGCGATCGTCATCTGGCTTTACTACTCCGCCGGCGTTGTCACCCTAGGAGCGGCACTGACGAAGGTACTGGCAGTACGAGTGCCGTCACGCACGACGCATTCGACGCCCAAGCCGCAGCGGCGATCTTCTGCGCGCTGATACGGACAGCGGTGAAATTCGAAGGCCTCGAAAACGAAATGCTTTCAAGGCCTTGTATCTTTTGCACCGCCAGGGACTCGAACCCCGAACCAATTGATTAAGAGTCAACTGCTCTACCATTGAGCTAGCGGTGCTCATTCATGCGCCCTCCGGGACTCGAACCCGGGACCAACGGATTAAAAGTCCGCTGCTCTACCAACTGAGCTAAAGGCGCAGCCGACCTAGTTTAGCGCGGGTCACCCAGTTTGACAAGACGCATAGCAGGCAGTGTTGGTTTGCCGAGCCATAGGGAGCTCCTTCTGCTAGGTTCCGCTCGTCGCAGCGACTAACGATTAGGAACGAGAATGACGCTGGACGATCTCCGGAACAGCGCGACGATCGCCGACGTGTTGCGTGAAAACGTTTACACGCGGCCGGACGCCGAAGCAGTGACGGACGGTACGCGCCGCCTGTCGTGGAAAGCGCTTTACGACGCGGCAAGTTCTTCGGCATCGCAGTTTACGGCGTTGGGTGTGCGTGCGGGGGACCGCGTCGCTGCCGTATTGTCGAACCAAATCGAGGCCGTCATCCTGTACTGGGCGTGCGCTCTCTCCGGCGTAATCTTCGTCGGAGCCAGCCCGCGGCTGGGACACGACGAGCTAGAAAATTTGCTGCGCCACAGCGGCGCGCGGCTGGCATTCGTAGCCGACGAAGCCCTTGCAAGCCGCATCGCCGAGCTCTCGCTGCCGGATTTGCGCGAAGTCATTACGCTGGAGACGACGGATCCCGTCGGTCTATTTTCGCAGTCGCTTCGGTCCAGCGCGCGGCCCGCCAACATCGCGCGCGATGACATTTTCGCTCTGTGTTACACGTCCGGCACGACGGGGCGCCCCAAAGGCGTGCTGCTTTCGCACGGAAACCTCGTTTGGAACGCCGCCGCGATGGCGGAGTATCTGCAGTGCACCGAAGCCGACACACTGCTGCTGACGGTCGGGGTGACACATATTTTCGGGCTGTCTGCGGGCGTGCTGCTCGCGGCGATCGGCGGCGCGCGGTTAGTCGTGTTGAAAACGTTCGCCGCCGGCACGGCGCTGGATCTCTGTGAATGGGAAGGCGTGACGATTTTGCACGGCAGCCCGACGATGTTCGTTTTGGAGCTGCACGCGCAACGCCGCGCACCGCGCGATCTGAGCAGTTTGCGCACCGGGATCATCGCCGCAGCGCCGGTACCGCCCGACGTCGTCGACGCCGTGCGCGACGAACTGCACTGCAACGTTCAAATCGCTTGGGGACTTACCGAAACCTCACCCGCGGTGACGATGACGCGTTTTGACGACGACCCGATGGCGCGCCGCGTCACGGTGGGACGCCCGATCCCGCAAGCGCAAGTCAAAATCGACAAATCGGCCCACGAATACGGCGAGATCTTGGTGAAGAGCCCCGGCGTCTTTCACGGCTATTTCAACGACCCGCAGCAGACGCAAAGTGTAATGACCGCCGACGGCTGGTTTCGAACCGGCGATCTTGGGCTGCTCGACGACGCCGGCTATTTACGTCTCATGGGGCGGCTCAAGGAAATCATCATCCGCGGCGGTTTGCACGTCTATCCCGATGAATTGGAGCAGATCCTAGTCGGGCAGGAGTGGATCGACGCGGTGGCAGTTGTCGGCATTCCGGACGCGGTGCTGGGCGAGCGCACGTGTGCGTGCGTGGTAATCAAAGAGAATCAACCAGTGCCGGAAGATTTGCTGGCAGCCGTGCGCAACGCCATATCGGCCCGTTTAGCCGATTACAAACTTCCCGACGCGGTCTTGCGCGTTTCCGATTTACCCCGAAACGCCGGCGGTAAAGTCCTGCGCGGAGTCCTCCGCGACGACGCCATCGCGCGCATCGCCGGACACTAGAGACTCCAGAGCCTCGGGCATCATCGCTGCCCAAAAATAATGGCCCTGCGCGCGGCTGCAGCCGCGGCCCAGTAGGAAATCGCGCTGCGCGCTCGTTTCGACACCTTCCGCGATGACGTCGATTCCCAGACTCTGCGCCATCGAAATAATCGTCGCCGCAATGACTCCGGCGCCCGGAAGGTTCGGATCGACCGGAATAAAGGAGCGATCGATCTTGAGTGCGTCGATCGGATAGCGTTCCAGGTAGCTGAGCGACGAATAGCCGGTGCCGAAGTCGTCGATCGAAATGCGCGTGCCCAAAGCCTTTAACGCGTCGATTGAAGACGAAGACGACGCAGCGCTCTCCATCAGAATCGTCTCGGTGAGTTCCAAATCCAAAAACTTCGAGTCCAACTCGGCGGCTTCGAGCGCCGTTGCGACGCTGGCCACGACGTCGCTGTCGAGCTGCCGCGCCGAGATGTTCACCGCGACGGGAACGTGAAACAGGCCGCGGCGCTGCCACGCCCGATTCTGGCGGCACGCTTCGCGCAACACCCAATCGCCGAGCGCGGCGATCAGTCCCGTCTCTTCCGCCAGCGGTATGAACTCCTCAGGCTGCACTAAGCCCTTCGACGGATGGTTCCAGCGCACGAGCGCTTCGAGCGCGACGATTCGTTCCGTCCGCATCTCGACGATCGGCTGATATGCTAAACGAAGCTCGCCCTGCGCGATGGCGCGGCGGAGGTCGTTTTCCAAAATAAAGTAGTCCAGCGAACGTGCGCTCATCGATTCGTCGAACACGATGTAATTGTCGCCCGCGTGACGTTTGCATTCGAAGAGCGCGGTGTCGGCGTGTTTGATGAGCGTATCGGCATCGGCGGCGTGAGTCGGGTACAATGCAACGCCGATGCATGCCGTGACCACGAATTCGCGTCCCTCGATGGCGAACGGGCGCCGCACCGCATCCAAAACTTTTTGCGCGACGGCCACGACTTCGTCTACGCGATCGATCGCCGGCAGCAGAAACACGAACTCGTCACCGCCCATCCGCGCCACCGTATCACCGGCGCGAACGCAGCCGCGGAGACGCGTTCCGAGCTCTTGCAGCACCAAATCGCCGGTGCGATGACCGAGCGAATCGTTGATACTCTTGAAGCGGTCCAAGTCGACGAAAAGCACCGCGACCATGCGTCCGTCGCGTTCGGCTTGCGACATCGCCATCGTCAAGCGGTCGCTCAAGAGCCGGCGGTTCGGCAAGTTGGTCAGCGGATCGTGGTATGCCAAGTGCTCGATGCGCTGCTCGGCGATTTTCCTGTCGGTCACGTCGACGGCAGTTCCCACGACACCGGCAATCCGCCCGTTCTGCGCAAGCGGAAGCAGCGCACATGTAATGACGCGCTGATGCCCGTCGGCGTGCGCGACGTGCGCTTCGAACCGCCGTTCCTTACCGCTGTCGGTGAGCGCGTTGTGCAAAATCCGATGAACTTCCGGCAACGAATCGCCGCTGAAAATCCGTTCGAACGGCATGCCGATGAGCTGATGGTGACGGTAGCCGGTCATCTGCGAAACGCGCTGATTCGCAAGCGTAAACTTGCCGCCCATGTCCAGTGCGAACACGGCATCCGAGATCGATTCCAGGATGTTTTTCAAGAAATCGTTGGTCTTCTCCAGCGTCGATTCGGCGCGGCGGCCGACGGTCACGTCGACGCCCACCGACATCACGAAGGCGGTGCCGTCTTCCAAAACGATGGGACGCTTCACCACTTGGATCACGCGCTGCACGCCCGCGCCGTCCACGAATTCACGAGCGGCAAAACGCGAGCGCCGAGTTGTGAGAACCTGCAAGTCCTCGACGACTTCTTCTTCCGCTTCCGACGACGTCCGCGCGAACGCTGCAATGGGCTTTCCGGTCATGTCTTCGACCGTGGCTCCGTAAAGGTCGGCAAACGCCTGGCCGACGAGGACGTACCGCCCTTCGCGATCGCGCACGCTGACGTAATTCGGCGTCAGATCGAAAACGCGGCGCATCAACTCGTCGCGTGCACCGACGCCGACGATTGCGTTGCGCGCGTTTTCGTGATCGCGAATGGCGCGCGTGAGCGACTCGACCAAACGCACGCGGTCTTCCCGCAGCACGACGTCGTACGCGCCGGCGCCCGCCGCATGACGCACCAGGTCCATGTCGATTCGTTCGCCTGCCACAACGACCGGACGCGAACGCGCAAGCGTTCGCAGTGCGGCGAGTTCCTCGTCCGAATACGCGAAGCCGTCGGGGGTGAGCATCACGACTGCATCCCACCGCGGCTTGGATTCCAACATGCGGCTGATGCGCAAGAATCCGCGTCCCTGAAATCCGGCCTGCGCTAAGGCCGCAAGAATGTCGCGAGCCCGGGTGGCGCCGGGCCCGACGAGAGCAACTTTCGCGTTCACGCGGACGCGTGTCTCGGCGTCAGTCCAAATACTGCGGGGTACATCGCCGCAAGTTCTTCCGCGCTGATTGCGCGTGCGTAAAAGTACCCTTGACCGTAGCGGCAGCCCACGTTTCGTAATACGTCGCGCTGGCGTTGCGTCTCGATACCTTCGGCCACCACGCGAACGTCGAACGCTTCGGCGAGCGTCATCAGCGTACGGACGATCGGCTCGCTAGCCACATCGCCGTCCTGTCCAGCGACAAAGGAGCGATCGATCTTGATCGCATCGACTTTGAACTGCTGCAGATAGCGCAGCGACGAATAGCCGGTTCCGAAATCGTCGATACAGATGCCGAAGCCTTGCGAGCGCAGGCGTTCTACGAGTGCATTCGGCCGCGTACCGGCGTCGAGCACGACGCTTTCGGTAATCTCCAGCATCAATTCGCTCGGTTCAACGTTGAATTCACGAACCGCCGAAAGCAGCACCGATTCAAAATCGGGATCCAGCAGCTCGGCTGCGGAGACGTTGACGTTTATCGGGAAGATCGTGCGGCGCCCCATTGCGCGCTTCCAGCGTGCGATTTGCGCGCACGCGGTCCGCAGCACGAAGCGTCCAATCGGTGCGGCGAGGCCGGTTTGCTCGGCCAGCGGCATGAAGTCCGAGGGGCCGATGACGCCTTCGGTAGCGTGATTCCAGCGCAGCAGCGCTTCGCATCCGGCGAGCGTGCCGTCCGAAACTTTGACGATGGGCTGATACAGCAAATCGAATTCGCCGTGTTCGATTGCCAAGCGCAGATCGGTCGTAAGCTGCAGGCGTTTTTCGGCGCGCGCGTGCATGCGCGAGTCGAAAACCGCGAACCGTGAGCCGCCGCTGCCTTTCGCGTGGCGCATCGCGATGTCTGCATCGCGCATCACGTCTTCGCCGCGGCGATAATTCGAGGAACCCAGCGCGATTCCGACGCTTGCGGAGATGAAGATCGAGCGGTTGCCGAGCGCCACCGGCTTGGAAAGCGCGCTCAGCACGCGTCGCGCGATCACTTCGACGTGCAGTACGTCCGGCAGCGAGCGCACGAGCACCGAAAATTCATCGCTTCCGAGACGCGCGACTACATCCGCAGCTTCGATAGCGGCGCGCAGCCGGTGGGCGACCTGGGAGATCACGAAATCGCCGGAATCGTGTCCGAGGCTTTCGTTGATGTCTTTGAAGCGGTCGAGATCCACGAAGAGCACCGCGAACGAAGACTCCGGAGACGCCTTCAACTGCAAGAACTGCTCGCGAACTTTCGTTTCGAACAGCGCGCGGTTGGGCAGCCCCGTCAGCGTGTCGTGCGTCATGTCGTGCAGCATGCGGCGTTCGCTGCGCTTGAGCTCCGTTAGGTCGCGGAACATGCAGATCGCAAAGTACGGATTGCCGGCGTCGTCGTTCACCAGCGAGACGGTTGAATCAGTCCACGCTTCGTGCCCGTCCGGCGTCATGACGTGCTGCTCGAACTCGAACAAGTCGCGCTCACCGAGCATGAGCTCGGAAAATTCACTCTCGTGACCTTCCAGCACGCCTGCCGAATTTTCGCCGTAGATGTGGCGGAACACGGCATTGGCGTCTAAGATCGAGCCGTTGCGATCCAGAATCGCGATCCCGAGCGCGGCGCCATCGAACACCGCGCGGAATTGCGCCTCCGAGAGACGCAGCGCGCGTTCGGCCATTTGGCGCGCGAGTTCGGTGCTCAGCCGCTCCGACTCTTGTTGCGCCTTCACCAACGCTTCGCGATCGCGGCGCGCCGTAATCTCGGCGACGAGAAGCATGATTCCTACCAACAGCACCGCGCCGAGCAGCATGATGCCGTACAAATAGCGGTTTCGCAGCGATGCATAGCCGATACGCTGCGCGAGTTGTGAATCGAGAAGCCCCGTGATGTCGCGGTTGAAGGCGACCGTTGCGGCCACGGCGTCGGCCGCGCTGCGCTGCGTAATGGAAGGATCGCCCGTAGGCCGTTCGCGCAGGACGACATTCGTATTGAGGTCGTTGTACAGACGCCGTCCCGCGAGCACCATCGTTGCGTTGTGCTGGTTGTACCGGGCCGCGTCGGCGGCGGTAATGAGGCGCGATTTTTGCAGCGTCGGTAGAACGAGGTCGTTCCAGTCGTCGGTGTTGACGTCCCAGTCGCCGCCGTCGGGCGATACCGAGTTCAAAAGCCGCGCAAAAACGACGCGATCGGGAATCGAGAGCGCGCCGCCGATCTTTGCGTTTTGGCCTAAAAGCGATGCATAAAACGCCTCGCCGACGGCGCTCGGAAGCTTCGCGAAGGCAATGTCCGCGAGATCTTGCGAGACCCGGTTGGTTTCGTATTCCAAACCGGAAACGTCTTCCAGTTTATAGATCAACCCCACTGCAACTGCATGCGGAACCTTTCCAGCTAGCCGGCGGGGGTCGGAGCCCGGCTTCAAGGAACGCGCTTGTTGCCATAACGTCATGACCGTTTGCCACTGCGGCAAAATGCCGAGCGACTGCGCGTGCGCGATCGTGAATGCGTTCGCCTCGGCGATTTCGCGATCGATTCGCGCCCGCAGATCGATATCAAGCGGGGGCGGTTTGAGCGAATCCATCTGCATGCGATACCGGTTCACGTCGACGTATAGCGGCATCAGCGATTGCTGATACTGCACCGTCTCACGTTCGTGCGAGAGCGTCGCGACGTCACTCCCCGCTTCGCTGTTCAGACGTGCTACTTGAAGGA
Source organism: Vulcanimicrobiaceae bacterium (assembly GCA_035938175.1). Classification (GTDB taxonomy): domain Bacteria; phylum Vulcanimicrobiota; class Vulcanimicrobiia; order Vulcanimicrobiales; family Vulcanimicrobiaceae; genus DASRDE01. The sequence goes on from DASZHD010000018.1 coordinate 111,466, forward strand.
GGGCAGCCAAAAGCAAAACCGCAGCGATAACGGTAATACTGAGCCCTACTGACGCCCTCCAGGTGGGGCCGGGACTGCGGCGCTCCATGTCTTGGGGAAACGTTCGCGCCTGCGCTAGTCTCTCATTTAAGGGAGGTCCACCAAGGGCAGGTCCTTGTGGAAAGACTTTGTTAACTAGCGGACGGTCGCGCCGCGGCTAGACGGCACTATGGACTGCCGGCGCTGAAAAGGCGACTGGGGTGGCTGACGGGGGTCGAACCCGCGACCTTTCGAGTCACAGTCGAACGCTCTAACCAGACTGAGCTACAGCCACCACACGCGCCGGACCGTACGATACGCGCCCGGAGGGAATCGAACCCCCATCTTCGAGTTTAGAAGACTCGTGCCTTATCCGTTAGACCACGGGCGCATTTGCGCGTCACACCGGCTCACCTGCCGGGCGTCGCCGCTCGCGCACCCGGTCTAGGATATCACGGGGACGCAAGCCGCCGGGCGGCAAGCATCCCCGACGCTGGTCGGGACGACTGGACTTGAACCAGCGACTTCCAACTCCCAAAGCTGGCGCTCTACCAAGCTGAGCTACGTCCCGGACTTCGCGCCTTGAACCATTTATAGTCGCGGCCGGTTTTCCTTCGGTCGTAAGCGCTCACGCATTGCGCCTAACGTCCAATAGCACGCGTCGAACGCGGACCCATTCCGCAAGCTTGCAGTACGGCCGGAGTCTGTGCGATCCAATAATGCACGACGCCCGCCGGTATTTGCACGAAAGCACCGGCTTTCAAGACTTTCGCTTGCGCGCGATCGGTCCGCGCGCCCGTACCGAACAACACGGTTCCCGAAATAACGGTCGTCGCTGAGGAAGAGCATCGCGATGTTTTCGTTGCAGCGCTTGCCTCCCCTAGAATAAAACCGGCGAGACTACAACCCTTTGCCGCACTTCTTTTCGCAAACATAACACCGCGTTTATCACTGCGATGTTTGCCGGACCGATATTCAATACAGCCGCATCGGAGCGGCTGCGCTGCGTATTTTCCTCAAGGTGTGGAGCTTCGAGAACCGCAGTTTAAAAGGACGCCGGCTGAGCCCGGCGTCTTTTTCGTTTTCAACGAACCTTGGGTTGTCAAAATAGGAGCGGGTGAAAGCCGACATAGCGGGACAAGTCGAGCAGGCCGCCTTCGCTCGCAAACATGCGCACATTCTCAAGCTCCAGACCGGCACGCATCGCTGCGCGCATGATTCGGATATTCGTGCCGGGGACCATCGCGGTGCACCACGTCGCACCGAACGTCTGCCGCAGCGTTGCAAGCGCAAATGCGAAGAACTGCACGAGATATGTCTGTGACGCCGCAGCCACCGGGCCGATTCGCCCGCTCGGCCAGACGTACGCGTACCCGGCGAGCTCCTCGTCACGCCGGAATATGAAGCCCCGTCCGTTTTCGCAAAAGTACAAATGGTCCAGCGGCCGCGCACTCCCGCGGATCTCGCGATCGAGCTGGCCGATCGCAGCGCGGTGGTTTACCGGGTCCAGCGGCTCGGTCTGGAAACGGTAATCTCCGGCCGCCATACGGGCGAGTTCGTTTTCATGCGGAATCGCACCCGAAACGTCGACCACCGGCGTTTGCAGCGACACGCCGCGCCTCAAGAAAAACGCGATGCCACCGAGTTCCGAAGGCTCCAGCAATCCGCTTCGCGTGGCGTCCCCCGCTTCTTTCGCAGCTTCAGAAAGCAGCTGCCAGCCGATTCCGCGCTTCTGAAACGAGGGTTCGACGAAGATCTCGCTTAGAAACCATTCGTCTTCCAGCGCGTGCGGGATCGCGATGCCGATCGGCGTGCCCTCGTCTTTTGCAACGAACACGCCGCTCGGAGCGACGTTCGCCAGGTCGGCGTACAATTTGCGCCCATGCTCGTCCCGCCAGCGCCGGCGCGCAAAATGCGCGACGTCATCCGCCGTAGCGGGAACGATGAGCGCCGATTCAGACACGCTGCCGCAACGTGGAAAGGAGTGCGTGGGCGGCCAAGGCGCGGTGACTGAGCCGGTTTTTCTCTTCTTCCGGCAACTGCGCAAACGTCACGCCGCGCGGCGGGTAGAAAAAAACCGGGTCGTACCCGAAGCCGAAGCGTCCGCGTTCTTCGCGGGTGATCTCGCCGTGCACTTCGCCGTACCCTTGAAGCGGCTCTCCGTTTTCCAGCAGCAGCATCATCGCGCAGCAAAACTTTGCAACGCGTTCGCCGTCGGGAACGGCTGAAAGCTCGTCGAGCAACTTTTCACGCCGCAGGGGCCACGTGATTTCTTTTCCGCCGTAGCGTGCAGACAAAATGCCTGGCCGTCCGCCCAACGCCGCAACTTCGATGCCGGAATCATCCGCGAGAACCGCCGCGCGAATCCCCGCCTCACGCAGCTGCGCGTAGAGGCCGCGCGCTTTGGCTTCCGCGTTTCCCGCGTAGTTGTCTTCATTCTCCGGCGCTTCGGCGTACAGCGGAAAGGTATCGAGCTCCAGTTCGCTGCCGGCGAAAATCGCGTTGAGTTCTTGAAGCTTGCCCAGGTTCTTGGTGGCGACGTAGGTTTTCATGGTTTCCTTGTCAGTGCGTGACGATCGCGTGAGCCCTTCGATTCCTCAGGGTGGTTCGATTCCTCACCATGACAATATTGGATCACTCTTCTAAGCGCAGTACCGCCATGAACGCCTCTTGCGGCAAATCTACTCTGCCGACGCGCTTCATGCGTTCTTTACCGGCCTTCTGCTTCTCCAGCAGCTTGCGCTTGCGCGTGATGTCGCCGCCGTAGCATTTCGCCAGCACGTTCTTGCGCACGGCGCTTACGGTTTCACGCGCGACGATCTTGCCGCCGATGGCTGCCTGAATCGGAACCTCGAACATCTGGCGCGGAATCAATTCCTTCAATTTCTCCGCCAGCGCCCGGCCCCGCGATGCAGCGCGCTCGCGCGCGACGATGAACGAGAGCGCATCGACCACTTCCCCGTTCAGCAAAATCTCCAACTTCACGAGATCGCCTTCGCGATAGCCGATCATCTCGTAATCGAGCGAAGCGTAGCCTTTCGTGCGCGACTTGAGCTGATCGAAATAATCGATGATGACTTCGATCAGCGGCATTTCGTACGTTAGAATAACGCGCCCGTCGTGCAGATACTCCATGTTTCCCAGCTCGCCGCGCCGCGACTGCGTGATCTCCATGATGCCGCCGACGTAATCGGGAGGCGTGATAATCGTGGCTTTGACGTACGGTTCCTCGATGGAGCGGATCAGATTCATCGCCGGCAACTTGCTGGGATTGTCGATCATCTCGACGATGCCGTCCGTCTTCGTCACGCGAAAGACGACCGAAGGCGAGGTCGCGATCAAATCCAGGGCATAATCGCGTTCCAAACGCTCCTGCACGATCTCCATGTGCAGCAGGCCCAAGAAGCCGCAGCGGAAGCCGAAGCCCAGAGCAACCGAGGTTTCGGGCTCGTACGTGAAGGCCGCGTCGTTCAATTTCAATTTTTCGAGCGCGTCGCGGAGGGCCGAATACTCCGCGCCTTCGTTCGGATACAAGCCGCAATACACCATCGGCACCGCCTTGCGGTAACCCGGCAGCGGAACGTGCGCGGGGTTACTGGCTTGCGTGATCGTGTCGCCGACGTCGATGTCGCCCAACGACTTGATGTTGGCGATCACGTACCCCACGCCGCCCACGTCCAGCGTGTCCACGGGGCGCATCTGCGGACTGAACACGCCGACCTCGGTGCACTCGAACACGCGCTGATGCGCCATCGACATAAAGCGCGTACCCTGCCGCAAGTCGCCGTCCACGACGCGCACGTAACTCACGACGCCGCGGTATGGATCGAACTGGGCGTTGAATACCAGCGCGCGAAGATGATCGCGGTGGCCTTTCGGCGGCGGAATGCGCGCCACGATTGCCTCGAGGATTTCCTCGATGCCGATGCCTTGCTTCGCGCTGGCGAGAATGCATTCGCTCTTCTCGATGATCAGCAGTTCCTCGACCTCGCCCATGACGCGCTCGGGATCGGCCGCCGGTAAATCGATCTTGTTGATCACCGGAATGATCGTCAGGTCGTGTTCGAGCGCGAGATGGTAGTTTGCGAGCGTCTGCGCCTCGATACCCTGCGCCGCGTCGATGATCAGGATCGCGCCTTCACACGCCGCAAGCGAGCGGGAGACCTCGTATGAAAAATCGACGTGACCGGGCGTGTCGATCAGGTTCAACTGATATCCCTGTCCGTTCTTGGCGCGATAGTTCAGCGTTACGGGATGCATCCGGATCGTAATGCCGCGCTCGCGCTCCAAGTCCATCGCGTCGAGCGCTTGTTCTTCCATGTCGCGCATTTCGATCGTCCGCGTCACTTCCAGCAGGCGATCCGAAAGCGTGGTTTTGCCGTGGTCGATGTGCGCGATGATGCAGAAGTTGCGGACGTTGTCCGCGACTTCCAGCCGGTGCGGTGCGGTCATCCTAGTAGCAGGCGAAGGCTTGCGGACGGATCAGGAAGTTGTCGACCACCCAAAGGATCGCGAGCAACGCCATGAACGCCAGATCGATGCCGCCGACCGGCGGAATGAGCCTGCGCAGCGGAACGAGCGCCGGTTCCACGACCATATCCACGTAGCGGCTCCAACCGCCGCGCAGATCCGGAACCCACGACAAGACGGCGTACACGAGCATGACGATCGTGTACAGCCAAATCACTTTGTCGAGTACTTGAAAGAAATCGCACCAGGCAAGGCTCACGAGGCCTGCCTTCTATGGAAGACTGGCCAATACTTTCGGAGGTACGCCGTTCAGGTACGGCTGCGGATCGACGGCGGTGCCGTTCAGCATTACTTGATAATGAAGGTGCGGACCGGTCGAAAAGCCCGTAGAACCCACCAAGCCGATCGCTTGGCCTTTGTGCACGAACGTTCCGGGCTGCACGTCCATGCGCGAAAGGTGCGCATACCACGTGTGGTAGCCGTTGCCGTGATCGATGTCGATCTTTTCGCCGTAGCCGCCGTCCCAACCGGCGCTTGCAACGGTTCCGGCCGCCGCAGCGCGTACGACGTCGCCGTAGTCCGCGCCGAGGTCGACGCCCGGATGGAATTCGGAGTCCGGATACGATCGATAACAGAAACAGCCGATGATTTCGGCGCCGTCCACCGGATCGATCGACGGAATTGACGCAAGCGCTTGAGCGCGCGCGAGCTCTTGCAAATGACGAACGTTCAACACGCGCATCGTCAGCCGGCGAAGCAGATTCGATTCCTCGCTCGTTTGCGCGGTAGCCGCTTCAAGCGCGTCCAGCGAATGGCGCACGTCCGACATTTTTTGCACGGCGGGGTGCACGCCGATCAATTGCTGGATCTCCTGATTTTGCCGCTGAACGTGCAGCAGCTGCCGCCGGATCGCGGCCGTCTTTCGATCGATGATCTGCAGTTGCGCCTGCTGCTTGCTTGCTAGGGAGCGCAGCGCTTCGACCTGCGCGTGAGCGCGCCATAGTTGAATCGCGCCCGCGCCGAGAGATCCGGCAAGGGCGACCGCGAGCAATGCAATGGCCACGACGATGTGGCGCCGCTGAACTTCAAAGCGGTGCACCGTATCGCCGCGATGCGGCACGATCTTAATAAAGTAACGCTCTTTGAGTTTGATCATTAAGGAAACGGGTCGAGACCAGGCTGACGCTGGAAAAAGCCGATTGAAACGGCGACGTATCCGTTTGAGACAGCGCGTCAAGTTCGCGTAAAGCGCCCTCCGCCCTCTCTGCCTTCCGCACACGTCCGCACGCCGTTCTTCTAATGAAGAACGCCGCTTTCGGCGGTTAAACCATGCCGGAGACCAGGTTGTGCCCGGCACCCGTGAGGGCTCGCTTACCGTTGCTTCCTTCCGGATCTGGCGGGGTTCACAAGTTCACGCCGCGGGCAGCCCGGCCCCCGTCATGGCTCGAAGCATGATAGCATGCTCTGCCAGGGCGGTTGCAAGCCGCTCCCGTAGCACCTGGCCATGATCTTTGCAGCTGCCGCCACCTTGTCATGGAATCTGACCGCGGCCCAAATCCGCACCAACTGCGCCGCCCAGATCGCGATCGCCAAAACGCGCGCCGCGCAAATCGCCTCTCTGCGCGGCCCGAAAACGTTCACAACCGTCGTACTGCCGCTCGAGAATCTCTCCGCGGATCTCAGCGACCGTACGGTCGCGGAAGGCTTTTTGTTTTCCGTAGCGGCTTCCAAAGACGTGCGGGACGCGTCGGAACAATGCGGCAACGACGAATCGGCCTTTTCGAACGATCTGCAGGCGAATCCCAAAATTTACGCGGCCCTCTTAGCGGCGCAGCGCGGCGGCACGGCAAAGAACCCGTACGATCGCAAAACGCTGTGGTTCTGGCTCGATGCGTTCAAGCGCAGCGGAGCCGGCCTTCCGGCAGCCAAGCGAACGGCCTTCGTAACGCTCAGCAATCAGCTGACCAATCTCCAAAACCGGTACGGCGCAAATCTTTCGAACGATGCGACGACGATTTCCATAACGCCCGCGCAGGCGTCTTCGCTGCCCGCGGACTTCGTCGCCGGCTTCCAAAAAACGGCGTCCGGCTACACCGTTCCGGTGGACGAAAGCACGTACGCGCGCTTTATGCAAAACGAAAAGGACGGAAGTGCGCGGCAAGCGTTTTACATGGCGTTCTTCAACCGGCAGGCCGGACCGAACACGCAGTTGCTGGAGCAGGCGATTGCGATCCGCGATCGGCTCGCGCACATTATGGGATATCAAACGTGGGCCGCGTATCAGCTCTCCGACCGCATGGCGCAAAACCCGCAGCGCGTGATGAAATTCCTGGAAGACCTGGATGCGCGCGCCATGCCGCAAGCCCGTATCGACGTGGATCGCCTCAGCGCGCTGAAGGCGAAAGACACGGGCGATCCGCACGCGACATTGCTGGCGTGGGACTCGACGTATTATGCGAACGTGCTCCGTAAGACGCAGTATTCCGTCGACAATAACGAAATCCGCCAATACTTTCCGGTGCAGCATACGATCGATTCGGTGCTGCAGATCTACCACACGCTGCTGGGCGTCGATTTCAAACAAGTTGTCCCGGCTGACGCCTGGGCACCCGACGTTTTAGAGTATTCAGTAAGCGACAGTAAGACCGGAAAATTCATCGGCACCACGTACTTCGATCTGTATCCGCGTCCCGGCAAGTATACGCATTTTGCCAACTTCTCGGTCCTTCCGGCGCGGCGGCTTGCGGACGGCACGATGCGCCCGCCGATGGCGGTAATCGTCGGAAATTGGCCCAAACCCGCAGCGGGAAATCCGGCGCTGTTGAGCCACGCGGACGTCGTGACGTTCTTTCACGAATTCGGCCATAATCTGGCGACGCTTCTGGCTACGGCGCCGTACGAAACGCTCTCGCAGCCGTTCATCCAAGATTTCGTCGAAGCGCCCTCGCAGATGCTCGAGAACTTCGTGTGGCAGCCGTCGATTCTCAAGCAAATCAGCTCCAATTACAAAACCGGCGAACCGCTGCCGGACAGCCTGATTGCCGCGATGACGCGAGCGCGGTACTTGAATTTTGCGTACTCTACGACCGCGGACGTCGCGCTGTCTGAAATAGACATGGTCTATCACACCAGCGGTCCGCACCTGGATACGACGAGCGTTTGGGATCGCGAATGGGCGCGGTTAACGCCGGTTCCATCGGCGCCGGGGACGCACGAGCAAGCCGGCTTTACGCATCTGATGGCCGGATACGACGCCGGCTACTATGGATATCTTTGGTCGGAAGTCTACGCGAAAGATCTCTTTACCGCGTTCCAAAACGGCGGACTCGAAAATCCGGAGGTCGGCATGCGCTATCGTCAAGACATCTTGGAGCCATCGCGAACGTACGACCCCGACGTTGAAGTGAAACGCTTTCTGGGACGGCCGATGAGTCCGGAAGCGTATTACGAACAATTCGCCAAGGAGCAAGCGCAGTGATTGCCGCGGCACTTGCGTTCAGCATTGCGAGCGCGACGTTCAAGCCGAATTCGACGATGCCGGTGCGCACGGTGTACGACAAGAGCGGTTGTACCGGCGGCAACCGCTCTCCGGAGCTTCACTGGCGCGGTGCGCCGGCGGGAACGCGAAGCTTCGCGATCGTTATGCACGATCCGGATGCGCCGGCACCGGGCGGGTGGTACCACTGGGTCGTGTACGACATCTCCGGAGCAACCACGCATCTTGCGGAAAACGCGGCCGTTACCGGCGCGCAGCTCGGAACGACGTCGTGGGGCGAGCATCCCTACGGCGGTCCGTGTCCGCCGCCCGGCAAAGTGCATCATTACAACACGACGATCTACGCGCTCGACGTGGCCAAAATCCCAGGCGCACATTTGACCGGACCGCAACTGCTTGCGGCAATCGCTAAGCACACGTTGGCAAAGGCAACCGTTACGTGCCTCTATCGCTTATAGCATCCCACTGTGCCGGCGACGTTCCGTCCCACGCAAAAAAACACGTTCCGATTGCGCCGGAGTCTCTTGCCGCAGCCATCGCGGCGAGCACCTCCGCAGGCTCCGGAGCGCCGCCCGGACCGATTGCATTCGTCTGCGCCCCCATACTAATCGGCACGTTCGCCCGCGCCAGTGCGCTGACGGCAGCCCAGGACGCGCGCACGATGCCCGCGGTTTGCGACGCGTTCAGCGGGCGGCGCCGCAACATTCGCGCGTACGTCATCGGCTGCAAGATGCTGCTGACGCGCGCTATCTGCGCATACGGATACGACGACTCCGACAAATGCTCGAGATACGGATCTTCGATCGTCGCGGCGATCGGATACCGCGTGCCGAGCGCAAGGCGTACTGCGGCAACGTACTTCCAAAGCGCGTCCAAACCATCGGGCGCTCCGCCCATAAATTCGTCGCCGCGTTCGAGATCGATCGCCAGGCCGCCGAGCGGCGTGCCGCGCGCAGTGCGATAGTAGGCCGTTCGGACGGACGCTTCAACGTCGTCGATGGCGTCGTCGCGCGGCACCGTCCAGCCGATCGTCACGATCCCGTGCGCCGCCAAACCGTCGATTATCGCATCGATCGCCGGCCGCGCCTGCGGAGTGATTTGCCAGAACGCGCCGTAGGCCGTGCGCAGTTCCACGTACTGCAGATGCGCGCGCACGGCTCGATCCACTATTTGCTGGGCGTTTAAATTCGCGTAGTAGATCGGATCGAGCGGATTCGTCGTGAAGTACAGCCACATTCCCGTACCGGAAAAGTTCGTAAGCGGCACTGAAGGGGGCGCCGGTGGAAGCGTAACCGTCACGCTGCCGAACTCGCCGGCTCGCGCGACCGCGTAACGGCACGTTTCACCGGGCCCAACCGCAGTATCGAGAACCGACGACGTTCCGCTTGCACGTGTCCACGATCGCGTTCCCGGTGTTCGCCCGCATCCGGTACGCGTGACGCGCACCGCCTGACTTTCTTGTGGAAACCAGCCGATCTGCACGGCATATGCACCCAGCACCGCGGCTGCGACGCGCGGGAATTTCCACGATCGCGTATCGGTGGAGATCGCGTGCGATCCCAGCGCCGGTTTATTGCATCGCACCAAGAGCGTCATCTTCCCGTCGCGATGCGTTTTGACGATTGCCGACGGCTGACCAAAGCGCATGCGGTTCTGCCACTGCACGTACCCGTCGCGCGATATCCAATCCAGATCGCTGTTTGCCAGTATCCTCGTCACGCGTCCCCGTGCATCGAAGAAATGTGCGATTACCAGCCACTGCGCATTTCCATCCGCGTCGAAACCAAGGGGCCGCGACTCCAACGCAAAGCGCACCGGCTTGCCCCCCGTGAAGACGGGCGACGTGGTGGATGGCGCAGGTTCTACCCGCGCACGCGGCGTCGACGTGCAAGCAGCCAGGACTACGGCGGCGGCAAGCGCCCCTGCGGTTACGCGCATGCGGGGGTATTGCGCTCCGAACGCCAAGAATTCCGCGTGAGCGAAGTTCGCATCAAAGTCCGTGAAAACGGTCCGTACCTCGTAACCGGCCCGGTTACGCTGACGGACTGCGATGGAAAGCAGTACACGATAACAGGCGAAAATATCGCGCTTTGCCGATGCGGACAATCGTCGACAAAACCGTTTTGCGACGCAACCCACAAAACGTGCGGCTTCACCGCAACCGAACGCGCGCCGGATGCGCCCGAGGAGAACGAGGGACCCTGATGCCGTCTTACGTCCGCGCCGGCGAATTGCCGCCCAAACGCCACATTCAGTTCCGCCGCCCCGACGGTGGCCTGTACGCCGAGGAACTCTTCTCTACAAAAGGCTTCGAGAGCGTCTACTCGCTGCTGTACCATTTGCGGCCGCCCACCGCGACGCTGGAAGTGCGGCAGTGGAACCGTCCGGCACCCGTTCTTCACGCGAACGAGCCGCTGCGTAACCGGCACTATAAAACCGGCGGCATGTCCTTAGGCGAAGACGCGATCGAGTCGCGCACGCCGCTGCTCGGCAACGCCGATATTCTGATCTCGATTGCCGACGCCAAACGTCCGATGGAATATTTTTACCGGAACGTCGGCGGCGACGAACTCCTGTTCATCCACTACGGCGAGGGTACGCTGCAGACGCCGTTCGGCGATCTCGCGTACCGCGACCACGACTACGTGCTCGTGCCGACCGGAACGACGTACCGCCTGCTGCCGGCTTCGCCCACGCGCATGCTGGTGCACGAAAGCTCGGGCATGATCAAAATTCCGCGCAAATACCGCAACGAATTCGGCCAGCTCGACGAGGCAGCTCCCTATTACGAGCGCGATTTCCGCGTACCGCTGCTGCGCTCGCCGCGCGAAGAACGCGGCGAATTCGAAGTCCGCGTCACCAACGGCGGCCGCAACGCGATCTACATCGTGCAAAACCATCCGTGCGACGTCGTCGGATGGGACGGTTATTGCTATCCCTACGCATTCGACGTTGCGGAGTTCGCTCCCATAACCGGCAAGCTCCATCAGCCGCCGCCCGCGCATGCGACGTTCGAAGCGCCCGGCGCCGCGTTCTGCGCGTTCGTGCCGCGGCTCTTCGACTACCATCCGCTCGCGATTCCCGTGCCGTACAACCATTCCAGCGTGGACTGTGACGAAGTGCTGTACTATGTCAGCGGTAATTTCATGAGCAGGCGCGGCATCGAAGAGGGTTCGATCACGCTTCACGCCGCGGGCGCTCCGCACGGGCCGCAGCCGGGCGCCGTTGAAGCCAGTCTCGGCAAAACGTCGACGGACGAAGTCGCCGTAATGGTCGACACGTTCAAACCGCTGCAACTCGCAGAGCAAACGCTTGCTATCGAGGACGAGAACTACTACCGCTCGTGGATCGAGGCGCCCGCCGAGCCGTTGCGCCGGTAGCGCCGAAAACGATCGCCGTCACTATGAGGGTACGATCGTTCCTCGAACGCAGCCGAACCCGATCCGGGGCTTCCCCGGCGCCTCGCAGAAGCCGCGCATCGTGACGGTGTCGCCGTCTTCCAAAAACGTGCGGCTTTCTCCGGATTGCAGATGCAGCGGGCGTTCGCCGCGCCACGTGAGTTCGATCAAACTGCCGGCGCTCTGCGGATCGGGTCCGGAAATCGTTCCCGATGCATACAGATCGCCCGCGCGAACGGCGGTACCGTTACACGTTGCGTGGGCGAGCTGCTGCGCCATGTTCCAATACATATATTTGAAATTCGACCGCGATACGATTTCCGCCGGCAACCCTCGTTCCCGCATCCGCGGCGTTTGCAACTCGACCGTCAGCGTCACGTCGTAATTCCAATCGCGCGACGTTCGCAAGTATTCGAGCGGTTCGGGCGTTTGCTCGGGGCCGCGCACGCGGTAGGGTTCCAGTGCATCCAACGGTACGACCCACGGCGAAACCGAAGTCGCAAACGACTTGCCCAAGAACGGTCCGAGCGGCTGATATTCCCACGCTTGAATATCGCGTGCGCTCCAATCGTTCACGAGCACGAGGCCGAAGATATGGTCGCCCGCGTGCTGCACTGGAATGGCGGTTCCCATCCGGTTGCCGGAGCCCGTGACGAATCCCATCTCGAGTTCCACGTCTAAAAGGCGCGTGGGTCCGAACGTGGGTTCATTCTCACCTTTGCGCTGGCCGTTGGGCCGAACCACCGGAGTGCCGTCTACGACGATCGTGCTCGATCGTCCATGATACCCGATTGGAATCCAGCGCCAATTCGGAAGCAGCGGTTCCGTATTCGGCCGCAAAATTTTCCCGAGATTCGTCGCATGTTCCAGTGACGAGTAAAAGTCGACATAGTCGCCCGGCGCGAACGGCAGCAGCATCCGTACGGCACTCTGCGCTACCAAAAACCCATCGCGGCTCTCTGCCGAAAGTTCTGCCGAATCGCTGACGAGCAGATCGGCCAGACGCGATCGTACACCGGACCAAACGCCGGGTCCGGCGGCGAGCAATGCGTTGAGCGTAGGCGCCTGCAAAACGGCGCGATCCGCCACATTCTCGAAAAGCTCTTCTTCGGCCGCGAGATGCAGGTCGAAGATCTGTTCCCCGATCGCGACGCCGATGTGCGGTTCGCCGTCTTGCTGCTCGAACACGCCGTACGGCAGATTTTGAATCGGAAAATCGCTTCCGGGCTCAACCGGAACCCAGGACGAAAGATCGGCCGCAATCACGGCTAGAGCAGTCCCAAACCGCGCAAATCGTCGACCGGCTCGCTAAAACTGCAACTTCCGTATCCGGCAAACAGGCTCTGCCGCGCGCCTTCAATCTGCGCGAGCGTCGCACTCGCTTCGCGCCACCGCAGTCCTTGCGCGTCGAACTGAAAGTCACACGCTTCTTCATCGGCGACGCAGGCGCCGACCGTTTGCAAACCGGCACCGCCGAAGGCCAAGACGCCGGCGAACAGCACGTTCAAAAAGCCGTGCATCGTGAACCCGGACGGTGCGTTGAAATGCCGGAGCGGATGGTGCAACCCGGCGGTCGCTTTGAACCGCACTCCATGCTTATGCGCGCTGAAGATGAAGGCCGCGACGTCTTCCGCCGCGGGAAAAGCCCGCTCCACGATGCCGCCGCAGCGAATCTTTGCGCCCAGCCCGGCGGCCCCGGCGCTTTGCATCACGGCGTCCAAGTCCGCGCGCCAACCGGCGTTGCGCGGCCACTCCGCGTAGACCGGTACATGTGCGAGCGCAGAGCGCTGCAAGGCCGCCGCCGCGGACGCGATTTCGTCCTCGGCCAGCGGAATTTCGAGCGTTTCCACCCGCATCACGGCGTCGGATCGCTGCACCGCCGCGAGCTCTTCGGCATCCCAATCGGCGTCGAGAATCACGCTGAGCGCTAGAGAAGCCTCGCTTGCGGGAATCGCCGCGCGCAGTTCGCCGATCCGGGACGCGGGAACGATGAATCGCCCCAGCATCCACGCGGCGTCGCTGCGGCGCGCACGCCCGTATTCCGCGACCGCGGCGGCCATATCGAGCTGCGCGGGCGGAAACAGCCCCGCATAGTCGATCAATCCTGAAAGCGCGGCACGAACGGCGGGGAGCGGAGCTGCCGAGGTGGACATACAGGGCCGCTTCGGTCAGCTCGCAAACTGCCCTTCTGTCATGACTGCGACGACTTCGCAAGCGGCCAATCCGCTCGCAAAAATCGACTGGGATTACATTGAGTTCTACGCCGGCAACGCCAAGCAAGCCGCGTACTACTATTGCGCCGCCTTCGGCTTCGAGCAAATCGCATACGCCGGTCCGGAAACCGGCGTCAAGGATCGGGCTTCTTACGTTTTACAGCAAAACAAGCTGCGTTTCGTCATCACGTCGAGCTTGCGTCCGAACGACGAGATCACGCAGCACGTGGCCGCACATGGCGACGGCGTCAAAGATATTGCAATCCTGGTCTCGGACGCGCGCGCTGCGTTTGAGATGGCGGTTGCGGGCGGCGCGAAGCCCGTCTTGGAGCCATCCGAGTTTCGCGATGAACACGGTACCGTCGTCAAAGCCACGATCGCGAGCTACGGCGACACCGTCCACAGTTTCATTCAGCGCGACGCCTATACGGGACCGTTTCTCCCAGGCTACGTCGAGCAGCGCAAGAGTTATCCGTTTTCGCAGAAGCCGGGCTTGCAATTCATCGACCATTGCGTCGGAAACGTCGGCTGGGGTGAAATGGATTCCTGGGGCGACTTCTACGCCCGCGTCTTCGGGTTCTCGCAGCTGGTCTCGTTCGACGACAAGGACATTTCAACCGAATACACGGCGCTCAAGTCCAAAGTCATGACTGATGCGGACCACCGCGTCAAGTTTCCGATCAACGAACCGGCCGCCGGCAAAAAGAAATCGCAAATCGAGGAGTACCTCGATTTCTACGGCGGCGCGGGCGTCCAGCACATCGCCATCCGCACCGACGACATCGTGTCGACTATTCGCGCGCTCAAAGCCAACGGCGTCGAATTTCTGGATACACCCGACACCTATTACGACGATCTGGAAGCCCGCGTAGGCCGCATCGACGAAGCAACCTCCGTATTGCGCGAATTGCGGATTCTCGTCGACCGTGACGATTTGGGCTACATGCTGCAAATCTTCACAAAGCCGCTTCAAGATCGCCCCACCGTCTTCTTCGAAATCATTCAACGCAAGGGCTCGCTGAGCTTCGGCAAGGGAAACTTCAAAGCGCTTTTCGTGTCGATCGAGAAAGAACAAGAGAAACGCGGGACGTTGTGAAGCCCGCAAAAAGGGGTGGGCGGTGAGCGTGGCCGTCGATGCGGTAATGCTCGAAACGCGGGCAAGCGATCTCGCAAAACGTTCCATTAAAACCAGCGCCAAAGCGGCCGGAATCCGTTTGGCCGCGGCGTGCATGGATCTGACGACGCTCGAAGGGAAAGATTCGCAGGGCCGCGTGCGCTCGCTGTGCGCAAAAGCGCGCCGCCCGTCGCCGCGTTTACCCGACGTTCCCAGCGTCGCCGCCGTATGCGTGTACCCGAGCCTCGTCTCCGTCGCAAAAGCGGCGTTGGAAGGTTCCGGCGTACGCGTAGCGTCCGTCGCGACCGCATTTCCCAGCGGCCTCTCGTCGCTCGAAGTAAAATTGGCGGATGCGCGCGCTGCGCTCGACGCCGGCGCGGACGAGATAGACATGGTCATCGATCGCGGCGCGTTTTTATCGGGACGCGCGCAGGACGTTTTCGACGAAATCGTTGCGGTCAAGCGAATTTGCGGTCCGGTACACGTGAAAGTGATTCTCGAAACCGGCGAGCTCGGCACGTACGACAACGTGCGGCGCGCAGCCGGCTTAGCGCTGGAAGCCGGCGCGGATTTTATCAAAACGTCTACCGGCAAGGTCGGAACGAACGCGACGTATCCGGTCGCGGTCACGATGTGCGAAGCGATCCGCGACTACGCGCGCAGCACTGGACGCCGCGCGGGTCTCAAAGTCGCAGGCGGCGTGCGAACGACGAAACAGGCGCTGACATATCTCGTGATCGTAAAAGAAACGCTCGGCGATGCGTGGCTGACGCCGCAGCTGTTCCGCATCGGCGCCAGTTCTTTGCTGGACGACCTGCTGATGCAGTACGAAAAAGAGCTGACCGGCAATTACGCCGGGCTCGATTACTTTCCGAAAGACTGACGATGGCCGTGTTCGAGTACGCTCCGGCGCCGGAAACCACCGTACCCCGTATCGCGGATCGCTACGACTTGTTCATCGACGGAGAATGGACGGCGCCCAGAAGCGGCCGGTATTTCGAAACGCTCAATCCCGCGACGGAACAGCGGCTTAGCGAAGTCGCCTACGCGGATGCCGCCGATGTCGATCGCGCCGTTCGCGCGGCTCGCAAAGCGTACGACAAGTACTGGCGCAAAATGCGCCCGGCCGATCGGGCGAAGTACGTCTACCGGATCGCGCGGGCGATTACCGAGCGTTCGCGCGAACTTGCCGTTCTGGAAACGCTCGACGGCGGAAAACCGATCAAAGAATCGCGCGATTTCGACATCCCGGCAGCAGCCGCGCACTTCTTCTATTACGCGGGATGGGCCGATAAACTGGCGTGGGCCATGCGCGCGCAGCGCGAACCGGCACCGCTCGGCGTCGCGGCGCAGATCGTTCCGTGGAACTTTCCGTTGCTGATGGCCGCGTGGAAATTGGCGCCGGCGCTGGCTTGCGGCAATACCGTCGTTCTGAAACCCGCGGAAACGACGCCGCTCACCGCCCTTGCACTGGCGCAGATCGTACAGGAAGCCGATCTCCCCCCGGGCGTCGTCAACGTGCTGACCGGAGACGGTGCTACCGGCGCCGCGCTCGTTGCAAACGGCGGCGCGGACAAAATCGCCTTCACCGGATCGACCGAAGTCGGGAAAGCAATTGCGCGCGAACTTTCGGGCAAAGGCAAGCGCTTGACGCTGGAGCTGGGCGGTAAAGCCGCGCATATCGTCTTCGCGGACGCACCGATGGATCAGGCGATCGAAGGCATCGTCAACGGTATCTATTTCAATCAAGGTCACGTCTGCTGCGCCGGTTCGCGGCTGCTCGTGGAGGAAAGCGTTCACGACGAAGTCGTCGTGCGGCTCACCGAACGCCTTCAAACGCTGCGCTTGGGGGATCCGCTCGACAAGAACACGGACATCGGCGCGATAAATTCGCGCACGCAGTTGGACAAGATTCAGGAACTGGTGCGCAGCGGTATCGACGAGGGCGCCGTGCTCGTACAGCAGTCGTGTCAATTACCCGATCGCGGGTATTTTTTCCCGGCGTCCTTCTTCACGCAGGTTCAGCAAGCACACCGCATCGCACGCGAAGAAATTTTCGGTCCGGTGCTTTCGATTCTAACGTTCCGGACGCCCGATGAAGCGATCGAAAAGGCCAACAACACACCGTACGGGCTATCTGCGGGCGTGTGGACCGACAAAGGCAGCAAAAATATGTGGGTTACCGGGCAGTTGAAAGCGGGTGTCGTCTGGTGCAACACGTTCAATGTTTTCGATCCGAGTTCGCCGTTCGGAGGGTATCGGGAATCCGGATACGGACGCGAGGGTGGCGTTCACGGGCTCTATGAGTACTTGGCTCGCTAACCCCGACGCATTCGAATCCTTTTTTCGCAACGCGCCGTACGGCATAGCCGCCGTCGATCGCAACGGGGTGTTCGTCGCGTGTAATCCGGCCTTCACCAAGATCACCGGGTTTCCGCAGGAGCGCCTGATCGGCTGCAGCACGCACGAAACGGACCGCGTCGCATTCCGCGTCTTCGCCGACGAAGCGTTGGATGCCGCGTACGTCGGCCGATCGCTCTCGCGCGATTTGGAGCTGCTGCGCGCAGACGGAACGACGATCTGGTGCGAGATCACCAGCATTCCCGTGACCGGGGATTCCGGCGTGCACGTGTTTTTCGCGCTAACGGACGTGACGTGGCGGAGTGCCGCCGAGAATTCCAACGCCGTCAACGAAATCGGTCAGGCGCGCGCCAATTTTCGCCTGCTGTTCGAACATAACCCCGCCGTCGTGCTCGCGATCGACACGGAGAACAAAATCACGGACGTCAACCCGGCGGGGCTGCGCGTCAGCGGATATGCGCGCGAGGCCGTGATCGGCCGCTGCGTCGCGGATTTCGTGCCGCCCAGCCAGCGCGATCGCCTGCGCGTCTTTTTGTCGCAAGCCATGCGCGGCGAAACGGTGTCGTTTCCCATCGACGCGTACGCTGCGGACGGCCTGCTGATCGAATACGAGGCAACTGCGCTACCCATTATTTCTCAGAACCGCGTGGCCGGCGTGTACGGCTTGCTGGAAAACATCACGGAACGGATGCGAGCGGAGCGAACCGTCGCAGCGCAGCGCGAAGAACTGCTGGATCTGGAAGGCGACTTCCGGTCGCTGTTCGATCACAATCCCGACGGGATCGTGCTCTTGGCGACTGATGGAACGGTGCTCGACATTAACCGCGCAGGCGAAGCCATGGCGGGCGCGCTGCGCGAGCAGATCGCCGGCCGGACGCTGCGCGAACTCGTCGACGCTGCCACGTTCGAACGAGTCAGTGCATTTTTGGCTCGTGCGGTCGATGGTGAGACGGTCCGCTACGAGGTCACGTCCTCGAACCTTATCGGCGGGCAGTTCACCGCCAACATCACGCTGTTTCCGAAATACGCGCAGGGCGTAATCGTAGCGGTGTACTGCATGATGCAGGACATCACGCAGAGCCGGGTTTCCGCGCGCAAGCTCGAGCAGCAGTCGCAGCGGATCCGCGACTTGTACCTGCTCGCCACAGGCCCGGACAGCGATGCGCAAGTGATGGCGGCGCTCCAAACGGGCTGCCGGCTGTTGGCGATGGAAAGCGGCGCGATCGTTGCGAAGAACGGCGACCTCGCGGTCGATCTGCGCTACGACACGCTGGAACCGCTTGCCGCGGCCGATTCCGAACTCCTGGAGATCGCGCGACGCGTGATGGCACTGCGCGAGCCTGCCGCGGCGCATCGCGGAGAGGAGGGCGACTCGTTCCGGTCGTGGATTGCATCGCGGCTCGTCGTCGCCGGCGCCGTTCACGGTGCGTTGGTATTCTCCTCACAAGCGCCGCGCAATCAAGAATTCGAAGAAACCGACCTGGACACGCTCGCGTTGATGTCGGCGCTCGTCGGCAGCGCATTGGAACGGCGGCGCGCACGCGGCGCACTGCGGACGCTCGCGTACTTCGATTCGCTGACGGGGTTACCGAACCGCGCGTACTTTCAAGAACGTCTGCGTGACGCACTGATCGACGTCAACGAACGCCGGGGCGGGCCGCTTGCAGTCGTGTATTTCGACCTCGATCGCTTCAAGGACATCAACGACACGCTGGGCCACGCAATGGGCGACCGTTTCTTGCAAATGGTCGCGCACCGCTTGAAAGCAGCCGTCGCCGATCGCCACATGATCGCGCGGATGACCGGCGGCGCGTTTGCCGTGCTCGTGCGGCAGCCCGGCGGCCGCGACGATCTCGCAGAGATCGCGCTCGACCTGCTGCGCGAAATCGAAAAACCGTACCGCTTGGAGGGTTTCGAGCAGTTCATCACGGCCAGCGCCGGCGTTTCGATGTATCCTGCCGACGGCCGCGACGATCAGACGCTGATCAAGAACGCCGAAATTGCGATGTACGAGGTCAAAGACCGGGGCGGCAACGGCTACTACTTTTACGATCCGGTGCTCGAAGCGCCGATCACGACGCGTCTTTCGCAGGAAAAGCTGTTGCGCCGCGCGATCGAAAACGACGAATTTACGCTGCACTTTCAACCGATCGTCGACGTGAGTACCGAAGAGATCCGGGGCGTCGAAGCGCTCGTGCGCTGGAACGATCCCGCGCGCGGCCTCGTCTATCCCGACGAGTTCATTCCCACGGCCGAAGCGAGCGGGCTGATCGTGCGGCTCGGCGAGTGGATCGTCAAGCACGCGGCCGAGTGTATCCGCGGGTTTCACGAGAAAGGCCCGCTTCTGTCGCTGGCGGTAAACATCTCCGCGCGTCAGTTCCATCAACAAAATCTGTGCGAGCGTCTGCAGGAGCTGTTGGATGCCGCGGGGCTGGATCCGCGCTTCGTGGAGATCGAGATCACCGAGAGTATGGCGATTTCGGACATTCCGCACGCGGTGGATACCGTACGCAAGATCAAGCGTCTCGGCGCCCACATCGGCGTCGACGATTTCGGCACCGGCCACTCCTCCTTGAATTATCTGCGTAAATTCGAAATCGACCACCTGAAAATCGACCGCTCGTTCATTGCCGGTATCGGCAGAGAGCCGAGCGATGAAACGATCGTTCGTGCCATGATCGCCATGGGACACAGTCTGGGTCTAAAAATCGTCGCCGAAGGTGTTGAAACGCAGTCCCAGCTGACGCTCCTGCGGCAATACGGCTGCGATCGGGCGCAGGGGTACCTCTTCTCGCGGCCGCTCGACTCGGCAGCCTTGGCAACCTTCATCGACGCCTCGCGAGGAACCGGCCGGAGCACGGAATAAGCACCCCCCATGACCACGATCGCCGCCGCGGAACAGGTCTTGGACCGCGATGCGCTGTCCCGCTGGTACCGGCGAAACCGCGAACGCAGTAAGCAACTCTTCGATCTGATAGATCCGCGTTCGTATTACTCGCGTCCGATCGCCTTGCGCCACCCGTTCGCGTTTTACGAAGGGCATTTACCCGCGTTTAGTTTTCTGGTGCTGAACGAGCGGGCATTGGGTGAAGCACCGCTCGACGCGCAATTGGAAAAGCTGTTCGAACGCGGCATCGATCCCGGCAGCGCGGCAGCCGCAAAAAGCCTGGAACGCGGCGACTGGCCGGCACGCGAGCAAATCGTCGCCTTCGGGAAGCGCTGTGACGAGCGCGTCTACGCGGCGATCGCTTTAGCCAAGCTGATTGACGACCGCGTTCCGCGGCTGGTGCGCGGGCAGTCCGTGTATACGATACTCGAGCACGAGCAGATGCATCACGAAACGCTCGTCTACATCATTCACCGGCTCGCTGCAGACCGCAAAAACGCAGTGTCCCAGACGCACCGCGATTCGCAGCCGGCGGCCAACTCGCTGATCGACATACCAGCGGGCGTCGCACGATTGGGCGCGCACAAAGATGCAATCGCCTTCGGCTGGGACAACGAATTCGACGAGTACGACGTCGAGGTTCCCGCTTTCCGCGTACAGCGCTATCCCGTGACCAACGCGGAATATCGCGAATTCGTGAATGCCGGCGGACCGGTTCCGCCGTTTTGGATCGAGCGGGACGGCGAATTCCGTTTGCTCGGCGTCTTCGAAGAACTGCTGATGCCGGAATCTTGGCCGGTATACGCCACGAACGAACAAGCGCGCGCGTATGCCGCCTGGAAGGGCTTGCGGCTGATGAGCGAACCCGAGTATCATCGCGCGGCGTATTCCTCTCCGAACGGTGAAACGCGCGAACATCCGTGGGGCAGCGAAGCTCCGCAACCGCAGCATGGCAATTTCGATTTCCGGCGGTTCGATCCGGAGCCCGTGGACGCGACTCCCGCCGGCGCCAGCGCCTGGGGTGTGGAGCAGCTCGCGGGCAACGGCTGGGAGTGGACGCAAACGGTGTTCGCGCCTTTCCCCGGCTTCGAGCCGATGGCAAGCTATCCGCAATACAGCGCCGATTTCTTCGACGGAAAGCATTACGTCATGAAAGGCGCCTCGCCCGTCACCTCACGCGAATTGATTCGCCGCTCGTTCCGCAACTGGTTTTACGGCGATTATCCGTACATGTACGCAAAGTTCCGCTGCGCGGCTTCCTAACTACACGACTTATCCGCCAAGGAGACAATCACGGTGACCACGATGATGACCGCAAAGAAGACGCCCATTACCGTCGCCTACGGAGACGGCATCGGCCCTGAGATCATGGATGCGACGCTGCGGATCATCACCGCCGGCGGCGCGCAGCTCGACATCGAAAACATCGAGATCGGAGAAAGCGTCTACAACCGCGGTCTTTCCAACGGAATCGAAGACGCTTCGTGGGAATCGCTGCGGCGCACGAAAGTGTTCTTGAAGGCGCCGATCACGACGCCGCAAGGCGGCGGCTTCAAATCGCTCAACGTTACGGTGCGCAAGACGCTGGGAATGTATGCCAACGTGCGCCCGTGCGCGTCGCTGTATCCGTTCGTCGCGACGAAGCATCCGAACATGAACTTGGTGATCGTGCGCGAGAACGAGGAAGACGTGTACGGCGGCATCGAGCACCGCCAGACCAATCAAGTGACGCAGTGCCTGAAGCTGATTTCACGCCCGGGCAGCGAGCGGATCGTGCGCTACGCATTCGAGTATGCGCGGGCCAACCGGCGTAAGAAAGTCACCTGCTTCACCAAAGACAACATCATGAAGATCACGGACGGCCTGTTCCACAAGATCTTCGACGAAATCGCTAAGGAATATCCGGACATCGAAAACGAACACTGGATCGTCGACATCGGCGCGGCGAAAATGGCCGACACGCCCGAAGCGTTCGACGTCCTCGTGATGCCGAATCTCTATGGCGACGTCTTATCCGACGTCGCGGCGCAGATCACCGGTTCCGTCGGTTTGGCGGGATCCGCGAACATCGGCGATCACTGCTCGATGTTCGAAGCGATTCACGGCTCCGCTCCGCGCCGCGCCGGGCAGAATCTCGCCAACCCGTCCGGCCTGCTGCACGGTGCGCTACTGATGCTCTCGCACATCGGCCAAGGCGAAATCGCCGAAAAAGCGCACAACGCTTGGCTGCGCACGATCGAAGACGGCGTGCACACCTACGACATTTTCAAGGAAGGCGTCAGCAAACAGAAAGTCGGGACTCGCGAATTTGCCGATGCCGTCATCGCACGCATGGGTGAAAATCCGCAAAAACTGGAGCCCGTAGAGTATGCAAAGGGCGCCCAAATGGACATCTCCGCCCGTGCCGAAGGTGCGCGCGCCGCAAAGGAACACGTTGGGGTCGACGTGTTCATCGATCTGCCGGGCGGCAACCCCGATCGCATCGCGCAAAGTCTATCGTCGGTGGCCGTTCCGGGCACGCGCTTGACCGTGATCAGCAATCGCGGCACCAAAGTATGGCCGCAGGGCAACCCGGATACGTTTTGGAGCGATCATTGGTGCTGCCGTTTTGAAGGGCGGCCGTTCAACACCGGCCATGTGGTGCAGCTTATCGAAGCGGTCACGAACGCCGGATTCGACGTGGTAAAAACCGAGGGACTGTACACGTTCGACGGTGCCCGGGGTTTTTCGCTGGCGCAAGGGCAGTAGCCGCGCATGCCTGTGCCGCCCGTGCCGGTGCAGGTTTTGCAACGTGCCCAGCAGGTGTGGCACGCGCAACAGCTGCCGCCCTACGTGCAGTTCACAAGCCGCGTGCAGGATCGCGACGATCCGGTACTCGTCATCATCCGCACGTCGGACGGCGCCGCGTATACTCGAACCCTGCCGCAGAATCCCGACGGCCGCGTCTATGTGGCGCCCGGAGTACGTCTGACGGGCCCCTACGGCGCCCCGCTCGGCTTCTGCGTCAGCATGGTGCATTGCAGCGGCGTATTACAGGCGGACCCGTTTTCGCTGCCGCCTGCACAGCCCGAGGATCAAAAAGTGATTGCCTCGGTACACGCCTACGCCGATGCATATGCCGTGAGTTTCGGTCCTTCGACGCGTTTTCACGGCCGGCACGTATACGATCTGGTTCTCCAGCCGCGTTACGATCCGCGGCGTTATGAGATTCGCGACATGCTCATCGATGCTTCGGATTACCGCATGTGGCAGATTACGTATGAGGTTCCGAGCGGCCAATCCGCGGTGACGATCCGTTACGACTTCGGCCCCGTTCCGGATTCGGACAACGTCTGGTACTTACAGTTCATCTGCGTGTACTCGCCGCAGCGGGCGAATCGCTCCCCCGGCGGATGCACGCTTGCATCCACGAGCCTCTGGAATTTCGCGCTGCCCGCATCGGTACCGGACTGGTACTTCGACCCGCAACAATATAAAGAGCACGAAGAATCTACGCAATAAGGGTCATCGCCGTA
Source organism: Vulcanimicrobiaceae bacterium (assembly GCA_035938175.1). Classification (GTDB taxonomy): domain Bacteria; phylum Vulcanimicrobiota; class Vulcanimicrobiia; order Vulcanimicrobiales; family Vulcanimicrobiaceae; genus DASRDE01. Next base: position 134,938 of record DASZHD010000018.1, read on the forward strand.
AAGCCACGAGCGTACGCACGACGTGCAGCATCGCGGCCGCAAATGCCACCCAGAAGATCACCCCAATCCACGTTTGCCAGCCCTGCGGGTGGTAGAACAGCATCACGATTGCAAGACCGACGATGCACGCGGACGCCAGCATCGATGCGTTCGCGCGTTCGACCGCGCGTTCGAAGCGTTTGAGAATCGTTTCGACGTCTTCTACGCGCGTCCAAACCCGAAGATTTCCGCGTTCTACCTCGCCCATCACGCGGTCGATTCGTCGCGGCAGTTCGATGCTCAACTGCGCCGCATCGCGTGCCGAGTCGCGAAGGCGATCGCTCCACTCCTCGCCGGAACCGGTGCCGAAGGCCAATTTTGCCGCAAGCGGCTCGAGATATTCGCTCAGGCTCGCGTCGGGATCGATCGCGCGCAACAAGCCCTCGCACATCATCAGCGCCTTGAAAAGCAGCGCCAGATTCGCAGGCAGTCGCAAACCGAAGCGCCGGAATATCTCCAGCAAATCTCCGATGGCGTCGCCGAACGAGAGCTCTTCCAGCGATACTGCTACGTACTGCTCCAGCAAGCGGTCCAGTTCGGCGCTCAAGCCTGCGCGATCGACCGGACGCAAGGGCGCCGTGATTTCGACGACCCGATCCGCCAGCCGTTCGGCATCGCGGCGTTCCATTGCGATAAGCACGTCGGCCACGCGCCGGCGCATCTCCGGCGTCAGCCGTCCGACCATCCCGAAGTCGACGACGGCGACCGACGCGTCTGCCGTTACTGAAAAATTTCCGGCGTGCGGGTCGGCGTGGAAAACACCGAGCGAAAACACGGGCTCCAACACGAATCGCGCCACGCGTCCCGCAACGGTTTTGCGCCGCCGTTTGGGGAACGCGGCGATCTCGCTCAGATCCATACCGCTTACGCGCGTCATGGTGATCACGTGCGATGTCGAATAGCGATCGATTACCTCGGGAAGTGCGTAGCCGCGCTGCTCGGCGAATTCGTCTCGAAAGAGTTTGACGTTCGCCGCCTCGCGGCGGTAATCGAGCTCCGCGCGCAGCGTATCGCCGAACTCACGCATGAGTCCGCGCGCATCGTACTGTGCGAGAAATTCGAACCGGTCCGACCACGTGTCGATGAGATCCGAAAGAATTTCGAGATCGATGTCCACCAAGCGGTCGACGCCGGGCTTGCAGACTTTGACGACGACTTGCCGTCCGTCCGCAAGCGTGGCTGCATGAACCTGACCGATGGAGGCGGCCGCCAGCGGCGTGCGATCGAACGTGCGGAAGAGATCCGCCGGAGGCGCCCCGAGCTCGTCTTCGATGACGCGCTCGATTTCTTCGGCCGGTACCGGGGAAGCGGAGTCTTGCAGCTTGCGCAGTTCGATGCGATACGGCTCGGGAAGCACGTCGCCTCGCGTTGCGAGTACTTGACCGAGCTTGATGAACGTCGTCCCGAGTTCTTCGCACACTTCACGCAGGTGACGCGCGCGTTCCGCTTCGTCACCGTGAGCTACGACGCCGATCCCGTGCCGGGCGAGCGTCGCCATGACCTGCCGGTACCGTTGCCCTTTGTTGCGCGGCGCCGGCTCGGATGCCGTCCGTTCCTCCATACTGCCGAACGGTTATTCCCGTTTCGGCGCCGATACCACATCGGTGTACAGTCCGTGAGGATTCGGGCGCCCTTGTACCGCATTGAGCGGGCATGACGCTGCTTGCCTGTGTACTAGCGGGTCAGCTCGTCGCGCAAGACGGGCGCGACAAGCTGATCGTGCGCTTCGTCGCACCGAACGTCGTGCGCGTTCACTACGAACCGGATGGATTCACTTCACCTCAAACGCTCGTACTCAGTCCGCATCCGAATTTCGTGAACGTGCCTGCAGCCTGCAGCTACGACGGAACGGCATACCGGCTGGGCACGCCGCAACTCCGCGTAACCGTGTACACGCATCCGATTCGCATCGACGTCTCCGGCAACGCCGGGACGCCGTTTCTCTCGAACGGATCCTTTTCGCGCGGGTCCCTACGTTTCGATCACGATGCGAACGGAAATTTCTACGGAATCGACGGCTTCAGTCTGCCCGGATCGAATGTCGACGTTCACCAGGATCCGCGAAACGGCGTCCTTCGCTTCGGCGGACGCGTTGCGGCAAACGCGCAAGGCGACGGCGGCGCACCGCTCGTGTATACCACGACATATGGAATGCTCGTGGATTCGAATGGCGGAGATTTTTCGATCGACGGCCCTTCGCTGCGTTTCTCGCACGGATCGCGCGCGGACGTCGACGCATTCTTCATCGCGGGTACGCCGGAAGACGTCATGGCCGCGGTGGGAGCGATTTCCGGTACGCCCCCGATGTCGCCGAAGTGGACGCTCGGGTTTTTGAACAGCCAATGGGGAACGACGGAGCCGCTCGTGCGCGGCTACGTGAAAACGTACCGTGAAAAACAGATTCCGCTCGATGCGTTCATCCTGGATTTCGATTGGAAAGCGTGGGGCGAGGACGATTACGGCGAGTGGCGGTGGAACAGTACGAGCGGCGCCGGGAACGTCGACCCCGACAAGTTTCCCGGCGGTGCTTCCGGACGATTCGCGAACGAGATGGCCGCGCAAGGCGTTCGTTTGGCCGGCATCCTCAAACCGCGTATTCTGCTCACCAACTCGCAAGGAGAGCCGACACAGGCCGCAGCGTTTGCAACGAGCCGTGGATTTTGGTATCCCGAAGCGCCGTATCCGGATTATTTCAGCAAGCGGCTTGCCCGAGACATCGACTTTTCCAAGGCCGGCGCGCGCCGCTGGTTTTGGCAGCATACGCTGCCTGCATACCGCTCAGGCATTGTCGGCTTCTGGAACGACGAGGCCGATATGCACGACGGCTTCGCGTTCGACAATTTTCAATTTGCGAACATGGAGCGCGCGCTGTACGAAGGCGCGCGCAGTTCCGGAAATACGCGCGTCTGGTCGCTGAACCGCAACTTCTACTTGGGCGCGCAGCGCTACGCGTATGCGGAATGGTCCGGCGACATCAGCTTCGGCTTTGACTCCATGCTGGATCAATCGACCCGCATGCTTTCCACGATCGATCTCGGAGAAGTGAAATGGAGCATGGACACCGGCGGCTTTTTCGGCACCCCGACGCCCGAAAACTACGCTCGCTGGATGCAGTTCGCGGCATTCGTTCCGATAATGCGCGTGCACTGCACGTTGGGCCAGCACCGCCAGCCGTGGTATTTCGGCCCGGCGGCGGAGCAAGTCGCCAAACGCGCCATTCTGCTGCGGCACACACTTCTTCCGTACATCTACAGCTACGATCGCGAAGCGTACGAACGCAACGTGGGGCTCGTGCGCCCGTTATTCTGGGAATACCCGAATGACGCGACGGATACGATTCCGTACGTCAACGATGAATGGATGTTCGGCAAGTGGCTCTTGGTCGCGCCGGTATTCGGTGAAGGACAAGCGCATCGCAGCGTCTTCTTGCCTCCGGGAACGTGGATCGACTACTTTCGCGGGAAGCAGTATTCGGGGAAGCAATGGATCTCGTATCGGGTCAATCCCGATACCTGGAACGACGTTCCGCTCTTCATCCGCGCCGGCGCCATCATTCCGACTATGGTGCCGCAGCAGTACGTCGGCGAGCACCCCGTACGCGAGGTTACGGTGGACGTGTTTCCCTCTCGGGCGACATCGGACTTTGAGTATTACGATGATGACGGGAGCACCTACGCGTACGAATCGGGTGCATACTTCAAGCAGCGAATCAGCGCACAGTTAACAGTGGAGGGCGCGCGCGTGACGTTCGGCGCGCCCGCCGGGACATATAAACCGGCGCTCGCACAGTACGTAGTTCGCATTCATGCGCCCGCCAAGACGGTGCTTGTGGACAGCACGCCGCGGCGCACGCAAATTACAAAGGACCGGTACGGTGCCGTGACGGTCGTGCGGGTAACGGCAGGCGTGCGGCATTCGATCGTGCTACGATAGCCAGGCGCATGCGAATCGTCAGCTTGCTCCCCAGCGCAACAGAAATTCTGTTTGGAATCGGCGCGGGGTCGGACGTCGCCGGTATCACGCATGAATGCGATTATCCGCCCGAAGCACAATCTCTGCCGCGCCTGACGGCGTCGGCGTTGCCGCAGGCCGCACGCGCGTCGGAGATCGACCGTCACGTCCGCAAGGCACTCCACCAAGGCTCCAGCCTGTATTCGCTGGACAGCGATCTGCTGGAGCAGTTGGCGCCGGACCTGATCGTCACGCAAGAGTTGTGCGAGGTGTGCGCGGTATCGTATTCGATCGTCGATCGCGCCGTGCGCCGTTTAAACAGCGACGCGCGCATCGTTTCGTTGGAGCCGAGTTCGCTGGAAGACGTGTATGCGATGATCCTGACCCTCGGCGAACTGACGGATCGTGTCGAAGGCGCGCGCGATCTCGTGCAGACGCTGGGAGCGCGCGAGACGGCGGTTCGCGAAAAGGTCACCCGTGAAAAGGCGCGCAGCTCGATCGAACCCCGCACCCTCGTACTGGAATGGACCGACCCGCCGATGAGCGCGGGCCATTGGACGCCGGGCCTCGTTGAAGCCGCCGGCGGCATCTGCGTGCTGGGAAATCCCGGCCGCAATTCGCAAACGCTGACGTGGGACGCAATTGCACAAGCCGATCCCGACGCAATAATCGTCGCACCGTGCGGCTTCGATCTCGCGGCGACGGAGCGCGCTATCGGCGAATTGGGAAACGTGCCGGTGTGGAACGCGCTACGGGCCGTTCGCGGCAACCGGGTGTACGCGGTCGACGGCAATGCGTACGTGAATCGCCCCGGACCGCGTCTCGTGGATACGATCGAAATTTTCTACGAGCTGCTGCATCCGGCGGGATGAGTGACGCCGTCGCTACAAGTGTGACACATCGTTCAGCAGCAGCAGTTCGTTGCCGTCGGGCTCGAGGCGAACGCGCGTAATGCTGGCCGGCGTGAAGCGAACGGCGAGCAATTCCTGGGTGTCGGCCTGCGGATCGCTGAACAGATGGTGCAGCATCGCGTGAAGCGGACCCGCGTGCGTCACAATCAGCGCATTTTGCACGCCCGACGCGCGCATTTCGTCAAGTGCCTCGCCGACGCGTTCACGCACTTGATCGAACGTCTCGCCGCCGGGCGGTGCGTACGATCGCGCGCTGGCTGCGCCTTGTGCCGCGCGCTCGGGCCAGCGCTGCAGAATTTGTTCCCACGTCAAGCCTTCCCACTCGCCGAAGGCGAACTCGCGCCAGCGCGGATCGGCTTTCACCGGCGTCGCCGTTCGCACGGCGCGCGCCGTTTCCATCGCGCGTACCAGATCGCTGCTGACGACGCTATCGAACGTTTCGCGCGCCAGTGCGCGGGCGACCGCGCGAGCTTGCAAACGGCCTTGGCCATTCAACGGAATGTCGGACTGGCCTTGAAAGCGGCGTTCGCGGTTCCAATCCGTTTCGCCGTGGCGGACGAAGGTCAGGGTCAAAGCGCTTGGCGCTCGGGGTCTGCGGCAAGGCCGGCCAAGTGCCCGTCGACGCACTCGCTGCGCAACGTCCAGGTGTTGCCTTCGACGTCGAATTCACTGTACGCGCCATTGAGAGCACGCACGGTTCGCAGCTGATCGATTCCTCGCCCCGTACGTTCCAGCAATGCCACGCGAACGACGACGTCGTGCGTCATCAGCAGCGTATCGACCGAGGCATTGAAGGTCGCCACGAAGGTTTTCCACCGGTTCAGCACGTCTTCCAAGCTCTCGCCGCCCTGGAATTTCACGCGCTCCGGATGCTCGCGCCACTCATAATACAGCTCCGGTTCGGACCGCGCGATTTCTTCGCGGTAGCGTCCTTCCCACGTCCCGTGCGCGATTTCGATTAACAACGGGTCCGTTTCGACCGGAACGCCGGTTGCGAGCGATAACGGCAAGGCCGTTTGCACGCAGCGCGACAACGGACTGGAAACGATCCGCTTGATGCCCTTATCGCGCAGCGCACCGCATAAAGCCGCCGCTTGTGCTTGCCCGAGCGGTGAGAGCGGCGTTTCGAGCCGTCCTTGATAACGCCCGACGGCGTTCCACGTCGTCTCACCGTGACGAGCGATGCGAATCGGCGCCACTCGAACTAAAACGCCGCAGCGTCGACGCGGCGCATGCCCGCGACGCCGCGCAATGCTTCCAATTGCTGCGGTTCGGGCGGGCGATCCACCACGAGGACCATCAGCGCGCGATCGCTGCCGCTTTGGCGCGCCACTTGCATGGTAGAGATGTTGATGCCCGCATCACCCAAAATCGTGCCGACGCGTCCGACCATTCCGGGCACGTCTTCATGATGCGTGACGATCCAGGCACCTTGCGGTATCGCATCCAGTTCGTAGCCGTCGATTTCTACGATGCGCGGTTCGCTCGAAAGCACCGTAGCGGTAACGCGGTGCGCGCCCGCAAAGATCGAAACGAACGCGGCGAACGCCGGCGATTCCGGCTCGGGAATGACGTCGACGCTCACGCCCACTTCACGCGCGACGTGATCGGCGTTCACGATGGAGACCCGGCGCTCCGTCGTCGTTTGCAGAAACGCGGCTAGAAACGCGGCCAGCAACGGACGCGGGTCCGCACCGGCCAGCTCGCCGCCCATGTGCAGGCGCAGCGGTTCGCGCACCGCGTCTTCGAACAGCTGCGGAACCAGGCGCCCTAAGCGATCGGCAACCGCAACGTACGCGCGCACGCGTTCCGCATCGGCGCCGGTCGGGGCGGGCGCGTTCACCGCACCCGCGGCGGGTTTTCCGCGCAGCGCGTCGGCAACGTCGCCCGCAAGTTCGATGGCGATGCGCTCCAGCGCTTCGTGCGTCGATCCGCCCAAATGCGGCGTCGCAATCACCCGCGGATGCTGATGCAGCGTAGCGCCCGACGATCCGGGGATCGGCGGCTCGTGCGCGATGACGTCGATCGCGGCCGCGCGAAGCGTGCCGTTGTCCAGTGCGGCAATGAGCGCTTCCTCGTCGATAACGCCTCCGCGCGCGCAGTTCACCAGCACGGCGCCCGGTTTCATTCGTGCAAAACGGTGCCCGTCCATCATGCTGCGCGTATGCTGGGTCAGCGGAACGTGCAGCGTCACGATGTCCGCGCGCTGAAGCAGGTCGTCCAAGCCGACCAGATCGACTTGCAACGCTTCGGCGCGCGATTGCGAAATGTACGGATCGTGCGCGATCGTCTCCATGCCGAACGCCCGCGCGCGCGTGGCAACGGCGCCGCCGATACGTCCTAGCCCGATGATGCCGAGCGTCTTGCCGAACAGCTCGTTGCCGATGAACGGTTTGCGATCCCACTGTCCCGCTCGTATCGACGCGTACGCCTGCGGCAAGTGCCGCATCAGCGCGAGCATCAGCGCGAACGTCTGTTCCGTCGCAGCGATCGTGTTTGCCGCAGGTGTGTTGACGACGACGATTCCCGCTTCGGTGGCCGCGTCGACGTCGATCGCGTCAACGCCCACGCCTGCACGGCCGACGACACGTATTCGCGGAGCGTGCGAGAGCAGATCGCGGTCGACGCGCGTTTCCGAACGCACGATCAAGCCGTCTGCGTCGCGCAGCGCTGCAAGCAATTCGTCCCGCGTCCGGCCGACGCACGAAATCACGTCGATTCCGCGTTCGTGGAGAACGGCTTGGCCGCCCGGTGCAAAGGGTTCGGCAATAACGACTCGCGCTGACGGCATAGGCGGCGTTTCCACCCAGGGTCGCCTGCACCTTGCGTCGTAGCTCGCCATGTGTCGAAATCTCATGGCACGCGCTTGTCCGTACGTAAGATGTACAAACTGTTCATCAACGGCGCGTTCGTGCGGTCGGAGTCCGGGCGAAGCGATCCCGTCTGGGACGGCAGGGATTTCGGCGCCAACATCGCGCGCGGCTCGCGCAAGGACGTTCGCGACGCCGTCGTGGCGGCGCGCACAGCGCAAACAACGTGGTGGAAGACGTCGCCGGGAACGCGCGGATTGATCCTTTACCGCTTGGCCGAGATGCTGGAAGCGCGGCGCGCAGAGCTGCTGGAGCACACGGGCGACGCCCGCGAAGTGGACACCGCCATCGACCGCGCGGTGTGGTACGCCGGCTGGTGCGACAAATACGCTGCATTGCTCTCGACGCGAAATCCGGTCGGCGGTCCGCATTTGAACTTTTCGACCGCAGAACCGATGGGCGTCGTCGGAATACTCGCACCCGACGAGCCGGCGCTGCTTTCTTTGATATCCGTCGTGCTGCCGCCGCTCGTCGCGGGCAACGCAGTCGTCGTCATTGCATCGGAAAAGGACCCGCGTACCGCCGTGATTTTTGCCGAAGCGGTTGCGACGAGCGACGTTCCCGCAGGCGTGGTCAATATCATCACCGGCTACCGCAACGAATTAGGACCGGTGCTCGCCAGACACATGGACGTGAACGCATTGGCATTCGTCGACGGCGAACAGACCCAAGCGCTTCAATCGTTCGCGGCGGAAAATGTCAAGCGCACGCACGTGCTTCCCGCACGTTCGAAGCGCGCATGGTTCGACGGCGGCACGCAGAGCCTGGACGAAATCGCCGCTTACAGCGAAATCAAAACCATCTGGCATCCGGCCGGAATTTGAACGAGCTCGCCGCGCGCGCGGAGACCGTGCGCTACTGCCGCCTGCTGTGGGAACGCAGGCTCGTAACGGGGACCAGCGGCAATGTCAGCGTGCTCTTGGGCGACGGCAGCATTCTGGTCACGCCGACGCAGACGTCCCTGCGGTCCGTCGACGAAGCGGCGCTGGTCCGCACCGATCGCAGCGGCCGCGCGTGGGATTCCAACTTCGTGCCGACCAGCGAATTGCGGCTGCATCTCGCAGCCTACGAAGCACGTCCGGACGTGCGGGCAGTGATTCACACGCACCCGACATTCTGCGTCGTGTGGAGCAAAACGGGCGCCGTCTTCGAACGCGATACCGTGGGCGCCCGCGAAACGCTTGGTGAAGTCGCGTTCACGCCGTATTTTCCGCCCGGTTCCGCCGAATTGGCAGCGGCGACGGCGGCCGCGTTTGCTAGCGGAGTTAACACGGTCTTGATGGAGCGCCACGGCGTATCGGCGGTTGGTCCGGACTTGGAAACTGTATTCAACTTGACCGATTTGGCCGAAGAAGCCGCCCGAATTGCATATTTCAGTAAAGTCGTATTTTAGCGGTAGGCCTGCCGCCAGGGCGAGGCAAAGGGGGCTCGCCTGTGAGCTACCGCCTGGTCCCGATGCACCAGCGCCTGGCAAATGCGCTGAGCTACGGTGAGTTTCGCATCTTCTATCAACCCGTCGTCACCGTTAAGGACGGCGAGATAATTGGTGTTGAGGCGCTTTGCCGTTGGCCGCAGCGCGACCAAACCTTCGCTATGCCCGAAACGTTCATCGCCCACGCGGAGACTTCGGGCTTTATCATTCAACTCGGCGATTGGGTGTTGCGCACTGCGGCCGAACAAGTGCGCCGGTGGCAGCAGTTGTTCAAAAAACAACTGCGGCTGGCGGTGAATCTATCCGGACGCCAGTTTCTGCATTTCAATTTGATCAAAGGCGTCGAAGACGCGCTGCGAAATGCGAATTTCAATCCGGCCGATCTCGATTTTGAGATCACCGAGACGATCGCGATGCACAACGCCGAGGAAAGCGTCGGCGTGATGCGTCAGTTGAAGTCGCTAGGCATCGGACTCTCGCTCGACGATTTCGGCACGGGCTACTCGTCGCTGAGCTATCTCAAGCGCTTTCCGATCGACGTTTTAAAGATCGACAAATCGTTCGTGCGCGACATTCCCGCGGACGCGAACGACTTGGCGATCGTGTCGGCAATCATCGCGATGGCGCACGCGCTCGGCCTGAAAGTGATCGCGGAAGGCGTCGAGACGGAGGCGCAGTGGCACTTCCTGCGCGATTGCGGTACGCAGATGGCGCAAGGCTATTACTTCGGGCGTCCGCTGCCCGCATCGGAATTGGAAGAACTGCTCGCCCGGCGCGCACCCCTCATTCCCGTACCCGCGCAAGAGGCTCAAGGCATTTCCGGGACCCCTGCCTAAACACGGGCGCTGACTATCTCCGGCGGCGCGCAGACAGGATGTTGGAGCGCCGGTGAAACGGCTCCGGAAAACTGCGAAGCGATTTCGGGGGTGCCCTGCGAGCTTTGCTCGTAGGGGGCGCGCAGACAGGAGGTCGGAGCGCCGGTTAAGCGGCTCCGGAAAATCGCAAAGCGATTTTACGGAGAGGTGGCAGAGTGGTCGAATGCACTCGCTTGGAAAGCGAGCAGAGGTGTTGAGCCTCTCGGGAGTTCGAATCTCCCCCTCTCCGATGGAAAATGGAACGAAAAACCGGCGGTCCCGCCGGTTTTTTCATTTCAAAATGTAGCGGCTGCAGCGAGTCCGAACCTCGCGGTCAGGGCATGCCGCTGAACAACGCCGTCGCCGTCGACTTAGCCGTGATTTTCGGCACGATTCTGGTGCTGGTCTCGGTGGCGAACCGGATTGGTATCGCCTACCCGATCCTTCTGCTTCTCGGCGGAATCGCGCTTGGCTACATTCCCGGACTGCCGGCACTCGCGATGCCGCCCGATCTCGTGCTGGTAATCTTCCTTCCGCCGCTGTTGTACTGGGAAGCCGTCACCGCGCCGACCAGTGAGTTTTTCACGTCGTCGGGGTTGTGGTGGATCTTTCAACTCGCGTTCGGGCTCGTCGTCATTACGATGTTCGCGGTCAGCGCGGTAGCGCACGCACTCATCCCGACGATGGCGTGGGCGACGGCGTTCGTTCTTGGAGCGATCGTTTCGTCGACGGATGAAGTCGCGTTCGCGCCGATCACCGAACGCGTCGCGATTCCGCGACACGTGCTCGCAACGATCGAAAGCGAAAGTCTGGTCAACGATGCCACGTCCCTCGTCCTGTACGGCATCGCCGTTACGGCGGTTGCGACGGGCTCGTTCTCGGTGGTCCACGCGGCGGAGAATTTAGCGATTTCCACGATTGCCGCGGTCGCGATCGGCGTCGTTGCCGGACTTATTGCCGTACTCGCCTGGCGCTTGACGAAGGACGACGCACTGCAGGGCATCATTTCGCTGATGGTCCCGTTCCTTTCGTACCTTCCCGCCTATCATCTCGGATACTCCGGAGTGCTGGCCGTAATCGCGACCGGTTTCACGACGCAGATCTATACGCCGCGCGTTTTGACCCCGCGCGCCCGCGAGCGCGTATCCGGGTTCTGGATCACGATCGTCTTCATGCTGAACGCATTCATCTTCGTGCTCGTCGGCATGCAGTTTCATCACATTGTGGGATCGCTGCACCGCCTCTCCGCCGCGACTCTGCTGTTTTACGGGGTCGCCATTTCGTTAACCGTGATCGTCGTGCGCCTGCTGTGGGTATTCGCGCAAGGACTGCTGCCGTCGACAAACGAGCCCGAGCACGCGGAAGGAAAAGCGGACTGGTCGCATGTCGCCGTGCTGGCGTGGTCCGGTATGCGCGGCGGCGTGTCGCTTGCGGCTGCACTGGCGATTCCGATCGAAACCGCCGCCGGTCCGTTTCCGGAACGCAATCTCACGATATTCTTGACGTTCTGCGTGCTGCTCGCAACGCTCGTTTTGCAAGGCGGAACGTTGCCGCTATTGCTGCGGTGGCTGAACGTCCGCGACGACGGCGCCGACTCACGCGAGGAACGCGTCGCACTCGCCCAGACTTCGAGAGTCGCACTGGAACGCCTGAATGAACTGGCGCGCAGCGAACACATTCCGCCGCGCCTTCTAGAGCTGCTCCGGACGCGGTTTTCGAACCGGTGGAACGAATTTTCGCGCGCCGACGAGAGCTCGCGCATAAACTCCGCGTTGTACCGGAAACTGGTACGCGACACGATTGAAGCGCAGCGGAGGTCGCTCATCGACCTTCGGAACAAGGGGAAGGTCGATAATACCGTGCTTCGGCGCATCCAACGGTTGCTCGATCTGGAATTGGAAGAAGTCGATTTACTGGAATCGACCGGACGCCTCGACGTCATCGGCGACGAGACCTAGGTCGCGGCCGGCCGAGTCGATGCAATCCATTTACTGGCTAAGCCGTTCGAACGCATCCAGCCGGTACGTGGAACGATCGAACCCGTGAATATGGCGCAGCTGCGGATCGGTACGAAACCGCTCGTGAACCTCTCCGGCCGGAAGCGCGTGCCCCGGTGCGGGCGGCGTAAAATGCACCAGAAGTATCGTAGCGCCCGGCTCGCTGTGCGCGACGATGCGGCGGCAGAGATTATCGAGATCCCCGCGAGAAAAGTAATATCCCAATTCGCAGACCGTCGTGAGATCGAACGTCCCTTCGGGATAGCTTTCGAGAAGGTCGATTTTCTCGAACGTGACGTTGCCGGCGCTGCGGCAGCGCTCGCGCGCGCTCTCTAGTGCTTTTTCGGAAACGTCGACCGCCACGAGCCGATTGCAGCGCTGTGCGAGCAATTGCGTGAAAACCCCGATCGAGCAGCCCAGTTCGCACGCATTGCGGTAGCGTTCGCGCGGAAGCGCCGCCAGCGTCGTCTGATATTTTGAATGCTCGTACTCGCTGGTCGTAAAATTCCAGGGGTCAGCGTTTTCGAGGTAGAGATCGACGAAGTAGCGTGCAGGAACAGTACGCTCCATACTGTTTTCATTGTCCGCCGAATCACCGCCGTCTAGCCGTTTCATCGGAGGCATGCTCCCTCGGTTACGCGCGCAACTTGGCGCCGCGTCGCGAACCTTCGGCGCGCCAATTGCGTTTTAGTAAGGACAGCATCGCCGCCTAACGCTTGGCAGGTAAGCATTTGGCATGAAGATTTTAATACAAACCACGACTTCGCGCTTCGACGGCGATTGGCACGCCGCGACGTTTTCGACGCTTGCGAAGGTATTGCAAAACGACGGTCACACGGTCGTTTCTCGCGATCGCGAACCGGGCGAAGATGGCAGCGACCCCGTGTTATCGTCACTTGCAGAATCGGACTTCGGTCAATTGTGGCTCATGGCGGCCGATCGTGGAAACGCGCTTTCGCCCAAAGACGTTCGCGCGATCCTGCGTTTTCGCGAACGCGGCGGCGGCGTGCTGACGGCGCGCGAACACGAGAACTACGGGACCTCGATTTTGAACCTGGGTACGTTGGGCGCCGTAAATCACTTCAAAAATTTCAATCCGGAACGCGGCGTCCGAGGCCGGCGCCGTTCGCGGCCGCAGCGCGACTACCGGCGCATCGTCGCATTGGAACCCGTTCACGAAGTGCTGCGCAGTGCCAACTCCCCTACCGGTCTGGTCGAGTTTTTTCCGGATCACCCTAACGAGGGCGCGCTCTCGGTTCCGGGTCATGTGCCGTACGCGCGCGCGATTGCGGCCTCGCAAGGTGGGCCCGACGGCCGCACGGTGAACTTGGCAATTGCAATTGAAAACGAGCCCGCCGCAGGCGGACGTCCGTGCGGCCGCGCGATCGCGATTTCGAGTATTCACCAGTTTACGGATCCCGTTTGGGCGCTCATCGAGGAAAGCGGACACCTGGAAGCCTACAAAGACTACGCGCGCAACATTGCGCGCTGGCTGCAATCTTAAACCAACGGCGCGCGAGCTCCCGTTAAAATTCCTCTACGGCGGCTTGCGCGTGCGCGAGCCAAAAGTCGAATGAAGCGCGCGCCTGCGCTTCCAGCATCAGATCGCCTTTGACGATCTCGCGGTAGACCTGCTGTCCCAGCGTCGACCGTTCACCGTAATTCGTATCCATGACCACGTCGACCGAGAGGAGATCGTACGCGAGTTCCTCCGGTAACCGGACGCCCGCGGGCAGTGTCGAGATGACGATCTCCGGCGGATCTTCGGGCCAAGGCTTGGCCTCGTAGCGTTCGCAAATCGCCTGCACCTTTGCGTCGTCGCGGCCCCAAACGAACGCATACGCATCCGAAATGCGCAAATGCGAGAGAATTGCGCGCGCCGTCGCACCCGTTCCGAGCACGCCGATCCGCTCGAGCGCGACCGGCTGACCCAAAATCGCTTCAAGCGCGCTTGCCGCACCGATGCCGTCGGTATTCGTGCCAAGCACCGCACGCCCGAAAAAGATCGTGTTGACGGCTTGCGCGAGCTGCGCCTCTTCGTCGATCTCATCGCACGCGGAGATGATCTCTTCTTTGAGCGGCGTCGTAACGTTGACACCGGTGTAGCCGTCCATGCGCATGCGCCGCACGATGTCGAGCGCATTGCCTTTGGGCACGCGTATCGCGACGTAACTGCCTTCGATGCCGGCTTCTTCCAAAAACCGTTCGTGCAGCCGCGGACTGCGGCTGTGCGATACGGGATCGCCGATGAGGGCCAGCTTCACGTGCGTCCCCGGCGTTCCGGAAGCATCATGCGTTCGAAAAACCGGAACATCATCGTAATCGGAAAGTCTTTGCTTTCGATCGGCTCGGTGAGAATCGTGTAGAGCCCGCCGCACAGTTTTGCGCCCAGAACGTCGGTAAATAACTGATCGCCGACGACGGCGACCTGTTTGCGCGGCAGCTGCAGATGTTTGATTGCGCGCAGAAACCCGAATGGCAGCGGTTTGAGGGCGTTGGGAATGCATTCAATGCGCAGCTGGCGTGCGATGCCGCGGACGCGCTCGCTGAAATTGTTCGAGACCATGACCATGGCAAAGCCTCGCTGGTGTGCTTCTTCTACCCAAGCGAGGTGCTCGGCGGCAAGTTCGGTTTCCCGAAAGCCCAGCAGGGTATTGTCCAAGTCGACGATCAGACCGCGAATGCCCAGCGCCGCCAATTCCGAGAGGGAAATGTCGTGCAGACGAGGCGCAAAACGGTCCGGTCCTAGCATGTGAGAAGCCGAGTGCGCGAACTTCTCCCCACTATCCTCGGAAGTTTCCACAACGTGCCCACCCGATTGACACTGATTCCACCGGAGCGGCGCTTCTTGCCCACAACTATTCGCAGTTTTGGACAGCTTGCGCACAAGGACCGGACTACTATATCTTGTATGTCCCACCCCACGGTAGTACAATTTATGGGCATTCTCTCGTGGAGCCGCGTACTATCGAACAGGTGTTCGATTCCATCTTCTCGAAGTAAACGGGTCCTCCACCATGGAGGAAGGAGCCTCGATGAAATTTCGCCGCACCTACTCGGCACCCGGCGACCCTTACGCCGGCCTCACCTTCGAACCCCGCACTTCACGCATCGTCAACCCCAACGGCTCGGTGATCTTCGAAGCCAAGGACGTCATGGTCCCGGCGGCGTGGAGCCAAGTCGCGGTCGACGTTTTGGCACAGAAATATTGCCGCAAAGCCGGCGTTCCCAAGGAGCTGAAGCGCGTCCCTGAAGAGGGCGTGCCCGAGTGGTTATGGCGATCCGAACCGAGCAGTTCGGAATTTGGCGCGGAACGCGATTCGCGTCAGGTTTTTAATCGTCTGGCGGGGTGCTGGACGTATTGGGGTTTCAAGCACGGCTATTTCGACACCGAGGAAGACGCGCAGATCTATTACGACGAGATGCGCGCAATGCTGGCGCGGCAGATTGGCGCTCCCAATTCGCCGCAATGGTTCAACACCGGACTGCACTGGGCGTACGGTATTTCGGGCCCGGCTCAGGGTCACTTTTTCGTGGATCCGAAGAGCGGCAAAGCCGTCAAGTCGACAAACGCATTCGAGCATCCGCAGGTGAGCGCGTGCTTTATTCTTTCGATAGAAGACGACTTGGTGAACGAAGGCGGCATCTTCGACGGCGTCGTTCGCGAGGCGCGCATCTTTAAAGGCGGCTCCGGCAGCGGCGCCAACTTTTCGAAGATTCGCGGCGCCGGCGAGAAGCTGAGCGGCGGCGGCACGAGCTCCGGTTTGATGTCGTTCTTGAAAGTGTTCGATCGCGCTGCGGGCGCGATTAAGTCGGGCGGCACGACGCGGCGCGCTGCCAAGATGGTGGTCCTAAACGCGGATCATCCGGACATCGAGGATTTCGTGAACTGGAAAGTTCGCGAAGAACGCAAGGTCGCAGACTTGGTGATCGGCTCGAAGATGTTCGAGAAGCATATCAACGCGATCATCCGCGCAGCCCACGATACGCGCATTCCCGAAACCGCCCGGCTGGATGCCGAACTAAATCCGTACCTGCGCGACGAGATGCGCAAAGCACTGACGCTGGGCGTACCTTCCGGCGCGATTCAAAGCGCGCTCGACTACGCTCGCCAGGGCTACACGCATTTAGAAGTAGAGCAGTACGATACCGGCTGGGATTCCGAGGCGTACGCTACCGTTGCGGGCCAGAATTCCAACAATTCCGTCCGTTTGACGAATGCATTTTTCGAAGCAGTCGATAGCGACGCGGATTGGCAATTGACGGCGCGTACGACGGGACGCACCGTGAAAACGATCAAGGCGCGCGACCTGTGGGAGCAAATCGGCCTGGCTGCCTGGCAGTGTGCCGATCCCGGATTGCAATTCGACGACACGATTCAAGAATGGCATACGTGTTCGAACGACGATCGGATTAATGCTACTAATCCGTGCGTGACCGGCGAAACACTCGTTTCTACTGCCGATGGTCCGCAGCGAATTGCCAATCTCGTCGGCAACGCGGCGTTTATCGTCGGCAGCGACGGTAAACCGCATTTTGTCAGCAAGATCTTCCCGACGGGCAGAAAACCGGTTTTCCGGCTGACGACCCGTTCCGGGTACGAACTCGATCTGACGGCCGACCATAAGGTGCTAACCGCAAATCGCGGCGACGTCCCCGCCGGCGCACTTCAAGCGGGCGATTTTCTTCTGCTTTCCGGTTCGGGCTTTGGCAGCGAAAGTCTCGACGAACAACTTGCTTTGGGGATTGGTACTGCGGTTGGAGACGGCTGCATCACCAACACGCCGACGCCGAATCTCACCATCACGATGCACGAGGACGAGTGCGACGTGCTTGCCGACGTTGCATCGGGAATCAATCGCGAGAAAGCGACGTTCACCGACGATGCCCGCAGCCGCCGGACAACCGCCGTAACCATGACGCCGCAAGGCACGGGCGCGCGAATCTCTACCGGCAACCGGAGAATCGTCGAGACGTTCGCTCGTTATGCGGTACTCGACCAACGCACTGCGCAAAAGTGCTTTACCGATGCAATTTACGGACTCGATCGCAAGAGTTTGGCGGCCGTTTTGCGCGGACTCTTTACCGCGGATGGGACGGTTGCGAACTACGGTGAGAAATCGCAGTATGTTTCGTTGGATTCGTGTTCGCTCGAACTCTTGAAACAGGTGCAGTACTTGCTGCTGTCGTTCGGCGTCAAATCGAAGCTGTACAAAGACCTTAGAGCGGTCTCGAAAGCACTCTACCCCGATGAAACCGGCGGTTTTGCGGCGTACGAAGTCGTGCAAATGCACGCACTGCGAATCTCACGGTCATCTCGTATCGCCTTTGAGCGTGAGATCGGTTTCCACCCGTCGTCCGTGAAAGCAAAAGCGCTTGCAGAAGTCAATGCAGCGGTCGCGTGCTCTCAGGACCGCTTCGACGATGAATTTTTGTCGCTGGAGCCGATAGGCGAGGCGGACGTTTTCGACTTGACCGAGCACGATACGGCGCATTTCGTCGGCAACGGACTCGTCGTCCACAACTGTTCCGAGTACGTGTTTATCGACGATACCGCTTGCAACTTGGCGAGCTTAAACGTCGTCAAATTCCTCGAAGATGACGGCGTCTTCAACGCGGAGCGGTTCGCCGAGGCGTCGCGCATATGGACGACGACGCTCGAGATTTCCGTCACGATGGGGCAGATGCCGTCCAAGGCGATCGCCGAAAAGAATCACGGCTATCGCACGCTCGGGCTCGGGTATGCAAACCTCGGCACGTTGTTGATGCGCCTGGGCTTACCGTACGATTCCGAAGAAGCGTTCGGATGGTGCGCGGCAATCACGTCGCTCATGACGGGCACGGCGTATCGCACTTCGGCTGAAATGGCGCAGCTGCTCGGGCCTTTCGCGCGTTTCGAAGCAAACGCGGCTTCGATGCTGCGTGTAATTCGCAATCACCGGGCGGCTGCATACGATTCGGCGCCCGATCGCTACGAAGCCCTGACCGTAAAACCGGTCACGCATGCTCCGACACTTTTCACGCAAAACGTGTGGGCGCTGGCGCGCAAGATGTGGGACGAAGCCCTCACGATGGGCGAGGTTACGGGTTATCGCAACGCACAGACGGTTGTGATCGCCCCAACCGGATGCCTGACCGGCAATTCCATGGTGATCACCGATCGCGGCCTGATGCGCTTGAACCGTCTCGGCAATGTGGACGGCGAAAAATGGCAAGACGTCGACTTCAAGGTCCTGACGGACGATGGCGAACAAAAAGCGACGAAGTTCTACGTGAACGGAATCGAACCGACGCGCCGCATTCAAACGCGGAGCGGCTACGTAATTCAGGGTACGCTGGCGCATCGCATCAAAGTCGTCGATCGCGAAACCGGCGACCTCACCTGGAAGCGCATGGCCGATGTCGTTCCCAGTGACGTCGTTGCGCTCTCGGTCGGAAAGTTGATCGGGAACCCGCAAATCGTACAACTGCCCGACCTTATGGAGCAGTACTGGACGGGCGACTATACGACTCGCGTACCGCGCACGATGAACGCCGACCTGGCCGAGCTCATCGGATACTTTATGGGCGACGGCTCGTTCCATAGTAAAGGCCTTCGCTTCTGCGTCTCCAACGGCGACCAAGATGTTGTCGATCGCCTGACCACGCTGGCGAAGCGCCTCTTCAACTTGGATGTTACCGTCACACCGCAAACCGGCTATTTGGAAGTCGCCATCAATTCAGTCCCACTAACCCTTTGGTGGGAAGCCTGCGGCTTCAAGAAACTGCCGCCGTCTGAGAACCACTCCGGAAAAGGGTACCTGCCCCGGATTCCTGATGCCGTGCTCGCATCGAACGACGCAACGGTCTACGGTGCTTTTGTTCGTGGATTGTTCGAAGCGGACGGCACGGTCTCCAACGGCGTTCCGTCCTGGACGACGACGTCGCGCGCATTCTCCGATGAAGTGAAGACCCTGCTTCTACTTCTCGGCGTGCCGACCTCAACGAAAGCCGATCTCTCGGGATGGGGTCAGTCATTCACGTATGCAACGCGCGTGTTCAACATGTCCTACACGCGCACGTTCATGCAGAAAGTGGGCTTCATCAGTTCGCGCAAGTCTTCCGCCGTCACTCACAACGACGAGTGGCAAGGCCGCAAACGCGATAACGTGTACATTGGGGAAACGACCTTCCGCGAAATGGTCGCGAGCGGAACGGTCGCAAAAGAGGCTTTGTACAATTCACACCGCCGTAACCCCGGCGCGATTTCGCGCCATCAGGCTACACGGCTGCTTGAAGCTACCGGCGATCAGCGGCTCGCATGTGCATTGGATTTCTACTACGACACCGTTGAATCGAACCAAGACGGCGGCGAGCAACTGACGTACGATCTTTCGGTGCCGGCAAACGTCACGTACATCGCCAACGGTTTCATTTCGCACAATACGATCGGCCTGGTCATGGACTGCGATACGACCGGCATCGAACCCGACTTCGCACTGGTCAAGTTCAAGAAGCTCGCCGGCGGCGGTTACTTCAAGATCGTCAATCAATCGGTCGAGCACGCACTGCGGCATCTCGGCTACAGCGAAGCGCAGATTGAGGACATCGAGACGTTCGCAAAGGGTACCGGGTCGCTCGACGGAGCACCGCATATCAATCGCGCGACGCTCAAAGCCAAAGGTTTTGACGACGAGGCGATTGCGCGGATCGAGGCGGCTCTGCCGGGTGCGTTCGAGCTCCAGTTCGCGTTCAATAAATACGTCTTGGGCGAGGACTTCTGCAAAGAGCGTCTCGGTTTGACGGACGATCAACTCGGCGATTGGAACTTCTCGATTCTACGCGATGCACTCGGCTTTACACCGCAACAGATCGAAGAAGCGTCCGACGTCATTTGCGGGCGGATGACCGTCGAGGGTGCACCGCACCTGAAAGACGAGCATTTGGCGGTCTTCGATTGTGCTACGCCTTGCGGAAAGCACGGATCGCGATTTATCCGTCCACTGGCTCACGTCGACATGATGGCGGCGGCTCAGCCATTCGTCAGCGGTGCCATTAGCAAGACCATAAATTTTCCGCAGACCGCCACGATCGCGGACGTCAAGGAAGCCTACCGCTACAGCTGGGAGCGTATGATCAAAGCCGTCGCGCTCTATCGCGACGGATCGAAGCTCTCACAGCCGCTCGCGGCGAGCTACGATCTCGGCGGCGACACGTTCGTGGAAGAACCAATACAGCCGCTGCAGCCGTTCCAACAACCGCTGGAAGTTGCCGAGAAAATCGTGTACCGCTATATCGCTAGGCGTCGGCGCATGCCGGAACGGCGCAGCGGCTACACACAAAAAGCGATCATCGGCGGGCACAAAGTGTACCTGCGCACCGGCGAGTACGACAACGGTCAGCTCGGCGAGATCTTCATCGACATGCATAAAGAAGGCGCCGCATTCCGGTCGATGATGAATAACTTCGCCATCGCCGTAAGCCTTGGGTTGCAGCATGGCGTTCCGCTCGAGGAGTACGTCGAAGCGTTCACCTTCACGCGCTTCGAGCCGAACGGCCCCGTCGTCGGCCACGAATACATCAAGATGGCGACCTCGCTGCTGGACTACATCTTCCGCGAACTGGCGGTCAGCTATCTCGGGCGGTACGAGCTCGCGCACGTGCAGCCCAGCATGGAAATGGATGCGATGGGGCCGACAGTCCAAGAAGACTACGTCTCCGAGGAGCCCGGCGAAGTGCGCGTCGTTCCGACAAGGGTGCAAGAGAAACTGCATCCGACTAGCACGCATTTGCATCCCGGCCATGAGGTGAACGACTCCGCGATCGCGCCTGTTGTGGAAGAGCGGCGTCATGACCGGCGCGATCCGGCTCCGGCTTCTTCTTCAACCGGCGTGGCAACCGTGCCGCGATCCGAACAAGTCACCGCTGCACGCGCCAAAGGCTACACCGGCAATCCGTGCGGCGAATGTGGACAGCTCACGATGGTGCGCAACGGTGCTTGTGAGAAGTGCGACAGCTGCGGGGCGACGAGCGGGTGTAGTTAAAATGCGATGGTGACATTTTGTGCGCGAAACCGTGCAAAATGTCACTTACGCAACATTCCACGTGCACTATGGGACTTACGAGCTTTCAATAATCGCGCGGACACAGGAGCAAAAAAGAAAGAGGCCGACGATTTCGCTGGCCTCTTTCTTCACCGCTCACGTGGAGCATATGGCCGCAAAGCG
Source organism: Vulcanimicrobiaceae bacterium (assembly GCA_035938175.1). GTDB lineage: Bacteria > Vulcanimicrobiota > Vulcanimicrobiia > Vulcanimicrobiales > Vulcanimicrobiaceae > DASRDE01. Next base: position 156,198 of record DASZHD010000018.1, read on the forward strand.
AGTGCCAGACGACATGAACACACCGAGCACCTCTAACGGGATCGATCATCATCGATATCGTCCTGTTCGTCCTATTGTTCGTGCAGCGCGGGATCATGCTTCGCACGGATTCGGCCTAACAATCCAGAGCTAGATAAAGGGGGCCTACGACAATGCACCCTGGCAAACTTGGGCGCTGGATCTTTCCGGCGCCAATTTTCTGGCCCGATGTCGATTTCGCGCCGTTCCGTTCGACGGGTAGGTAGAAAACAACGCAACGAAGAGAGCCTGCTCGAAGAAAGTGTTCGTCGAACGCCTTTTGCAGTGCCCTTCCCGCATAACGAGTCGATCGAAATCCGTCCGTTGTTTTCGGGCGAAGACCTCGAGGCGTTCACGTAAGAGCATCCTTACAACTCAACCTTCCGACGAAGGGCTTATAAAAGAAATCAAATGACTAAAGTAAAAGTTGCCGGGTTCGGTGTCTCGCTTGATGGCTTCGCTGCGGGAACCGCTCAGAGTTTAGATCATCCGCTTGGTTTGCGAGGCGACGAGGTCTTTCAGTGGTTTTTCCCAACGCGGACGTTTCGTCAGATGCAAGGAAAAGAGGGCGGTGAAACTGGCCTTGATGACCAGTTCGCCCGACGCGCAATGGAAGGTTACGGTGCCTTCATCCTAGGTCGCAACATGTTCGGACCTATTCGAGGAGAATGGCCGGACGATCGATGGAAAGGCTGGTGGGGTGACAATCCACCTTATCATGCGCCAACTTTCATACTGACACATTATCCACGGCCGCCAATCGAGATGCTAGGCGGAACGACATTTTATTTTGTCTCCAGCGGCATTGACGATGCGCTGCAAAAGGCGCGCGAAGCGGCAGGTGCAAAGGACGTCAAGATTGGCGGCGGTGTCGAGACCGTGAGACAATATGTTCAGGCGGGCTATGTGGATGAAATTCACCTCGCTGTTGCTCCAGTTGCGCTTGGTCAAGGCGAATCGCTCTTTATGGGCTTGGATCTCCGCACTCTGGGATATCGGACAGTCGAGCATGTTCCGACGGACCGAGCCATGCACGTTGTCCTCGCGAAGTAGAGTTCGATGAGCCGATCCGAACTATTGCGCTGGCCGCAACCGGCACGTGCCGGCGGAGCCCGTTATCACGTTGTGTTAACGGTCTGACACACGAATACACGCGAGTTGGAATAGGTGCGCCTTACCAGTAGAAGTTAAAAAGGCGTCCTATTTCTTCCGGAAGTTGGCCTCGCTTGATAAATCGCTTATGGGATAAATACGTTACTCGTCCGTGGCGAAGCTTCGAAGGTCGACGACCAAACATATTCAGAGGGCAGCGGTTCGCAATGCACGTACGTTGCGGATTTTTACCGAGCTCAAGTCAAGGGGCCGACGCGAAGCACGGAGCGACGCGATCGCCTCGTCGTCCTCATTGACATTTCCAGAATGTCCATGCCGGTCGTCCAGCTCGCGAAAATCGCCGCAGTGCTTGCTCGTCCTCGTGCCGTTTTCGGAAGAAGACGTCGTCCAAAAGGAGGTCGACTTGATGGTGAATTGCGCGGACCGATATCCAAGCACAAGGGCGAGAACGGCGCTGACAGCAAGATTCTCCGCATGCGTAGCCGAGCTGAGCCATTCGGACTGCCCGCGGATTTCCGCAAAGCAATCGATTCGGATGCCATCGCGTCTCGATTAAAAACGCGCAAAGTTCATTGCGGCAAATAAGCTCGACAACGACGCGCAAAATGCGCCGCGGCCCCAGGAGGTCCCACTCCAAATACCCAAACAATAAAATGTAAAGGGGGGTCTTCTCATGCGTAGATATGCTTCTTACGCTGGGGCCCTGGTATTGGCGGCAGTCGTTGCCGCCGCTTTGGCCGCGTCACCGAAAGGGCAGAGCGGCCACGTTCGAACGTACTACATCGCTGCGGACGAGGTCGTCTGGAACTATGCGCCGGACGGCAAAAACGCAATGATGAACATGCCGTACACCAAGATCGAGCGCGCGTATACCGTGCGCGGCAAGAACCAGATCGGCCCCAAATATTGGAAAGCGGTCTACCGCGAATACACCGACGGCACGTTCAAGCATCTGAAGACGCGCGCGGCGAATCAGCAATACCTCGGCATTCTCGGTCCGATTTTGCACGCCGAAGTCGGAGACACTATCAAGGTCGTCTTCAAAAACAACGCTACGCATCCGTATAGCGTTCATCCGCACGGCGTCTTTTACACCAAAGCGAACGAAGGCAGCGCCTACGAAGATGGTTCGAGCGGTGCGAGCAAAACCGCCGGTGCCGTTCCACCGGGGCACACGTACACGTACACGTGGAGCGTACCGGATCGCGCCGGACCCGGTCCAAGCGATCCGAGCTCCGTCGTCTGGTTCTACCATTCGCATACCGAAGATCAGCGTGACGTCGATGCCGGGCTGGTCGGCGCAATGATCGTTACTGCACGCGGGATGGCACGTCCTGACGGTACGCCGAAAGACGTCGACCGCGAGTTCGTCGTCGACTACGAAATGTTCAACGAAAACCAGAGCTGGTATCTCGACCGCAACATGCGGGAGTTCACACCGCAACTCAGCGCAAAATCAAAACTCCAAGCCCTGGACTTTGACGAAGACGGCGGCGCGGTGTCGCTTACCGGTCATGGTTTTGCCGACGGCAACCTGAAATTCACCATCAACGGCTATCTCTACGGCGAGGGGCCGGACATGACGATGCGTCGCGGCGAGCGCGTGCGCTGGTACGTCATCTCCCTCGGGAACGGCTTCAATCTGCACACGCCGCACTGGCATGGCAACACGGTGCTTTTCCAAGGGCATCGGACCGACGTGCTCAACATCGGCGCTGCGCAGATGCTGGAAGCCGACATGGTGCCCGACAATCCGGGCACGTGGCTTTTCCATTGCCACTACTCGGATCACATGGCTGCGGGCATGCTCTCTTTTTATAAGGTTCTCTAAGACCATTCTCCCGGCAGCTAACATTGAGACCGACGGATATATGTATTTCGGGTACACCGCGGTTGGAATAAGTGCACCCTACGAGTAACTGGTTCACTACTTTAGAATGAAAATGCAAGAGTGGTTGCCCGAAAGGTGACGGCACTCTGCCCCAATTGCGGGGAATTTCCGAACGATGCGGCTAATCGCAATTTATGAAGCCCGCTGCATGGCGCATGTTGGTTTTAACGTTTTGCGCCGCCGGTACGCTTCTGGTTGTTGCCGCCGTCTTCGATCAGGTGGGCTTCGGTGGCGCGCGTCCTTGGTACGGAATTTGGGGCTCCTATTTCAGCGGCTCTTCGGAGCCCTATCACCTTGCGTTTCGTGGTGTCGATCCGGGCGGCCCGGCCGACCGCGCGGGTGCGCGCGAAGGGGACCTCGTCGATATCCGCAGCTATACGCGGCTCGAACGCCTTTGGATTATGGGCCAGCCGCTGGAAGGCCATCCGGTAACGTTTCACATTAAGCGGGGTGATGTCCAAATACGAGCAACCATCGTTCCCGGCCCCTTCTCCATCGCGCGGTTTTGGAATTACGCGGCTTGGGAGCTTAGCGTCGTTTGGTTGTTGTTCTTCGCCGCGCTGATCGCGTGGCGCCGTCCGTATGCCGATAACAATTTGCTCCTCGCGACCGTACTGACGTGTGCGGCGATCGGCCTTGCCTCAAGGTCACTTTTTTTTGCGTGGCCTTCTACGTGGCCTTACGTCGCCCTCGCCATTGTCGGACAGCTGCAGGTGATATCTATCGCGTTATGGGCGACGCTTGCCAGCCGGTTCGCGTGCCCGCTGTCCCTCGCGCGGCGCATTGCACTCGGCGTCTGCTGCGCATTCGTCGCCGTTTCCATAATCGTCGGAAGCGGCACGACGGACGATACCTTGGGCATCGCGCCGCTGATTGGAACCATAACGCTCGGGTTTGATGCAACGACGTTTTTCAGCACGGCATGGACGACACCAACTAATGCAGCCATTGTTATGGCGCTGGTCTGCAGTGCCATGGCAATCGCCTCCGCGCGCGGTACGGACCGCCAGCGAGCGCGGTGGCTCCTGATACCTCTCAGCGCGGTCTATGTCACGTTCGCTGCGACGAACCTCGCGGTTCGCTTCCTTTCCTACGAAGCGATCCTGATTATCGGGCAGTCCTTCAGCATCGCCGCTATCGTCACACCCGTTCTTCTGAGCTACGCGGCGCTCAACCGGCGGCTCATCGATGCCGGGTTTGTTTTGAACCGCACTGTGGTTTTTGCAATTGTCTCGGCCATCGTAATCGGCGCCTTCATCCTAGTCGAATGGGCCGTGGGCGCTTGGCTCGTGAACGCGAGCCACATGACGAGCGTCATCGCCGGCATGGCCGTGGCGTTAGGCCTTGGGTTGTCCATGCGTTACGTACATCGATATGTTGACGCGCTGGTCGATCGCAGCTTCTTCCGTAAACGGCACGAAGACGAATCGGCGCTGCGGCGTTTTGCGTATGAAGCCTCATTCATTAGTGATGCCTCAACGCTATTGCAACGCACCATTGCGATGGTGCACGACCACACGACCGCGGAATCGGCCGGAATTTTTATTCGTAACGGATCTGCGGGTAAGCTGTCCCAATTCTTGATTGAAGAAAAGGAAATCAGCGAAAATGACCCGGCAATCGTCGCTCTCAGCGCGTGGAACAAGCCTGTCGACTTGCATAAGATAAACGGATCTGAGTTGAGCGGCGATATGGCGTTTCCGATGATCTCGCGCGGCAGGCTCGTGGGAGCGCTGGTCTGCGGAGCGAAACGTGACGGCGAAACGTATGCGCCGGACGAAGCGGATGCCTTGCTCGCGGTCGCACATGGCGTTGGCGGAGCACTCGACGTGCTCGACGCAAAAGCCGAGCGTTCACGCGATCCAATCATCGCCGATCTGCGCGATTCGATACAGGCGTTGTCTGAAGCGACACGCTCGTTACCGGACGCCATCGCGGAGCGGCTACGCCGGCAGTCGACCTGATATTCGGAATTCGCCCAATTAAATTGACAGAATAAAGCGCACGTGGGCGGCAAGCCGCCATCTGGCTCATTGCTTATTGAAGGGTGTCCTGCTAAGCTAAGGGCATGAAAAATACTATTGCTCTCGCGATGCTTCTTGGTATTGCGACGGGCGGACTGGTGCTCTCGAGCTCGCGTCCGGACGCATCCGCGGCACCTACGCCCATTCCGGGCGGCGCAAATCAACTTCGAGGCGTAAGTGGAAGTCTTTCGTCTACGTTATTCAACGGAAAAATTCGGATCCGGAAGATGGCGTTACGGGCGTCCACGCCGGGCGAATTCACGCCCGCCACCGGTCAGCGCGGAATAGTGCTGTCCTGGTTAGTTTCAAACGGCACGTCTTCCGAACGCACCGGCTACTTTGCGGCATCGCTCGCGGATGCGGACGGCGTAGTCGTCGACGGTAATCCGGTAACGGTCTATAGCGCATACTACTCGCTGCAACCGGGCGCCGCGGCGCGGCAAACGATGCAATTCGTATTACCGGCCGGTTACGCGCCGGCGAAAATTTTACTTGTGGATAAGGGTAGCCCGGCCGGTCCCGCCTTTCGAGTCAACCTGAAGACGTCGGACATTCCTTCACCGACGGAACCTTAGCATTGCTTTGGGCGATTAGAAAAAACCATCGCGGGCGCGTCTGCGCGCAGCAGGAGCGATGATTGTCGGAGCGTCCGATCATGGCGGTTGGGCCATTTTCGTAACCATCGCTCGTGACGGTACACTCCTCGATCGTCGGCGCGTAGAACTTGTCGACGAAAATCTGCCTAGCATTCCCCATCACCATGAGGCCCAGTTGCTCCCGATTGCCCAGGGCGTTGCCTTGGTTGAACGTGTACGTGCTTCGGCGGAAAAACACGCCGCACTTGCCCTGAACGAAATAGCATCGGTTATGCCGAACATCGCCGGAATCGCTCTGCGCGCGTGTCCCCCACTTCCGCCAACAATAGCGGAACGAATCACGAACTATCGAGCACGAAACGTCGCCGATTGGGTAATGTATCGCAAAGCCCTCGCTGTCGCTGCCGAGGCTCGCGGATGGCGCGTGTATTGGTATGATCCAAAGACGGTCTTAGCTTCGGCTCCCGAAGTGCAACAACTGCGAAAAATCGTCGGGGCTCCTTGGAACAACGATCACAAACTCGCAATGGCGGCGGCCATTGTCAGCGCACGTGCTCTATCAGCCTCGGCACTCGTGTGAACGGCAACGCCACGTCTTCTCCCTGATCCAAGGATCGGTCGCTGGCGAAAGACACGGTACCGCGGCGCGGCATGCTCGCTTGCACGATCGATATACTCTGTGATACAAAGTTATTACCTTTGCAACACAGAGTCACCGGCGTCGGGTGCCGCGTGGGGGGAGTTTTGAATGACCAAGTACTTGAGCGCCGTGGCGCTCGTGTTCGTCGGCGCGAGCATTGCCTGGCTGATCTTGGGAGGGACGCTGGTCCAGCGCACGGGCGACTCGGACACCGAGCAACGCGCGCATTTGAGCACTCAATGGGGGTCTCCGCAAGTGCAGCAAGCGCCGGTAATTACGGCCGGCCCGGTAAAACACGTTGTCGTCATCCCAATTCGTTCCAGCCGAATCAACGTCGCGCTGAATCTGGAACAGCGACGCAAGGGACTGCTTTGGTATAACCTGTACGACGTGCAGTTCTCCGGCCGCTACGTCGTGCGCAACGATTCAAACAGCGACCGGCTAGCCGTCCGATTCCCTCTACCTGCTTCAGACGCGAGCTACGCGAATTTGAGATACAGCATTGACGGCAAACGAATCGACAACGCGGCCGTACTCGACCGCGGCGTTGTGACGTTCGCACTCAAACCCGGTGAGAACGCGGTCATTGAGAATGCTTATAGCTCACGAGGAATGGAATCCTGGACGTATCAGTTCAAAAACGGCGTCGAATCCATTAATGACTTTGCCTTAACGCTGATGACGAACTTCAAGGACATCGACTTCCCGGCGAACACACTGCTGCCCGTAACCGAAGAGCCCCTCGCAAACGGCTGGCGCCTGCAGTGGACTTATCGAACGCTGGTCACCGCCAATGCCATCGGTATGGTCATTCCCTATCCGCCGCAGCCCGGCCCGCTTGCGGAGCGCATCACGTTTTGGGCTCCAGTCGCATTGTTGTTCTACTTCTTCGTCATGCTGCTAACTACAACGCTGCGCGGGATCGAATTGCATCCCATCAACTACTTTTTCCTCGCATGCGCATTCTTTGCGTTCCACTTGCTTTTCGCGTACCTCATCGATCGCATACCGCTACTCGCGGCATTTTCCATATGCTCGATCGTCTCGATATTTCTGACGATTTCCTACTTACGGCTCGTCGTAGGTTGGCGCTTCGCCGCGGTGGAGAGTGGTCTGGCTCAACTCGTGTATTTGGTATTATTCTCGTACGCCCTATTCAACGAAGGCTGGAGTGGCTTGACGATTACGATCGGCGCTATCATCACGCTGTTCGTCGCGATGCAGCTCACGGGCGGTATCCGCTGGAGTCAGCGAGCAGCGGCTCAGAGTTGTTAACGGCGTGTGGTACAGCAAAATAAAGAACGCACCGCGCAAGCGATGGGTCCTTCTATTTACCTTTCGATTCCGAAAGCTGCTTTATTTGACGTAACACCCTCATATGAATTTGATGAATGATCCGGTCCGAAAAGATTGCCCAATACGTCCCAGGCCACAAGTGGTGCTGGTACCATGTCCGGCCGATCAGAAGCGTCCGTCCTCCGGGAAGCGCTTCTAAATCGAATTCACCATTTCGAGAAACCATGTAACCGTGAAGATGCGGCGTGTCGAGAGCAGGATATACGCTGAGTTCACGCATCGGCTCCGGGTTACGTGCGACGCGGAACGCAAGTCTTTTGCCGGGTTCCCATACAGTGATCGGTTCGACAAAGTCGCCCGTAGAGAATTCGCAATAACGCACCGCTCCAACGCCTCGGCCCACGATTTTCGCCCGCTCGGGATAAGCAATCCCCAAACGGAACGTTGGCTCGGTAGGTGGCGGCAAATCCGGAAAGCTGATTACGCGATTCCATACTTGCATCGGCGGTGCATCGATGACGATTTGGGATTGGACCATATACGTGGGCGTATCTCGAGGGACAACGGCTTCTGCGCCCATGATAGCCGGCGAAAGAAGCGTAAGAACGAGTAGAAAGCCGGCGTTGACTCGTAACCGTGGACCGCTATTGGTCACGACGTGTCCGAACAGAGCGCCGATAAAGGCCAAGAACAGGGCGAGAGGGGCTGCCATCGCGATGCATATAGCGCCTTCAAGAGCAACGGCAAGCAGGCCGCCAAGGGTGAGCAGCATCGCACACATTGCGACTGCAATGCTCTGACCCAGGTCGCGTCGACGATGCGCGCCGTACAGAAACGCGGCCAGGGCGCCCTCGGAAAATGGAATTGCCGCAAACAGACCCCATCCGTAGCTTGTCAGCACGCGCGTACCGAGGGCAACGCAAACCAAGCCCAGTAGCGCGGAGACGACGGTTGCGAGCGCAGCCGCGCCGAACGAGTCTTCGGGCACTATGCGCTGGAGTATGCGTAAACGCGCCTGATCGTCGCCCGTTCGGTGTTCGGGCCATATCGCCGCTACCAGAAACGATGCGATGTTGGCAACCGGAACAAAGAACAGTACGGTGAACCAATCCGGCCACCCGATCGCCCGAAAGCGCTTCACCGTTATTGCAACGCCAACCCAGGCAAAAGGGAGCGACATCGCCAGCATTGATAGTAGAAACGTTCGATCCGCAGAATCGAGACTGCTAATCGAAACGGGAACACCCAACGGCACTAAGTAGTTTAGCGGCGACCACGGTCTGTGGAAAACAAACGTGGCAAACGAGAGGTCGATAACGTGCTTCAGCAGCACGCAGCATAACGCTACGGTGATATACGCACGGCGGTCGATGGTTCCGGAGAACGAAAATAAGACACGCAGCATCTATTTAACAACCCTGAAAATCGAGCGGAGCCGACCTTGCAAACCGGCAATGCCGCGAATTGCCGCGGTCGGCAGTCTTGCGAATTCGTCCACAAGCGGGCTCAGGGCCTCAAAGACATCGAGCATCGCATGAATCCGCTTTTCGATAAACCGGTCAGTGGTGCTCCCGCGGACTTTTGATTCCGCGGCACACTCACGTAATATCGCGAGTGTGGGATCCACTTCTCGCCGTTTTCGTGCTTCCGCGAGAATCGACAGCATGTGCCACACGTCAGCGATAGCTTCGAAGTGTTGGCGCCGGTCGCCGAGAACGTGCACCGACCGAACGACGCCCCATGCCTCGAGTTCGCGAAGGCTGGTACTCGCGTTTGAGCGGGCGATTCCAAGCGTAGTAGCGATGGTCTGAAAATCCAGTGGCTTCGGTGACAGATATAACAGAGCGTGAATCTGCGCTACGCTGCGGCTAATTCCCCATCTCATGCCGAGCTCGCCCCAGTGCAGGATGAACTTTTCCGCTACCGGGCTTAAATCGACACCGTGGCTTGTTTCTTCGCTCATGTCAGTTTTTTCTGACAATATCGCCGCAACGGTCCTCTTGTCAAGCGGCCCGGCTTTAGATAGGCGCGGCCCGAAGTTTTTTCGGCCTGTGTCGATCTGGGGTCATTCCGTTCGACGGGTAGGTAGCAGCCAACTCAGCGATAAGGAGACCCCATGCGATTCTTGGTCATGGTCAAACCGAATAAGAACGAAGTTGCTCGCTACGAAGCCGAGAGCTTCCCGGAAAACTTCAGCGACGACATAGCCAAAATGGGCGCGTTCAACCAAACGCTGACCGACGACGGCATGCTTCTGGACATGGGTGGCTTAACGCCGACTTCCAAGGGCACCCGCATCGACTACTCAGGCGCAAAGCCGCAGATCACCGACGGACCCTTCGCTGAAACGAAGGAGCTGGTCGCCGGATTCTGGCTCCTCGAAGCGCCTTCGAAACAAGAGCTCGTCGACCGGCTTTCGCGGTGCCCATTCCAGAACGGCGAATCGATCGAAATCCGTCCGTTGTTTACCGAGGCAGATCTCGAGCGGTTCCTTAACAGATAAACGTTCGGTTCGGAACGACGCAGTCTCTCGACGGCTGCGTCTTCTCGTTCTATGCCCCCGTTCAGGACTAGTGCGGTTACTCGCGTGCGTTTAGGAACTGCTCGATCATCGGGACGAGCCAATCCGTCCTCGACGTAAGACTCATGTGATCGGTTCCGGGCAAAACGGCGAGCCATGCGCGAGGGATCAGTCGATACTCTTCAACCGCGTGCTCCGGACGCATAACGTCCGAATCTCCGCAAACGATAAGCGCGGGGGCTTCCAACCCTTGCAATCGCTCGCGAGGGATATCCGGAAAGGTACGCATCAGATTCACGCTCTTATAGAAAAAGCGCTCGAAATTTTCCGGGTGCGGCGCAACTGCGAAGTACGCCGCGCGCAGTACTTTCGGCATAATATCCGGCGTCGCGGCCGGAAAGCCGTTCCAAAATGCCGGTTCGGCGCCGTCATGGCTGAAAAATGCTGAAGCCAACACGAGCTTTCGAACCCTTTCCGGATGTCTGATCGCAACGTGCAGCGCGACGGTGCCGCCGTTGCTGAAACCGAATAGGTCGGCCTTCGCGATTTCCAGATAGTCGAGCAACGCGACGGTGTCGTCGGCAAACTGCTCGAACGAGAACGGACGATCGGGGATGTCGGCCGTGTGGCCGTACCCTTGACGTTCGAACGCCACGATGCGGCGGCTGCGCGCGAGTTCGGGAAGTATCTCGCCGAACGATGTCTCGATCGTATCTCCGCCACCGTGAAGAAGTACGAGCGGCGGCGCTCCCGTACGCTCGGCGCCATGCACTTCGTAGTAGAGATCGAGACCGTTGATCGGTGCGTAGTTGCCTACACCCTTGTCCATATACAATTCTTTTGTTACTGCGTCCTACGCGCCCTGGTGCAACGCTTCGGCCAAACGCGGCAGCGTACGCGCCGGCATTTCTTTGGCGCATAACGTAGAAATCAGGGTTCTTGAGTTGTCGGCTTCTGCCACTCCATTATGTGAAACCATGGCGCGCGTCGATACTGCGCGACCTTTTCGGGGTCGCCTCCGATTGGTGCCGGCTCAGTGAAATCGCGCAGGAGTAGTCCGGCTTTCAAGAACGACTGCATGTATCTTTCCAGCGGCCGGTGCCAATTGTGAATCCGTATGCCGCTCCATTCCAAACAAATCACGCGCTCCTCGAGATAGCGATCGATTGAGAACTGAAGAGTACCGCCGCAATCGCGCCAACCCTCGGGCATTCCCGCCGTGTTAAAACTCGTGAGGTTCGCTACGAGCAACACACCGCCCGGCCGAAGCGCTCGGGACATGTTCCGGATAGCCCCATCCAGATCTTCAATGTCGACTAAGGTTAAATAACTGACGACAAGATCGAACGTGGCGTCTTCGCAGTCAAAACTTTCGGCGCGTGCAATGCGATAGTCACCGTTCGAGTCGAGCGATCGCGCACGCTGCACGAGCGCTACAGTCGGGTCAATGCCAATCGTGGCGATGCCTTCTCCATGCATCATTCGGCAGAACCTGCCTTCGCCACAACCCACATCCAGCGCGCGTCGGAAGCCGCGGCCCCGAACGCGCTCGAGCATCGGCGCGTCGAGCACGTACTGCCGTCCAAAATCACCTGAGTTTCCGAGCCGAGCGATCCACGCTGCCGCGGATTCATTCCATCCGCTTGACTCGCTCCTCGAACATTCCCTCGTCATGCTTCGTCCGATACCGCCTCAAAATGTAAAAGCCTTCGCAGCCGTTTCGAGGAGCCGCCAATGCAAACACCCCAGAGATTCCGGCCGAGCTCACCGAACATGAGCGACGGCGACGCAATTTTGTTTTTCCTGCGCACTTTATACGGCAGGCCGCAAATGATTGCGCCAACGACGAATATCCAAAGTTCTGGCTTGTGCCTGCCGACCAATTCCAAAAACGTGGTATCGACTGCGCTGCATTTCCCCTCAGACCGACGCACTCTTCGTCACCATGTCGGCGCAAAAGATGTACGACCGGCCGCCGGAAATCTTGGCTGAATACATCGCCCTATCCGCATTATTGAGCAGCTCCGTCGGTGTCGTTCCGTCTCCTGGATTGAGGGCGATTCCGACGGACGCGCCTACCTGAATGGCCTCGTCGTGCAACCACATGGGCTCTTGGATAGCGGCGATGATCTTCTCAGCCAACCGCGCTACCTCTGCGCGGCTCGCCGGGTTGTCCAGTACAACGATGAATTCATCGCCGCCCAGCCTGGCCACCGAGTCGGTGTGCCGAACCTGCGCCTTCAGTGTGGCCGCAACCCTCTTAAGCAACGCATCGCCTTCCTCATGACCAAGAGCGTCGTTAATAGCCTTGAATCCGTCGAGATCCAGGAAAAGGACCGCTATCAGCCGTTTTTCGCGATCGGCTATCGAGCAGAGCTGAGATAACCGCTCGAGGAGCAGATAACGATTGGGCAGGTCGGTTAAAGCATCGTGAAAGGCAAGGTGACGAATACGTTCATTCTTCTGCCATTGATCCGTTACATCGATTACCAGCGACGCATACCCCGCCCGGTCGCCATCGACTCGGTCGACAGCATTAACCGAAAGCCAAACCGGGAAGACGTCGCCGTTCTTTCGGCGGCACGTTGCCTCTCCGCTCCAATGCCCATCCTTAGAAGCGCGACTGAAGAGATCCAGAGGTGTCGTCCCTTCGTAGCAAAGTTGAAAATCATTAGCGGTCTTTCCGATCGCCTCTTCACTCGTGTGTCCCGTCATCGCCGTGAAGGCCGGGTTGACGGACTTGATGATACCGCGCGAATCCGTCACCATAATTCCTTCAGTAGTGCTGCTGATAATGCTTGCAGCGATCCGCAGTTCCGTTTCAGCTTCTTTCAAGGCCGTAACATCGCTAACCAAAACGAAGAAGCCGTGAACCGCGCCGAAGTCATCAACGTCCGGAATATAGTTCGCCAGCGTATAGCCGATACTCCCATCGGCTTTCACTAACGTGCGCTCGAACTGTTGAATTTTTCCGGAGAGGGCGCCACGGATGAATGGCTCGTTCATCGCGAAAAGTCTCTCGCCCAACAGCTCTCGGATACTCGTGCCGATCACTGACTCCGGAGATTTTCCAAACCACGTAACGTAGGCCTTGTTTGCGAATCGACAGCGCGTCTCAGCATCCCAATACGCTACCATCGCGGGCATGGCATCAATGAGATTTTTGAGGAACCGTTCGGCCACAGTCATCTTATCGGGCACCTCAAGCTGGTACAGCTTAGCCCCAGGTTGGGAATTTCCAAGGAACAACGTTGCGAGTTTGCGCGGCGTTGAACCAAGCCGAACCTTATTGGCGACCGCGTTCTAGCAATTGACGGCGCGCACTGCGCGTCATCCTCGCCGCGGGCAGTCCCGGCGTTTGGGCGTAATAAATTGCTCGTTCGCCTACGCACCGGGTCCCGGCCGTGGCCGCAACAGCCGTATTGCCCGCTCGGTTTTACATCGGCAAACGATTAACGCTTACGAATTCGCCAGCTACGGCCGCGGAACGAGTATCACCCCGTGTTCGTCGTTCCCCAATTGCGCCGTCCCGATAATATACCCGTGGTTATTGACCGCCTGCGCGGACGTGATCGTCCAGTCCCGGCAGTCCGCTCCCAAAACCGAATTGAGATCCGTGAAAACGCCGTTAGACCATGCAAACGCGTGCGGCGATCCGGTGGCGTTGGGTCCGGCGCGTCCAACGATAATCTCGGCGTTGTTGATGCCGAGCGCAACGAAGCCCGTACCCTCGCCGCTATATCCCGCGGGCAGCAACTCGATGGAGCTGCCGTTGTGGTAGTAAAAGCCCGCCGTATTAAAGTTTGAGTCGCGGTAAAACCCTACGACGTCACCGCGGTCATTGATGCCAAAGCCGCCGCCTGCGCCATAATCGTTGTCTTGGTTTGAGGGGTATGGCACGGTAGCGTTCGATGGATATAGGGCAATTGTGAAGGTCCCCTCGCGACAATCCAAGCTTATGCCATTGTAAATGTCATAAAGTATCGTTCCGGAAGAATTGACTGCAACGGCAAGCGCGTTGCTGCCGAATTGCTTGGCGCCCCCGTGACCGTCGAAAATTGCGATTTGATTAT
>DASZHD010000019.1:0-77158 GCA_035938175.1 Vulcanimicrobiaceae bacterium
GCCATGCTGCCGCTGCATCAGGCGTATCGCGCAGTGCACGCACCGGATGCGCCCGAAGACGCGGAACGCGCCCGCGATCGCTTCGTCTTCACCGAGTTCTTGGCGCTCGCGTTAGCAGCCGAAATCAAGCGGCGCACGCGCGAATCGCAGCGCGACGCCCGCGCATTGCACGTTCCGCCCGAGTTACTCGCCGATTTTCAGCGCGAGCTCGCCTTTCCGCTTACCGGTGCGCAGCAGCGAGTAATCGGCGAAATCTGGGACGACATGGCGCACGATTCGCCGATGAACCGGCTGTTGCAAGGCGACGTCGGCAGCGGAAAAACGCTCGTGGCTGCTGCCGCGATCGTCCTTGCGGCGCGCAACGGCGCGCAGTCGGCGCTGATGGCGCCGACCGAGATCCTGGCTGCGCAGCACGCCGCGAAACTGGCGCCGCTGCTTTTGCCTTTCGGTATTACGGTTGAAGCAGTGTTCGGCAGTCAAACCGCCAAAGCTCGCGCGAGAGCGGTTTCAAAATTGCGCAGCGGAGAAGCGCTGCTTGCAGTCGGCACGCACGCGCTGATTACGGAAAGCGTAGAATTCCCACGGCTGGGCCTCGTCATCATCGACGAGCAGCACCGGTTCGGCGTAGCGCAGCGGGCGCGGTTGCGAGCGAAGGGCGCGGCCCCGCACACATTGCATATGACCGCGACGCCGATTCCGCGTACGCTCGCCCAATCCGTGTACGCCGATTTGGACGCATCGATCATCGACGAACTGCCGCCGGGACGCACGCCCATCGAGACCTTCGCATTACGGCGCTCGCGCTTGCATCTGGCTTACGAGTTCGTTCTCAAGAACGTCGGCCTGGGCCATCAAGCGTACATCGTAGCGCCGGCGATCGAGGAATCCGAAAGCGACGTCACCAGCGTGGTCGCCGAAGCAGAGCGTCTGAAAGACGACGTTTTTCGTGGTGTTCGAGTAGGCTTGCTGCACGGCCGAATGCCGTCACGCGATAAAGAAGAAGCGATGCAGCGGTTCGCCCGGCACGAGCTCGACGTGCTGGTCGCGACGACCGTGATCGAGGTGGGCGTGGACGTTCCGAATGCGAGCGTCATGGTGATCTTGGATGCGCAACGCTACGGTCTGGCGCAGCTGCACCAGCTGCGCGGGCGAGTCGGCCGGGGAGCCGCCAAATCCTACTGTCTGCTGATCGCTCCGGACGACGCGGTCGAAGCCGAGCGGCTCGATATTCTCACGAAATCGACCGACGGCTTCGAAATAGCGGAAGAAGATCTGCGCCTCCGCGGGCCGGGCCAGTTCGCCGGTACCGCGCAATCGGGGCTTGCCGAGTTTCGCGTAGCCGACCTGGTGCGCGACATTGCGGTGTACCGCGAGGCCAAATTGACGGCGCAGCGCGTCATTGCCGCCGACCCGGACCTATCCGCGCCCGAGCACGCAGGGTTGCGCAAGCTCGTTGAGGGTGAGCCCAGTTCCCGCGCGATGCTCGTGAGCAGCTAGGGGGCGTCCACCGTCGTCCCGTATTTCGCGCGGATGAAGAACGTCATCGCCTTATTGACCGCTGCGGCGGCTATCGTTTTTTCAGCCACATGCGTGCAGGCGGCTCCGCTGCAAGTCACTCGGGCGACACTGCAAAACGGCATGCAAGTCGTGGTGGTACACGATCCGCTGGCGCCGGTGGTAACGGCGGTGCTCAATTACCGGGCGGGATCGGACCAGCAAAAATATCCCGGTGAGGCGCACGCGCTCGAGCACATGATGTTCCGCGGCACGCCGGGCGTGTCGCAGGCGCAGCTCTTCGAGATAGGCCAGCTGATGGGCGGCGACTACGACGCCGATACGCAGGGCGAATTGACGCAATACTTCTTTTCCGTACCGGCACAATACTTGGACGTGGCGTTACGGTTGGAAGCAGACCGCGCAAAGCATCTGGATCTTGCGCCCTCGGGATGGACGGCCGAACGCGGCGCGATCGAACAAGAGGTTACGCAAGACGACAGCATCGCGATTCAGAAGCTCTTCTTGCGCACGATCCTGCCGGCGATCTTCAAAGGAACGCCCTATGCAAACGACACGCTCGGAACGCTGCACAGCTTCAACTCGCTGATAAACACGAGTCTGCTTCGCAAATTCTACGATACCTGGTATCACCCCAACAATGCCGTGTACGTGATCGCCGGGAACGTGGACGGGCCGGCCACAATCGCGCAAGTCCGCAAATACTTCGCATCCATTCCCGCGGCGGCCGTTCCGGCGAAGCCCCACGTGGTGCTGCAGCCCGTCAAAACCGCAACCTATCGCGTGGATAGCGACCAGCCGTATTCGATCGTCGCACTCGCATTCCGCTCGCCGGGTCTGAGCGACAAAGACTATGCGGCCGCGCAGATCGCCGAGGCGGTATTGAACAACCAGCGCAGCGACGTTTTCGGGCTGGTAGCGTCCGGCAAGGCACTCTTCGCCGGCGTGCAAGACATCGAATCGCATCCGCGGGCAACGGCCAGCGCAATCTTTTCCATCGTTCCGGTAACGACGCAGGTGCAGAGCGCCGCGGCCGATTTGCGTGCCGTGCTGAACGCGTATCGAACGTCGGGCTTGCCGTCCGATCTGGTGCAGACCGAAAAGGAACGCGCGATCGCGCAAGCCGAGTTTCGCGGAAACTCGATTACGGATTTGGCATTGGAGTGGAGCCAAGACCTCGCTCAGACCGGAAAGACTCCGGACGACGACATCGCGGCGATTCAAAGCGTCACGGTCGACGACGTCAACCGCGCATTTCGCAAGTACGTCGATCCGGACAACGCGATCGTCGCCTACGCCGTTCCGAAGAACATCGGCAAGGTAAATGCGGGCGCCTCTGCGCCGGCAAAGGAAAACAATACGTTCACGCCCTCCAAGCCTGCGCCGCTTCCGGCGTGGGCGCAAGCCGCGTTCGCCGCTCCGCGCGTTCCTGCCACGACGATCGATCCGTCGGCGATGACGCTTTCGAATGGTATTCGGCTGATCGTGCAGCCCGAAAGCGTTACGCGAACGGTGGTCGTGCGCGGCAGAATCCTATCGAATGAATCTGTTCAGGCGCCGCCAGAAAAGCTCGGCGTGGCAGACATCGCGGCCGGCCTTTTCCCCTTCGGAACCGAGCAATACACGCGCGTACAATTGCGTGAAGAACTGGATAAAATCGCGGCGGACGTTCAGGCCGGCACCGATTTTTCGCTCAGCGTGCTCAGCCGCAACTTCGACCGGGGCGTCGCGCTCTTGGCGGACGAGGAATTGCACCCCGCATTTCCCGCGCAAGCGTTTTCAATCGTGCAGCAGCAAGAAGTCGGCACGCTCACCGGGCAGATGACCGCCCCGGATCATCTCACCGGCGTCGCCCTCAATAAAGCACTATATCCCGCGGACGACCCCTTGCAAAAGTACGCAACACCGCAGACGGCGTCAGCCGTCACGCTGGACGACGTCAAGACGTACTTCGCCAAAGCGTACAGGCCCGACATGACGTCGATCGTCGTCATCGGGGACATCACGCCCCAGGCTGCGCGTGCAACGTTTGAAAAGTACTTCGGAAGTTGGAAGGCGGAAGGACCGAAGCCCGACGTCGTCCTGCCGTCCGTTCCCAAGAACGCACCGGGCGCCGCCGACGTCCCCGACGTGGGCCGCGTGCAATCGCAAGTGCAACTCGCGCAGGTCTCGGCACTGAAACGCGCCGATCCGGATTGGGCGCAAGTTACGGTGGCCAACACGATCTTGGGCGGCGGGGGTGCGTTCGGTTCGCTGCTGATGGACGATCTGCGCGTTGCACATGGGTACGTGTACGGCGCCGGATCGTCGCTCGACTCGAGGCGGAACCGATCGGTTTTTTCGATTACCTACGCATGCGATCCCGACAAAATACTTCCCGCACAGCGGCTGGCGCTCGTCGACCTGCGTTCGCTCTCCTCCGGAAACGTTTCGGCCAATCGTCTGCAGCGCGCGAAGTCGATGCTGATGAGCGACATTCCGCTGCGGCAGCAAACCTTCGACGGCCTGGCGAACGAGCTGCTCACGTTTACGACACTCGATCTGCCGTTGAATCAAGCGGAGATCGACGCGCAGCGCGAGCTTACCGCGACACCGCAAACAATCGAGGCAGCGTTGAAGAAATGGATCGATCCCCAGGCGTTCGTACGCATCGTGCAAGGCCCCGCGCCAAAGTAGCGCGGTGGCGCACGCACAAACGCGCCTCGACGTAGCGGCAGTCGGGTTCGACTTCGACCACACGCTGGGAATCGATAACAAGCTCGAGCGCGTTGCGTTTCTGCGGCTGCTCGAGACCGCATGTACGCAAGGCGGCACGTGCCTCGGATCGCTGGCGGAGGAGATCGAGCGAATCGACGATCTGCTGGCGCGGCAGCGATCGGGTGAATTTTCAATCGAGGCCGCAGTCGAGCACTTCGTGCACGAGCGCGGCGCGGATCCCGCCGGCTACATGGAGCACTATAAACAGCTCTGTCTGCACATGGTCGCCGACTTCGTGATACCGGAACCGGGCGTGCGTGAAATGCTCGCTGCGCTGCGGGCACGTGCGGTGCCGTACGCGATACTCACGAACGGTTGGTCGCCGCTGCAGCAACGCAAGGCGCAGCGCACGGGTTTCGATGGGCCGCTCGTCGTCAGCAGCGACATCGGCGTTCAAAAACCGGATGCAGCGGCGTTTCAAGCGCTGGCGGAAACGCTGGGCGCCGAGCCGTCGCGCATCGCGTTCGTCGGCGATACGCCGGCAAGCGACGTCGCCGGAGCGATAGCGGCCGGCATGCACGGCGTTTGGTTCGATGCGGAGAGCGTCGTATATCCGAAGGGTATTCCTGCGCCGACGGCGGTTATCCACAGCCTCGCGGAACTCGCTGCTCTGGTGTAGAACAGCGGCGCGTGCCGAAGATCACGGGCGGTAATTTGGGCAGCCGCAAGCTCAAATCGCCGAAAGGAATGGCCGTGCGTCCGACGCCCGGCCGCGTCAAGGAATCACTGTTCGCAATCCTCGCGCCGCGAATCGAGGGTTCACGCTTCTTGGATCTCTTTGCCGGAACCGGCGCGATTGGTTTCGAGGCGGCGTCGCGCGGCGCCGAACGCGTGGTGAGCGTCGAAGGTCATCGTGAAACCGCCGAAGCGATTCGGGAAGCCGCGGAAACGTTCGGGGTGGCGGATCGCGTCACTGTCGTGGCAGCGCCGGTCGACCGCGCTCTCTACCGTCTGGACGGGCAGTTCGATATCGTCTATGCCGACCCGCCATATGCGGACGAGCTGCCGCTGCAGATGTTCCGTTTGCTGCTCGAACGCAATCTTCTCGCGCCCGACGCACTGGTAATCTTCGAGCACAGCGCGCGCACGATTTTGCCGGAAATACCGGGGTACCGCGGCGTGCGCGAAGAAGTATACGGCGATGTCGCGCTGGCCTTCTTTACACCCAGCGGTAAGGGCACAGGATGAGCGTACGTGAATCCTAACGGCCGTTCCGCCCGGGTACCTCGCGCCATATATCCCGGTTCGTTCGATCCTCCCACGAACGGACATCTCGACGTCATCCAACGCGCATCCAAATACTTCGGAGAGCTCATCGTAGCCGTCGTCGTCAATCCGCAAAAGCGCGAGCCCATGTTCGGCTTGGAAGAACGCGAAGACATGATTCGCGAGTGCGTCGCCCACTTGGCGAACGTACGCGTGGAGCATTTTCGCGGTTTGCTGGCCGACTACGTTCGCAAGAGCGAGGCCGACGTGATCGTCAAGGGGCTGCGCGTGGTGTCGGACTTCGAAAACGAAATGTCGACGGCGCTGATGAACCGTGCGCTCTCGAACGTCGACACGATGTTCCTTATGTCGGATCAGAAGTATTCGTTCGTCAGTTCAAGCATCGTCAAAGAAGTGTTCTTCTTGGGCGGAGACGTCGCCGCGTTGGTGCCGGATCCGGTGATGCGCGTCATGTCCACGAAGCGGGCAACGCTTCGCAGCAGCAGCTAGCACCAAACCATCGGGAGGATCGTATGTCCGTCTATCGCGTCCTTGAAAAAATGGAATCGTATATTCACGAAGGTACGTGGCTTCCGGCCGGATTCCGCATTTTGAGCGAAGAGCGCCTGGTGGAATTCATCGAGAAAATCCGCTCGTCGCTGCCCGAAGAAGTCGGCCGCGCGAAAATCATCGCCAAGGATCAAGATCGCATGATCCGGGCGGCCCAAGAAAAAGCTCAGGCAATCGTTACCGAAGCAACCTCGAAGCACGAGGAATTGGTCGACGATCACGAGATCGTCGCGCGCGCCCGGAAGACCGCGGACGTCATTTTGCGCGAGGCCGAAGAACGCGCACGCAAAGTACGCGAAGGTGCGGATCACTACGCCGCGCAGCTGCTCGGCGAACTGGAAGGGCGCCTTTCCGGCGCGCTCGGCTCTGTTCGAAAAGGCCGCGAGGCGCTGGCGCCGCGACCCGCGGCCGCGCAGACCTCTGCCCAGCCGCTTGCCGACGCTGCTGCAAAGAGCAAACGCGCGGCCTTCGATGCGCAAGCTGCGGAAGAAACGGCCGCCATAGAGCCCGTGGAATTGGTACAATAGATGCGCCATGCGCGTCTGGCTTTCGGCTAACCGGCTAGCGCTTTATGTGGCGGCTGCGGCAATCGTGGCCGCCGCGTCATACGTGCGCACGCCCTACTCCCTCATGCTGCCGGGCCATGCGGTACGGCTGCGCGACGTGGTGTCCGTGGCGCGCCACACGCCTCCGGCTGCAGATTTTTATCTCACCGACGTGCGCTTTGCCGCCCGCGTTACTCCGCTCGAGTTCTTGAGCCTGGTTGTTCCGGGAGCACAGATCGTACGTACCGGTGACGTGCTGCCGCAAAGCGTGACGGCCGTCGAATACGACGGCATCGAACGCGAGGCGATGACCGAAAGCGAGTCGATCGCCGCGTTCGTGGCCGAGCGTGAAGCCGGTTTGCGCGTTCCGGTACCGCGGACGCGCGTGCTCGCCGTGTATTTCGCACCGTTTGCGCCCGCAAAGCACGTGCTGCGATCGATGGACATGCTCGTATCGCTTAACGGGCATCCAATCGCTTCCAACGTCGACGTGCGCCACGCGCTCGAAGGCGTCAAGCCTGGCGGGCCGGTTCGCATGGCGGTGTTTCGTCGCGGGCGGGAACTCCGGCTCGACGTACCGACGATACGATACGGAACGCGGACCGCGCTCGGCGTGTATCTGACGACGATCTATCAGCGGCCGCAAATACCCGTTGCGGTGCAATACCATCTGCCGGGCGTCGAAGGCAGCTCCGGCGGTCTGATGTTTGCGCTCGATATTTACCGTTCGTTACGTCCCGCGAAGCATTCGAATTATTCCAGCGTTGCCGGTACGGGAACGATCGCGTACGACGGATCGGTCGGGCCAATCGAGGGCGCGAAACAAAAGGTCGTCGCCGCGCGAAATGCCGGCGCTGCGCTGTTTTTGGTTCCTCGTGAAAACTACGCCGAGATTCGCGGAACCCGCGGAATCAAGATCGTTCCGGTTTCGAATTTCCGCGACGCTTTAGCGGCGCTCTAAGCTGTCATGCTGAGGTATCGAAGCACCCTGAGGAATCGAAGGGCAGCTCTCTCCTCGTAACCGCGCCCATTGTCATCCTGAGGAATCGAAGGACCCTGAGGAATCGAAGGGCAGCTCTCTCCTCGTAACCGCGCCCGACGTTTCGCGCTCCGTGCGAAACGCTGGCCTACTGAATTGAGCGCTTCAACGCACATCCATGTCTAGGCGCTCAATTCAGATGGTTACGAGGAGAGAGCTGCCCTTCGATTCCTCAGGGTGCTTCGATACCTCAGCATGACAAGGTTAGACGGGTGGGGCCTGAACGTTCTGCGCAAACGCCTCGAGCTTTGCGCGATCGATCGCCTTGACGCGGCCGCGATCCAGTTCCACCGCGCCCGCATTCTTCAAACGCAGCAGCGCGCGCGCTGCCATGTCGCGCACGGTGCCCGCAGCAGCCGCAATCTGCGCCTGCGAAAGATTTTCTACGCCGGGGAGTCCGCGCGTCATGCCGACGGACGCGCGAGCGTAGCCGAGCAAAAACTTCGCAACCCGCTGCAAGACGTGCGCGAACGCAAGGTCGGCAATCGTATCGATCGAGCGCCGGCGTCCTTGCGACGCGGACGCGAGAAAACCGAGGGCGAGTTCGCAGTCGTTACGGCAAGCGTGCATTACGGCTTCGCTAGGAAGCGTAACGACCGTTGCGTCGGTCAGCGCCTCGGCGCGCGTGGTTGCGCCGCCCTGATCGAACGTGCCGGAATCGTTGAGCGTGTCGTGCGTCAAACGTTCGCCGAGCGTATGCGTCTTGCCGTCGGGAGAAAGCAGCGTCAAAATGACTTTGCCGTGTTTGACGACACCCAAGTACGGCCACACTTCGCCTTCATCGAAGATCGTCTCGCCCGCTTTGAATTGGCGCTCGCTCATCTGGCCGGCAAGTTCGCGAACGGTGCTGGTCTTAGCCGCGGCAAACGGCGGAACGTGCTGCAGAAACGCCTCGCCCTCGGCATTCTCGTCGATGCGCTCCAAGCGCACGGTCCAACGGTTGGAACCGAGGTTCCGGGCATCCCATGAAAACTTTCCCGGACGCAGCTGCGTCAGTTCGTTGCGCAGCGCGCGCGGGTCGGTCTCTTCGTTGATCTCGAGAACGCCGCCCAGCGAAAGTCTGTCGAACCCTTCGAGGATTTGCTCCGTTCGGGTTGCAGGCGAAAGCGAGCGGGCATCAAGCGTAATGGCCGCGGGACGTGTCATCGGCATAAGCCAGGTGGGTTCGGTCGTCGCGGCGGGAAACCCCGCCTGGCCTGCCGATAGTTTGTAGGCCTATGAGTATGCCCATTTCCGACAACGATATCGTGGTCGTCAACGGCGCGCGCACGCCGTTCGGCAATTTCGGCGGCGTGTTAGCCGACTTTTCGGCAACCGATCTGGCCGTCCACGCAGCGCAGGCCGCTATCCAACGCAGCGGCGTCCCGAAAGACCGAATCGACGACATCGTCTTTGGCAACGTGATGCAGACGAGCGCCGACGCCATCTACCTCGCCCGGCATGTTGGGCTGCGCGCCGGCATCCCGATGGGCGTGCCCGCGCTGACGTTGAACCGCCTGTGCGGCAGCGGACTGCAGGCGATTTTGACCGCGGCCAACTCCCTGAAGCTCGGCCAAACGACGTATGCGTTGGCGGGCGGTACGGAGTCGATGAGCCAGGCGCCGCACGTCGTGCGCGGCGCGCGAAAAGGTTTTCCGCTGGGCGCGCCCGTGAAATTCGAGGACACGCTCTGGGAAGCGCTCACCGACTCTTACAACGGAATGCCGATGGCGATCACGGCCGAGAATCTCGCCGAACGGTATCAGATCGCGCGCGAAGCCTGCGACGAGTTTGCGCTCAATTCGCAAGAGCGGGCACTAGAAGCGCAGAGCAGCGGTTATTTCGGTGAAGAGATAGCGCCGGTCGAAATCAAGGATAGGAAAGGAAACGTCACGGCGATCTCCACGGACGAAGGCCCGCGCGCGGGGCTTTCGATGGAAAAGCTCGGCAAGCTTCCGCCGCGCTTCCGCAAAGACGGCGTCGTAACGCCCGGCAACGCGAGCGGAATAACGGACGGGGCGGCCGCGGTCGTTCTTACCACCGTCAAACAAGCCAAGAGCGACCGCGTCGAGTGGATGGGACGTCTGGTCAGCGGCAGCGTTGTCGGCGTCGACCCCGACATCATGGGAATCGGCCCGGCAGTGGCAATTCCGAAAGCGCTCGCGGCCGCCGGCATCAGCGAGAGCGATCTGGCGGTGATGGAGATCAACGAAGCGTTCGCGCCGCAAGTGCTTGCGTGTTTGAAGGAAATGGGCAGCAACGGTGCTCGTCTGAACCCGCACGGCGGAGCAATTTCGCTGGGACATCCGCTGGGCGCATCCGGCGCGCGTCTGGCGCTCACGGCATTGCACGATCTGCGGGCAAACGGCGGCGGATTTGCGATCGCATCGGCATGTATCGGCGGCGGCCAAGGCATCGCCGCGGTGTTCGCGTCTAACTAGTCATGAAGCGTTGGTTTACGGCGAGCCGGTTTTTGGATCTGCTCGCCGTCGCCGCGATCGCCTTCGTCGCCTACCGCCTGCTGATCGCGCCGCGCGTTTTCTCCGCGAAAGCGCAGCCCGCGCCGCACGTGACGTATCAAAGCCTCAGCGGTCCGCCGTTCGTTCTAACGCAGCACCACGGCCGCGTCGTTTTTCTGGATTTCTGGGCGTCGTGGTGCGAGCCGTGCAAACTCTCCCTTCCCCTCGTCGAATCGTTCGCGCGCGCCCATCCGGAAGTAGACGTTGTTCCGGTCGATGAAGGCGAGCCAAAACCGCTCGTCAGCGAGTACGCAAAGCAGCATGGCTTAACGCACGTCGCTTTGGACACGGCGATGCTCTCGCAAGGATTTTTTCAGCTCGACGGATTTCCCACGATCGTCGTCATCGATCCGCAAGGCCGCATCCGCGCAACGTGGCAAGGCTACAATCCGGCGGTTGAGTTGAATATGTCGAATGCCGAGCAATCGCTGGCGCACGCCTCGTCGTGATGCTGCTTCGCCCCGCACAGCGCGGCGAAGCCGGGCTGTTGACCGATATCGCGCTTCGCTCCAAACGCGCATGGGGATATGACGATGCGTTCATGCGCCGCATACTGCCCGACATGCTCGTCACGCCGCGCATGATCGACGAAGGCTATGCCGTGTTGGCAATCGACGCGGAAGAGCCGGTCGGATATTTGTTAATGCGCATGAACGGCGAACACGAAGCGTTCTTGAACGATCTCTTTATCGTGCCCGAACGCATGCGGTGCGGAGTCGGCAGTCAGTTGCTGGCGCACGGCATCGCCTGGTCTCGCGCGCAAGGAGCCAGGCGCGTAAGTTTGGTGAGCGATCCCAACGCTACGGGTTTTTACGAACGCCGCGGATTTACGCGCGACGGCGAAGTTGCATCGACGGTCATCGACGGGCGGGCGCTCCCGCGAATGGTATTGCTCCTGTAGCCCGCGTTCTCAAACGGCTTGTCTAACGTGCGCGTTGCGCCACGCCGTTTCACTCACGCCGAACACTAAGAGCCAGAGCGCGAGCGCAATCTCTCCCGCGCCGTCTACGAAATAGCCGATCGATGCGATACGGCTCGAGGCGAGTTCGGGAAACAACGTCGAGAAGAACAACAATTGAGCGACGCCCGCCAGCACCATCAGCGCTCCGAGCGTGCGCGGAAGAAATTCGGAGATCCAGACGAGATAGCCGAGAAGCACGCACTGAATGCCGAAGTAGAACGAGCCATCCCCGGACGTAGCAATTCCAACCACGCCAAAGCCGGCAGCCAATGCTGCGACGGTGGAATTTACCGGGCGAAGTAAGACGTACAGCAACACCGTCACGACGAGGTACGCTGCCCCGGCCACGAGCAGGGCTTCCTTACCCAAGTGCGTGCCTTTGCCGGGAAAGTATCCGTAGATTCCGCCGACGACGCAGAGCATCCAAAAGAAACCGGTAACTCTGGCTAGCACGGCGCGCTCCTCCCTTTTCAGTAAGATACCGCACCCGCGCAGTGCATGTTTCGCCGCCCTGCCCGATCGGCACAGAACCGGTCGCGACTAGTGCGGGTCCCCGTCGATTTCGCCGCCGATCGTCTTGCCCGGCGCCGCGGTGAATTTCGGCAGAACGAAGTGCAGCGTGTTGTCGTAGACGCTCGATACGATCGGGCCGATCGATCGATCCGCGCCGTCCAAAAACAGATCGTAATGCAGTTTATCGTCCAATACGAACGGAACCCATACGTTTAAAGTACTACCCGCCCCAAACGTCACGGGCTTGGATCCTGCAACGGCGAGATCGAAGAAAAAGACGGCGTCCGAAGTGAACGGATAGACGGTCGGGTACGGTAAGAATTCCGCTCTCGTGGGGGTGCGTCCGTAGACGAATGAAAATCTGCTTCCCCACTGCGCGTCGTTCGGCGAGTAATTCAAAGCGAACTCATATCCGCTCATTTGCGATCGCTCCGGAAGCAGCGTACCCCCTGCGGCAGAAATCGGTTCGCCGGGCCAGTTCGCCTGCGGCGCACCCGGCTCTCCGGCAAGCCAGCGCCCATCCTGCCGGCGCATCTCGAGCGCGCCGGTGCGCGAACCTGCATGCCAGCGCACCGTAGCGGCCGAGTCCGTAACCTGCACGCCATCGATCTGAAGGCTTCGCGGATCGATGCCGGCCGAGCGCACGGCGTGCGCCAGCAGCACCCGCGCGTCCGCGCTTGCAGTAGCCGCATCGTCCGCGAGCGCAGGCAAAGCGATCAGCACGGCCACTGACACGAAGATGAGCGTTCGCCTGCTTTTCACACGGTAAACATTCGGCGCGAGGCATGCTGCCTCCATGTCGCAAAAAACAGACGCGTGCTAACTGGGCGGATACGCGATCAGGCGCTGGTGTTGAGCATCGTGCCGCTGGCTTTCTTGATCGTGCTCTTGCTGTTGGTTACCATCCTCGAACGGCGTACCGAAGACGCGGCGCGCTGGTCGGAGCACTCGGCCATCGTGCTCAACCAATCGGACCGCACGGAGTCGCAGCTCGTCACGGTTAACACGGCTGCCATCACGTACGTAAGGACGCGCCGTCCGGCGGATCGAGCCCGCTTTTCGCGTGCCCTCGGCCAACTCGAGAGCAGCCTGGACCGGCTGCAAGTGCTCGTCAAGGACAATCCGCCGCAAGAGGTTCGCGCAAAAAACTATGCCGGCGCGCTGCGCCAAGCGATGAACGTGCTGAACGTATACGTTGCCTACGTGTCCGCCGGAAAATTACGCGAAGCACAATCTTTGGACGCTTCGCCGAAAACACGCGCACTTGCAGACCGGCTCACATCGACGCGCGCCGATTTCGACGCGGCCGAGCGGGACTTGGCGATTCAACGCTTCTCCACGCTTCGCGGTCAGCTGGCTGCATTCGGCGCGATCGTTATCGGCGTGACGCTGCTCGGCATCGTCGTCACGCTCTTCACCACCGCGAGATTCGGACTGCGGCTGGCGCAGCGTCTATTGCAGCTCGCCGAAAATGCGCGATTGCTCGGCGCCGGGCAAGATCCGCCGCGTATGACCGGCAACGACGAAGTCGCCGATCTCGATCGCGTGTATCAGGACATGGCAAGGCGTCTTCGCCGGGAACGCCGCGTCGCGCGAACGCTGCAGCATGCGTTGCTTCCGCAACGTACGCCGGTCGTTCCGGGCATTGAAATAACGGCTGCGTACGCGCCCGCCACTCGCGCTTCGGATATCGGGGGCGATTGGTACGACGCGTTTCTGCTCAGCGACGATCTGCTCGCACTCAGTGTCGGCGACGTCGTCGGGAGCGGTTTGCGCGCCGCTACGGTTATGGGCGGCGTTCGTCAGTCGATCCGTACCGCGGCTCGCGAGAACGCCGATCCCGAACACGTAATGCGCGTCGCGAACCGCATGCTGTGCGCGGACGGCTGGATCGCAAGCGCCGTTTACGTTGTAATGGATGTGCGCAGCGGAGAGATCGCCGTTGCGTCCGCAGGCCATCCTCCGCCGTTTCTTGCCAGGAACAGCACCGTGAGTGCTTTGCAATGCAGCGGCATATTGCTGGGCGTACTGGACGATGCTCGATACGACGTCTGCCGGACCACGCTCGACGATGGTTCTTTATTGGTGCTCTATACCGACGGACTGATAGAGGCCGACCAAGACGTTATCGGCGGCATCGAACGGCTGGGCGCGATCGTCGGCGACAGTGCGGTGCAAACTGCAAGTTCGCCCGCGCGTGCGATTCAACACCGGGTGTTCGAGCGGGTTCGTGCGCGCGACGATTCCGCCGTACTCACCGTGCGCGTTTCGCGGCCCGTGTCGGGTGCGAACGGCCGCGTCTCCTGGACGTTCGATGCACGCGATGCAGAAGCGGCGCGGCGTGTCCGGCACGAAATGGTGCAATTCATCACCGGACATGCGCCCGAGAGCGATTTTTCCAATGCGGAGCTGATCTTCAGCGAATTGGCCGGTAATATCGCGCGGCACACGCCGGGCCCGGCGCGGTTTTCACTGGAACGGCGCAAGCGGTCGATCGTGATGAAGATGAGCGACGTCGGCGACCCGTTCGCGTATGACGGCCGCGAAACGGTCGATCCGTTCGCGGAAGGCGGCCGCGGGCTGTTTCTGGTGCACGCGCTGGCTCACGACATGCAAATCGAACGCAAGGGAAACGAAAATACGGTAACGGTACTGTTGGCTCTCTAGAACCCGTATCGACGATTCGGCGGTTTTAGGTACCGGTCCAACGCGGTGCGCGCTTTTCGAGGAAGGCATTCGTGCCTTCTTTGAAGTCCGCGGTGTTCACGAGCGTTCCGAACTCCAGCGCTTCCAGCTCCAACCCCTCGACGATGCCCAAGTGTGCACCGCCGTTGATCGCACGCTTCGTGGCGGCAATTGCGAGCGGCGCTTTCGAGGCGATCGTTTGCGCGATTTTTTTGGCTTCGTCCAGCAATTGGGCTTGCGGCACGACGCGCTGCACGAGGCCGATGCGCAGCGCCTCGGCGGCGTCGATCATCTCGCCCGTCAGACACAGATACATCGCCATGCCCTTTCCGAGCAGACGAGTCGTCCGCTGGGATCCGCCGTACCCGGGCATCAGACCCAAGTTCACTTCCGGCTGTCCGAACCGTGCGTTTTCGGCGGCGATGCGAATATCGCCCGACATGGCGAGCTCGCATCCGCCTCCCAGCGCAAAACCGTTGATCGCCATGATTACCGGCTTGCGCAGGCGTTCGATCTGAAGCGTTACCGCTTGACCGGAGCGTGCTTTGTCCGCGGCCGCGAGCGCGTTCGGCAAAACATTCAATTCGCCGATGTCGGCACCGGCTGCGAACGCTTTCGATCCGCTTCCGGTAATGACGATCGCGCGCGCGTCTTCGGTGCGTTCCAAGTCCGCAAGGGCATTCGAGAGCTCTTCGAGCAGCGCGGAATTCAGCGCGTTCAGCACCGCCGGCCGATTCAGGGTCACCACGGCGATCGCGCCGTCCCGTTCGACCGCGATGTTCTCATAACGGCTAGCTTGCATAGTCATAACATGCCTTTCCGCGCGGGATGAGCCCAGCAAACCGGCAATGTGTTGTCTAATTGCGTGATTGGAACCTTTGCGGCTATACTAGGGCCGTGCGAACCGCCTATCACGAAGCTCTGGAATCCACGCGCCTCGATGTCGTGCGCCTCGGCGCACTCGTCGGCGAGGCCATCCGGGTATCCGTAGAAGCGCTCGAGCGTCGCGATGCGGCCGCGGGCGCGCGCGTCGTCGCGGGCGACGACACGATCGACGACTTACGTCGCAAGGTAGAGGCATCGTGCATCGAACTCATCTGGCGGCAGCAGCCCGTGGCCGGAGAGCTGCGCGAGATCGCAGCCATGCTCGAAATCGCCACCGACCTGGAGCGCGTCGGCGACTATGCCGTCGACATCGCAAAACACGGCATCAAACTGGCCGACGTGCCGCTCCGTCCGGCCCGCGTCGAAATCGATCGCATTGCCAACGTTGCGCACGGAATTCTGGTCGAAGCGATGCGCGCGTACACCGAGCGCGATTCCGATCTTGCCGAGCGTGTGATCGACGAGGACGACGAAGTGGATCGGCTCTACAAGCGCGGCGTCAAAGCGCTCCAGCAAGAAATGCAATCGGATCCCGAGATGGTAATGGCGGGGACGCGCATCTTGTTCGTTCTCGCCGCATTGGAACGTGTGGGCGACCGTGCCAACAACATCGCTTGGCACACGAAGGAAATGATCGGTACGGCTTGACCCTGCCATCCAGCGCGGGCGGCGTAACGCCCCTGCGGCGCGATCTGTTCGCCGTAACGGAAAATTCCATCTATCTGAATCACGCAGCAGTCGGGATACTCCCTCGGCCGACGCGCGATGCGTTGCATGCATTCGTCGACGCGCACGCCTGCGAAGGTGTCGTGGGCGTCTATCGATACGAACGCCGCATGCCCGAATTCCGCGACGCGCTGGCGCAGTTCATCGGCGCCGAACCCGGAACCATTGCGATACTTCGCAACACGGGTGACGGCGCTAACGTGATTTGCGGCGGCCTGCGATGGCAAGCGGGCGACGAAGTGCTGCTCCCCGACAACGAATTTCCGGCCAACGCTCACCCCTGGCTGCGCGTGCGCGAACGCGGCGCGGTCGTTCGCTTCGTTCAAAGCAGTCACCAACGATTGACGCCCGATGTGCTGCGCGCGAACATTTCAAGCCGTACGAAGGTCGTCACCGTTTCGTGGGTTTCATTTGAAGACGGGTACCGGCACGATCTGGCCGCGCTGGCTGAAATTGCGCACGAATCCGGTGCGCTGTTTTGCGTCGATGCCATTCAGGGTTTGGGCGCCTTTCCGCTCGACGTGCGGGCGATGGATATCGACGCGCTTTACTGCGGCGGCGCGAAATGGATGCTCGCGCTGCAGGGAGTGAGTTTTCTCTACGTGCATCCGCGGCTGCTCGATCGCTTGACGCTGGCCATGCCGGGCTGGCGCTCGGTTGCCGACATATGGGACTTCCTGAACTACGATCAGCCGTTCGTTGCGGATGCAACGCGGTTCGAAGGCGGCACGCCGATCTTCATCGGGGCGCTTTCATTGTTTGAATCCGCCAAAGTTCTCCGGGAAGGTGGAACCGGGCGCATCGCGGGCCACGTTCTTGCGTTGACCGATCGCCTGACGGACGGGCTGGGCGCTGCCCGGGCGCAGGTCGCCTCGATTCGCGGCGCTTCAACTTCTTCCGGAATCGTCACGTTTCGGCTCCCCGGGGTCGATTCGGTCGAATTAGGAAGTGCGCTGCAGCGCGAGGGTATCATCACGACCTACCGGCCGAGCGGGATTCGCGTTGCGCCGCACGGCTATAACACCAACGACGAAATCGACACGCTGCTCGACTTCGTTCAACGTTACCGGAAAGAAGAAGTATGCTCGCGTTGATCCTCGCAGCCGCCGCCGGCGGCAATCCAGTCACCACCCCGGCGGACGGTACGTACACCTACGTCTCGTCGATGAACGGCGTCGCCATCGGCAAGACGGCGATTACCGTGAAACACGACGGCTCCGGAATCGTGCTGAACGAGCAAGGCGGCGGAACGTTCAACGGCGAGCAGGGCACGGTGAACGATACGCTTACGCTGGACGCCGGTCAGCTGGCTCCGACCGGTTACACGATGAACGCGGTCGTCGACGGGCGTGCGCTAAAAATGACGCTCAGTTTCAACGGACAGGACGCACACCAAACCGGCGACCTGGCGGACAAGACGTACGATCTCGCTGCGGACACCAAACATTTCGTCGTGCTGGATATGGGCCCGTTCAGCGGATGGTTTGCGCTGCCCGCCCAAATGCAAGCGTGGAATGACGCCCCGGCCGTCGCGATCGTTCCGGCGATGGCGTCCGGGATCCCGATTTCGCCCGATTCAGCCGCCAAGACGGCCCGCCCGCAGTCGGTGCCCGCGAGCGATAGCGCGATCAGCGTCGTGACGCCGATGCCGTTCACGCTGTGGTTCGATCCGAAAACGCTGCTCGTCGACCGGCTCGATTTCCCGACTCAAGGGGTCAGCGTCGTCCGTCAAACGTAGGCCGGCACCCTGCAGGAGAGCCCGAGCGCCATCCGGCACTAGCTAAAGTCAGCTTTTTGGAGGGCTCTATGAAGAAATTGCTCTTCGTGACTTCCCTTTTAGCAGCGTTCGTGCTCGGAATCGCCATCACGCGAGTCGCCTATCCGGCGGCCACTGCCAGTGCAGCGAGCATAAATCCCTCGAGCGGCTACACCATCCACATCGATGCACAGAAGCACTTCGGCGACGCGCATCCCGACGAGATCGCGCACCATTGGTGCAAGAACGTCGCCGGCGGAATGATTCAATGCCAGATTTACGATAACGATAGCGCCGACGCACGCCTGGTAGCGGTCGAAACGATCGTGTCACCGAGCGTGTACAAATCGTTTACACCGCAAGAGCAGGCGTATTGGCATTATCATAAAGTCGAGATCCCCAAGGTGAACGCGACGATGCCCGACGTCTCGGCCGCAGACGCACAAAAAATGGTCGCGCAGATCAGCGACACGTACGGCAAGATCTGGCTGCTCTACGATCCGATGAGCACGAATAATCTGCCGACCGGATCGCCTTCGGTCACCGTATTGAAGTAACCGTCGCAGACGTCACCAGGCAGTCGTATTGAAAATTGGGCCCGTGGTCTTCCTCGACGATGCCGACACCTAGCGCATAGCCATAATTATGCGTGCCGGCGCTCTCGAAGTACGGTGCGACGGTGAAGATGCCTAGCCCGGTTTTATTGCTCGGCTCGAATCCGACGAATTGACGGGTTATCGTCGAGCCGTCCGCCGACAGATAGTCGTAGTAGGCGTTGACGACGGGAGTTGCCGACACGATGACGGATGGAGTAACCGTCTGGACGGCGCCATTGACGAGATAGCCGTAGATTGACGTATTGCCGTTGGCGTCGTTCGCAAGGAGTTCGACGGTCGTCGCGATCTGCGTCGGCGAGGCCGGAATCTGCAGCGAGAATTCGTAGACGGTTGTCGATCCGACGGTGGTCTTGCCCAGAACCGTGTTGGCGATCGCGTACGGCTGCTCGTTCTGGTTTTTCGTGTTGTGACACTGGTATCCCCACGAGTCACCTACCGCTAAAGGTTGATACAGCTTTTGCGGAGTCGCCGTGGGCACCGGCGTTGGAGGAGGTGTCGCGGCTGGCCCCGGGGCCGGCCCTCCGCCCCCACCGCATGCGGTTAGAGCGGCGCACAGGGCAATCGTCGTTTGGTAGAAGCGCATGAGAGACCTCGAAGCGTGCAGTCGTCCCTCATCGTGGCAGACGATCGGCGAAAATGTCCCGAGCGTATCATTCGCAAATCCTTAGGAAAGCATTTACCTCGAGGGACATCCATGAGCGAGCTTCGATTTCACGGCTACACGCTCAACCACACCGAGCGCGTCCTGCGTTTTGGTACGGAGATCGTGCCGCTGCCGCCGAGGGCCATCGAACTGCTCGCGATTTTGGCCGCTTCTCCCAACGCCGTCGTCTCTAAAGATCGGCTAATGTCCGAACTGTGGGGTGACGTTCCGGTCGAGGAAGGCAACCTCACGCAGCTCGTTTTTCGTTTGCGAAAAGCGTTTTCGCAGTTAACGCCCGACGTACGCATCGAAACGATACCTCGGCGCGGGTATCGGATGGTTGTGCCGCGAGAAAGCGCGCCGATCCCCGTTCCAACGGCCCGGAAAAAACCGTGGCTGCCGTTAGCAGCAGGCGGCTTGGTCCTCCTGGTCGCGGTTTCGGCGACCGCGGCCGGGAACCATCAACCGGTGCGCGTGCGCGACGACGTTCAACTTGGTTACGCAACCTGGTTCAATGCAAAGTCGCTCTCCGACGTTCAGCGCAGCATTGCGTATTTCGAGGAAGCCGTGCACCAAGCGCCGCGAAACGCCGAAGCCCGTGCCGGACTTGCCGACGCCCTCGTCAGCCGCGCGTTGCGAGAGTCGAATACCGGCCAGGTCGTCGCCGATGCAGACTCCGCGCTCGACAATGCCCACCAGGCAGTGCTTCTCGATCCCGCTAACGCCGATGCGCGGGCTGCTCTCGGACAGGCGCAAGCAGTCTTCGGCGACGCACGATTCGCCGAGGCCGAGCTTCGCCGTGCCGTATCGCTGGATCCGCAATCCGTCGAAGCGCGGACGTGGTACGGTGAACTCTTACTTTCGAAAGCGAATTTGCAACAAGCGGCCGAGCAGTTTCGCGCGGCGCTCGCCACGAGTTCTTCGTGGACGGAAGCCGGCGACGACTTGGCCCTCATTTCGTATCTTCAGCGCCGTTACGCAGAAGCGCAGGCGTATGCACGTGAATCGCTGATCGTCGGCCCATTAGACCGCACTGCATCGTTGTTTCTTGCACTGAGCGAATCGATCCGGCAACCTGGCCGCGCTGAAGACGACGTTCGTTCGATGCTCGAACATGACGATGGAAGCAACGCCCTCGCCGAACATGCGCTCCTTGGGTACTTTTATGCCAGGACGGGCGACTCGGGATTAGCGGTGAGCCAGATTGGAAAGGTCAAGGCCCTCATCGGGCGTGCCCGCGGGGTCTCGGATCCGTTCACGATCATCTCTCTCGCAGCGACGTACGCGCTCCAACATCGCCGTGACGACGCATTCGTGTGGCTCGCTCGGCTGAGTAAAACGGATCGCGAGATCTTCTCGAACGACAGCCGCTTAGATGCCGTGCGAAACGACGCCCGCTTCACGAAATGGCTGCAAGGCTAGAAGCAAACGGCTGCGAGTAAGTCTAGTTCCCGTCCTCGCGAAGGATGCACGGCGCCATCACCGCGTCCGTCATTCCGTGAATCAAGCGTTTGTCGGCCGGCGCCACCGTGGCGAGGATGCCGCCGAGCTGCACGCTGTCGGGACCGGTAACGAAGAAGTACGGACAAAGGCGGACGCGTCCGTCGAACGTGCGCACGTCGTCCGCGGCGCGATCGAAAAACGACTGGCGGATGCGTTTGCCTTTGTGGAACGCCTGCAGAATGCGCGGCGTTTTGTCGAAGTCGCGCAACGCTTCGGAAAGCGTGGCAACCCATTCGTCCTTCGTCAGATCGTTTGCGACGCGGACGCCGCGCGAACCCCAAGCAAGTTCGGAAAATCCGGACGGCTTGACGACGTAATCGCGCTCGCTCTTTCCGAGTTCGGCGAGCTGCATCCAGTCGCTGACGGGAGTGCCCGCAGCCTCCAGACCGTGCACGACGCCTTGCGGAGGGAGCGGGCGCGGGTCGATGACCCACGTCTTCGGGAACAACCGCAGCAGACGCGCGTACGCGTCTTTGCCGAGTTCGGACTGCCAGAGTTTCGCAAGCTGCGGATGGTGCAATAGCGCGAACGAGAGTTTCTCTTCCAGCTGCGCTTTCGGCGGCGGCGTCATCTTCACGCGATTGTGCCGCGCGGCATAGAGCATGAGCTCCTGTTTGGGCACGTTCAGCAGATCGAACAACTCGAAGTTGCGGTAGATCGCGTCGAGTTTCTCTTCACGCCCGTCCTCCATGCGGACGAACAGTGCTTCTTCGGTGAAAACGATGTCTTGCGGCGCCGCCACGTATGCGGATGCGAGCCGTTCGATACGCATCGCCTCTGCGAGCCAGCGCATTTCCGGCCGGTAATCGCCGGATTCATCGGATACGACGATGGCCACGGTTGGATGCTCTTTACCGGTGCTTGCACGCAGCATCGCGGCAAAAACCGCGGGAATTCCGAGCGCGCCGCCCACGCTTTCCATCCCCAACCGGCAATACGCTTGCGCCATCGCGCCGACGAAGCCCATTCCTCCGGGAACGCTGTCGAGTTCGCTCGCCGAAAAACCGTCATCCGTCATGATGAGATCCGGGCGGATTACGCCGGGAATCTCTTGTTTGAAACGGTTTTGGCGCGACAGGCGCACGATGTGCTCGGGTTTGCCGCGGTCCAAATAGTCGGCAATGAAGGCGGGTGCCGTGCCGCGCGCGCTGCGGTTATACAGCGCGTTGAGTGCCTTGTAGAAAAGAAGCAGATCGCTGCCGATTCCGTTGATGGTCTCGAGGGTGGTGGCAGACAACGCAAACGGCTCGGGACTTACGCGCCAGGCGATCCGGTCGTCTTCGTGCTCCACCTTGAAAAGGCCGGACGGGATCGCTTCATACAGAAAGCGCGCTTGCTCACGAGCCGTGAGATGAGGTGCGAAAGCCTGACAGGCCATTAACCAATATCGCTCCCTTGCCGACAGGCAGGACAGCCGTCGGGGATTTTGGACATGCCGAACGCGATGTAACGACGCCGCATCAGGGATTCAAGATACCCGCATTGGCCGAACCGGTTGCACCCGGCTTCACTTAATCGTGAGCGCCCCGGGGGTCAGGACGGCGCTGTCGATGCGGACTTGGCCGCCTCGCAGCAGCAGCGTTGTGTGCAGCGTGCCTTCCAGGCCGACACGGTCGAGGGGGACGTCCTCGATAACGCGGGAGGCTTCTTCGCCCGCGATAAAGCGCAGCGCAGAGAAGCGGCTGAACGACGTACGGGGCGTGGAGAACGTTTCGTTGACGACCACGGGGAGATCGCGTCCGGGCCGGGCCGCGCCCTGGGAGGCGACGCAATACGCCGCGGTGAGCGGCGTTCCGCGGATCGAGAGCACCTCGCGGGTGCACCGGCCTGACGGCTGCGCCCACGCGACGCCCCCCAGCGAGAGCGCGAGCGATGCGGCGGCCAGCGAGCGACCTTTCATACTCCGATAACGTTTGTCGAAGGCCTTTTGACTCCCCCGGGTCGTCTGCCGACACATAAAAGTGACGACTTTCGCCGGTCGACGCCCCTTTGACAGCATGCTATAGGATAAATTGGATGTCTCTCGACCTCATCGCTCTGGATCTCGACGGTACGCTCCTCAACTCGCGCGAAGAGATCTCTGCTCGCAACCGGCATGCCATACGCGCCGCTCTCGATGCCGGAATCCGTATTGTTTTAGTAACCGGCCGCGGCGTCGATACGCCGATTCGCGTCAGCAGAGAGCTGGGTCTAAACCTTCCGATCATCTGCTGCCACGGAGCGCTGACCAAGGATTTCTTGGCAAACCGGACTCTGGGACACGTGCCGGTGCCCATGCAGTACGCAAAACCAATGGTGGAATTCGCCGAACGCGAAGGGCTGTCGATCGCGCTGTATTCCGAGGAGTTGTTCTACCGGTTGGAAGGCAGCAAACTGTACATGGACGACATGACGGGGCCTGCTTGGCGCGAAGTGCGGACGTTCGAAGACATCATGCATACCGCACCGACGTTTATCCGGTTTCTCGGCGAGCAATCCGTGCAGGCTATGCAGCGCGAATTCGGCGATTTGCCGCTGCATTTCAAATATGAAAACTGGCTCGACTTCATCGAATGCGCGGTGACGAACCGCGACGCCACCAAACAGCGCGCGCTCGCTCGCCTTTGCGCGGACTTCCAGATCGTTTCCGAAAACGTCATGGCAATCGGGGACTCGCGCAACGACGTCCCGATGCTGCGCTGGGCGGGGCTGGGAGTCGCGATGGGCAACTCGCTTCCGGAAGTCCGGCAGTCCGTCCGCTATGTCACCCTCACCAACGATCAAGACGGTGTCGCGGCGGCGATCGAACGGTTCGCGCTTGCGCGCCCGGGACGATCGCAAAAGAAGCCTGCGTGAACGGCACGAGCGTGCAAAGTACTCCGCCGCCGGATTACGAAGCCCGCTTGCGCAGCGTGCTCCAGGCGCACGACTGGGAAGGCTTGCGCGAATTCAGCCGCGAGTTCAACCAAATCCCCGATGACGTGTATGCGAAAGACCGGCATTTTTGGGAAGTGCTGATGCACAAGATCATCTGCAACCGCATCGATACGCTCGCGCTGCACGAATCATCGCGCGCCTGGCTTGCGGAGCGCGGGTACACGACGGATCTCGGCGGCTACTAGAGCCC
The DNA here is from genome assembly GCA_035938175.1 of Vulcanimicrobiaceae bacterium. Classification (GTDB taxonomy): domain Bacteria; phylum Vulcanimicrobiota; class Vulcanimicrobiia; order Vulcanimicrobiales; family Vulcanimicrobiaceae; genus DASRDE01. The sequence continues at coordinate 23,526 of DASZHD010000019.1, forward strand.
ATGCGCGTAAACGTGCTGGCGTTTGCGAGGATACGCGAACTGCTCGGCTCTCAAGCGCAAAGCGTGGAGTTGCCCGAAGGCAGCACCGGCGACGACTTGTGGCGCGCGCTGTCGCAGCGCAACGCGGAGCTCGGCTCGTTGTTGCCTTCCACGCGCATAGCGCGTAACGGACGCATCGTCCGTTTCGGCGACGCGCTCTGCGACGGCGACGAAGTCGCGCTGCTGCCGCCCGTGGGCGGCGGCTGATGTTCGCGATCGTCCGCGCGGCGATCGACGTCGACGCGCTGACCGCGCAAATTCGCAGCGACGCCTGCGGAGGCGTCGTGACGTTCGCCGGCGTCGTCCGGGAACGCGCGGACGACGGACGCGCGGTGCACGGCCTTTCTTATGAAGCGCATGAGTCGATGGCGCTTGCGGAATTCGAACGGATCGCGGCCGAAGCGCGCGAGCGGTTCGGGGATTGCCGAATCGGAGTCGTCCACCGCATCGGCGACCTCGAGATCGGCGAGGTCGCGGTAGCCGTCGTCGTTGCCGCTCCGCACCGGGCGCAGGCATTCGACGCGTGCGAATACGTTATCGACGAGGTAAAGGCTCGCGCGCCGATCTGGAAGCAGGAACACTACACCGGCGGAGCGAGCGAATGGAAACACAATGATTGTGGATCTCCGGCGCGTTGAGGCCGAGCGTAATGGGGTCGCCGTTCTTACCTACGAACCGCGACGTTCCAGAAACGTGTCGATCGTCGCCGCGCACGGATATTCCAGTTCCAAGCACAACCTCGATTTTCTCTGCAATTTCTTGGCAAGCCACGGCTACGGAGTCTTTAGCCTCGATTTTCCGGGCCACAAGCTCGGTGCGAGCGGCGGTACGCTGCGCGGCGTCGACGACCTGATCGATGCGATGCGGGCGGTAGTCGCGCACGCCCGCGAGTTTACCGACGCGCCGGTGTATTTGATGGGACACAGCATGGGTGCTATGACCGCGTTGTTCGTTGCCGCCGAAGATCGCGACGTGGCCGGAACCGTCGCGATCGCGACGGGCTACGGCAGGCCGAGTGCGATCGACGCGCTGCAAAGCAAAGGCGTCACGGATTTTCGATCGTCGTACGTGCGCGGCGTCACGCTGCCCGAATTAGTCCACGGCATCGACGGCCGCTACGCAACGGCCCTGCCCAAGCTCGCCGGACGGCCGCAGTTGTACGTGGCTGCGTCGCGCGATGCCATGGTGAGCCCGCGCAGCGTCGAAGAATTGTTTGCGCATGCCCCAGATCCCAAGACGCTGGTCACCATCGACAGCGACCACACGTACGCCGGCGAAAACGCGCGCGCGGAAGTCTTGCAATGGCTGAACGCACGTCACCCGCGCTGACTGCGGGGCTGCGCCGGTATAGCCGGCATCTGTTGATTCCGGAAGTCGGCGTGGAAGGACAACGGCGCCTAGCCTCGGCGCGCGTGTTGTGCATCGGCGCCGGCGGATTGGGAGCGCCCGTTCTGGCGTACTTGGCGGCAGCCGGCGTCGGCCGAATCGGCATCGTCGACGACGACCGCGTCGACGAAAGCAATCTGCAGCGGCAGACGATTTTCTCCACGTCAGATATTGGTAAACTCAAGGCGCACGTGGCCGCGCAGCGCGTCGTGGATCTCAATCCGCTCGTGGCCGCCGATCCCATCCCGGTACGTTTCGATGCTTCGAATGCGAGCGAGCTCGTTCGCTTGTACGACGTGATCGTGGATTGTACGGATCGTTTTACATCGCGCTATGCGATCAACGACGCATGCTGGTTCGAAGGCAAACCGGATGTCTATGCATCGATTTTCCGTTTCGATGGCCAGGTCAGCGTCTTTTGGCGCGATCGCGGGCCGTGCTACCGCTGCTTGTTTTCGCAACCGCCGCCGGCCGGCAGCGTTCCGACGTGTGCGGAGGGCGGAGTTTTGGGCGTGCTTGCGGGCATCGTCGGCACGTGGCAAGCCAATGAGGCGCTGAAAATTATTCTCGGAATCGGCGAGCCGCTCGTAGGCCGCTTGATGTTAATCGATGCGCTGGGATCGCAAGTGCGCGAATTCGCAATCGAGCGGGATGCGCAGTGCGCGCTCTGCGGCAATTCGCCGAGCATTACCGCCGTGCGCGAAGAGGATGAAGATTCCGCCGCGCCGCCGGACGCGCAAGAAGTGCAGCCGGCGGAATTGGATGAGGCGCTGAACGGCGCCGTGCTGCTGGACGTGCGCGAACGGCACGAAGCCGTTCTGGGCGTACTGGAAAATGCGATCCACATTCCCGCATCGGAATTGCAGGCTCGCCTACACGAACTCGACTCCGCGAAAAGCTATGTCGTAGCGTGCCGTGTGGGTTCCAAATCGCGCTGGGCAATCCAACTGCTGCGGGACGCCGGGTTTACCCGCGTGACGCACCTGAACGGCGGCCTGCTCGGCTACGCCGCTCTCGACCCGGGTTTTGCGTTTTTTTAGAGAAGCGCGCGGCAGATGCTGAAAGCGCACAAAACGAAGTTTGCGGACGTCCTATTGCTGGAGCCCGACGTTTTTCCCGACGATCGCGGCTTCTTCAAAGAAGTCTTTTCGGCGGAGAAATATGCCGCCATCGGCATACGCGGACCCTTCGTTCAAGACAACGTCTCGTATTCGCGCAGAGGCGTGCTTCGCGGAATGCACTACGACTTACGAATGGCCAAGCTCGTGCAGTGCGTGCAGGGCGCAATATTTGACGTCGTGGTAGATATGCGTGACGGATCGCCGACGTACAAGCACTGGGACGGCATCGATCTCACCTCCGAAAACCACCGCCAGCTGTACGTGCCGCCGGGTTTTGCGCACGGCTTTTACGTGCGAAGCGACGCCGCTTTGGTGCTGTATAAACAAACGGCGGCATACGATCCGTCTCAAGAACGCGCGATCAGCTGGCGCGATCCCACCGTTGGGATAGCGTGGCCGCTCGACGGCGAGCCGGTTCTTTCGGCGAAAGATGCGGCGCTTTGATGGACCGCAAGCGTTTCGGAGCCGCGCAATGCGACGTGCCGGTCATCGGACAAGGGACGTGGGATTTACCCGAAAGCGGTGCACGGCGCTCGCAGGCTATCGCCGCTTTGCGCGCCGGCATCGAACTCGGCATGACGCACATCGACACCGCGGAGATGTACGGCAGCGGACGCGTTGAGGAAATGGTCGCCGAGGCAATACACGGAATCGATCGGACTCGGCTGTTCCTGACGACAAAAGTCCTTCCGGGGAATGCGTCATATGACGGAACCATAGCGGCCTGCGAGCGCTCGTTGCGCCGTTTGCGCGTGGAGTACGTCGATCTGTATCTGCTCCACTGGCCGTCGTCGTTTCCCATCGAGGAAACGATGCGCGCGCTCGCGACGCTCGTGTCGCAAGGTAAGACGCGCTTTGCGGGCGTGAGCAATTTCGACGTCGACGAGCTTGCGAAGGCGCGCGCCGCACTGGCGCCGCTGCCGCTGGTCTGCGACCAAGTGCTCTATCACCTGAACGAGCGCACGGCGGAGGCGCGCCTCGTACCATACGCGGCTGCCAACGATATCGCGGTAGTAGGCTATACACCGTTCGGACGCGGGCGTTTTCCGCGCGCACAGGCAGCGCCGCCGGGCGTTCTTGGGCGAATTGCCGCGGCGCACGGAAAGACGGCCCGGCAAGTGATCCTGAATTTTCTTACGCGCGAGCGCAATACGTTCGCGATTCCCAAGGCGTCGACGCCGGAGCACGTTCGAGAAAACGCCGGCGCAAGCGGATGGCGGCTGGAAGCGCACGAAGTCGCCGAAATGGATGCCGCCTTTCCCGTGCACGATGGACCCCTCGCAACACTCTAATCCGGAACACCTGAAAGCGTTAGCGCGCGAAACGGCGATCGCGCTCGGCGCTGCAGACGTACGAGTGGCCGACGCGAACGGTGCCGAGCGTACGCAAACCGCCATGCGGCAAGCCTTCGCGCGCGGTGATTTTTCGACGTGGCCCTACGACGAGGAGTACGCGCGCAAAGCCGCATCACCCGACACGATCATGCCGGGAGCCAAATCGGTGATCTCCGTTGCGGTTCCTTACCGCACCGCTCCGGTAGCGGAATCGGCAGCGGCGGGCCGGGTTTCAAATTATGCGTGGTCGTTCGATTATCACCGCCGCGTGAAAACGTTGCTGCAGCGCGTTGCGTCGGAAATCGATCGCGCGGCGGGATCGCCGGTAACGGCCGTTGCGTGCGACACCAAGCCGATCGCGGAACGCGCGTTCGCCGCTCGCGCCGGTTTGGGATGGATCGGCAAACATACGAATCTGATCACACCGCTCGCCGGATCCTACGTCTTCTTGGGCGAGATCGTCACGACGATCCGGCTTCCGGCCGATCCGCCGCTGCGTAAGACGTGCGGCTCGTGCAGCCGGTGCATTCCGGCTTGTCCCACCGGCGCGCTGCGCGGAGACTATACGATCGATGCGACGCGCTGCATCTCGGACTTGACGCAAAGAACCGATCCGATCCCGCGCGCGTTGCGGCCGTTGATCGGGCAGTGGGTGTGGGGATGCGACCTGTGCCAAGTCGCGTGCCCGCCGAATGCGCGCGCGAAGGAAACAGGCACCGGCGCGTTCGAACCGCTAGCCCGCCAAACGGCAGCACCGGATCTCGTTCGGCTGCTCAACTTGCGCAGTGGTGAGTTCAAGCGCACCTACGCGCGATCGGCGATGGGCTGGCGCGGAGCCGCCGTATTGCGTCGCAACGCGGCCGTCGCATTGGGCAACGCACTGGATCGTGCCGCCGTACCGGCCCTTGCGGAATCGCTCCTGCGCGATCCCAACGGGCTCGTTCGCGGGCACGTCGCATGGGCGCTCGGACGTATTGGTTCGCCCCGCGCACTGCAAGCGCTGCGCGATTGCCGTCACGGCGAGCGCGATCCGTTCGTCCTGGAGGAAGTGAGCGCTGCGCTGGAACCGTTCGGGCCGGCCAAGACGTTACAGCCGATATGACCCGCACCGTTCGAGGCGGCTTGGTTCTGTGTGCCGCCGCATTCCTGACGACCCTCGCCGTGCCGTCCCGCGCGCAAACCCCATCGCCGGCGGCATCCGCTTCACTTTTGGAGCGCATGGTTGCTCAAAGTCAGGACGTTCAAAGCTATACCGCCAGCGTCCATGCCGACATTGCGATGCATTCGTTTCCGTTCATCAGCCCGTCGCTGGACGGAACGTACTACCACAAAGAGCCCAGCAAGAACAAAATCGTGTTCACGAGCGGTCTCCCGTTCATCGCAAAACAGTTCAGCAAAGTGTATCCGCAGGTAGAGAGCCCGTCGCGCTGGAGCACGGTTTACTTGGTGACGACGGAATCCGACGATGCGGGGTATACCACATTCAAGTTAGTTCCGCGCAAACACGGCCGCATCGACCACATCGATGCGAAGGTTGACGACAAGACCGCCGAAGTGACCTCGATGCGCTGGAATTATAACGACGGGGGATATGCGACGCTCGATCAAACCTGGGGCGCGGTCGGAGGGCACTTGCTGGTGACGCAGCAAGACGGCCATTTCGAGGTGCCGCACTACAGCGCCGATCTCAAGTCGACCTTCCGCGATTTCAAACTCAACGCCGTCATCCCCGACTCGGTTTTCGCGGATACGTAGGCCGTGGCTGCACCGGCGATCGATCTGACGCAAGCGCTGCTCGCCGATCAATTCAACCGGCCGATCACGTATTTGCGTATTTCGGTCACGGACAAATGCAATCTGCGGTGCGTGTATTGCATGCCCGAGCGCGGACTGCCGTGGCTGCCCAAATCCGAAATCCTGACGTACGAAGAAATCGCCGCACTCGTCCGGGGCGCAGCAGCGGCGGGCGTGCGCAGCGTCCGTATTTCCGGCGGCGAACCGCTCATTCGAAAGAATTTGCCGCGCTTGGTCGCCGAGATTGCCGCGATCCCCGGCATTGAAGACATCGCGCTTTCGACGAACGGCCTGTTGCTGGAAGAGCAAATCGACGAACTGATCGAGGCCGGGCTGCGCCGCGTAAACGTCTCGCTCGATACGCTGAACCCCGAGCGATTCGAGCGAATCGCGCGCCGTCCGGGATTGGACCGCGTGCTGCGCGGCATCGATGCGGCGGCGCAGCGCGGGCTCGCGCCGCTGAAAGTGAATTGCGTCGTCATGCGCGGCCAGAACGACGACGAGCTCGAGGCGTTCGCCGCGTGGACTCTACGCGCACCCGTGCACGTCCGGTTCATCGAAGTCATGCCCGTACACGAAAACGTGGACGTTCAACGCGATGCGTATATGAGTTCGGAAGAGATTCTGGAACGCATCGGTTCGATCGGAAGCCTGCAGTCCGTAACGGGTCCGCAAGGGAATGGCCCGGCGCGGTATTACGCGTTTCCCGGCGCGCCGGGTTCGGTAGGCGTCATCAGCCCGCTTTCGCACGACTATTGCGAGCGCTGCAACCGCGTCCGCTTGACCGCCGACGGCCGGCTGCGTCTGTGTTTGTTCGGCGATCACGAAATCGATCTGCGTACGCCCCTGCGCGCCGGCGCGACGACGAGCGAAATCGCGCAAACGATCGCCGCATCGCTGCTGATCAAGCCCGAACGGCACCATCTGGAGCTGGGAAAGACTGCTTCACGGATGCGTGCGTTCAGCGAAATCGGAGGATAACGTCATGTTCAAATTCGCGGCTCTGACTTCCGTGGCGCTCCTTTGCGCCGCTGCACCGTCCGCCGCTCAGGTGACGCCGTGCGTCGGGTGCGCGATCTCTCGGGCCGAATCGACTGCGCAAGTGCGCGCAAATCAGGCGACTGTGCAGAACACTCTGCAGAATACGTTGAACGCGCAACTGCAGTCGCAGTCCTCGTCGCTCCAGACTCAGGCACTTCTGCGCTCCGCACAACTGAACGGTGCGATGAACGCGAATTCGTCGCAGTTGCAGCAGCTGTTGATCCTTCAGCAACTCGAGCTGTTGCAGATCGAACAGCGGATGGCTGCGCCGCCGCAAACGAATTCCAAGAGACAGCCTCAGCCGAAGAAGACTCCTAAACCGAAGAAAACGCAGAAGAGCGCGTCGTCCAAACCTGGCTCGTAATCTTCCACGAGCTGCCGTCGCGGCGCAGCGTGAACGTGAGCGTTCCCGTTTCTTGGAACCGCTTGCCCGGAGCCGTTCCCTTCAGATCCACCGGCACGACGGCATAAGCGGCATCGGCGGTCGAACGGACTTCCGTCGGCGGCAGAGCGGCGGCGTGGAACGCCGTCATCTTCAACCGTTTCAGGGTGGCCAGCACTTGCGCGAACCAGGCGTGTCCGGCACCGGCCCCGTTCCAGACGTACGGCGGCTCCTCGTCCACGACGGCAGCGCCGGGCGCATACAGCCCGTCAAACGCAGCGGGATCCTGTCCGTTTGAGGCGGCGATCGCCTGGGCCACCACCTTCAGGTATGCGGGTGCAGGCGCCGCGGCGGTACCGGCCGGGAGGGCGGCTGTGAGTGCGAAAAACAGCGCAGCGAAGCGGAATTTCACGGCTCGTCTCCTCTGTGAACGGCATGGCGTGGGCTGTTCTGGCCGCATTGCAAAAGGCCCGGGTCACAACGGACCGAAGTGGCACGTTACCTCGCAAAGGGGGGCCACGGAGTGGAGCAGGTCTACCTCACCGCCACAGGGGCCGAAGCGGCCCATGCCAGAGTGGAGTTACTGGTACGCGAGCATCAAACCAAACTCGCACGATACGTGCGCAGAATGGTGGGCGATGCCGACGTGGCGCTGGATATAGCTCAGGACGTGTTTTTCGCTGCGTACAGAACGCTCAAGGCGGACCCGTCACGGCCGCTCACGGCCGGATGGCTGTACAAGACGGCAACGAACACGGCCATCTCTCACCTGCGGAGGAAAAAAATTCTTCGGTTTTTGCCCCTGGATCGGGATCAGGATTTGCGCGCGCTCCGAATCGACGAACGCAGCGCCTCGTCGATCGATCTTCAGAACGCGATGCAGCGTCTGCCGGCGGATCAGTCTGCTGCGCTGATGCTCACCAGTTACGCCGGATACTCTTCGCAAGAAGCCGCCACCATTTTGGGTACGACGGCGGATGCCGTACGCCAGCGCGTTTGCCGCGCGATGCGCACGCTGCGTGCCGTAATGTCGGAGAGTGCGTGAACAAGGATCATAGTCGTATCGAAGCGCTCGCCGGCGCGATTGCGCTTGGCGAGGCGAGCGACGAAGACCGTCGACGTTACCGCGAACACATCGCTGTGTGCGCGGCTTGTCTGCATTCGCTCGGCGGCGAACGCGAAATCGAGCGGGTCGCAAGGACGGTATCCGACGCGCGTGAGTCCGAAGTGTGGGAGCCTGCACTAGGCGACGTCGTGCGGACCGGGCTCAACCGCAAGGCGAAAACCGCGCGGCACGCGTTCAGCATCGTTGCCGCGTGTTTACTGGTCGCGCTGGGCGTGCGTCTGGCCGAAGTAAACGGCGCGCTGCATTTTCTGACGCCGAGTACGGGTCCGGTTGCGTCGACTGCCGACGCGATGCGAATCGTTCTTGAAACGCGCAGACCGCCTGCAGCGCAGAACGCCGCGCCGCTGCCGGTACCGCAGCGGCGGCTGATGGTCGTTCACAACGTCGTGCAAATCGCGCGCGCTCCGCTGGCGGCACCGCCGGTGATTCCCGCGCCCGCGCCCAAACGGCAAAGCGCTCCGGCGCAAATCGCCACGATAACGGTCCATCCCGACGTCGCGCCGACGCAGAACCCGACGGCGGTAAAATCGGACGTTCCGATTTGGCGCCGCGACGATCCCTCATGGCGGACCGTAGCGCGCACGACGACGACGTCCTTCTCCGAAACTGCGCCGCAGAGCTTTGCGGAGCACGCAGAATCGATCCGCATGATGCACCCGCAAGTGATCCGTGATGCTGCACCCGTAGGCGGCGAGACCGCAATCAGCCCGCAGCCGCCGATTATCGCTTACGACGAGGGTGCCGAGGGAACCACGGTATTCGAAGTGCTGATCGACGAGCAGGGCAATCCGACGAAATGCGTGATTACGCGTCCGTCGGGATACGAAGTGCTCGACGACAGCGTCTGCAAAGCGGCAATGCATGCCAAGTATACGCCAAAAACGATCGACGGCCGCGCCGTCGCAGGGATCTATCACGACGCGTTTACATTCCGGATGACCTCGGACGATGAAGACGTGTCGCATCCGATTCACTAACGCCGCTTTCGGCTATAAGCGGGCGGATTCGTCTGAAGTGCGCGCGTTCCGCATCGAGTTGCTGCGGAACAACGTTTTCAATCTATCGACTTTCTGAAAAAGGCCAGCATCTTGGTGGGCTCGGGCATAATCCGAAACTCTTCGAAGCCCCACTCTTTCGCCTGGCGAAGCGCACGGTTGGAATTCATCGGCAAGAGAAACGTCAACGTCCGCACGTTCTTCTTGCCGGCAAGTTTCTGCACTTCGGACACGAGCTGCGTTCCGATCTCCGCGGGCGCATCCGCGCGCGTGCGCAAACCTTCCATCATGGCCACGTCCATGCCGTTTGCCGCTTCGGGGTCGTTGTAACCGGGCGGAAACGCGAATACCAGCTGCACCATGCCCAAAAGTCCGGTTTGATCCTCGGCGATCAGCACGATGCGCCTTCCCGCTTGCTGTTCCGCGAGCCAGCGCGATATGCGCTCCTGCCACGTTTCGCGTTTCGGCGCCGGTCCGCCGATGACGCCGTCTGCAACCAAACGCGTGGCGTCGCTGGGTTGACCGAAGCGGATATAGACCTTTCGCGCGGGCACGTGCTGTGGATACGCCAAGTGGGAAGAAACGCCCCCTTTTGGGAAATTGGCGCCGCATGCCGCTACGCGTTGTCTGCTCGTTGGTTGCTGCGATTGCGGTTCTCGCCACGTGCGGCTGCGCGCGCGGCGGCCGGGATGCCGGGTCAGCCGCATCGCGGCAATTCAAGGAAACGGCGTTGCGTCACGGCGAGAAGATCTTTGCGCGAGAATGCGCGGCTTGCCACGGAACGCAGGGAACCGGCGGACCCATCGGCCCGTCGTTAAAAAACGAACGCGCGCGCCGTTCGTACAGCGCTATACGCGCGATCGTGAGCGATCCGCAGCCGCCCATGCCGAAGCTCTATCCGAGCCGTTTGACCGCAAACGAAGTCAAGGACGTCAGCGCGTACGTGGATTCGCTGTAGTGGCGCACGCGATTTACCGGTTTGTCCGCGATTTGCGGCTGAACGATCACGCCGGACTTTCTGCGGCCGCGGCTCACGGCGATGTGCTGCCGGTGTTGATTGTCGATCGCGCGCTTCACGCTCGCTTGTCTGCCTCGCCGCGCCGCGCCGCCGCGTATTGCGCGGCGGTAACTGCGCTGGATGCGTCCCTGCGCGATCGCGGTTCGCGTTTGATCGTCCGGCGCGGCAACGCTGCGCCGGTTCTGAAACAGATCGCGCGTGCTTGCGGCGCTTCGGCGGTGGTTTGGAGCGCGAGCTTCGATCGTGCCGGCATGCAAGCCGACCAACGGCTGCAATCCGATCTCGAAGAGGCCGGCCTGCGCGCGAATGCGGTCGCCGATTCACCCGCAATTCCGCCGGAAGAAACCACGGCGGCACGGCCGTCCGCGGGCGACGGTTACCGCTCGTTCGTTCCTTATCACGACGTCTGGCGGCGGCTCGAGCCGGCCTCGTTCGAAATTCCGCTGCTGCTGGCGCTCGCACAAAGCGATCTCCAAAGCGAACGACTGCCGGAGCCGCTCGAATTCGGTTCTTCAGCGGAAGCGGCGGAAATCGGCGAAACGCAATCGGCCGCCAAGCTCGAACGGTTTCTTTCCTCCGCCGGTTTGCAATATGCATTTGCGGTGAACGTTCCGGCGGACGACCGCACCTCGCACTTGGGCGCCGACCTGACCTTCGGAACGATCGGCGCGCGGACCGTCGTGCGGGAAACGCGCAAACGGATCGACGATCCGTTTCTATTGGCGGAAGAACGCAACTCGCTGCGCCTGTTCTTGCGCTCGATGGCGATGCGCGACTTCTTTCTGCAGCTTTCGTGGTACAACCCGGACACCGATCGGGCGCCGCTGCAAGAGAAGATGCGCGCATTCGCGTTTGCCAAGTCGCACGCGGCGCTGGACGCGTGGCGTGCGGGGCGCACGGGCTACCCGCTCGTCGATGCCGGCATCCGGCAACTCCATGCCACGGGCTGGATGCATCCGCGCGTGCGCGCGATTGCCGCGTCGTTTTTGTGTTTCGATCTGGGCGTCGATTGGCACGCCGGCTTGACGGAATGGGACCGCTATTTGACCGAGGACGATGCCGCGCTTGCGGTAGGGAACTGGCAATGGACTGCGGGTGTCGGGGCCGACTTGGCGGCGTATCCGCGCATCTACAATCCGCGCAAACAGGCGCGGCGGTTCGACCCGAACGCAGCATACATCAAGAAGTGGCTACCGGAACTGCGTCACCTGCCGGCCGCCGCAATTCTCTCCGGCGCTGCGTCGGATAACGTGCAGATCGAACTGCCGTTGTTTTCGGCGGGTGCGTATCCCGCTCCGGTCGTCGATCACGAAGTCGCGGCTCGCGCATTTTTAACGCGTTACCGGCGTTTTGTAGAAGAAGCCGAAAAATAAAGAGGAATCGCAGTACTGCGATTCCTCGGTAGCACGGCCCTTACGCGCGTTGGAGCATTGAACGCGTTAGGCGGCCGGCATCTTGTCGTCGAGCCAATCGCTGACGATGGGCACTCGCACGTCGTCGCCATGCCACGCGCGAACTCCGTAAAACACGCTGAGCACGATGAAGACTGGAACGATAAATGCGAGCACCACGTTGGAACTCCAGCCGATCAGCGGCAGCTGCCTTACCAGTTCGAGGAGCGCCCAAAAAGCGCACATACCGAAGTTGAACCCCAGCGCCTGATACGCATGTTTGCGGAGCTGGCGCGATTGTTTGCGATCGAATAACGACACCAGCGCGAGCGGCCAAACCGGGTAACCCAAAGCAACCAAAGCGCGCTGTTCGGGCGAATCCAAAACTTCGGACACCGCAGCGCGCGCTTGAGGCGCCGGCTGCGCGGCTTGCTGATATTGCGGCCCGCTCTGCTGCCACCACTGCTGCGAACGCGGAGGAATGTCACCCGCGACCGCGCGCTTTGTGCCGGTTGCCGCTTCGATTTTTGCCGCCAAACGGCAGCTGGGGCACGTTCCCGCTTCGTCGCGGCACGTGGCGCAAATGGGTTTTTCGCAGTCTACGCATTTTGCGACCGATGGTACGTTTGAATGGAAGTAACAATCCACGTTTGATCTGTCTCCGGATGCCTTTACCACATGTACCGCATCCGGCCCGAGAGGTTTCAGCCCCTCCCGGCGGCAAGCGAGACCGCGATGACCCCTCGGCAGACCGTCTCCCGAATCTTCGCCGACGCGCGGCCGTACTATCCGCGGCTTGCCCTCTCGCTATCGCTCGGAACGGTCGCGGGTCTTACAAACCTTGCCCCGGCGCTGATGTTCGGACAGATTTTCAACCGGGTCATCGTCAGCCGGCACCCGGACCTGCACTATCTTTACGTTGCGCTGGTATCGATTTTCTGCGCGATTCTGCTTGGCGCCGCTGCGACCTACGGGCAGTCGTACTGGATGGCGTGGAGCGGCCAAAATTTGATCGCGCGAATGCGCGCGTCGCTGTTCGAACGGTTGCTGCGATTGCCGCTCGGGGAGTTTGCCAAATGGAAACCCGGCGATCTGATCGCGCGCTTCAACAGCGACTTGCAGATCATGATCGATGCCGTCAGCGTTTCGCTGCCGCAGCTCTTCAACAATACCGTGACGTTCATCTCGTCGCTCGCGGCGATGATCTACATCGATTGGCTGCTGACGTGTTCCCTTATCGTGGTGGCGCCGATCGTTTCGATTGCGGTCTCGCGTTTTCAGCGGTTGATCGCCGCGAGTACCACGCACACGCAGCACCGCGTCTCGGACCTCTCGTCGACGTTGACCGAAGCCCTTACCGGTCAAAGGATCATCAAAGCCTTCGGGCGTGAAGCGTACGAAACGGCGCGCTTTCGGCGGCGCAACGATGAGTACTTCGCCGATTACATGAAGCTGACGCAGTTCATTCAGACGCAGCCGTTGGTGCTTTCCATCTTGATGTCGAGCGCGATCGTGGCGATCATTTGGCTCTCCACGCGCGAGGTGGTCGTGCACCGGCTGAACGTCGGAAATCTGATGGCGTATTGGGGACTGCTGGTAAATCTGATCAATCCCATGAACCGGTTCGCCGCGTTCGTGGGAGAGATTAGCCGCGCGGTCGTGGGCGCGGGGCGCGTCTACGAAATTCTCGATTTGCCGGCGGAGCGCGCCGATAAACCCGGCGCGATTCCACTGGTCAACGTGCGCGGCGCGATCGCGTTCGAGCACGTCGATTTCGCGTACGAAAGCGGTGAAGAACCGGTTTTGCGCGATTTCGACGTCCGGATCGAAGCCGGAGAGATCGTTGCGCTCGTCGGACCATCGGGAGCGGGCAAAACGACGATCGTCAATTTAGTGCCGCGATTCTACGAACCGCAGAGCGGGCGAATTACGATAGACGGCGTCGACATCGCGCAGGTAAAACTCGCGGATTTGCGCGCCGCAATCGGTATCGTGCCGCAAGAAGCGCAGCTCTTCCGGGGGACGATCGCGGACAACATCCGGTACGGGCGGCTCGAGGCCAGCGATGAAGAAGTGCGGCTCGCCGCGCGAGAGGCGAACGCAGAAGAGTTCATTTTGGCTTTTGCGGACGGGTATGCGACCGAGGTGGGCGAGCGTGGAACGCGGCTGTCTGGCGGGCAGCGTCAGCGCGTCGCGATCGCTCGCGCGATTCTACGCGATCCGCGAATCTTGATTCTGGACGAAGCCACGAGCGCGCTCGACAGCCATTCCGAGTTCTTGATCGAACAGGCTCTGGACCGATTGTTGCCGGGCCGCACGACGCTCATCATCGCGCACCGGCTCTCCACCATTCGCCGCGCGCACATGATTCTTTATATAGAAGCGGGACGGGTGGTGGAGATGGGGTCTCACGAGGCGCTGCTCTCGAAGGGCGGCGCATATGCCCGGCTTCACGCGACGCAGTTCGCCTAGTCGTGGTTGTCATGGTGAGGTATCGAACCACCCCGAGGTAACGAGGGGCTTACGTCATGGTGAGGTATCGAACCACCCTGAGGAATCGAAGGGAATGTTTGCGATCAGCTAAGCCCCTCGATGCCTCGGGGTCCTTCGATACCTCAGGATGACGTAAGCCCTTCGATTCCTCAGGGTCCTTCGATGCCTCAGGATGACGAAGGGTAGCCTCAGGATGACGAAGGGTTTTGACGATACGAATCTTGATGAGCGATATTAGCGCCCTGGGATTCGGCTCGACCGTCGATACCCTCAGCAACGCCCTTTCCGGCGCAAACCTGGAACAGAGCGCGATTGCGGAAAATCTGGCAAACGTCAACACGCCGAACTACCGGCGCCAGACCGTTTCCTTTAAGGATGCGCTGGCCGCCGCCGAAGGCACGCCGCCACCGAGCGATCAGCTCGCGATGATCACGAGTTCCGACCGCCAGTTCGGCGAAACGAACGCTGTTACGCCCTTCGATCCGCAAGTTCAAGTCGACGAAACCGACCAGATGCGAGCCGACGGCAGCAACGTCGACATCGATCAGGAAAGCGCGCAGCTCGCTCAAAATTCGGGATATTCGCAGACGATGTCTCAGCTGTTGCAAGTGCAGTTCATGCGCCTGCGCGAAGCGGTCACGGAGCAAGCGTAATGGGTTTCTACGATTCGGTTGAAATAAGCGCGTCCGGTCTTTCGGCACAGCGCCTGGCCATGGACGTCATCGCGAACAACATCGCTAACGCCAACACGACGCGCACGCCCCAAGGCGGCCCGTTCAAACGGCAGCTGGTCGTATTCGCGCAAAAACCCGACGCGAGCGGTGCGGGAGATGATTCGGATGCGACGCAAGGCGGTGTCCAAGCCGTCGGCATCGTGCAAGACAACAGCCCCGACCGCCTGGTGTTCGAACCGGGCAATCCGGAGGCCGATGCGCGCGGATACGTGCACTACCCGAACGTTTCCGTCGTGAAAGAAATGGTCGACCTGATGGCCGCATCGCGCGCCTATCAAGCGAACGTTACCGCGATGCAAGAGGCGCGCACGATGACCAGCGCCACACTGAACCTGCTGCGCAGCTAAGGAGCCGCATGGACATCAACTCCGCGTACAACGCCGCCATGAGCAGCGCCATTCCGGGCACGTTCGTTCCCGATATCGGTGCGGCGGATCCCAAAACGGAAGCGATTCCCGGCGGTGCCGATTCTTCGGGCGTTGCTTCATTCAAAGATACGGTGAAGTCGTATTTGGACGACGTCAACAACAAAGTGACCGAATCCGATCAACTCTCGCGCGATCTCGCCACCGGCCGCACGAACGACGTGGGTAAAGTCGTCTCGTCCGTGGAGGAAGCGAACCTCGCGATGGAGTTCACGCTGGCCATCCGGAACAAGCTGCTCTCGGCTTACACGTCGATTTCCCAGATGCAGATGTAGCCTCTTCCCTTTGGGGAGGGGTATCAGCTGCCGAATGCGGGTATACAAGCGAGCGTGCTGCTCGAACGCCCGCTCGCCATCGAGACCGTCGAGGTCTCGACGCAGCTTCCGCGGCCGCGCCTGAGAAAACGAATCCCGCTCTTGGCGGGGCTCGTTGCGCTCGCGTTGCATTTGGGCGGCAATCCGCACTACGGCTTTTTCCGCGACGAACTCTATTTCATCATTTGCGGGTTCCACCCGGCGCTGGGGTATGTCGATCAGCCATCGCTGGTTCCGCTGCTCGCGGCGTTTTCGCAAACCTTCGGTCACTCGCTCTTCGCGCTGCGCGCAATCCCCGCAGTGTTCTCGGCGGTTTCCACGTACATCGCGTGCGTTTTCGCGTACGATCTGGGCGGAGAGGTTTTTGCCATTGGGCTCGCGGCGCTGCTGACGATCGTTTCGCCGGTCCTGATGGCGTTCGGAGCGCGATTCTCGCCGGACACCATCGAGATGGCGATGTGGCCGCTGATCGCGCTGCTGGTTTGGCGTATCACGAAAGGGGCGAATCCGCGCTTGTGGCTGGCCGTCGGAGCGGTGACGGCGTTTGCCGCGTGGAGCAAGTACAGCGTAGCGTTCTTTGCCGTCGCGCTTGTGGCGGGATTACTCTGTACGCCGCAGCGCCGCATACTCTACTCGCGCTGGTTTTTTGCGGGCGCGGCTTTGGCCGTCGCGCTGACCGCACCGAACGTCTGGTGGCAGTGGCAGCATCAGTGGCCCATCTTGCAGCTGCTGCACAACGACTACGACAAATTCTTGCTGAAATGGCCGCCGTTTTCACTCCAGCAGATCATGATCATGAGCCCGCTGCTTTCGATCGTGTGGCTCATCGGACTGGCGTGGCTGTTGCTCGAGCCCCGACTGCGGTTCTTGGGTTACGCATATCTCATTCTGATCGCGATCATGTGGTCGCTCGACGCAAAGAACTATTATCCCGCTCCCGTGTATCCGTACCTGATCGCCGCGGGCGCCGTCCCAATCGAGCGGTGGACGGCGCGGATCCGCGCTTGGCGTTCGGCGATCGTTGCGGTGGTCGTTGCGTGCGCGATTCCGTCGACGCCGTTCGTGCTTCCGATTTTGCCGATGGGCACGTACATCTCGTACCAAGAGTTTTTGGGCCGCGCATTCCACATCAATTTCCACGTCGAAAAAGCCGGCAACAATCTGCCGATCCAGTACTACGGCGACATGACCGGCTGGCCGCAGATGGCGGAAAAAGTCGCGTCGGTGTATCTCTCGCTTCCCCCCGGCGAGCGCGCGACGGCGGCAATCTATGCGCACAATTTCGGGGAAGCGTCGGCCATCGACTATTACGGCGCGGCTTACCACTTGCCGCCGGCGCTCAGCGGCAACAACACCTACTGGATTTGGGGCCCGAGAGGTTATGCGGGCAACGTCGTCGTCGACATCAACGGCCCGGAGCTCCGCTCGCATTTTCGTTCCGTACGCCTCGCCGGGACGTATTACTATCCGCTGGCGATGCCGTACGAAAATAACCTGCCGATTTGGATCTTGCGCGACCCGATCGAACCACTTCCGAAACTGTGGCCGCGGCTGAAAGACTATTCGTACGCCTTCGGCGGTTTGTAAGGTTTTTGTCATGCTGCGGTATCGCGAAGCCGCCGAAGGCAGCGAGGGGCGCCGCATGACGACAAACAAAACACCTTAGCATCATCCCAATCTAAAATCCCACGCTCGCTTGCCGATAGTTGAGGTAGACGCGGCTGGACTACCCTCGCACGGGGTGGAAGCCGCGGCGAAGCCCGATCGATTGACGGCTTCGCATGGACGCAACGTTATGTTGCGAGCCGCCTTGACCGTGCGGAGGGTTTTTCATTTGGTACGAGGGCTCTATACCGCTGCGGCGGGAGCGCTGGTAGCAGAAGCGCAAGCCGACGTCATTGCCAACAACCTCGCGAACGTTAATACCGCGGGGTTCAAACGCACGCTTCTGCAGGTTCAGTCGGCACCCGAGTTGGGCGTTTACCGCATGCAGAACGATCCGGCTGCCGCGCTCGGTGGCGGAACGGCTTCGACGCCGGCAATTCAATTCGTCGGCGCACTCGGGACGGGCTCGCAAGTCGCGGACACGCCCGCGGACTTCGAACAAGGCTCGCTCTCGCATACCGGCAACAGTCTCGATCTGGCGATTCAGGGCGCCGGGTTTTTCACGCTGCAGACGCCGCAAGGCATTCGCTATACGCGCGACGGGCAGTTCACCCGCGACGCCCAGGGCTACCTGGTGACGCTTGACGGCGACCGCGTACTCGGGCGCAACGGTCCGATTGCGCTGCAGAGCGGTAACGTGCAGATCGCGCAGGACGGTACGGTGCGGCAAAACGGTCAATCGATCGATCAGCTTCGCGTCGTCAGCTTCGCTAATCAGCAAGCGGTGCGTCCCGAAGGCGACAACCGTTTCGTCGATACCGGAAACGCGCGCCCCGCGCAAGACGCCGCCTCGACGGTCAATCAAGGGTTTCTCGAGGGCAGCAACGCCAGCGTCGTCCGGTCGATGGTCGACCTCATCACCGCCCAGCGGTGGTTCGAAGCAAATCAAAAAGTCATTCAAACGCAAGACACCACTAACGGCTATGCGGTTCAGACCGTTGCCCGTTCCAACGGTCAGTAAGGAGCTAACCACGTCATGATGCGAGCACTGTATACCGCGGCCAGCGGCATGGATGCCCAGCAGTTCAACATGGACACCATTTCCAACAACCTCGCGAACGTCAACACGACGGGTTTCCGCCGGAACGAAGCGCGTTTTCAAGATTTGGTGTACCAGCAAATCCAATCCGCCGGATCGCCGGTAGGCGCGAGCGTCGTGCCGGTGGGACAAGAAGTCGGCTTGGGCGTCAAGGTCGGATCGTCGGAAAAGATCTTCACGCAAGGCAATCTGATCCAAACCGGCAACAACCTCGATCTCGCCATCCAGGGCGACGGGTTTTTTCAGGTCACGATGCCGGACGGCACGACCGCATATACGCGAGACGGGTCGTTCAAGCGCGACGCGAACGGCGCCATCGTTACCGCGAACGGCTACTTTCTGCAGCCGCAGCTGACGATTCCGCAGAACGCGCAATCCATCTCGGTCGGCGCGGACGGCACCGTTAGCGCACTGATCCCCGGATCGACGCAGCCCCAGCAGCTCGGCACGATTACGCTGGCGCGCTTCGTGAATCCGGCCGGTCTCTCGCCGGTCGGCGGAGACAACCTGTACACGCAAACCGCGGCCTCGGGAACGCCGATCGTCTCGCAAGCATCGATCAACGGTACGGGATCGCTCCAACAAGGCTACGTCGAGAACTCCAACGTGCAAGTCGTGCAAGAGATCGTGAACATGATCGTCGCGCAGCGCGCGTTCGAGGCGAATTCGAAGTCGATCAGCGCGGCGGACCAGATGCTCTCCACCGCGGTGCAGATGAAGCAAGGCTAATGCGCATCACGTCCCTCGTAACCGCCGTTCTCTTCGCGTTTGCGCCGCTCGCGGCGCATGCGCAAGGGATCGTCACGCAGCTCGTAAGCGGAAAGCGCATCGCGCTCGCCGCTGCAGCTCAGCTGGCGAGCGTGCCGCGGGACGCGGAACACGATCTCGTTCCCGTTTCGATGGTGCCCGATCAGGTTGTGTGCGAGGGACATGTAGCGATTCACGCCGGAGCGCCCACGGGCTCGCCGGCATTCGTGAACGTCCCGGTCGAAATCGACGTCGACGGCCGCGCCGATCGCACGGTGATGGTCGGCTACCGGATGCAGCAGTTCGTCGAAACCGCGGTTGCCGCGCGCGACCTCGTGGCCGGCACGGTGCTTTCGGCGGACGATCTGACGATAGCCCGCGTTCCGTTCACCGGGCTGCCCGGCAACGGAGTCGACGCATTGATCGGACGCAAAGTTTACTCGGCATTCGTAAAGGGTCAGCCGATACAAATTCAAGCGACGGCTGTGAATCAAATCGTTCAGCCCGGATCCACCGTAGAGTTCGTCGTCCGCGACAACGGCGTTGCCGTGACCGCCGACGCGATCGCGCGCACCGGCGGCGGCATGGGCGATCAGGTCTACGTTTACAACACGTTAACGCACAAGGCGCTCTCGGGTACCGTAACGGGCCCGGGGACCGTGGAACTGGATATCTCCGGAGGCGATCAGTGATGTTGAAACCTGCGGCACTTGCACTTGCGCTGGCATTGATGCCGGCTGCGGCATTTGCGGACACGCTTTACGTGGCGCAGCCGCCCGCGAGCGGGCCGGGACATCCATTGCGGTTGGGTCCGGATCACCGCGCTTCACAAATTGGTGACCTGCTGCACGTGCAGTTCAATTTCGCCGTGAACAGCGCCAGCAGCGACGTCGTCAACAACAGCAAGCAGTTCAACCTGGGCTCGCCCGGCGGCTCCGGAAACTTGGCGCTGGGATTCCTGCGCATTCCAACCTCGCTCGGGGGACAAAGCGGCACGCAAAGCAGCAAGACCGAGAACGGTACGACCACGTTTTTGAGCGACATGGAAGCCACCGTCATCGGCGTGATGCCGAGCGGCGCGCTCGAAGTCAGCGGCGACCAGCTGATGAACGTAAACGGACAAAACCAGACGCTGCATATCACCGGCCTGGTGCGTCCTGAAGATATCGACGCCACGGACACCGTGCTCTCGTCGCGCGTCGCCGACGTTCAGGGTTCGTTCAGCGGAAACTTCCAAGAGAAAAACGTCGGCCTGCTGCGTCACATTTTAGGGTGGTTGTTCTAGATGTTCTTTCAACGCTTCATCGCAACGACGTTTGCGCTGGTAATGCTCTCGACGGACCTGGCGTTCGCGAACAGCGTCTTCGTAAAAGACGTCGCACACGTTCAGGGCGTCACGGGCAATCAGCTCGTCGGCTACGGCTTGGTAACCGGCCTCAACGGGACCGGCGACTCGACGTCGGTGATTTTCACGAGCCACACGATTCAGAACGTGCTGCTCTCGTTCGGTCTGAACACCAACAGTAACGAAGTGCGCACGCGCGACGTGGCTGCCGTTATGGTAACCGCCACGCTGCCGCCCTTCGCGCATTCGGGCGACAACGTCGACGTGACGGTCTCCGCGATGGGCGATTCGACCAGCCTGCAAGGCGGTACGCTGATCATGACCGAGTTGAAGGCGGCGAACGATCTCGTCTACGCGACCGCGCAAGGGCCGGTTTCGATCGGCGGCTTTACGGCGGGATTTGCTGCCGGACCCGGCGTGACGCAGAATCATCCGACCGCGGGCCGCATTCCGAACGGCGCCGTGATCGCGCGCGACATGGTCACGCCGATTCAAAGCGGCGGCGGATTCAACTACGTCCTGACGACGCCGGATTTCAAAACGGCGGCCAATCTCGCAACCGCGCTGAACCATCACTTCGGCGGCGGCACCGCGGGCGCGCTGGATGCGGAAACGGTGCACGTTACGCTGCCCGGCGCGTATACGAATAATCCGGTGCAGTTCTTGGCGGATGCGAGCGACGTTTCGCTGACGCAAGATCAGCTCGCGAAGGTCGTAATGAACGAACGCACCGGCACCATCGTCTTCGGCGGCGACATCAAACTGGCGCCGTGCGCCATCGCTCACGGCAATCTCTCGATCACGATCACCAACGAACAGCGCTTCGTACCCGCGCCGTTCAGCACCAGCGGCGGCGGTTTGCAGAACAACACGCGCGTTCAAGCCGTCGAGCAGAAGCGGCAGCTGACGTTCGTGGCAGGCGCGGCATCGCTGGCATCGGTAGTGCGCGCGCTCAACACCATGGGCGTGACGCCGCGCGACCTGATCGCTATCGTGCAAGCGCTTCGCGAAGCCGGCGCGCTGCAAGCGGACCTGGAGATCCAGTAGTGAGTTCCATCGATCCGGCAAGCGCATCCGCGAAAGCGCAGCAGGCAGCGGCGCTCACGCCGCAGCAGCAGCAGGCGCTGCAGCGGCTGCACAGCGCGGCAACGCAGCTCGAGGGCGTGTTCTTGGACATGCTCTTCAGCGCTATGCGAGAGACGGTGCCGAAAGAATCGATCTTCGGCAAAGATTCGATGGCCGAGGACACGTTCTCGCAGATGCTGGACGAACAGCGCGCGCAGTCGGTCGCGCAAAGCGGATCGTTCGGCATCGCCAAAGTCCTGGAGCAGCAGCTGCGCTCCAGCGTTCTCTCCGATGCATCACGTGAATCCAAAACGCAAATTCCGCGGGAGCTCGAGCCGTGAACAACCCCGTAAGCGCGCACGCCCAACCGAACCATGCAGACTCCTGGGAAGCGTTCAACATGGCGCTTTGGGAAGAGTCGGTGGGGCTGCAGCGCGTCAATGCTGCCGCCTATCACCTGACCACCGTCCTGGTCAGCGGCGGTCCGGACGAGATCCGGCAGGCCGATCGCGGGTTGAATACGGCCCGTTTGGCGCATCAGGCCGCATCGGCTAAGCGCCGCGGCATGCAGGTGCGCGGATTCGGCAATTTGACGCTTCAGCAAGTATGTCTGTACGCGCCGCCCCACATGGTCGGTCATCTGGGCCAGCGGCTCTCCGAGTTGCGATACGGTTCGATCGCGCTCGGCATAACGCTCAACAATAACAAGGCGCTGATTCTGGCGGGGCTGGACCGGCTCGTGAAAATCAGCAGCAAACTCCAGGAGACGATGACCGAACGCAGCGGCGTGTACAAACGCCGCGGTTACGTCGCTCCCCCGGGCGCCAGCGTCATAGTGAGTTCTAAAGTATGAGCTATCTGGGAAGTTTCTTCGGATTCGGGATTCTCGGCAACGCACTGGACGCGTTCCAAGAGGCCGCCAACGTGACGTCCGACAATATCGCGAATTCGAATACGCCGGGCGCGTCACGCCAAGTCGTGAACCTTCAGGAAGCGCCGGCCGTCTCGGGCTCGCCGTTTGCATCGGCGCATATACCCGGAACGCTCGGCAACGGTTCCATTGCGGCGTCGGTGCAGCGCATTCACGACGAATCGTACGATTCACTTTTCCGCGGCGCGTCCTCTTCGCAGAATTTCTTCACCGTTCAACAGAGCCAGCTCACCTCGCTGCAATCGTCATTCGGTGAGCCCAGCAACGGCGTCAATTCCTATTTCACCGCGTTCCAAACGGCAATCAGCCAGCTTGCAAGCCAGGGCGGAAGCTCCACAAGCGCCCGCGCCGGCGTTTTGTCGGCCGCACAGGCGCTGACGCAATCGCTGAACTCCGCATCGAGCGCGATCTCGCAGCAGCAGACGCAAACCATCGCGCAGGCCGGCTCTATCGTCACGACGGTGAACGGCATCCTGGATAAAATTGCGACGCTGAACGGTCAGATTCGCGCGTCCACGGCGGTCGGCGACAATCCGAACCAATTGCAAGACCAGCGCGATCAACTGGTCGATCAGCTTTCGCAGTACCTGTCGACGCAAACGAATATTCAGGCCGACGGCTCGGCACTCGTCACCGTCAACGGCCAAGCGCTGGTGAACGACACGGTCGCGTACCATCTCTCGCAGCCCGTCGTGGGAACGGCGGCCAACGGCACGCCGACGTTCAAGATCGACTTCCAATCGAATCCGCCGGCAGCATCGAACGCTCCGGGCATTCCGCTCGGAAGCGGACAGCTCGCCGGCTTTCAGGATTTGTACAACAACAAATTAACCGCGTACAGCCAGCAGCTGGATGCATTCGCATCGTCGCTGGCCGGCGAAGTGAACCGGATTACGGAATCCGGCTACGATCAAAACGGTATCGCCGGCACGGCGCTGTTCGCGTCCGCCGTTCCCGGTACTTCGATCACCGCCGCGAACATCCACGTCTCGATCGCGGATCCTTCGCAGCTTCCGGCCGCACTCGCATCGACCGCCGCGGGCAATCTGGTCGTGCCGATGAACTCGGCGAACAACACGGTGGACACGTCGGCCGCGCTGAATGCGAACGGAGGGCTGGCGGACCCGCCGGCGGCCGCGGGCATCACCGGAACGCTGACGGTCAACGTCGACGGCGTGAACCAGACGTTCACGTACAATACGAACACCACCGACACGACCGTCTCCGCATTCATCAGCCATTTCAACAGCATGCACTACGGCGTGACCGCGTCGTTCAACGCCTCTGCGCAATCGATCGTGTTCGCGCGCGATCCGTCGAACATCGACTTGGTTCACCGCGCAGCGCAGGCGGCCGCCGGAACGCCGACGAGCCCGGACTTCACGATTACCGACAGCAACAACCCGGCCGTAGCGGGAACCTCGTTGCTGGGCGCGCTGGGCGCAGCCAACATCAGCGGCGTACAGCAGAATAACACGAACGCCTTCGGCGCAGGCGACAGCGGCGCCGCGAATGCCTTGCTGCAGAGTTTCAGCAGTAATGCGGGCGTGCCGTTCTTGCAAACCAACTCGGGCGCCGCCAACGTGCCGGCGCCGGGAACGTTTACGATCGCGCTGCCCGCGGGCGTGACCAACGTCAACGTCGGCGACGTCTTGACGGTAGACGCGCAGCCGGGCGGCGTGGGACCGCAGGAAAACGTGACCGTCTCCGCGGTCAGCTTCAATCCCGCAACGGGCATCGAGTCCTTTACGGCAACGTATGCCAACGCGCACGCAGCCGGATTCTCGATCAGCTCGGCCCAGAAGCAAACGATGGGGCAAGCGTACGGGCAACTCGTTACGCAAATGGGTTCGGATTTGGCGACGGCAAACACCGGCGTCCAATCGCAAACCGCGCTTTCACAGAACATCAACAACGCGCGGCAGAGCGTCGACGGCATCAACGTCGACGAAGAGACGCAGAACCTGATCAAATATCAGAACGCTTATCAAGCGGTGGCGCAGTCGATGAATGTGATGGAATCGCTGCTCAACACCGTGATCAACACCCTGGGATCCGGACACTAAAGGCCATGGAAGGCAACGGCATGGAGGCTAAGGACGCATCATGAGAATCGCCACGTCGACGATGTACGACAATCAGACGATCCAGATCGACAATTTGGTCGCGCAACAGCAGCAGCAAGGCACGGAAGCTTCAACCGGCGTGCAGCTGAACGGCCCGTCGGACGATCCGATGCAGATTGCTACGGACCTGCAAGTGCGTACGACGATCGCGCAAGAGAACCAGGCGAACGCAAACATTCAAAACGCGACGACTCAACTGACGACTGTCGACGGCGCAATGTCGACGCTGACGAGCATCATGCAGAGCGCCCGAGGAATCGCGGTGCAGGCGGCGGGCGGGTTCACCAGCCCGACGCAGCAGAGCGCGCTGGCCAGTCAGGTCGATTCGCTGCTGCAAGAAGCGATCGGCGTCGCGAATACCAAGTACAACGGCCAGTACGTCTTTGGCGGCACCTCGGGCGGCAGCACGAGCGGTCCGGTTACGCCGAACGGGCAGCCGATCTCGTCGGTCACGTTCAACGGCAATTTGAACCAGCAGAACGAAAAGCTGTTCAACGGTCAAAGCCTCAACACGTCCGTGTCGCTGCAGCAGGCCTTTAATTTTCAATCGCCGGACGGTTCGCCCGACATCTTTCAGACGCTCATAACGCTGCGGGATACGATCCAAAACGGCACCGTTACCTCGGAGAGCGCAGCGGGCGTCAACAGCCCCAACACCGCGTTCACCGGAGGCGCCGGCGCGCAGGCGATCAACACGGCCGGGATCTTATCCACCGCGCTGACGCCCGATGCGAACGGCAACGTCGACATCCAGATCCTTTCGGCGAAGGCGCCCGCCGGCGTCACGATCGCTATTCCGGCGACGGACACGGTTCCGCAAGTATTGACGGCAATCAACGCCCAAACGGCCGCAACGGGCGTTACGGCAAGTTTTGACTACCGCCAGCAACGCCTCACGCTGAGTTCCAATGCCGGGAACTTTTCCGTAACCGACGTCGCCAGCGCCGGCGCTCCAACCCCGGGAAATTTCGTGGAAGCCTTCGGTCTGCAGTCGCAGGCGAATCTGCAAAACGACGTCTCGCGTCAGCTCGGCGATATCGATCATGCCACGCAGGTAATGCTGAACGCGCGGTCGTCGCTGGGCGGCACGCTGCAGACGCTCAATGCGATCGGGACCGCCAACAGTTCACAGGTTGTTAACGATACCAAGGTGCAGTCGGGCATCGAGGATGCCGATATTGCAAAGGTGATATCGCAGTTCTCGCAGACGCAGACGGTCCTTCAGGCGGCCTATGCGACGACGACGCGCCTCGAGAGCAAGACGCTCTTCGACTATCTTCAGTAGAGTAGGAATAAGCCGGAGGAATGGAAATCGCGATGGATTCCGCCCAAACCGCGACGATCGAAACAACGCGCTTTGGAGCCGTCACTTTCACCGAGAGCGAGGTGCTCGACTTTCCCTGGGGGATCCCGGGGTTCTCGAACCTCCACCGGTTTCTGGCCCTCTCGCTGGCCGAGCAGCCGAACTTCGTTTGGCTGCAGTCGGTGGAGGACCCCAAGGTGGCGCTGCCGGCCGCTGACCCCTGGCAAATCTTCAGCGACTACGAGCCCCGCTTGCCGGTCTACGCTACCGAGACGCTGGAACTGCGCGGTCCCGAGGATTTCACGATACTGTGCGTGGTGGTGGTCACCAAAGACGCTCAGGAGATGACGATGAATCTGCTGGCGCCCATCGTGGTAAACCTGAAGACCAACCGCGCCCGCCAAGTCATGCTGGAAAACTCAAGCTACTCGGTCCGGGCCCCTATTCCGCGCAAGCGCTTAGAGGCGCAAGGCGCGGCGCAACCCGCGTAGAAGCAACCGAGTCACGGCGGTCTAGCCCCGAAGGGTACGCAGCGTACCGCCGACGCCAAGGAGGGCACCCATGCTTGTCCTGAGCCGTAAAGTCAACCAATCGATCATGGTCGGTGACAACGTTCGAGTTGTCGTCGTCGCGGTCGATCGCGACCAAGTGAAGCTCGGCATCGAAGCACCCCGCGAAATCGCCGTTCACCGTTCCGAAATTTACGAAGAAATACAGCGCAGCAATCGCGCCGCCGCCGCCGATTCGGGGGCTGCTCCCGAGCGCACCGGGACCGTGGGCCGCGCCGCATTGACGCCGCGCAAGAAATCTTCAAAGCCCGAAAAATCGCATTGAGCGGTTTTCCGGCAGAACCGCTAAAGTCGCAGGCGCACGCGCCGATACCGTAAACGAAGGGCGATAGGACGTCGCCCCTCGACTAGTCAGCTCACACAGCTGTGATCATGGAGGAAAAATGGCAGGTCTGAGTATTGCCAACAACCTGTTGGCAAATCAAGTCCAGTACAATCTGGACAAAAATCAATCGGCGTTACAGAACACGGTAACGCAGCTCTCGAGCGGTCTTCGCATCAACACCGCGGCGGACGATCCGTCCGGTCTGGCGATCGCAACGAACCTGCAGACGCAGGTCGATGCTTTCAGCACCGCATCGCAAAACGTTCAGAACGCGAACAACGCCGCGCAAGTCGCCCTCGGCGCGCTTTCGACGGAAACGGACATTCTGCAACGTATCCGCAGCCTCGCGGTTGAGGCTTCGAGCAGCGTGAACAGCCCGGCTGACACGCAAAACCTGCAGGCTGAAGTCAACCAGCTGGTTACCGAAGTCGACCGTATCGCCCAGAACACCAACTTCAACGGCGCGCCGCTTCTCGACGGCAGCCACTCCGGCTTCCAGGCGTACCAAAACGCGTCGTTCAACATCACGTCGAATGCCGTGCTGGCGCAGGCCGGCGCGACGGTCGGCTCGGGCAACCTGGTTGCCAGCGTCGGCACGACCGCGAACTTCAACACGTCGAACGCCGGTGCGGTCGACGGCACGATCGAACTCCAAGTCATCAACGTCAACAGCACGACCGTTCAGGTGCAGGCGTCGTTCTTCTCGAGCAGCAACAGCTCGACGTCGGCGGCCGCCAAAGTCTATGTTCCGATCAACGCCAACGGCACGATCAGCATCGACGGCCTGAACATCACCGTCGGTAACGTGACGCTGGCCGACGCCGGCACGACCTCGTTCATCAAGGTCAGCCAGGCCGTCGCGGCTTCGAGTTCGCCCGCGGGTCCGTTCACGGTGCAATCCGGTGCGGACGAAGGCGACACGGTGCAGATCGGCATCCAAGCGACGAACGCGCAAACGCTGCGTATCTCCAACATCCAGTTGGCGAACACGGCAGCCGGCGTACTGTCCTCGGAAGACGCGATCGGCCAGGTCGACAACGCGCTGCAGACGATTCTGAGCCAGCAGGCACAACTCGGCGCAGTCATCGTTCGACTCAACGAAGACTCGAGCAACGACAACGTCGCGGGCGTGAACCTGCAAGCCTCCGAATCGGCGATTCGCGACCTCAACGTCGGTCAAGCGACGACCGAGTTCACGAAGCTCCAGGTCCTGGTGCAAGTCGGCACCTCGGTCTTGGCGCAATCGAACGCGAACGCGCAATCGGTTCTCGGCCTGTTCCGCTAAAACAGGTCCGTGGAATAGAAAAGCCCTCGTTTCGACGGGGGCTTTTCGCTTTTTCGGTCATGGTGAGGAATCGAACCACCCCGAGGCATCGAGGGGTGTTTGCGGGCAGGCGCCTTGTCATGGTGAGGAATCGAACCACCCCGAGGCATCGAGGGGTGTTTGGCGGAAGGCGGTCCCTTCGATACCTCAGAGTCCTTCGATACCTCAGGATGACGAAGACCTTCGATGCCTCAGGATGACGGGGTGCCCTATGCTTTACACCCCCGTAAAGAATCCGGCTAACCAACCGTAAACGCCTCGCCGATTATCATACCGATGCCCTTACGCGTAATCGCCCGGCGCCAAGCCCCGGCGGTCAATCCCGCGCCGAGCCCGGCGCTGTTCGGTTTGCCGCAGCCTCCGCCGGGATGGCCGCAACGTCCGGCGGGCATCAGCCTGTGCATGATCGTGAAAAACGAAGAGCGCTTTCTGGAGCAATGCTTGCGCAGCGTAGCGGACGTCGTCGACGAAATCAACATCGTCGATACCGGGTCGACCGATGCGACCGTCGCCATTGCCGAACGCTTCGGGGCGCGCATCGAGCACCGCGAATGGCGCAACGATTTCGGATGGGCGCGAAACGAGGCGCTCAAGATGGCGACAAAGCGCTGGGTCCTGCAGTTGGATGCCGACGAAGAGCTCTCGCCGGAATCGAAAGAGCAACTCCGCGCGCTGAAAAGCGTCCCCGCGCACTTGCAAGGCCTGTGGATCCGCTGCGTCAATGCCTCGGACAAATACCGCGGCGGCGGAAACGTGTCTCACGCGATCGTGCGCATTTTCCCGAACAACGAGCGCATCCGCTTTTACGGCGCGATACACGAGTTCCCGAGTTTGGACGGCTCGCACCTCACGCTTTCGGCGAATTCGACGGCGATCAAGATCGTCCATCACGGCTACCTGAACGCAATCGTCGACGATCGCGGCAAGTACGCGCGCAACATGGAAATCGTCGAGAGCGAAGTTGCCGCAAATCCGGAAGAGTCGTTCAACTGGTACAACTACGGAATGACGGCCTTTCTCGGCGGCGACATGGAGCGCGGCGTAAAGGGCTTCCAGCGCATGTGGGAACTTTGCCGCAAGCACGGCATGCGGGGCTTCACGCCCAACGGGCTGCAGACGCTCGCCGATATCTACACCGAGCACCTGCATCAGCCGGAAACCGGTTTGCAGTACGCGACCGAATGTCTCAAACTCGCGCCGCGCTATGCGAACGCGCACTTTTCCGCCGGAAAGGCGCTGGTGGAACTGAAGCGCTTCGACGAAGCGCGGAAAATGTACGAAGCGGCAATTGCGGACGCGGAGTTCATCGATCGCCAGTACATCGTGGACGACGAAGTGCCGCGCTGGAAAGCGCAGTGCGAAATCGGGTCCACCTACGTCGCCGAAGGCAACGACGCCAAAGCGATCGAGTGGTTCGAACGCGGGCTGCAAAACCGTCCGAAAGTGGAACCGCTGCGGATCAACTATGCCAAGTCGCTCGAACGCGTGGGCCGTTTCGACGAAGCAGAGAAGGCGTACCGCGGCGTTTACGAAGACTTCGGCGGCGAGCAACCGTCGCTGGAATACGTCAATTATTTGCTGCGGCGGCACAAAGAGCGCGAAGCGCTCGCGATCATCGAGCGCGAGCACGCTTCACTCAGCCCGGCGGTCGCGGCTCAGATGCTCGTGGCCGGCGCGATCGTCACGCAGCGCAACGGTCTGGGCGACGGCGTTTCGCTGTTGACTGCGGCGCGCGAACGCGACCCGGAGAATCCCGATGCCGCCGCAATGTTGGAAGCGGCATACAAGCAATCCGGAGATACCGGTGCGGTTGCGAAACTCCAGGAGGAAGAGCTGCGCTTCGAGCCGCAGGCGCCCGCGCAGTTTCTGCGCCGCTTCAACATCTTGATGCAGGCGAACCGTCACGAGGATGCGCTTTCGTACGCGCGCCGCGGTTTAGACGTCGATCCTGCGGATGCGCGCTTGAAGTACAGCGCCGCCATCGCGTGTGCCAACCTCGGACGCAAAGAAGAAGCGGTGGAATACGTGCGCAGCATCACGCCCTCGGACGGCGATGTTTTCCCGCTCGCTGCGTACTTGCAGGGGGCGGTTCTTCGCGAGTTGGGCCGTACGGCCGAGGCGCTTACGGTGTTGAAGTGTTTGCTCGCAGCGGATCCGAGGCACGTCGACGGCATCGCACTGTATGCTTCCGTGCTGGAATCGCTCGGTCATACGGCTGAGGCCGAAGCAGTGCTGCGCAACGCGCTGCCGTTCGGGAAGCACCGCATCGCTGCGGACCTCTCGAATTTGTACGTGCGCGCCGGCCGGCTGCAGGAAGCAAAAGACGTCGCGACGGCGGCGCTTGCGTTGTGAGCGGGGAAGCAGTGCTGGATTATTCGATCATCATCCCGGTTTTCAACAAGGCCGCATTGACGCAGCATTGTTTGCGCACGCTGCCCCCAACGCTGGAGGGTTGCGGCGAAGGCGAAGTCATCGTCATCGACAACGCCAGCTCCGACGAAACGCCCCAGATGCTGGCGGAGTTTCCGTGGGTTCGCGTCGTTCGCAACGAAACGAACCTGGGATTCGCCGGCGCGAATAATCAAGGCGCTCGTCTGGCACGCGGCCGTTTTCTGATCCTGCTGAACAACGACACGGAAGCCCGCCCGGGCTGGCTCGCGCGCATGCTCGCCGCGGCACAGGATCCGTCGGTCGGCGTCGTGGGAGCGCGCTTGTTGTATCCGAACGGCACGCTGCAGCACGCCGGCGTCACTTCGTACGCTAATCGTTTCGGCAGCGTCGGCTTCGTGCCGGTGCACGACATGCATCAATACCCGGCGAACTTCCCGTATGCAAATCAAGCGCATGATTTGCAACTCGTAACCGGTGCTTGTCTCCTCACGCCGCGGGATCTGTATCTCGAACTGGGCGGCTTGGACGAAGCGTATTGGAACGGCTACGAAGATATGGATTACTGCCTGCAAGTCCGCCGGCGCGGGCTTCGCGTAGTATACGAAGGCCGGGCCGAACTGGTTCACTATGAATCGCAATCCGGAACGCAGCGTTTCCGGAAGGTCGCCTGGAACTGCGATTTGCTTGCGCGCCGTTGGAACGGCAGTGCAGACTGCGACGGCGACCGCGAACTGCTAAGGCGCGGTTACAGCCGCCGGGAAGTTCGCTTGGCGCGCGGCAACTATTACTGCGAGTCCGTTCCGCACCCGGCGGTCACTATCGTCCTTCACGGTCCCGCCGAACGCGCGAACCAAGAAGAATTCACGCGATCGCTGCGTGCGAATCGCGTACCCATTGACGGTGTGATGTATGCCGGTGAAGGCGCGGAAGCAATCGCGCAGGCGCGCCGGCAGATGCGAAAACGCGGAAACCGCTACGTTGCCTTCGTCGATACGCGCTGCACGCTGCGCGACGGCTGGCTTGACGAGCTGGCGCTTGAAGTGGAGTTTGCTTGGAATTGCGGCGCCGCCGCGTACGCGCCTGAAGCTGCTGGGGGAGTGCTTTATTCTGCCGACGCGCGATGCACGCTCGTTTCGCTGCGCAAATATCCGGCGCATCACCGGCTTGCCGGCGCGGATTCTTTGAACGCGTCGCTGTGCGACTTTTTGGAGCGCGGCCTGGACCTGGCGATCGCGACGCGCCCCGCCGTTGCGCCGCTTGCGGATCTTCCCGCGCCCGATGCGCCGCTCGTGGAAAAGCTTACCGCCGGTATCGATGAAATCGAGCAGCGTCTTCGTCGTGCACCGCGCCGGCAGCGCGGCTTGGTTTCCATCGTTATGCTCAGTTGGAACGCCGTCGACTTTACGAAAATGGCGTTGGATTCAATCCGCCGGCATACGAGCGGGCCGTACGAAGTGATTATCGTGGACAACGGCTCCAAACCCGAGACGGTGGAGTGGCTGCGCACCCAGCAAGACGTTCACGTTATCTACAACGAAACGAATCGCGGCTATGCGGGAGGCAACAATCAAGCGATAGCAGCCGCGCGCGGCGAGTATGTCGTTCTTTTGAACAACGACGTGATCGTGACGGAAGGGTGGCTCGACGGATTACTTGCCGCGTTCGACCGTATTCCCGGCCTGGGCGTCTCCGCTCCGCGAAGCAACAAGATTGCCGGAGATCAGCTCGTCAGCGATGCACAATACACCGGCGCCGAAGGCTTGCACGAGTTTGCACGCGTGCGGTCCGAACGGTACCGTGGTCAGGGATATTTGACCGATCGTGCCATCGGATTGTGTCTGTGCATCGACCGCCGCGTCATCGAAGAAGTCGGGGGGCTGGACGAACGATTCGGACTCGGCAATTTCGAAGACGACGATTACTCAATCCGCGTTCGCGCAGCGGGATACAAGATGTACGTCTGCGACGACGTCTTCATCCATCACTTCGGCTCGCAAAGCTTTGCCGCCAACAAGGTCGACTACGCCGCGACGATGCGTACGAACTGGGCGAAGTTTTCGAAAAAATGGGGATTCCCGGCGGCGTATCCGGAGAACGGCTATGACATCCGGCCGGCGATCGCGCGCGGCTTCGACCCGGATGTCCACTACTTCGCGCTTCCAGCGCCACCCGCTCGTGCCGGAGCCGATAACGCGGCAGTACACGACGCGGTCGGCGACGACGCGGCGCTCTATTCGAACGATCGTCAGTTGGTCATCGCGGCAGTCGTGCGTTCGGAACGCGATTGGAACAACGTCGGCGCCTTCATCCGCCGCTACGTAAGCGCATTCTCGGTGCAGGATCGCACGCTGCTGACGATCGCCGCAGCCGGCGAACTCGACGCGACAACGCTCGGCCGGCGTATCGAACGGGCGTTGGAAAAGCTGAAACTCTCGCCGGAGTCGATTCCGGATCTCTTCGTCAGCGACGAAGACTCGCTGGATCGCTGGACGAGCGCGCTCGGCGCCGGCCGCGTGTACCGGCTGGATGCATCCGGAGACGATCCGTTCGATCGGTTGCCCGAGCTGGCACAGCGCAGTCCCAGCGCTTTACGACGGCTCGTGGCGCAGGAGGGCGCGGCATGAGGATCAATGCCAATGCACCGATGCTTCCCGTTTGGCGCAGCGATGCCGATTTGCAGCGCATCGTGTCGCCGGAAACACTCGCCGTAGCACGCGTCGAACCGGTATTCACGCGGCGCGAACAGGGAGCACTCGGCCTCGACTTGGTTTTCGTACGCGAGAGCGAGATCGCGGTCATTCCCGCAATCCGCATCGCACATGAAATGCTGCTGGAGCCGGAGTGCTCACCGTTCATATGGCCGCACTGCGCGAAGAGTCTCGACGCTCCTCGCGTCTCCCAAATTGAAGAATTCCTCGTTCCGTGGTTGCGCGCCCGAGCGCTCACCGGTCAAATGAACGACGAGCTCGTCCGGAATTTTTCGGATGCGCTCGATCCGGCCGCGTTCGAGCTCGCGCGCAAAGCGTGCTTCATCGGCGCCGCGACATACCGCGACGTCGCGATTGCGGCGGCGCCCTACGTCTACGCCATGCGCTTTGCGCGCAACGCCGGCGTCGGATCGCGCGATGCCGCGGGGGCTACCGGTTCGATGCTGCTTGCGCAAACGGCGGCTTCCGTTCAGTGCGATCTGCAGGACCCGGCCGTTCGAGCGCTGGCGGCGCGATGGTTCGGGAGCGAGATTTTCCAGACGCCCGCCGGCCGTATCGATGTGGGCATCGGCATTGAAGCCGACGGTGTGGAGATTCGCTTCGACGAAGCGGGCAGACACGTCGTGACCGTGGCGACTCCCGTACCTTCCGAGTTCGTCGTCTCGTTCGATCCCGAGGATGCGGCGCCGTGCCGGACGTTTTCGGTGACCTGCAAGCAGCAGACGGTTTTACGGAGCAGCGCGTTGCCGCGCGTTCCGGCTGCAGTCGGCGGATCCGGCGGACGCATCGCCATCGTCGCCGCCGCATCGGCAATTAACGAGCGCGGCGCGATCGCTGACGATGCAAACGAACTCGCGCGCAGGCTCAACGCGGAGGGATTTACCGCGCACGTGTTACCGCCGGCCTCCGTTCGCCTCGATACGCCGTATGACTTAGTGCACGCCTTCGACGTCGGACGCGATAGCGAATTCGGCACGCTGCTGAAAGAAGCTCGCCGCCGGAGTATTCCCGTCGTCGCGACGGCGGGACTGGCCGACGCAACCGGCGAGTGGTCTTGGGCCTCGCAAGTCGTGAATGCGCTCATGCGCAGCGCGCAAGACGAAATTACGCTAAGCGATCATCTGCGGATGATGTCGCTGCGGCGCTTGAACACCGAGCAAACGCATTCGTTTGGGGGTGATCCGCTGCCCGGGTACGCGGACTCCGTGAGAGCGGCGTTGTCGGCCGTCGACGTGCTGCTGGTAACCGGCGCGTACGAAGAGCAGCTCGCGCGCGAGCGCTTCGGCTACTCCGGGCCGGCGCGCACCGTACCCGCATATCTCAACGACGATTCACCGGGCGCGCCAATCGACGATCTGTGCGGCACTTGGGATTTCGTCTTCGTTCACGCGGCCATCGTTCCGAACGCGAACCTGATGCTGCTCGCGCGCGCCGCGCAAGAACTGGATCTGCCGCTGCTGATCGCGGGGCCGGTAACGGACTCGCTGTACTTCGCGCACGTCCGGGAGGCGCTCGACGGCCGGACGATCTTCGTGCCGCATCCCTCGGCCGATCAGGTTGCGGCATTGTACCGCCGTGCGCGGGTCTACGCGGATTTGGCGTGGTGGCAGTCCGCCGTGCACCGCGCGGCGCGGGCCGCGGTTAACGGCTGCGGCGTTCTGGTCGCGCAGACGTCTCCGGCGGCTGCGCTGTGGCCGGGCGGAGTCGCCTGCGCGGATCCCTCGGACGTGGCTTCGATCCGGGCCGGGCTTTCGGCGGCGTGGCAGACGCGCGCGCCGGCCGGTTTCGCCCTGGAGGTCTCCTCGCTCTGCGACCCGGGCCGGGCTTTCGTGGAAACGGTCACCGCCTACGCGCAAGCACAGTCCGCCTGCGCGGCCTCCCTCCCGGCCCCGGCCTAAATTGGCTGCTCCGCCGGGCCGAAATAAGAAGTAAGGTAGGAGGCCTAACATGGACGTTCAGGTTGTTGCATCCGGCGCGACGGGGCAGCAGCAGGTGCCGGAGTTGCAGCCAGCAGCACCGGCAGCCGCAGCACAAGCAGTTTTCCCGGCTCAGTCCGAGCCGGCCGCCCAGCAGTCGCAGGGCGCGCTTTCACCGATCGTTGCGAAGATCTTCGGAAACGGCGGCGTTCCCGCTCCCGTGTCCGTGAACGTCTCGTATCGCGTCGAGCGCAATCCGGACATGATCGTTACGGTATTCACCGATCCGAAAACCGGCAAAGAGATCGCTCAAGTTCCCGCCGAGGTCATGGTGCAGATCGCACAATTCTTCGACAAGGAATCCGGCGTGACGCTGGATCGGAGCGCCTAAATGTCCGGCTTGGGCAGCGGCGGCGTTTCGAATATCCCGGGGACCAACGTTCCCCCGGTTTCATTTCCGGGTATCGCGTCCGGTATCGATTATACGTCGATCATTCAGAAGCTCACGTCGTTGACGCTCGCGCCGGTCGCACAGATTGACGCGCAGATTTCGACGTTGAACGCCGCGAACGCGGAGCTGTTGAAGCTGAACGGGATGTTGGCTTCGGTGCAGAACGCGCTCACCGCGCTGTCCGATCCCACCCTGTTCACCGCTTACGACGCGCTGTCGTCGAACACGGCGGTCGCCAATGCATCCGGAATCCCGAGCGTTGCCGCAACACCCGGCACGTACATCATCGACGCGACACAGCTCGCCACTGCAACGCAGGTCACTTCGGCGACGAATCTGGGCCATACCGAGAACGACGCGATCGGCGGCACCGTCGCCGCGAACGTTCCGCTGATCGATTCATACGCCGCGATCACGCCGAATAACGGCGCCTCCGGCCAAGGTTCGATCACCGTTGACGGCGTCACGGTGAAATACGACGTGACGACGCAATCGCTCAACACGATTCTCGCCAATATCAACTCGGCGGTCCATGCCGCCGGCGACGCGACGTTCAACATCGGGTTCATCGGCGCTACCGACCAAGTGCAGATTACCGATTCGGCGCATCCCATCGCCCTCGGCGCGCCCAGCGACTCCGGCAATCTGCTGCAGGTGCTGCGTTTGGACCAAGCGCAGGTTCAGAACACCGCAAGCGCGGGCACCGTCACGGCGACGGCCGGCGTGGGCGGCATCAACGCGTCGCTCGCGTTCAATTCCGTGAACGGCTCGGCTCAAACGACGGACGCGAACTATCTGACGCCGGTCACCGGCGGGTTCTTCACGATCAACGGCGTGCAGATCAACGTGTCCAACTCCAACAATCTGTACGACGTGATCAATGCGATCAATCAGTCGAGCGCAGGCGTCGTCGCGACGTACAATTCGGCAAACGGCCAGATTACGATTGCGAACAAGAATAGCGGTCCCCAGAATATCGTTCTGGGATCGGGTTCGGATACCAGCAATTTCCTTTCCGCCACGGGCTTGACGTCTGCGTCGGGCGCAACGACGCAACTCGGCTCGCAGGCTTCGGTGACGTTCCAGGCGCCCGGCGGATCCACGCAGACGGTGTACAGCAACAGCAACGCCGTGACCAACGCGATTGCGGGCGTTACGCTGAACCTGCAGAGCAGCGATTCGTCTTCGCCGTTTACCGTAACCGTGTCGCAGAGTAACAAACAGCTGGTCAGCGCCATTACCGGGTTCGTCTCGGCGTACAACACGGTCATCAACGAGATCAATAAAGTGACGGCTCCGCCGCTCGTGGTGCAGTCGTCGACGCCCGGCGCGAACAGCGCACAATCCGTCGGCGGCGGTATTCTGTACAACAATGCCGACGTCGCAGCGATCAAGAATCAGCTCGTATCGATGGTCTCGGGGCTGCTCGGCGGAAGCTCGCAGTACAATTCGCTTTCATCGGTCGGCCTGCAGCTCACGAGCTCGTTCTCGCAGGCTGCCGCCAACAACAACAGCAGCACGAACGGTCAGCCGCCGATCACGACGCAGACGATCAACGGCACGGACGGAACGCTCCAGGCGCTCGACGTCAACAAACTTTCCGCGGCCCTCGCGGCCAATCCGACCGCGGTTGCGGGCATATTCGGCGGCGCGCAAGGGCTGGTCACCCAGATCGGCACCTACCTTGCGGGCGTTACCGGCGTCTCCACGATCACCACGACGAAGTTGCTGGGATCGGTCGCC
The DNA here is from genome assembly GCA_035938175.1 of Vulcanimicrobiaceae bacterium. Taxonomy (GTDB): domain Bacteria; phylum Vulcanimicrobiota; class Vulcanimicrobiia; order Vulcanimicrobiales; family Vulcanimicrobiaceae; genus DASRDE01. The sequence goes on from DASZHD010000019.1 coordinate 60,767, forward strand.
AATATTTCGCTTTTGCAAAGTTTCGAAAACGCCATTCAGGCGCAAGTACAGAACTTGCAGTCCCAGGTTACGCAAATTCAAAGCAATGCCAACCAGCAGGCCGACACGCTTCGCGCTGAGTTCGTCGCGAGCGAATCCGCCCTGGTGGGCTACCAAGCACTGCAGCAGCAACTGGGCTCATTCTTTAATAACGGCAGCGGACATTAACGCCGATACTAGGGAAGATGGGCATGAAGAGTTCCGCGGATCAGCGCTATCTCGAGACTTCCATTGCGACGGCTTCGAAGGAAGATCTGATCGTAAAAATCTTCGATATCCTCGTGTTGGCGTCTTCGCAGGCGCTCGACAAGCTGCGTAACGATCGCAACGACATCGAAGGCATTCACAAAGCGCTGCTGCGGGCACAGCGCGCGCTGTGTTTGCTGATGGGTTCGCTGGACATGGATATCGGCGGCGACGTCGCCCGCAATCTGTTCCGCGTCTATGAATTCTGGCATCACGAGCTCGTGCTGGCAAACATGCAGAAGGATGCAGAGCGCGTCGAACGGATTCTTCCGAACTTCAAAGAGTACCGCCAAATGTGGTCGCAGGCCGTGACCCAGTTCAAAGCGATGCATCAGCCGGCCGCGCAAGCGGCGGCGGGCGGCGGTTTTGCTGCCGTTGGATAATCGCGACCGCTTGCTGGGCGCGGTCGAAGAAGAAGTGGCAGCGCTCGAGGGTCTGTGCGGGCGGCTTGAATCTGCCCTGATGCACCGGCGTTGGGAAGAGTTGTCGGACGCAATCGCGGACTCGCGCCGCGTGACGCACGCGCTTCAAAACGCTCTGGACGAGTCTCGCAGCGTGCGCAGCGCCGAGTTCGACGAATCGGTTTTTCGCCGCATCCGTTACGTCTTTGCTATCCGTCAAAACCAGATGGTGCGGCTGCAGCAATTCAACGACGCCGTGGGCGAGCGGCTTTCGCTGCTTGCACGCTGGAAATCGGCCGTGCGGTCCATGGGGCCGCGGCGAGCGCCGGCATCGCGCCTGGCGTCGCTCGATCAGCTTACTTAAGCGCTAAATAAGGCGGTCAGCGCCGCGATCAGCGATCGCGCGGATGCGTCGAGCTGCTCGTCGTTTGCGAAAAGCAATCCCGTCGTTCGATCGATCCGCATGCGTACGAAAAACCGTTGGAGCTGCATCGAGGCGGTGCGTGCGTATCCTTGCAGCGCCGCGTCCGCGCGTTCGACCGCTTCGGGCGGTGCCGCGGCGATCACCGAACGCGCTTGAAGAGCCAGCGTGAGCTGGCGCGCTTTCGTGAAATCCCAGCGCGCGCTCTCTTCTTGCATTCGGTGCAGCACCGAAATCGTCGGTCCGTCGAGCTCCGTATAGAGTGCTGCGGCATTGGCGTCGGCGGGCGGCTGCAGCGGTTTCACCGGACGCGGGGTGAGCAGCGCTAAATTTGCAACGATCGAGCCGGCATACTCGGCGATCGGCTCTTTCTTTCCTAAGCGCTCGTGCAGAACGATTCGCTGCAGCAGCTGTCCTTGCGCATCGAGATGCGCTTTGAGACCCGCGAAATCGTCGCCGTCCACCGAACGCGTGCACGCGAGCGCGCCGCCCAAAATGAAGTGATTCAACAGCGTGGGCGGTTTGCTGCCGGTGAAGATTCGCTCGAAATACGCGATCGAGGGCCGGTCGATCTGCCCCGCAAGCGCGACCGCTTCGCGTCCCATCGGCTCGACGTCGGGCGGTTGTTCCGGCGGCAGCGGAGTCTCCGGCTCGACCTCGGGCACGCCCGGCTCGGGAACGACTTCGGGCTGCGCCGGCGGCGGGACCGGCTCGGGCTGCGTCACGGGGGGCGCTTCGGGCGCCGTCGGCGGTTCGATCGGCGGCCGGTATTCGGTAATCGGCGAGAGCGCCGCGGCCGTCGCTTCGTATTCGAGCGTCTCTTCCGCGTCGAGCTCGTAGAACGGCAACGCCTCGGGTTCGGCAAACGGCGGCGGAGGCACCGGCGCGGCGCGCTCGATTTGCGTTGCGAACGTGCTTTGCGCGCCTTCTTTTCGCGGAACGATAAGCGGCTCGCCGCCGATTACGGCACTTTGTTCGGCACTGACCATTGGAGCCATCACGAGCGGTTTGTTCCCCATTCGAACGCCGATCTTCCAGAGAAACGTCACGCGCGTTTTCGGCGGCATGTCGCCGATCGTCGTGCCGGTGGAAAAAAGCTCGTCCGCGGCGTCGTCGAGCATCGCCCTTCCGTCGCGCACGAACGAGCCGTTGCGGTAGGCCGCTCCGCCGGGCAGCGGTACGTTGACGCGCACCTTTCGTGCCGTAGCGGCACCTTCGTTGATGATGCTCAAACCGATCGCGACGATGGCTCCCGGTATTACGCCCGACGGCGGATTCGCCGTGAGTTCGCAAACGACGACGGGTCCGGCGAGATTGGGCACCGCCTCTTCGGGCGCAATTCCGCCTTCGGCGCCGGTTTGCGATTGCCACACGCCGCGAGCCGGCGCCGGAACGCCCAGCGCCGCGCGTTGAAGTTCGACGAGCCGCATATCCGCGCTCGCCTCAAAATCGGGGTCTTTCCGTGGTTTCATTGCACTTGGCGATGCCGTCCGAAGAGTCGTTCCCAAAATCCGGGCTGCACACCATTGGCGTGAACGGCGGCTTCGGGCCGCGGCGGCTCGGTTAGGCCTCTTGCGGCGATGGCCGCGCGCACGTGATCTTCGCGAACCAGCGTGCTGGCGCGATCGGCGGCTTCTTCCATCGACATATGTGCGAGCATCGTCAAGCGGCGCGCCAGACCGGCGGATGCGTGTCCGAGCATCGCGCGTGCCTCGGGCGTGAAGATCTGCTGCCCCGGAGCCAACCCCGCGCGCGCCAGCCGATAATCGAGAATCGCCGTGGACATCGTTTCGTCCAACGGCTGCAGCCGGATCCAGGAGTCGACGCGATCGACCAAATTGTTGCGCGCGATCATGCGGCGTTCCAACTCGCTTTGACCGAAGAGCAAGATGTTGAGCAGTTTCTTTTGCGGAACGTGATAGTTCAGCAAAAGGCGCAGCGCCTCCAAATTTTCGTCGCTCATATTCTGCGCCTCGTCGACGATCAGCACCAGCGTGCGCGTCTCTAAAACGGCCGTCTCGAAAAAGAAGTTCTTGAGTGCGTTCTTCAAGGCGGCGCTCGACCGGGGAGGGAGCGAGAGACCGAAAACGCGGCCGACGGCCATTAAAAATTCGACCTCCGTGGCGAAGGTCGGATCGAGAATTTTACCGAGTACGATGCGGTCGTCCTGAAGCAATTCTTGCTCCAGCGCGCCGGAGAGACTGGTCTTGCCGGTTCCCGGCTCGCCCAACACGACGGTTAGACCGCGCGATTCGTCGACCGAGGCGGCAAGCCGATCCTTCGCTTTACGAAGCGGCCCCAATTCGCAATAAAAATACGGGTCCGCCGTATCTAAAAACGGATCCCGTTCGAGTCCGAAATACCGGTAGTAGAACGTCGGCATGAGGCTAACCCTTACTTAGACTCACGCCGATAAAGTCATTGTGCTGATAGAATCGTCCTCCACGGCATCCCGCACCGTCGTTTTCGTGTTGGGAATGCACCGCTCCGGGACCTCGCTCACGACCGGAATTCTCAATGCCCTCGGCGTCGCGCTCAGCGAAGATTTGATGCCGCCGACGCAGGACAACGCGAAAGGCTATTTCGAGTCAGTTTCCATCGCCAACATTCACGATCAGATCCTGCGCGTACTGGGCAGTGCTTGGAACGCGAGCACGTCTGAAAAGCCGTTCCCCGACCAGTGGTGGACGCTTCCCGCGGTGCAGCCCTTCAAAGCGCAGTTGAAGGATTTGGTCCGGCGCGAAGTTGCCTCGGTTCCCGGCATTTGGGGTTTCAAAGATCCCCGCACCGCTCGTCTTTTGCCGCTGTGGAACGGCATCATCGAAGAACTCGGTTTGGATGCGCGCTTCGTGCTGGTCGCGCGCCATCCGCGCGACGTCGCCAAATCGCTGCTCAAACGCGACGGCATGGACGGAACGCTGGCGGAACAGCTTTGGCTGGAGCACACCGTCGACGCGCTAACGCACGGCAAGAAACGCCTGCGTGCGATCGTCGAGTACACGCGGTGGTTCGACGATCCGATCGGCGAGGCGAAGTACATGATCTCGTCGTTGGGACTGCCGATGCCGGCCGACGACAAACTGCGGGAAGTCATTGCGAGCCTCGTATCCGACGAGTTGCGGCACAACAAAACGGAACAGCCCGCGTGCTTGCTCCCGTTCTCGCGCGAATTGTACGAAGCGTTGACTGCCCGCGATGCGCAGAAGATCGACATGCTCGCGCAGCTTTTCGAAGTTTCGCGCACCTACACGTACAAAGTCATCGCGCAAGAGAAGCGACGCGACCACGATACGGAAACGCCCGCCGCGAAGGCGCAGATTTCCCTGCAAGAGATGCAGCGGCGCGTCGATTGGAAAGAGGACGTCGACGAAGAAGAAATTCGCGCCCACTTGCAGTCGAGCAATGCGGCGGTGCGAAGACTGGCCCATCTGTCACTGGTGAAGACGCTGATGCGGCGCGGTCTCGAACACGCGGGCTCCGCTGCCGCGCTGGAAGACTATCAACAGCAGAGCACGCTCGACTTCATATCGGCGCTCGCGACGCTTTCCGATGTGGACGTGCCGTTAATCGAGATGCTCAAGCAGGTTGGTATCCGGGCCATCGCTGCGGGCAAGATCGACGAAGGGTTCAAGTGGTTGGAAGAAGCGTGCGTTAGAGCCGTCATTACGGGGCAATGCCGCGATCCGCGATCGAGGCGCGCTTTCAAGTACGCCCACGACGCCGAAATCGACAAGACGCTCGAACACGTTGCCGCACGATTTACGCCGCCCGCCTTCGCGCAGCGCGCGCCGGGCGCGCGCCGGCGAATGATCGTCGTGTGCAGTAAGATCGTCGATCAAGATGCGCCTTCTCTGGTCACGGTCGAACGCGCGAAAGGATTCCGGGATCTCGGTTTTGACGTGCGCGTGCTCTCTACCGGATTCGGCGGAACGCACGGCAAGGAGTCCCGCACGGCAGCAAAATTCGCTCGCCTCGGCATTCCGTGGATCAATGCGCCGAAAGCCAAACCGACGGAACAAGTCGCCTCGATAGTCGCGTACATGAACGAGAACCCGGCCGACGTCGCGGTATTCATGCCCTCCAGCATCGATCTGGTAGCGAAGCTGCTCGGCTGCGTCGGTATCGCTCCGGTGCAGAGCTGGGACAACCGCGCGCTCGAGCCGCTGGCCGGCAAGTACGATCTGATCAACCAATCGCTCTCGCCCGAGCAAGAACAGCACACGGCCTGGCCGGGCCGCTCGCGTTACACCGGTGCGTACGTAGCGATGGGCGATGAAATCGACGCCGCACTTCCATTGCCGCGTCAAGCATTCGGCGTGCCGGACGATGCGATCGTCTTGGCAACGTTCGGCCGGATCGAAAAATGCGCGAACCTGGAATATTTGGAGCCCGTCACGGCAGTGCTCGCCGGCGAACCGCAGGCATGGCTCGTATTCGCGGGGCCGGACGACCGCGGACAGTGGCCCATGCTTGAAGCGCACTTCAAGCGCACCGGCGTCATATCGCGCGTCCGCTATTTGGGCAACCGGCAATCCGACGGCCCGAGTTTGCTCAAGTCCATCGATATTTACTGCGATTCCTATCCGTGGCCGGGCGGCCAAAGTCTGCTCGATGCAATGGAGGCGGGAGTAGCGATCGCCGCGATGCGGCGCGCCCCGGACCGCGATCTGGATCCGACGGGCCATAACCCGACCAGTGCGGTCGCCGAGGTCTTGTTGAACGGTGTCGTGCCGCTTGCGGATGCCGGCGACGCGAAAGGCTTTACCGAGCTCATACGGCGCTACGTTGCGGATCCGCAACTGCGTGCGCAAGCCGGAAGCGCGTTGCGCAGAAAGGCCGTCACCGAATGCAGCATGGCTGAATCGAATCGGCGCTACGGCGAACTGCTCGCCGCGCTCGTCGATGAAAAGTCCGGCGCTGCATCGAGCGTCCAACAAGCCGTTTCCTGAAATCGCGCGGGGCAGGAAACACTCGTCACCATCAGAACGAACGCGGACGAAAATGACGCGTCCGTCGTTTGACGACCTCGACGAGCTCGAAGCTCGGACCATCTACATTTTGCGCGAGGCATTCGCGTGCGTCGCGCCGCTGGCGATGCTTTGGTCTATCGGCAAGGACAGCACGGCGCTGCTGTGGATCGTGCGTAAAGCCTTTTTGGGCGAAGTGCCGTTTCCGCTCGTGCTGCTCGACACGGGGATGGAGTTTCCCGAAGTCTATGAATTTCGCGACCGCCTGGTTCGCGAATGGAACCTTCCGGTCGTCAACGAGCAGTGCCCGCCGGAGAGTCAGGTCGATCAAACGCTTCCGCCCGCGGCACGGCATGCCGCGCGAAAAACGGCCGGTTTACGCGCACTTTTGGCTCGCGAAGGCTATCGCGGACTGATCCTGGGAATCCGCCGCGACGAACAAGCCATCCGCGCGAAAGAGCGCATTTTCAGCCCGCGTAATGCCGACGGCTCTTGGGATCCGCGATCGCAGCCGCCGGAGCTCTGGGATTACTTTCCATACGAGGTTCCCGACGGCGCTCACGTGCGCATTCATCCGTTGCTCCATTGGACCGAGCTCGACATCTGGCGCTATACGCGGCGCGAAGGTATTCCGTACGTACCGCTCTATCTTGCAAAGAACGGAAAACGTTTCCGGTCGCTGGGCGAGAGCAACATCACCGTTCCGATAGAAAGTTCGGCATCGACCATCGACGCGGTGATCGAGGAACTGGAACAAACGCGGCAGCCCGAGCGCGCCGGACGCACGATGGACAGCGAAAGCGAAGACGCGTTCGAACGTTTGCGCGCTTCGGGGTACATGTGAGACAAGTTCGCATCGTCATGGTCGGCGACGTCGACGCCGGCAAATCGACGATTCTTGGCCGTCTTTTGGTCGATTTGGGTGAGGTAACGCCCGAAAAGCTCGCCGAACTCGAGAGCACGAGCGCGCGCCGCGGCGTACCAATCGAATATTCGTTTTTGCTGGACGCGTTCCAGGTGGAACGCGATCAGGCGATAACGCTGGACGTAACGCGCATTTGGCTACGCCGCCCGGATCGCGACTTCGTCTTTGTGGATGCGCCCGGTCATCGCGAACTGATTCGCAATCTGCTCAGCGGCGCGTCCGAAGTCGACGCGGCCGTGATGGTGGTCGCCGCGGACGAAGGCATCACGTATCAAACGCGGCGGCAGGCGTTGTTTTTGCGGTGGTTCGGCTTTAAGACCGTGCTCGTTGCATTGAACAAACTGGACCTTGCCGGCGATCCGCAACAGGCGTTCGAGGCGCGCCGCGCCGACGTCGAGACGTTCTTGGAACAGGCCGGGATGAAGGCGAGCGCGGTTATTCCGATTGCGGCGCGCACCGGTGAGAATATCGCGCGGCGCAGCGATGCGTATTCGTGGTGGAGCGGACCGACGCTGCTGGAAGCACTGGAACGTATTGCGCCGCATACGCCTCCGGTCGATGCGCCGCTGCGGTTCGTCGTGCAGGACGTTTATCGTCGCGACGGCACGCGGTTAGTCGCAGGGCGCGTCGATTCGGGCATACTGCGCACGGGCGATCGTATCGTTTTTTGGCCGCTGCAAACCACCGCACGCGTAAAGCGCATTTCGCTTTGGCCCTCCGAGTATCAGGAAGCCGGCGCGGGCCGGTGCGTCGCGATCGAACTGGACGAGCGAATCTTCGTCGATCGCGGAGCGGTTGCAACGCTTGCCGGCGATCAGCCATCGCTGGGACATGCAATGCAGGCCGAGATCGTCTGGCTCTCACAGCAGCCGCTCGAAGCCGGAAGCGCGCTGCGCATGCGAATCGGCACGCGCGAGGTACCGGTTTCGATCCAACGCGTCAACGAAGTGATCGATCCGGAAACCGTCGAGCCCGTGCAACGCGAGCACGTCGGCGCGGGCGACGTCGCCGTGGTTACGCTCACCGCGCACGAGATGATCGCCGGCGACGACGAAGCGATCGGGTCCAGCATCGGCAGGTTCATTTTGGTACGGGATCTCGCGGTCGTCGCGGGCGGACGCGTGCGCTCGGTGATTGGGCGTCCGCGGTCGCAAGGCGCCACAGACGTCATTGCGCAGAAATCGTCGGTTACGGCTGGCGAACGCGCGAGACGAAACGGCCACGCAGGCGGAGTGTTTTGGCTTACCGGCTTACCGCGCGCCGGCAAGTCCACGATCGCGATGGCCGTTCAGCGCATGCTGTTCGATCGCGGCAGGCAGTGTTTCGTGCTCGACGGCGAAACGCTGCGCACGTCGCTGAACATCGATCTCGGCTTCTCGGACGACGACCGGACCGAGAACGTGCGGCGCGCGGCATCGGTCGCGGCACTGCTTGCCGAAGCGGGCCACGTCGTTCTGTGCGCATTTATTTCGCCGTTTGCGGCGGACCGTCTGCGGGCGCGCGCGGCGTATCCGGAACGGTTTTTCGAAATCTACGTCGCGTGCGATCTTGAGACAGCGGAAAGCCGGGACGCGAGCGGGCTGTACCGCCGCGCCCGTACGGGTGAAATCGCGCATTTTACGGGCGTTTCCTCACCGTACGAGCCGCCGCAAGATCCCGACCTGATTTTGGAGACGCCGTCCGAAACGATCGCCGAATCCGCGGCAAAACTGCTGGAATTCGTCGAAGAGCGGATTAAACTACCGTCCTGAGACGGCGCCTTTGCGGACCAAGATCGTAAATTCATAAATGTCGTAGTCGTGCAGCAGCGCAACGTTGCGCGAATACGATTTCTTGCAGTGCCCGAAGAAGCGCTCGGGATCGGCGAAGTACAGGTCGGGGCGCTCCGCCATGCGATCGGCGTCCGAGTACTTCGTCAGCATATTGAATGCCATGCCGTGCGAGGCGAGCGCGTTCATGCGATCGAGCGTATCGAAGATGTATGACTCCCAGCGGTCGCGTCCGTAGTCCATCATGCGGTTGAAGATGCCGCTTTCTACGACGTACTGGTGCTGTTCGAGTTCGGATTCATTTTGCGTAAATACGTACGTGAGTCCGGCATGCGTATCGCGGGCGACGCGTATCATTTCCGGCGATACGTCGAAGCCGGTGTACCGGAAGTCCGCCGCGCGATCGCGCAAGAAATCTGCCAGCGCACCATAACCGCATCCGTAGTCCAGCAGCGAAAAAGGTTCGGAGTCGGGACAAATCTTGGTTATCTGCGCGAAGCGCGTGGTCTGGGCGTACTCGGAGTTCCAATCGGCGCCTTGCGGCGTCGCGCCGTGTTCGAGCACCTTGCGGCTGAACAGCTCGCCGGTACGCCGCAGAATATCGTCGTGACTACTGCTCGACATCGATAGCGCTTTTTAGATATTCCCGCGCCCGCGTCCCGGTATGAAACAGCAGATCGAGCGCGCTCACGCCGTGTTCGAAGGCGCCGTGGAGCTGCGGGTATTCCGGGTAACCTTGGTAGCTCTTGAAAAAAACGGCGATTCCCGCCTGACGCCAGCGTTCCAGGTCCAGGTAGTCCCGGGCGGCGGGGCCGGAGAGATATTCGTCCGCACCCACCTGCCGGCACAACGAAATCAGGCGCTCGTTTTTCCCGTCGACGATGGCGAACTCCGAAGAGCGGCGCAGCGGCGTGTCGATGCGGAATGCGCGGCATAACGCGTCGATGAAGAGCGCGTTGATCTCGGACAAGTACTCCAGGTCAGCGGCCTGGGCGTACAGCTGGGTTAGCCATTCATCGTACTCGGCGAAGTGCGGAGCCCGTCCGTACGCATGCTGCAGGCTGCGCAGGTGCAACGGCGCCCAATCCCCGCTCGTGACGCGCGCCTCGCGCACCAATTGCGTGTACTTGCCCTTGACGTCGATCGGGATCGTGAGCCACTGCAACCCGTTCGCCGTCTTGACGAGATTGCGATTTCTCCAGTCACGCCGCGTGTACTGCACGTCGTCGAAGAGCACGAATTCGTCGACCGAGTCGATGAAATCGAAGTACCCTTTCCAGGGGATGTAATTGGATTGAATGATGCCGGCGCGTTTGCCCACGAGTGTCTTTAGAACCGGTGAATTGCCTGGATGACGCGCGTTTGATCGGCATCGCTCAACGTTGAAAACAGCGGCAGGCGCACCAAACGATCGCTGACGGATTCCGTAACCGGGCAGTGCGCTCCGGGCGAAAGGCGGCGCCCCATTTCGGATGCGTGCAGCGGAACGTAATGAAAAACGGCATCGATCCCGGCCTCGCGCATGTGCGCGATAAACCGCGTGCGCGCATCCAGATCGGGAAGCAGCAAATAAAAGATGTGTGCCGGATGCTCGCAATGCGCCGGCACCGCCGGAAGCTGCACGCCCTTCTCCGCGGCCCACGACTCCAACTCGCCCGCGTACCGGTTCCAGATGCGGTGACGCTCGGCTTGAATGTGCTCGGCGCCTTCGAACTGCGCCAATAAGAACGCTGCGAGGATCTCCGACGGCAGATAACTCGATCCCGTATCTACCCAGGTATACTTGTCTACGAGTCCGCGGAAGAACCGCGCGCGGTTGGTGCCCTTTTCGCGGACGATCTCCGCCGGTTCGACGTAGCGGGTATCGTTGATTAGTAACGCGCCGCCCTCACCACACGTGAAATTCTTCGTTTCGTGGAAGCTCTGCGTCGCCAATTGGCCGAAGCTCCCCAGAGGCCGGCCGCGGTAGCGTCCGAACAAGCCGTGCGCGTTGTCCTCGATTAGCGGGATGCCGCGGCGCGCCGCGATGCCGGTTATAGCGTCCATTTCGCAGCCTATGCCGGCATAGTGCACGACGACTAGCGCCTTGGTGCGCGGCGTGATCGCGGCTTCGATGAGGCGTTCGTCGATGTTGAGCGTATCGGGGCGGATGTCGACGAACACCGGGACGGCACCGCGCAGTGCGTAGGCATTTGCCGTGGAAACGAACGTGAACGACGGCATGATCACCTCATCGCCGGGTTCGAGCCGCAGCAGCAGCGCCGTCATTTCCAGCGCGTGCGTGCAGTTGGTCGTCAAAAGGGCGCGTGCGGCGCCCGTGTGTTTTTCTAAGAACTCGTTGCAGGCGCGCGTGAACGGGCCGTCACCGGCAACGTGCATGTTTTCCAACGCCTGCGCGATGTACGCGAGCTCGTTTCCGGCAAGTGCAGCTTTATTGAACGGGATCAACGCGCAGAAGCGACGAGCTGCGCCGCGCGGTACAGGCTTTCGAACTGTCCCGCGTCCGTCCACCATCCGTCCAGGACGTCGTAGAACAGGTCGCCTTCTTTGATGTAGGCGTTGTTGACGTCGGTGATCTCCAGTTCGCCGCGCGCCGAGGGTTTCAAACGCTTGCAAAAGTCGAAGACCCGGCGGTCGTACATATAAATGCCGGTGACCGCGAAGCGGCTTTTCGGTACTGCCGGTTTTTCCTCGATGCGCACGATGCGGTCGCCGTCGAGCTGCGGACAGCCAAAGCGCTCGGGATCGTCCACTTCTTTCAGCAGGAGCCGCGCGCCGGAATCTTGCTCTTCGAATTTGCGCACGTAGGGGGCGATGTCGTCTTGAATGATGTTGTCGCCCAAAATGACGACGATCCGATCTCCCTCCGCGAAATGTTCGCAGAGTTTCAGCGCGTCGGCGATGCCGCCTTCGCCCTCTTGATACGTGTAATAGATGTCTTTCAGGCCGAACTCGCGTCCGTTTCCGAGCAGCCGCAAGAAATCGCCGGCCGAATTTCCGCCGGTGACGATCATGATGTCTTTGATGCCGGCTCGGCAGAGCGTTTCGATGGGATAGTAAATCATCGGCTTGTCGTAGATCGGCAGCAGATGTTTGTTGGTGACTTTCGTCAGCGGCCGCAACCGCGTTCCCAAGCCGCCCGCCAGAATGACGCCTTTCAACACTACCTCCCCGAGGGCGGCGCCGGGGCGTCTCCATGAATGAAGGAGACGTCGCCCCGGAATCCCACGGTGCCGATACGCCGCGCGTAACGCTCGATACTGCCGCGCGTCACCTGGTGAATCGGCACGAAGACGCCGCTCGCGAGGTTCATCTGCTCGCGCAGGACATGCATCTCGCTGGAGATCGCGTCGGGCGTCTTCAAAAGCTGATAGACCGTCCACTCGTACCGCGCATCGGGGCCGGGTACGATTTGGCGCCACGCATCCTCATTTGGAAAATCCAGCCAAAAATGGAGCTCCGGCGCTCGTGCATCGAACGGCGGCTTTTGCACCAAGACGGCGTACTCGTTTGCCATGATGGGGTCGTCGCCCCAGACTTCGACTTCCCGCACGCGGCAGCCGGGGAACAACCGTGCCAGCGCTCCCGGCGTGAAGCGCCAATAATCGCCGTACGTCGCGCCTACGTGAATCTGGTGCGAGAACGGGGCGAGCGTATAGATGAATCCGCCGGGCTTGGTAACGCGCAGCGCTTCATGCGCCGCCGCCCACGGATCTTCCACGTGTTCGAAAACGTCGGTAGAGATGACCCAGTCGTATCGCTCTGCCGCAATCGAATCCATATTTTCGGCGCGAGCGTGGTACGTTGCGGGAACGTCTCCGGGCGGCTCGAGCGTGTGATATTCCGTTGCGGCGAACATTTCACGCTGGCGGAAGAGAACGCTCGCGCGCCCCGCGCCGATGTTCAGCACTGCGCCGAACGTGCGCGGTCCCAGAATCTCTTGAAAATACGTGTTGGTAATGCACGATCCCAGCAGGTGCCGCTGTCCCATGAGCGCAACGAGCACGCGCGCTTTTTGCGCGCCTTGACCGAACGGCCGTAGCGTTTGCGTTTGGATCATACTCAGCGGTGCGCGTACTGACGTTTGTAGTACGTCAAGAATTCGCCGTTCTTGAGGGGACGCCACCACGCTTCGTTCTGCCGGTACCATGCGATTGTCGAAGCGAGGCCTTCTTCGAACGCAACGCGCGGCATCCAGCCGAGCGAGCGCGCCTTGGTGCAGTCGATCGCATACCGGCGATCGTGCCCTTCGCGATCCGCGACGTGGCGCACGTGCGTCTCCATCGATCGTCCGCAGGCCGAAACGAGGCGCCGCGTGATGTCGATGTTGTGCTGCGGGTTCCCGCCGCCGATGTTGTACACCTCACCGGGCGTGCCGTTCTCGAGTACGTGGAGAATGCCGCGCGCGTGGTCCTCGACGTGCAGCCAGTCTCGAATCTGCATGCCGTCGCCGTAGACGGGCACGGACTCGCCGTCGATCAAGTTCGTGATGAACAGCGGAATGAGTTTCTCGGGATACTGACGCGGGCCGTACGTGTTGGATCCGCGCGTAATCAAAACCGGCGTGCGATACGTATTCCAGTACGCCAGAACTTGTAGATCGCCGCCCGCTTTGCTCGCGCTGTACGGACTGCGCGGACGCAGAGGATCGGTTTCCAGCGACTCGCCGTGCGTAACGTCGCCGTACACTTCGTCGGTGGAAACTTGCAAAAAGCGCGCCACGCCGAAGCGGCGCACCGCCTCGAGCAAAACGTGGGTTCCCAAAACGTCCGTACGCAAAAATTGTTCCGGATCCAGAATCGATCGGTCGACGTGCGTCTCGGCGGCAAAATTGACGATCGCATCGACGCCGTCCGCAATGGCCCGTTCGACTGCCGATGCATCGCAGATGTCGCCGTGCACGAAGCTGTAGCGCGAATCGCCGGCGAGCTCCGCGCAATTTGCCGGGTTGCCGGCATACGTCATTGCGTCCAGATTAACGACGCTGACGCCGGGCCGCTCGCGAAGCACGGCGTGAATGAAGGTCGAGCCGATGAAGCCCAAGCCGCCGGTGACCAAAATGCGCATCGAATTAAGTTTCGGCGCGGCTGCGGCGGCCCCTTAGAGCGCGTATTCTTTACGTTTTCTCTATAAGGAAGTAGACGCTGCCGCGATCTTCGGGCCGCTGATTGCCTTCGAGGACGTTGAAGTGTCCGTCGATGACGCGATAGCCCTCGGAGCGCAGCATGTTGATAAACGATTTGGCGCTATATCGGCTGCCGTGCTGCCAACCGGGCGCCGGCGTTTCGAAATAGGTTTCGCTGTCGTTGGCCATCGACACCACGGTTTGCACGATCAAGTATTTGCGCGCCATCTTCCACGATTTGCGCAGGATCTCGACCGGATTCGGCACGTGATAGAGGCCGCCCAGATTTGCTACGACGTCGTAGGCGTCGGCCTCGCCGAGCGTATTCACGTCGCGCTGCTGAAACTGCACGCCCTGTAGGCCGAGCCGGCGTGCGACTTCCAGCATGTTATCACTCCAGCCGTCGCGGTTGCTGTCGATTCCAACGGCCGGATTGGCGCCAAGCAGGCTGGCGAGCATCGTGAAGTAGCCGTCGGCGCAGAAGAGCTCCGCAAACGAGACCGGCTGGTCGACCACGCTTCCGCGGCTCTTGCCGATGGCCAGCGCGATATAGCCGAGGAGAATCGGCTCCTTGACCCGCTGGTTCACGACGAAGTTCGGTATTTGACCGTTGGTGACCCCAAAGAGGCGGTAGTCGTGGTAGAGGGGGCCGAGGTCGTCCAGGACGTGGGGGTCCATCGAGGGCGGTATTTGCGCCGCCCGGAGATTGTCATCCCTGCGAGTCACGGTGACGTATCGGCTTCTCATGATGAGGCGTTGGCTTGTCATGGTGAGGCATAGAACCACCCTCGTCATGGTGAGGTATCGAACCGCCCCTCGTCATGGTGAGGTATCGAACCACCCTGAGGAATCGAAGGGGAAGTCGCCCCAAGCCGCCTCGATGCCTCGGCGTGGTTCGATACCTCACCATGACAAGCCAACGCCTCATCATGACAAGCCAACGCCTCGCCATGACAAGCGATGCTTCACCATGACACTGGTGGCCCCACCGTGGTATACTCTGGCGGTTGTTCTCACTTCGCCCCGCACGGACGGGGGGCGGTTATGGCCTCAATAGCGACCGGTGCCAGGACGGCGGCCGGCCCGAAGGCCAGAAAGGTAACTGACTTGTCAGTCATTTCAATGCGCGCCCTGCTCGAAGCGGGCGTCCACTTCGGTCACCAGACCCGCCGCTGGAACCCGAAGATGAAGCCGTACATCTTCCAAGAGCGCAACGGCATCTACATCATCGATCTGGCGCTCACCGTTCAAAAGCTCCGCGAAACGTACGACGCCGTCCGCCAACTCTCGCGCGAAGGCAAAGTCGTGCTGTTCGTCGGCACGAAAAAACAAGCACAGGACGTCGTGAAAGAAGAAGCCGAACGCGCCGGCACGTTCTACGTGAATCAGCGCTGGCTCGGCGGCACCCTGACGAATTTCTCGACGATTCAAAAGCGTATCGCGCGCCTGCGCGAGCTCGAGAACATGAAGCAGCAAGGCGACTTCGACCGCCTTCCAAAGAAAGAAGTGGCCAAACTCGCCGACGAGATGGGCAAACTCGAGCGGTTTTTGGGCGGCATCAAAGACATGCACCGCTTGCCGGACGCCGTCTTTATCGTGGATCCGAAGAAAGAGCGCATTGCCGTCATGGAAGCGCGCAAACTCAAGATCCCGATCATCGCGGTAATCGATACGAATTGCGATCCGGACGAGATCGATTATCCGATCCCCGGAAACGACGACGCGATTCGCGCCGTCAAGCTGATGGTGTCCAAGATTGCGGACGCGATCATCGAAGGGCGTACCGAAACCCAAAGCGCCGCCGATGCGGTGGACTACGCGCCCGAATCGGTCGACTACGAAGCGTACGCCCAACCCGAAGAAGAGGTCACGACGCTGGCCGAGGCCGAGGCCGGCGCCTAGCAGCATCGGCAAGGCCGGCGCACCGCTATGGCAAAAGAGAGGCCGTCAGGCCTCTCTGCTTAGCCGGCACTCAATCATAAAAACCAACGCTACCTGCACCGTTCGACGACAATCGCTGGAGAATTTACGTGTCAACCGTGGCTCATCAACCCAAAGCCGATGAAATCAAGAAACTGCGCGAGGCGACGGACGCCCCGATGATGGAGTGCAAAAAGGCACTCGTCGAGGCGAACGGCGACTTCGAAAAGGCCAAGTCCGTGCTTCAGGCGCGCGGCGCGGCGGCCGCGCAGAAGAAGGCCGAGCGGGTCGCAAACGAAGGCCTGGTGGCCAGTTACATTCACGCCGGAGGCAAGATCGGCGTGCTGGTCGAGGTCAACAGCGAAACCGATTTCGTTGCGCGCAATCCGAAATTCGCCGAACTCGCGCGCGACATCGCGATGCACGTCGCAGCCATGTCGCCCGTCTACGTCAGCCGCGAGAGCGTTCCGGCGCAGGTCGTAGACGAAGCGCGCGCCGATTTCAAAGCCGCACTGCCGCCCGAGAAACAAGCGCACGCAGAGAAGATCGTCGAAGGCAAATTGGACAAGTGGTTCGAGC
>DASZHD010000020.1:0-68178 GCA_035938175.1 Vulcanimicrobiaceae bacterium
GTATTCGTCGCCCGTGCGCCGCGATTCGGTGGTAACGCGCCAGTAATGCAGCAGATCGGGCGCGTCCATAGCAAAACAGCCGAGTTTCGTCTCGGTGTTGCCCACGTCAATCGCCAGCAGCATGAATGCCTTTCCGCGCGCGGTACAATTCTTCAACGCAATCCAGCAGGCGCGCCGCCAATACGGGCTTCGGTGCCTCTTCCAATACCCGGCGGCCGCCGGTTCCCCACAACACCGTAAGCGTATTCGGCTGCGCTCCAAATCCGCGGTTTGCGGACACGTCGTTCACCGCGATCGCATCGAGATTTTTGCGCACTAATTTATCGCGCGCATGTGCTTCGTGCGCTTGCGTCTCTGCGGCAAAACCCAACAGAAAACTCGATCCCTTACGCGCGCCGATTGCCGCAAGGACGTCGGGATTCGGCAGCATGCGAACCGTCGCGGCATCGCCGGTTTTCTTCACCTTCTGCGGCTCCGCGTGCTCCGGACGCCAATCCGAAACCGCAGCGCTCGCAATGATGAGATCCGCTCCAACCGCGACTTCCATCGCCGCATCGCACATCTGCTGCGCCGTTTCGACGCAGACGGTGCGTACGCCGGCCGGCGGATCCAAATGCGTCGGACCGAGAATCAGCGTGACTTCCGCGCCGCGCAGCGCAGCCTCGGCCGCCAGTGCGATGCCGGTCGCTCCGGTCGAGGGATTGCTGATGAACCGCACCGGATCGAACGGTTCGCGCGTCGGTCCGGCGGTTATCGCAACGCGTTTGCCTTCGAGCGATCGCGATCGGCGCAGCGTGACTTCCAAAAACTGCACGATCGTTTGCTCAGTTGCAAGCCGCCCAATGCCCAGTTCGCGCTCCGCAAGAAAGCCGCGTTCCGGGTCGACGAACGTAAAGCCGCGCTCGCGCAACGTCTGCAGATTTGCTTGCGTTGCCTCGTTGCGATACATCGCATCGTTCATTGCCGGCGCAAGAATGATTGGAATGCGCGCGGCCAGCAGCGCCGTCGACAACAGATCGTCGGCGATGCCGTATGCGAGTTTCGCCAGGATGTTGGCGGTTGCGGGGACGACCAGCGCGGCTTGCGCCTCGCGCACCAGCCGGATGTGCGGAATGCGTTCGGGTGCGTCCCACAGCGACGTGTATACGGGCCGCCCCGTAAGCGATGCAAACGTGAGCGAGCCGACGAATTGCTCGGCTTCGGCCGTCAGGATCACGTCAACCGTAGCGCCGGCCTGCACCAGCGTACTGGTCAATGCAGCAGCCTTGTATGCGGCCACCCCCCCGGTAACGCCGAGCAGGATCCGCGCGCCGCGAAGTGCGCTCATGCTGCAAGCGCTCCGGCGAGCACATTGTCGATCAAGCGCGTCTTGCCGAAACGCGCAGCGCCGATGACGAACGCCGGCTCGTGCAGATATTCGAGCGGCGCAAACGTAACCGCATCGACCACGTCCAAATAATCGCATTGCGCAACCGAACTCAGGCGCTGCAGCGCAGCGGCACGCGCATTGGCGGCGGTTTCACCATGTTGTAACCGGTCGAGCATCGTCTGCAGCGCCAAATGCAGCGTGGGCGCGGCCGCACGTTGATCGGGCGTCAAATAGACGTTTCGGCTCGAAAGCGCAAGGCCGTCCGGTTCGCGCACGGTGGGAACGATCTCGACGCGAACCGGAAAATCCAGCTCGCGCATCAGTTTGCGCAGCACCGCCGTCTGCTGCGCGTCCTTTTGACCCAGCACGAGCACATCCGCGCCTGTGATGTTTACGAGCTTGGCGACCACGGTCGCAACGCCGCGAAAATGGCCCGGGCGCACCGCGCCTTCATAGATCGTGGCGATGTCGCCGATCTCGATCGCCGTCGAAAATCCGGACGGATACATCGCTTGCGCGGACGGCGCAAATACCGCGTCGACGCCGGCCGCTTGTAATTTTGCCCGATCCCCTTCCGGGTCGCGCGGATAGCGATCGAAGTCTTCGTTCTCACCGAACTGCATGGGATTCACGAAGATGCTTGCCGCCACGGATGCGCCGAGCCTCCGCGCCGCTCGCACTAGCGCGAGATGGCCCTCGTGGAGCGCTCCCATCGTCGGCACCAGCGCTAGCGGCCGAGGCAGGCGGGCGAGGCCTTCGCGAGCGGCTTCGACCGTGTCAAAGACTAGCGCTTCGTCACCCGTAAAACCGTGCGCCCCACTTGGAACGGCGTTCCGATTTCCAGCGGCTCTTCCTCGGTTACGGCCCGATCCTCGATGCGGGTACCGTTCCGGCTTTGAAGGTCGCACAGCAGAATCGTACCTGCGGCCGAGCGCAGCCGCGCGTGCCTGCGAGAAACGTAGCGATCCAACGTGATGCAGGCATCTGCGAGCGTTTCGTCGCGCCCGATGACGATCTCGCTCTCGAACGGCCAGGTTTTTCCGTCGAGGGGACCGCTGAGCACCTCTAAGATATAGGTGGCAGACATGCCGCTGGCGCTTTCAGTTTACGCTCAGTCACATCCTGGCTGGCGGCACGTGCGGCGAAGAGGTGCCGGGCCGTGCGTTGGGTATCATATCAGGAAGCGCCATTAACAATTCCATGACACCGGACGATACTCAAGTAAGTGACGTTATGGACATCGCAAATGGGCGCCGAGGCGGGGATGAACGATAGGATCGATGAGTTACTGCACCTGATCGAGGTCGACCCGGACGCATTGCGCGAGGCCGAATTCTTGCAGGCGCAAGGGATCCTGGACACCATGACCGGCAAAACGATCGCTTCAGCCGAGTTAGAAGAAACGCGCATCGTCATAACGACGTCCGACGGCAACAAATATTTCTTCTACGGATTCCTGGGAGAGGGCGGCTAAGCCCGGGCTTTTTGCTGCAGGTCGTGGATATACTCCACGATCGAACCTTGGTCGGCGGCGGCGATTTGCGTAAACGCGACGCCATGCGCAAATTGCTGTTTGCCCGCGTCGAAGAATGAAAGCACGACTCGCGCGCGGACCATCATTTCGCGATCGGTATCGGGCAGTGTAAAGCGCAGCGTCACGTTCTGACCCGCACTCAAGTCGTTTTTCGTAACGACGCGAAGGCCGCCGCCGCTCAGGTCGACCGCATTCCCGTACATCACGAGTTCGCCGCCCGGTACGATAACCGTGACCGCGAAGTCGACTGGGGCGCGAAAGAAGCGCCGTTGCTGCGGAGAGCCCGATTGCTCGATAGACACTGTGCCTTACGGTTCTTGAGAAGTCGGCAGCACCCTGCGTCACTCCAATAGAGAACGAGCCGCAACGAGCACACCCACCATCGTATGTTCTGCAATCACCCCGCCTTGCAGATAGACCTCGAACGGTTCCCGCAGCGGCGCATCGCACGAGAGCTCGATGGTAGCGCCGCTGACGAACGCTCCACTCGACATGATCACCGGATCGACATAACCCGGTACGGGGCCCGGCTCCGGACGAAATCGCGCATTGACGGGCATCGCAGTTTGTAAAGCCTGCGCAAAGCGTTCGAGACGCGCCGCGGTGCCGAGACGGATCGCTTGTACGATGTCCGTTCGCACGCAGCCCGGGAGGGGATCGACCGGAAACCCCAAACCGGCGAATACCGCTGCCGCAAAGTCCAATCCGCGCAAGCATTGCTCCACGATCAGCGGCGCTAGGAACAGGCCCTGAATAAGCGCGCGCCCCAATCCGAACGTGGGCCCGAGCGCATCGCCTAGCCCGGGTGCGTACACTCGCGCAGCGACGCGTTCGACGAGGTCGGCGCGGCCGGCGACGTATCCGCCGCCGGGTGCGAGCGATCCGCCGAGATTCTTGATCAGCGATCCCATCACGAGATCGGCGCCGGCATGCGAGGGTTCGCGCTCTTCGACCAATTCGCCGTAACAATTGTCGACGAGGATCGCCACGTCGGGCCGTCGCGATTTGATAAACGCAAAAACCTGCTCGCATTGCGCGATTCCAACGGACGGGCGCGGCGCGTACCCGCGCGAACGCTGTACGAAGATCGTAGCCAGTTTCTCGTTTTCGAGTTCGCGCGCAATCGCCTCGAGATCGAAAACGCCGTCATGCTGAGGTATCGCGTCGTCATGCTGAGGTATCGCATAGTCATGCTGAGGTATCGCGTCGTCATGCTGAGGTATCGAAGCACCCTGAGGAATCGAAGGGCAAGGAAACGCAACCTCCCGATACTCGATCCCGTTCTCAACCAGCGAAAACGGGGCTTGCGCGATCGCATTGCGCAACGTATCGTACGGTTTTCCCGTAATGCTCAGCAGCGTACGTCCCGGCGGCGTGCATGCAGCAAGCGCCGCAACGATGGCGTGCGTTCCGCTGACGAATGATAAGCGCGCGAGGGCGCGTTCCGCACCCAGGATCCGCGCAAGCAGCGATTCGTAATGAGCGCGCGCAGCGTCGTCGTATCCGTATCCCGTCGTTCCCGCTAAGTCGTGCTCGGCAATGCCCTCTTCGAGAAATGCGGCGATGACATTCACCTTCGCCGCCGCCTGCGCAGCGTATTCGAGCGTCGAACAGGTTTGGAATGCGCGCAACGCGGCGTCGCGCACGGCCCCGTCAATACCCAGGCGCCGGCAGTATTCGCCGATCACGCGATCGATTGCAGTTCGTGCCGTTCGTACGCGCGTACGAAAGGAATATAAATCAGCGTTGCGACCAGTAAATTAACGACCACCAGCGCAACTGCCCGAGCATCGGACGTCGCCAGATACGTCGCCGCAAATGTCGGCAGACTGGACGGCACCCAGATAGCCGGGCGCGCCACCAGCCCGCCGGCCATGGCAAAATACGAAATCGTGGCCAGCACGACGGGCACGATCACGAATGGCGCCGCCAAGAATGGATTGAAGACGATCGGCAGACCGAAAACGAGCGGTTCGTTGATATTGAACAAGGCCGGCACGACCGTTAGCCGCCCGACTTTCCGCAGCCGGTCCACTTTGCTGAGCGCGAGCAGAAACGCCAGCGGCAGCGTCGCGCCGGCGCCTCCGGGAAACACGAACAAGAACAGCGAGACGACGACGATGTGCGGCAGCGGCTGGTGAACGGTAAACGCTGCCGTGTTCTGCGCTTGCAGCGCCAAATACACCGGCGTAACGACAGCCGCGAGCGTAGCGGGGCCATGCACGCCGAGAAGCCAGAGCGCTGTTTCGGCAATCGTGATGACGAGCAGCGCGGCATACGTGTCACCCAGCTTGCCGAGCGGCGAAAGCGCTGCGATCAATTCGTTTCCCAACGACACGTGCACATTGAAAAGCGCGATCGTCAGAAGAACGATCGACGCCGCGCCGAGAACGTCGGCAAGACGCCGGTGATGCACGACTCGCCGGATGAGCGCGGCGGCCGCGACGACGAGTAGGGAAACGATGATCGCGAGGAAGAGGCCGCTTTGCCCGACGCGTCCCAGATACGCAAGCGGATCGTGCATCGTCACCGGCCGCGGCAAAGCGAGCGAAAACGCCACGAACGTGCCGGCGACGGCAACGCCGCGCGCGACGTCCAGCCGCTCCGCCAGGCGGTACGGCAGAACGATGGCGAGCATGACCGCCATCACGCCGAACGCGGGTAACTCCGCAAGCGAAATGCGCGGCAGGATGCTGGCAAAAAACGGCTGCTTTACCGGCACCAGCGCCATGAACGCGATCAGGCCTGCAACCAGACCGATGATGCTCCACGGAAGCGCCTCGCGAACGGCAACCATCGCCGGCGCGTCGCCGAACGTGCGCAACGCCGGCACGACGTACCGGCGCAGCCACGCGAAGCTAGAGTTTGCGGACGACGGCCTCCACGCGGCCGACAATCGTGACATCAGTTGAGTAGATTGGCGCCATCGACTGATTCTCCGGCTGCAGCCGCACGCGTCCGTCCTCCTTATAGAAGCGTTTCACGGTGGCTTCGCCGTCGAGCATTGCGACCACGATCTCGCCGTTGTTGGCGGTTTTTTGCGGACGCACCACGATGAGGTCCCCGTCGAGTATCGCCGCCTCCACCATCGAATCGCCTTGTACGCGAAGCATGAACCCGTCCGACGCGCGCGTGAACGCCGCCGGAAGCACGAATTCGCCTTCGATATTTTCTTGGGCGGTAATCGGCGTCCCGGCCGCGACTTTGCCGACGACGGGCATGACGACCGATTCCGGAATGGGATTGGCCGGCGCCGGCATTTCGCTGCGCAGCGCGCGCGGCTTGGTGGGATCCCGGCTGATGAGCCCGTGCTTCTCGAGCGTCTTGAGATGCGCGTGGATGGTGGACGAAGATGAAAGTCCGACCCGCTCGCCGATCTCGCGGACCGACGGCGGATAGCCTCGCTCCGCCGTGAACGCGCGGATCACGTCCAGGATACGCTGTTGACGTTCCGTGGTTTGTTGCATGTCCTCCCCTCGCTTAAGGACACCCGTATGGCACAGGTATCGCATACAACCCTACCATAAAACGCCGTTCAAGGCAAACATATGTTCGAGCACCTATTGACACCGCTGGAAACGGCTGTGGTAAAATCTAGGGGACGAACAGGCGTTTGGCACAAAATATGGGTACGATTGTACGCAAACGGGCGTTCGGCACAAGATATAGTGAGGTATCGAAGGACGTGGGCAAGCGCAAAAAATTCACCCTGATGCCGCTGATAACGCTGGCCGCGCTCAGCGCGATGGTCACGGTGCCCGCCCTATCCGGTATGCGGCTCTACGCAGCGACGCCGCAGCAGTACGCCAGCGTCGTCGTACGCCCGGGAGATTCGCTCTGGAGCATCGCCAGCGCGCATACCTCAGCGGCGAATGACGTGCAAGACACGATCGACCAAATCACCCAAGTGAATCATCTGAGCGGGTCGACCCTGGTTCCCGGCCAGCGCTTACGCGTACCGCAATAACGATCGCAAAGCAGCATTGCTAGCAGAGAAAAAGACCGCCCCTCCCTGCGGTCTTTTTTCTTTTGTTCCGATTTCTTTGCCGGCGCCAATGTGGGCGTCGCCAGCATAGGCGTAGCAACGTCTGCGCTACATTAGAGCTGGGACATGCAGCAAACGGTACTGGATCTACCTCCCGGCCATATATACCGCACGTAAACGCACGAACGCCAATTGCCGCCATGGTGCCGCGCAAACACGGCCTGCCACGCGCCGCCGTAGTCGCCCTCGACTTGGCCCTGCGGCATCGGGCCGTCGAGTACGATCGTTGCTGACCGCCCGCGAACCGACGCCACTTTGATCGGCGTGGGTAGCAATGGAAAGAGCGCTGAACCTGGCCGTGCGGTCTTAAGATTGTCTGCGTGCGCTTGTTGGAGGCCGATCCAAAGCTCCCTAGATTCAGTTGATTCCAATTGCGGTGAATCCAGTAACGGCAGTAGTACCTCGCACGGAACGAACTTCACGTAAGCCGCTAACAAACCTATCGCGAGCACTACGATCAGAACCGCGATTGTAACTCGAGAAGACATACGCTCAATTTGCGATCAAAGCACGATGCAATGGAATTCCCATTGCGACTTCGGTCTGCTGGTTGAAGAACGCCTTCTTCTATCGCTTCGACACCACGATGATGCTGTGCCCCTGATGATCGTTGAGAAACTGCAGGCCATCCACGATCCATGAGTCCAGACCGCCGTGCGTGTGTTTTGCAACTTCACGCACGACGTGGATTCGATCTTTGAGCCATGACAGTTCCGAGCGCGTCGTCGCCGGCCACACCGCGACTTCGCAATCCTCACACTGATAGCCGTTGGCCATCGGAGCGCGGGTTTAGGACGAAACGCCGGCCGGCATACGCTGCGCGAGCAAGCTGGGTATCTGCGACGGGCGATCGGCGACGGGCACTCCGGCGGCCTGAAACGCGTCGATTTTGCTTTGCGGCGTTCCGAACTTTCCGGAGATGATCGCGCCGGCATGACCGAGCGATTTTCCGGGCGGTGCGTTGCGTCCGCCGATGAACGCGACGATGGGCATCTGCGGCATGTGCGCTTTGATAAAGGCCGCCGCGTCTTCTTCGTCGGACCCGCCGATTTCGCCGCACACGACGATTGCTTCGGTCTGGCCGTCGTTCTTGAACTCGCGCAAGCAATCCACGAACGTCGAGCCGATGATCGGATCGCCGCCGATGCCGACGCAGGTCGACTGCCCGAATCCGGCGCGCGTGAGCAGATCGACGACTTCGTATGTCAGCGTTCCCGAGCGCGAGATGAGGCCGACGTTGCCTTCTTTGAAAACGTGTCCCGGCATAATGCCGACGGACGATTTGCCCGGCGATATGAGGCCCGGACAGTTGGGGCCGATGATGCGCATCCCCGGCGTCGCGCCGACCACTTTCAGCACGTCGTGAACGGGGACGCCTTCCGTAATACAGACCGCGAACGTAATGCCGGCGTCGTGCGCTTCGAATAAAGCGTCGGCAGCGAACGGCGGCGGAACGAAGATGCATGTATGCGTAGCGCCGGTTGCCGCAACCGCATCGTGCACCGTGTCGAAGACCGGTAAGCCGTGCTCGGTTTTTTGTCCGCCTTTGCCCGGCGTTACGCCGCCCACGATGTTCGTGCCGTACGCGAGCATGCGTCCCGTATGATACGAACCTTCGGATCCCGTGATACCCTGCACGAGAACTTTCGAGTTCTTGTCGAGAAAAATGCTCATGCTTTTGCCCCTGCCAGTTTAACCGCCTCGGCGGCGCCTTCGTCCATCGTTTGCACCGGCGTCATTCCCGCGTCCGCAAGAATACGCCGTCCCTGATCTTCATTGGTGCCGGTCAAACGGATGACCAGCGGCACTTTGCGCGACTTCGTCGTGTTCAGCGCTTCCACGATGCCTTTGGCGACTTCGTCGCAGCGCGTGATTCCGCCGAAGATGTTGATGAAGAACACGCTCGCAGCGGTGTGATTCATCACCAGTTCGTAACAATTGCGCACGCGTTCGGCATTGGCGCCGCCGCCGACGTCAAGAAAGTTCGCGAACGAGCCGCCGGCGTTTTTCACCGCGTCCATCGTTCCCATCGCCAGACCCGCGCCGTTCGCCATCGTTCCGACATTGCCGTCGAAACGGCGGAAGTTGCGAATGCCCAGCCCGGCCTGCGTAGCCAGCGTTTCATCCTCGTCCAACGGAAGGGCCGTTTGCCATTGTTTGAGTTCCGGATTCTTGTAGAGCGCGTCGTCGTCGAGTTCCACCTTCGCGTCAGAAGCGATTACGCGGCCGTCTTCGGTTAGCGCAAGCGGATTGATCTCGACGAGTTTGGCGCCGTAGCGGAAAAACAGATCGTAGAGACCTGCAACGATTCCGGGAAGACCCTTGCGATATCCCGGGTCCAGGTCCGCTTTGAATGCGAGTTCGCGGCCGATGTACGGCCAATAGCCGCCGGACGTATCCACGAACGCCTTTGCAATCGACTCGGGATGTTCGTCGGCAACTTCTTCGATATCCATGCCGCCGAATTTACTCACCATGATTACTGGCTTTTTCGTCGAGCGGTCGATCGCGATCGCGCAATACGCTTCCAACTTGATCGGCAATTTCTCTTCGATCAGCAGCGAATTGATAGGCTCGCCCTTGGGGTTTTGCCGGTTCGGCGGCATCGGCGTCTCCATGATCTCGCGTGCGACGGCGCGCGCTTCTTCGCCCGTTTTAGCAAACTTGATCTTGCCCGCTTTCCCACGCCCGCCCATCAGGACTTGGGCTTTCACGACCCAGTCGCCGTGGTTTCTCTCGACGAAGGCCGCGGCGTCTTCGGGATTCGTAACGTGCTGACTGCGCGGAATCGGAATGCCGGCGCGCCGGAACAGTTCCTTTCCTTGGTACTCCATTAAGTTCATTGCTTCTGTACTTCTTCGTCCTTCTTACCTGGGAGAGCGTCTTGTTGGTTAGCTGCCATCGTGTGATTAGGGTACGCTGGGGCGTCTCGGTGGAACCGCCGGGAACCCTTGTGGTAGAGTTATCCGGTCGGACTTTCCAAAACCACCGAACTGAGGCGCTCGAAAGAGCGCTTCAGTGTTTCTGATTCGCACTGTGCGCATCAAAGTTTCCCCAGATACGAGCGCGAGATGATAATCTGTTGAATCTCCGAGGTGCCTTCGTAGATCTCGGTGATCTTCGCATCGCGGTAATACCGTTCGACCGGAAATTCGGTCGTGTACCCGTATCCGCCGTGGATTTGCAGCGCTTCAGCCGCGTGTTTGCGCGCGGCGGTGGAAGCGAAGTATTTTGCTTTGCTGGCTTCTATTGCAAAGGGCTTGCCGGCATCGTACAGCGCGGCCGCGCGATATGTGAGTAGGCGCGCGGCATCCAAATCCGTTCCCATTTGCGCGATCTTGAACGAGACGCCTTCGAAGGCGCCGATCGGTTTTCCGAACGCCACGCGCTCCTGCGCGAACTTCACCGAAGCATCCAAGCACGCCGCCAAAATGCCGCAGGCCTGCGCGGCGATGCCGATACGTCCGCCCGTTAGCGCCGTCATCGCATGGCTGAAGCCCGCGCCTTCGTCGCCCAAAAGTGCCGTAGACGGTACGCGCGCGTTATCGAACGCAATGTCGCACGTGTTGCTCGTGTGTATGCCGAGCTTCTCGGTCACCCGTTCGACGGCAACGCCGGCCGTATCGTTGTCCACGAGAAACGCCGAAACGCCTTTCGGCCCCGCCCCGCCGGTCCGGAACATGCCCATCAACACGAACGAATAACTGCCGTTGGTGCACCACTGCTTGCGCCCGTTGAGCACGTAACCGGAACCATCGCGCCGCGCAGTAGCCCGAATATTGGCTGCATCCGATCCGGCGTCCGGTTCCGTGAGCGCGAAGCCGGCGATACGATTCTCTTGTGCGAGCGCCGGCAGGTAGCGGCGCTTTTGATCCTCGTTTCCGAGTTTCAGAATCGCCATGCAAATCATCGAGTGCACCGAAACCGTTACCGCCGTGCCCGCGTCGACGCGAGCCAGCTCTTCGATGGCGCGCGCGTACGAAACGTAGTCCGCGCCGGCGCCGCCATATTGCTCGGGAACGAGCAGTCCCATGATTCCCGCAGCGTTCAGTTTATCGTACAGTGCGCGCGGAAACGAATGCTCGCGGTCCCACTGCGCGATATGCGGAGCGATCTCGCGCTGTGCGATCTCGGCGGCAAGTTCGCCGATTTGGCGTTGCTCGTCCGAGAGATCGAAGGCTGCGCGAGACGTCGTATCCATACTATTTGTAGGTATAAAACCCGCGCCCGGATTTCTTACCGTACCATCCCGCTGCTACGTACTGCTTGAGCAGCGGGCACGGGCGATACTTGTCATCCGAAAACCCGTCATACAACACGTTCATGATGGCAAGGCAGGTGTCCAATCCGATAAAATCCGCCAGCTCGAGCGGACCCATCGGATGATTCATGCCCAGTTTCATCACCGTGTCCACCGCTTCGGGAGTGCCGACGCCTTCGAAGACGGCATAGATCGCTTCGTTGATCATCGGGAGAAGCACGCGATTGGATACGAAGCCGGGGAAATCGCGTACTTCGACCGGCGTCTTTCCCAAATCGCGCGCCAGTTTCTCCGTCGCCTCAAAGGTCTGCGGTGACGTGGCCAGCCCGCGAATGATCTCGACGAGCTTCATCACCGGAACCGGATTCATGAAGTGCATGCCGACGACGTTAGCTGGACGCTTGGTTGCGGCCGCAAGCGTCGTGATCGAGATCGACGACGTGTTCGAAGCCAGAATCGCGTCGGGCGGCGTCGATTGGTCCAAGGAACGGAAGAGCTCGAGTTTCAGATCCAGATTCTCGGTGGCCGCTTCGATCGCCATGTCGACGTCGAAATCTTTGATAGCGGTCTCGGGACGGATATGCGTCAGAATCGTTCCGCGCTGTTCTTCGGTCAGCCGTCCTTTCTCCACGGATCGAGCCAGGTTCCGTTCGATTGCCGCGACGCCGCGGTTCACGAACGCCTCGTCGCGGTCGACGAGAATCACCGAATGATGGTGCGTCGCCGCAACCTGAGCTATGCCCGAACCCATTTGGCCGGCGCCGATGATTGCAATTTTCACGGGACGAGTTAGTCGACTCGAATCAGGACGGCGTCGCCCTGTCCGCCGCCGCTGCAAATCGATGCGATTCCGAGGCCGCCGCCACGCTTGCGCAATTGATTGATCACCGTGCCGATGATCCGGGCACCGGACGCTCCGATCGGATGTCCCATCGCCACGGCACCGCCGAGCTTGTTGATGTTTCCGGGATCGATGCCGAGCTTGCGCGCCGACGTCAGCGCAACCGCCGAGAATGCTTCGTTGATTTCCCAAACGTCGATCTGATCCGTCCGCAAACCGGTTTTCTGCAGCAGTTTTTGCGCAGCCATTGCGGGCGTCAGTGCGATGTACGGCGAGTCCCAGCCTACCGTCGCGTGATCGAGAATCGTCGCGAGCGCTTCGTACCCGCGCGTTGCGGCAACGCTGCGGTCCGCTACGATCAGCGCGGCCGCGCCGTCGTTCACACCCGGAGCATTGGCGGCGGTAATCGTTCCGTCTTTATCGAGCGGCTGCAGCTTGGCCATCGCCTCGAGACTGGAATCGGCGCGCACCGCTTCGTCGCGCTCCACGGTCGTATGCGGAACGTCTCCGGTTACGAACGGCGCCCACTCGCTGTAGTTGAGCGTGAACTCCTTGGACGGGCGATGCGACCAGATCGCGTCGGCGCCTTCGTTCGAAGATCCGGCTGCGACAGGCACGCGTTCTCGTGCGGGCTCGGGAAGACGACCGACGACGATCTTGCCTTTGCGTTTGGTTGCAACCCGGATTGGGACGATCTCGCCGTCGAACATGCCGCCGTCATGCGCACGAGCCGCGCGCTGATGACTTTCCAACGCAAAGCGGTCTTGCTCTTCGCGTGAGACCTGCAGTTCGTTTGCGACTTTCGCGCCTTGGCTGGCCATCGTCATCGGGAAGTAATAATCCCACAACCCGTCGTGAATCATCCCGTCGATCAGGCGGCCGTCTCCGAACCGGTAACCGCTGCGAGCTTCCTTCAGCAGGTAAGGCGCGTTGGACATCGATTCCATGCCGCCGGCTGCGACGACCGAGTTGCTTCCGTCGTTGATCAGCCGCGCCGCATTCACGACTGCGAGCAACCCGGAAGCACAAACTTTATTGACCGTTTCGGCGGTCGTCGTCTTTGCGAGACCCGCTTTGAAACCGGTTTGCCGCGCCGGATTTTGCCCCGCACCGGCCTGCAGTACTTGGCCGAAGATGACGTGCTCGATCTCCGAGGCGTCTACGCCCGAACGCTCGATGGCCGCGACCAGCGCCGCCGCACCAAGCGTCGTGGCCTCCAACCCGGATAAGCCTCCATTCAAACGGCCGAACGGGGTGCGCGCCAGGCCGATAACCACGGCGTTGGAACTCTGAATCGTCATAGCCTGGGAGCATTCTCGTCGGTCCGAGGGGCGTCCCTCATCCCACTTTTGTCGCTTGCCTGGCGGCCGGTTTTTTCAGTGCCGCCGAAGCTTGGTTGCTTCAGATTGCTGCGTCGGCTGCGTACAGACGACGCGTTCGCTCGCCTCGCAGTTCTGACACTCGAATTGCAGGGTAACGTGCGTGATCCCGAAGCGTTCGCGCAACGTCGAGTCGACTTGCGTGAGAATCGCCGTTGCTTCGCTCACGCGTGTGTCTTCGACTAAAACGTGCGCAGAAAGGGCCGGCGCTCCCGTCCCGATCGTCCACACGTGCAGGTCGTGGACGTCGACGATTCCCGGAACGGTGTTCATCACGCCGCGCACGTCTTCCACGCGCATATCGCGCGGAACGCCTTCCAGCAAAACATCCGTGGCATCCCGCATCACGCGGAAAACGCCCACGACGATAATGCCTGCGACGAAGAGCGAGAGCGCCGGATCGATCCACGCAGCGCCGGACAGCCAGATGAACGCACCGCCGATAATTACCGCGAACGCGCCCAATGCGTCGCCGGCAACGTGGAAGAGCGCCGCACGGACGTTGAGATTATGATGGCTGTCGCGCACGAGCAGTATGCCGACGATGCTGTTGACGATCAAGCCGGCGGCGGCAAACGCCATCATCAGCACGCCTTGCGAGTGATACGGTGTCCAGAAGCGCCCGATGGCAGCGTACACGATAAAGCCCGTAGCCGCAAGTAAAAGACTACCGTTGATCAGCGCGGCAAGAATTTCGACGCGCCCGTACCCGAACGTCTTACTGGCCGTGGCGGGCCGTCTCGACCCCGCTACGGCGACCAGCGCTATGCCGAGCGCGAACACATCCATGCAAACGTGCAGCGCGTCCGTCAGCAATGCCAGCGAGTTTGCGCGCAAGCCTCCCCAGAACTCGAGCGCGGCAACGGCCGCGACCAGAACGAGGGCGACGACTAAGCGTCTGCGCGCCATACTTTTAACTCCTGCTCGTCACGCCTTGAGCGCTTTCAACGCGAGCAGCGCAAGCATTGCGCCGAAGGTCAAAAATGTGTTGGACTCTGCTTTTGCAATCACGTCCGGCTTCCACGTTCCCTTGGCGTCTGCGAGAGGCTCCAACGCTGGAACGAACGGCGGAACGCTGCGGCAATAGCGGTCGTATTCTTCGCCGTATTGCGATCGCAGAAACGCTTCCTCGTGCGGGACGATCGTTGCATACACTGCCGCCATCGTGCCCAACGCCGTTCCAACCAGCGCCGCACGCCTCGGCGCGGAATTCGAACCGGTAAAGGCAATTGCAAATCCGGCCGCGGTTAAAAAATTTCCGACGTAGAGCGGATTTCGCACGTGCGCGTACGGACCGGCCGTTACCAACTCCGGAGCCGTCACGCGATCGTCACGCGTCGTTATCCCGGAGTATCCCACTGCCCAGCAGCGTACCAGTTCGCCTGCAAGCGCGAGCGGCAAGCCCAGCGTCACGCTGAAGGCGCTCGGCTTTCCGAACGCCGCAAGAAGCGCGGCGGGAATCGAAAGCAGCGCTCCGCGGTTTTTGAAAACGAATGCTTGCAGCGGCTCGGAATCGGATTGGCTCACGAGCGGCTCATTTGCGCCTGCCGGTACACGTCCTGCAGCGAACGGCGCAACGGAATCTTCGGCGACCAGCCAATCTCTTCGCGCA
Source organism: Vulcanimicrobiaceae bacterium (assembly GCA_035938175.1). GTDB lineage: Bacteria > Vulcanimicrobiota > Vulcanimicrobiia > Vulcanimicrobiales > Vulcanimicrobiaceae > DASRDE01. The sequence continues at coordinate 15,042 of DASZHD010000020.1, forward strand.
ATTTGGCATTGTCGCCGTAGAGCAGCGGAACGTCGGCGGGACGCATCCTCGAGGGATCTTCGCGCACCTCCACGGGAACGTGCGCGATGCGAATTAGTTCGGCGAGAACCTCGCGAATCGACACTGCCGCTCCGCTGCAAACGTTGTAAATCTCGGCGCTGCGTCCGCGTTCGGCCAGTGACACATACGCATCGACGACGTCCCGTACGTCCAAGAAATCGCGCTTCGCCTCGAGGTTGCCGACGCTCAGCACGGCATCGCCGCCCGCCGCAATGGCCGCCAGTTGCGCGGCAAACGACGGTACCACGAAGCGATCGTTCTGGCCCGGACCGATATGATTGAAAGCGCGCGTGACGACGGCGTCCACGCGCAGCGAGCGCGCTTCACCCAAAACGATCGCTTCGGCGGCGGCTTTGCTGGCGGCGTAGGGATTTGCGGGATTGGGTGCCGTCGATTCGCGCAGCGGCATCGACGTCTGCGCCTGTACACCGTAGACTTCGGCCGAACTGACGAAGAGTATGCGGATCGGACGCTCGAATCGCTCTTGCGCGTCGCGCAGCGCTTGTAGCACGTTGGCAGTTCCGATAACGTTCGCGGCATACGTTTCCATCGGCGCCTCGATCGAACGGGGGACAAACGCCTGCGCCGCAAGATGAAAAACGGCGTCGGGCCGCGCCAGATCGAATGCTGCGTGCAGCGACTCGACGTCTTCAATGTCGATCGGCAGCGTTTGCGGTGAATCGTCGGCCGGGCCGCCCGCCGCAAGCACTTCGTGGCCGCCGCTGCGCAGGCGCTCGACCAAATGGCGGCCGACGAATCCCGTCGCGCCGGTTACCAGCGCGCGCACGAGCGGCTATACGCTCGCGAGCGGACGAACGCGTTCGATATCCGCTTCGACCATCATCGCAACGAGCTGCTCGAACGTCACTTGCGGCTGCCACCCCAGAACGTTCTTCGCTTTCGACGGGTCGCCGATCAGCAAGTCGACTTCAGCCGGACGCATGAAACGCGGATCCATTTTCACGTATTGCTCGAACGATCCCAAGCCCGCAACTTCGAAGGCGATCCGGCAGAACTCGCGCACGCTGTGCGTCCGTCCGTTTGCGATGACGTAATCGTCGGGTACCGGCTGTTGCAGCATCAGCCACATCGCACGCACGTAGTCGCCGGCAAAACCCCAATCGCGCTGCGCGTCCAGGTTGCCGAGCATGAGTTCTTTTTGCAATCCGAACTTGATGCGGGCGACGCCGTCGCTGATTTTGCGCGTGACGAATTCCTTGCCGCGCCGGGGACTTTCGTGATTGAACAGTATCCCGCTCACCGCAAACATGTCATACGATTCGCGGTAATTCACCGCGATCCAATGACCGTATACTTTCGCGACGCCGTAGGGACTGCGCGGGTAAAACGGCGTCGATTCATTTTGCGGCACCGCCTGCACCTTGCCGAACATCTCGGAGCTGGATGCTTGGTAGAAGCGGATTTTCGGACTTACCGCGCGGATCGCTTCGAGCACGCGCGTCACGCCGAGCGCGGTGAATTCACCGGTCAGCACGGGCTGCGACCACGACGCCGGCACGAAGGATTGCGCCGCCAGGTTGTACACTTCGTCGGGCTTGGTCGCGGCGATCACGTTGGTAATCGACGTCTGATCCAGCAAATCGCCCGATACGAACTCGATGTCGTCGAAGATGTGCTGTATGCGCTCGTGCACGTCGGTGCTGGTCCGCCGGGTCATGCCGACGACGCGATAACCCTTTTCCAAAAGCAACTCGGCCAGATACGAACCGTCCTGGCCGGTGATGCCGGTGATCAACGCGGTTTTTCCCATAGCGGGAACTAATTCACAACGATGATGTTTTCGCCTTTGTCGTCGAAGACGAAGCGCGTTTCGAACATCTCGTCGCCCTCGGCGGTGACGAGTTTGGACTGAATGGTCAAGCGATGCATCAACTTGCCTTCGTGCCGAACGACGCCGGAGTAAAAATACTGCACGAGCGGCGTTTGATTTTCTTTTAACGGCGCGAGTCGCCGGCGCTCGACGAGCATTTGCAGCAGCCGGTATTGCAGTTTCGTCGGCAGCAAACGGTTTGCGTCGTCCGGCGTCATGCGGACCGTCGTCAGTTCGTCCTGCGCTTTGTTGGCTTCGTCGATAGGGCGATCCGTCGTGTAGCGAACGATCGCATCCCAGTCGTCCGCCGAGATGCCCGTGAAGCGCATACCGTAACGCCACACGGATTTTCCTTGATGCGTCACGGTGTCTTGCCACACGGATTTCGCGCGCACGCGAATAACGCGCGATTCTATCGTTGCGCGAACTTCGAACTCATCTTTGCCGACGGGCTCTTGCGTCAGCACGCAAAGACCGCCGCCGCTGATATCTAATCCGATTGCCGGCTTTTGCGTGTTCCCGGCGTCGACGGAAAACGTTGCCCGGTATGGTTTACGTTTTCGGGGATATTTCCGTCGATTGGGCTCCTTGCCGGTGAACCATGCCAGCAGTTCTGGCAGCATATAGCCTATTTTTCGGCACGGAGAGCGCCGTTCCGCCCATGGGAACGGCCAACTAGCAGGTGCGCGGCCCGAAGCCGTGGGTATTGATCGAGACCATGGTTGCGCGTCGTTATGGACCGCCGATCGCCGCCGCCGTTATCGCCTTGGCTTCGGCTGTGGCGATTCTGCGCGGGCCCGGCGGACTGTCCAATGCTCAGGCCCCCGCGCCGCGCGGCAACTGGCCGATGTACCAACTCGGTCCGGCGCACAATGCCGTCGTCGACCGTCCCGGGTTTCGCGCGAACTGGCTGGCCAAGCTGGGGGACAAAATCAACGGCGGCCTGGCGGTGGACGACCGCACGGTCTACGTCGACAGCTTCGATAAGAAACTGTACGCGATCGATCTGCGCACCGGCGCAATCCGCTGGTCGGCGAGCGCCGACAACATTTTGATGTCGACGCCCGTCATCGAAGACGGAGTGGTGATCGTGGGCTCGGGGATGAACGGGTTCCTGAAGCCCAACGACGCCGATTCGCAAGTGTGGGGACGTCCCGAAGGCGACGACATTCTCGCGTACTCGACCAGCGACGGACACCTGCTTTGGAAAGTGCATACGATCGGACAGAATATGCCGTCGCCGGCGATTGCACGCGGCGCGGCCATTCTGGCAAACGGCGATCTTCACGCGTATGCTTTGGACGTACGCGACGGAAAACGACGGTGGACAGTACCGCTTCAAGGCGTGGCGGCGATGTCGTCGGCGACGGTCGACGACGGAATGGTGTTCCTCAGCACGTGTCACAACGCGCCGTACTTTTGCGAAACGCGCGCGCTGGACGTACGCGACGGGCACACGATCTGGACCAACCCGAACGGCGGAAGCGACTGCTCCCCTACGGTTGCGGACGGACTGCTGTTCGTCACGGCCAACCGCGACGACACGGAACACTATCACACCGGCGGCTATAACGTCACGGCGGCAATAGACGAACATACTGGCAAGACTATTTGGACGCACGTTTCGGAACCGGGCCCGTATACATTTGTCGGTTCGAACGAGCGCCAGATCGCGGGAGCGGCCGACGGCGGCGTATTGTATCAGCCTATCGGCAATGCCAGCAAGGTGATCGCCTTCGACGATCGCACGGGCAAGGTGATCTGGTCGGTGCGCACGTCGGCAAACGTCAAGATGAGTCCGGTCGTAAAAGACAACACCGTGTATTTCGGGGACACGGCCGGGATCTTCTATCGCGTCGATCGGCTCAGCGGGCGAATTCTGCACACGTCGTCGTATCTTCAACCGTTTGCGACGTCGCCGCCGGTCATCGTCGGCGAAACGCTTTTCGTTGCGGACGGGCAGTACGTGGTCGCGGCGCCGCTACAATCGATTTAGCGTTGAGCGGTGAAGAAGGACGCGCCGTCCGAACGGCAAGAATGCACCTGCAACCGACGTGATAATTTCTGCTCCAAACAGCTCATTGATGGCGAACCGTATCTGGGCTACCGCTTGATCCCGGCATCCGCGTGATCCATCGCGGAGGTGCAGCCGCCGCATTGGCGGTTCTTGCGCTGTGGTACGCGGCGCCGCTGATCGGCAGCCCTGCCGATACTCCGGCATCGCGCCTACGCAACGCCCTGATCCTTGGCACCGCGATCCCGTTCGTTCTCGCGCTGCTCGGCGTCTTTTCACCGATCGCGTTTGCACTCGTGCTTGCAGCGGTGGTTTTGGCGCGGACGATCGTCCGACGCCCGCAAAGCGCAAAAATCGAGTCTCTGCCGCCGCAAGTCTATTGGATGCCGGCGCTCATCGTCATCGCACTTGCGTGGCCGCAAATCGTGCGTCCGCTGCTGGACGGTGACTCGCTGGCATACCATCTTCCCAACGCGGCGGCATGGATGCATGCACACTCGCTCTGGACGACCACGACCTATTACTGGTGGTATCCCCCGGCATCGGAGCTGTTTGCGGCCGGTCTCATGGCGATCTCCGGCCCCTTCTCGCTCGGTCTGGCCGGAACCGGCGCGCTATTGTTGCTCGGATTCCGCATCGCCGAGTGGAGTTCGAAGTTTTGCAACCCGTGGATCGCGGCAGCGCTCTCGTGTGCGACGATCTCCATTCCATCGATGGCGCTCCAAGCCGGGAATCTGCAAAACGACGTTTGGCTTGCGGCATTCTTCGTGGAGGCACTCTGGGCGTGCCGGTTCGAGGAACCGGCGGTATGCCGCAGCATTGCGACGCTTTCCCTTATGAAACCGATCGGTGTGCTTTCGGCGGCAATCGTGCAAATTTCCAACGCGCGCACGTTCCGGATCGCGTCCTTGGCGTGTTATATCCCGTTTGCGGTTTGGGTGGTTCACGACGCCGTGCTCGCTCCGCACGCGATGGTTCACACGCCGCACAGCTCGCTCGTCGAAGTGTGGAAGACGACGATCGCGGGCCAAGGACTACTCGGGCTGCAATTGTTGGCGGCGGCGCTCGCGCGCGAAGGAATTTGGACCGTCATGATCTTCTTGAGCGCACTGGCGCTCACACCGGTCTTTTTGGGGCGCTCGACGGCTGTCGCTGGATACTTAACGCTGATCGCGTACCTTGTGCTGCCGTTCGCATACGAAACCGCGGTACCGCAGCTCGCGACCGGACATTCGCTGCGCTTCCTCGCACCGCTCTTCGCGCTCGGAACGCCCGCGCTGGCAGCAAGTTTGAAGCGCGTCTCGCCCGCTATCGCCATCCTCCCCGGCGCCGTTGCGATATGGAACGTTTGGAATCTCGTCGCGATCTTCTGGAACGATACGACCGTGCATAACACCGGACTCGCCTGCGGCGTGGCTGCCGCGGTGACGGTAGCGGCGCTCATCGTCCCGGCCCGGTGGATGCGCATTCCGGCGGCGATGCTCTTCGTCGCCTTCGTCATGTGGGCTCACGAACTCGCTATAGCGAACCCGGCGCCGTATTTCAACGACGCCGTCAGCTCCAATGGTCGACGAACGCACTTTTTCAGCTGGATACAAACGGCAAGTCTCCAACGAGCCGTCGTCCAGGATCTGCGATCGGGCACGATCGACATCGTCGCACCCCACACCGTCGCGTACGACGCGGACAAGCCGCATGCATGCGAACAAGCACGCGAACTCGCGGCGGCGCTCGTCATCGGTCCGGATGCGGGCGCATACACCGGACCTTCGTGCGGCACCATCGTTTATAGTGATCCGCTCGTGCGTGTGTACCGGCCGTGAGAAAGCTCGTGCCGTCGTGGGATGTGCGCGACGCGCAAATTCTCGCCGCCGTTTTTGCGCTTGCCGCAATCATTCGTCTAGCCGCCGGACCGCTCTTGTTCACGGGCGACGAACCTCGTTACGCCTTCCAGGGCTTGGGATTGTATTCCAACCACGCGTACTACCCGACGCTGCAGCTTTGGCGCACGTTTCTTCATGCGAAGCCGCACGCGCCGGTCACGTATTTCGGCGTTCTGAAGCGGCCGTACAACACACTCGCGCCGTGCATCCTCTATGGACCGCTGCTGGTGTGGTTCGGCTTGAACGCGGCCCGCTGGCTAAGTTATGTCATCGCGTGCGCCGGGATCGCCGTGCTGTATGTCACGCTAAGAAGAATCTTTACCGCGCACGGACGGTGGCCGGCAGCCGTAACGATCGGCGCAATCGCGCTCTTCATCCCATTGCTGCCGTACATGCAATTGATCTATCCCGAAGCGCTGCTCTTTTTACTCGTTTCGCTCGCGTTCTGGGCATTGCTCGCACGACGGCCGGGCTGGACCTGCCTTTTTGCGGTACTGCTACCTTTTGCGCATCCGCGCGTGTTTCCGTTGGCTTGCACGTTCGCGATAGTTGCCGCGATCGACGCGCGGCGCGAGCTGCCGGTGCGAAAGACGGCGCTCCTCGCTGCGGGCTATGTGCTCGGGTTCTCCGGCTTCGTTGCATCGCAGTTCGCGCTCTTCGGATCGTTTACGGGCGGCGCGTTTTCAATGTATAGTCCGTCGCTCGCGATCTTGCCGATGCGGCTGGGCATGCAATTGTTCGACGTGCGCCATGGACTGCTCGCGTATTCGCCCATCTTGGCCGGCGGTTTTGCGGGTCTGGTTGCCGGCGCGATCCGCAGGAACAGGGCGTGTGCGTACGCATCGGTCTTGCTGGCCGTGTACGCCGGCACGTTTATCTGGGCCACCGCCGATGAATCCTGGACGGCGCGCTATTGGATTTCCGCACTGCCGCTGCTTGCGGTGGGTCTCTGCTTTTGGGTTGACGCGTGCGAACGTTGGCAACGTGCCTTGGTGCTCGTCCCGCTGGCGGCGATCGGCGTCGCGAACACCTGGCTCTTCACGCACGATTCCGAGTCGTTCTTGGACAGCCGGCGCACGTCGGTCCCGTACGCGGAACTGTATGCGGTTACGCACATCCATTTCGGTCTCTACTTACCGATCGATGCCGATCCGTTTACGCTGCCGCCGTACACCGCGACGATTCCGGCGCTTCTGGCGTTGTCGGCGCTGGCCATATTCTTGCTCGCTGCCTACGTACTCGTCAAACGGCCGGTGAGAAACGGCCTTGCAGTAGCGCTGGTCACGCTGTTTGTCGCCCCGTACGCTGTATGCGCGGGCGCGAGCCCTCCCGACGGCACGTATAGCGTAACGGTCCCGCGCGGTCAAACGCAGATCGATATCCGGTTGCTGCGCCCCGGCATGAACGTGCGCGCGATACAATTCGATCGTTCGCTGCGGCAGTATTGGTCGAGACCCACGTTTCCGTCGTATTTTGCCGTCCGGTGTTACGCGCCCGACGGAACGCCGTCAGAAACCGTCCAACCCAGCCGAGCCGTGATTGCGTTTCCGGTCTGCGGATATCCGAACCGAATCCAGGTTCGCAGCTTCGATCCGGGAGACGGCGCCAAATCGTACCGGAACGTCGGTCACCTCACGCTGATCGACCGCGTGCTCTAAACGGCGTTGGTTTCCTTGTCGCGCAGATAGGAGGCGATGCCCGCTTTCCAGTCCGGAAGCGAAATGCCGGCTGCGTGGAGCTTCGAATTCTCGAGCGCGGAGAAGGCCGGACGCCGTACTCGCGATTTCCAGTCCTTGTACGAGATCGGTTCGACGAGCACGTCGATGCCCGCGAGCCGCAGCGCTTCACGAGCGTAGTCGTACCACGTAACCGCGCCCTCGTTTACGGCGTGATACATCCCCGGCGCCGCATTCGACCCGAGTAAGCTCCAAACCGCAACCGCAAGATCCGCCGCATACGTCGGCGACACCGTTTGATCGCTCACGACTCGCAGCGGTTCGCCGCCGCGCGCTTGCGCGATGATACGATCGATGAATGTGTAACCCTTGGTCGGGCTCACTTTCGTTCCGTACACGCCGCACGTCCGAATGACGAACGCATCGCTCTGCAAGCGCCCTACCAGCAACTCTCCCGCGTATTTCGACGCGGCGTAGACACTCACCGGATGTGGGGCGTCCGCTTCGGTATACGGCCGCCCCAGTTCGCCGTCGAAGACATAATCGGTGCTAAACGTGACAAAGCGGATACCGTGTGCCGCACACGACTCCGCCATGGCGTTCACGGCAAGCGTGTTGGCGGCAAAGGCGTTCGCCGCTTCGACCTCGCAGCGTTCGACGTTGTGAAAGGCTGCGCAGTTGATCACCGCTGCCGGCTTGACGCCCTCGATGCAACGCCGTACACCGTCCGTGTCGGTGATATCCACGTCCCGGTGCGCGGGGCTGACGATTTCCGCCTGCCTCCAAAGGCGCCGTATCTCCGAGCCGAGCTGCCCGAAGCCGCCGAAGAGCAGAATTTTCTCCAAAAGCCGGTCCAGCGCTTACGGCCTGCAGTACGCGGAGCGTGGCGAGGCCGGCCGCCGGCCGCCGCACCCCGCAGGGGCGCAGACCAGAGCGGCGATAACGATGATGCGCTTCAGCATTTGAGCGGGTGGTATGACGCCGGGGAGCCCTGGTCCCTCAACGCGGCGCCGTGTAACAAAGACCTCCCCAGGCGGTAGAAACCCGCAGACTATCCGAACCGTAAAAGGAGTATGGCGATCGGAGAGCAGAGCGACGAGGCTCTAGTGCGGCGGGTCCGTAACGGCGAGCGCGAGCTGTTCTCCGTCTTGGTCGACCGTTACAAGCGTGGCATTGCAAGTTTCATCAGCGCCGCCGTCCGCAGCCCATCGGACGTTGCCGACCTCTCTCAGGAGACGTTCCTGCGAACGTACGCGCATTTGGACACGTTCAATCCGTCGCTCGGGAAGTTCTCGACGTGGATTTACCAAATCGCGCGCAACGTCGTGCGAACGCATCTCGGCAAGGCGCAGCGCCGCGTACCTACTCAAGAGCTGCCTGAAGATCAGACGCTCGAAAATGCGCTTCCCGATCTCTCTCGCGACGCCGATCCGTCGGGCGGCGTCCTTCGCGAAGAAGCCGAACGCGAGCTGCGCGAAGCGCTCGCCGAACTTCCGGAGCGCACGAGGACGGTGCTGACGTTGCGGTACTACAACAACATGGAGTATCACACGATTGCAAGCACGCTCGGCCTGTCGCTGGGAAACGTCAAGACGTTGATTCACCGTGGAAAGATCGCGCTCGCGCAAAAGATGCGCGAGATCGAAGAACGCCGTACGGGTCGCATTCCCGAAGCTTCGAACGGAGGTGCGCGTGCGCTGCTCGTCTTGTGAACCGCTGCTAGATCGCTACATCGAGTGCACGCTGAATCCGCGCCAGATGCGCCAAGTCGCCGCCCACCTGCGGTCGTGCGAATCGTGCCGCGCGCTGCTCGATGAACTACGCGTCGTCGATGGATTGCTTTTTACGACGACGGTTCCCGAACTGCCCGAAAACTTCACGTTCGCCGTCATGGCCGAAGTGAATTCGATGCCGGCCCCGCACGCGCGTCAGCATCCCGTCTGGAGTTTCTTGGCGCTTTATTGCGCCGCGGCGTGGGTCGCCGCCGTACTCGGCATGGCCTATACAGGCACCAGCCCGCGTACCGTGCTGCTCGCAATCTCGGGCGGTCTCAATTTTGCAGGCCACGCTGCGGCGGCGCTTGCTTCTACCGTATCGCAAGGCATGGCGCACACGATGCCGGGATTAGCTGCGTTCGGTTTCGGCATGCTGTTTTTGGATATCGTCGTGGCAAGCGCTATTGCAGTAATCTATATCGTCGTTCGTCCGCGCCTGGCGGCGCGACTGGCATCTGTTCCGGAGGCTCGGTCATGAAATACCTGGTTGTAATCGTCGCTTTGGCTGCATGCGTTTTTCTGGGAATGCGCGGACATGCGGCCGCCAGTTCGCCGCAAACGATCGATCACGGAGGCACGTACTTCAACGGCGTGGTCGTGCGTCCGGATCAAGAAGTGGAAGGCGACGTCACCGTCTTTAACGGCGACGCCGACATCTACGGCACGGTAGACGGCGACGTGACGACGTATGGCGGAACGGTCATAAAAGAACCGGGTTCGGTGATTACCGGACAGACGAACGAGTATGCATCGCAATGGTCGAATGCGGTTCCGTGGCTGCCGAGCGCCGGTGCGGCATCGATGGCGCGTGAGAGCGCGAAAATGATGACGCTGCTCGCCTACAGCGTGATCGTCGTGCTCGTGTTCTTGATCTTCCCCGTGCGCGTGCGTACGGCGCTCGACCGGGTCGAACATCATCCGGGTCTTTCGGCAGCCGTCGGCGCGCTTGCGCTCGTTGCAGCGGTGCCGATCGCCGTACTGCTCTTCATCAGTTTCATCGGGTGGCCGCTGCTGCCGCTCGAAGTGGTCGCATACATCGCGGGGGTGCTGATCGGACAAGCCGCGCTCGGCGTGTTGATCGGCCGGCGGCTCTTGGAATTGGTGCATCCGCACAATACGCCGACGCCGTTGATGGCCTTGGTCGTCGGGTTGGTGATCATTTGCGCCGCCGAGCTGATGCCCGTCGTCGGATGGATGGTGACGGCGCTCGTTTGGCTCGTCGGACTGGGTGCCGCGATTCTCGCATTCATCCGCGAGACGACGTTCATGGGTCCCGGCGGCGCGCCGGGCGGAACGGTATCCGGCGGCGGGCCGCGCCCGACGATCTCCGGACCGCCGATGGCCACCCCGTAACCATCGTCCCAGAGCCGCCGAGAGAGGGCTAAGCGGGCCCCTCCCCGATTTCGGGGAATACGGCAACCATATGGCGACCATATCGCGCACGGCACGCTTCGCGGTGCGAACCGGACGAATGCGTGCATCCACCATCCGCGAAATGCTGAAGGTCACGCAGCAGCCCGACGTCATTTCGTTCGGCGGCGGCTTGCCGGCACCGGAGCTGTTTCCGACCGAAGAAATTGCCGAATGCACCGCCGAGGTGATGCGCGATGTCGGCCCGCAGGCGCTGCAGTACGGTGTTACGGATGGAATTCCGGAAATGCGAACGTGGGTCGCGGAGCGTCTGAGCCGCCACACCGGCGCCACGTACGAACCCGACAACGTTCTCATCGTGAACGGCTCGCAACAGGGTCTCGATTTGCTGGCCAAGATCTTCATCGATCCCGGCGATCACATCGTTCTCGAGAATCCGTCGTACTTGGGCGCGATTCAAGCGTTCGACGCGTATCAAGCGCGGTATTTGACGGCCGACACCGATGAGGACGGAATGATTCCGGAATCGCTCGAGCGCGTACTGGCGCATGCGGAGCCGCTTCCGAAATTTGTGTATCTAATCCCGAACTTTCAAAATCCGACGGGCCGTACGCTGGCCGCAGACCGGCGCGAACGCGTCGTGCGAATATGCGAACATTTCGGCGTACCGATCGTCGAAGACGACCCGTACGGTGAGCTGCGCTTTCACGGCAAACATTTGCCGTCGCTCGCTTCGTTCGCGCGGTCGGGATTAGTCATCTACAGCGGCACCGGCAGCAAAATCATGGCGCCGGGGATGCGCATTGCGTGGCTGGCGACACACGACCACGAAGTTCGCGAAAAGCTCGTTCTTGCCAAGCAAGGCGCGGATCTCCAGAGCGGCACGCTGACGCAATACGTTTTTTACCGGTACGTTTCCAAGGCTGAAGCGTTCGAGCGCCATTTGGCGGCGATCGTTCAAGTCTACGGTGAACGGCGCGACGTCATGCATGAAGCGCTTTCCACGTACATGCCGCCGAACGTTCAATTCAACAATCCGGAAGGCGGAATGTTTCTGTGGGCGCGCGTCCGCGGCGTCGACACAACGGAACTGCTGAAAGTCTCGGCCGAACAGAAGGTGGTTTTCGTGCCGGGCGTCTCGTTCTATCCAACGCGGGACGTCACCGACGGCATGCGGTTGAACTTCTCCAACTCCGGCGCCGAGAAGATCCGCACGGGCGTCCAACGGCTCGCGCACTCCTTGCGTTCGATGTCACAGTAGCGCCGCAGGGGCCGCTGTCACCCTGAGGAATCGCCCTCACGCTGAAGAACCGTCGTCACCCTGAGGTATCGCCGTCACCCTGAGGTATCGAAGGGCCCTGAGGAACCGAAGGGTCGTTTAAATAGATCGTTTTAGAGGAGAACCATGGCCGAGCATCTGGTAACCGGTATCGCGCAGACGTCGGACCCGTCCCATTTAGAAGACACGCTGTGCAGTCAAGAGGCGGTGAACTGCGACAAGATCGCGGTCATCACCAAGGATCAACCGACCGATCAGCATCACGAGTCGATATTGACCTTCATGCACGTCGGCCAGGACCACGCGACGAGCGACCTCTCGCACGAAGTCATCCTCGGCGGTGAGTCGATAATGACGAACATCAGCGGGCCGCAAGTTCCGAACATCAGCGCCGACACGCGTTACATCGGGTTTTTCGCGGAGCCCCACATCATCGATCATCTTGCGGATTATGCGATCCCGCAGGACCAGGTACAGAATTACAACGATGCGATCGAAGCGGGCCGCAGCGTCGTCGTCTACAAAGCCGATAAAGCGGAAGCGCCCGCGGTCGAGCAGACTTTTAAAGATGCGGGCCTGAAGAACGTCAAGACGTTCGAGACGAAGTAGCCAGCGCGAAACCGATAACCAAAAAACCGAGCAATTCGGCAACGAATTGCGCGAGGGCCGTGGCCTGGAATACAAGCACGCGTTCGGGCCCGCCGGCGCTCGCGAGCCAGCCATTGAGCGTTGCATCCAAACGCACGTGAGGAAGTACGCGCAATCCCGGATACGTTACAGCGGTCCATCCGGGCGCGTACGTTTGCAGCAATTTGATGATACCGCCGCTATTCGCATTCACGTTTACAATGAGTAGCCAAGGAAACCGTTCGCTATAGCTCAGCGCGACGGTATGTTGAATGGCACCATTTAACGGCGCCGCCGGCGGGTCGCCGGTTCCGGCAACGGCACAGGATCCAAAACAGCGGAGCGGCAGACCCGAAAAACGGACCCAGCGATATCCGCCCGTGTCTGCGGCAACGAGGCTGCCGTTTGCGTCGCGCAATGCGCCGCGAACGTCGACGAGTGCATACGGCGCCGGATGAACCGCAAGAACTCGTTCAGACTGCATCGTGAAAGCTCCGCCGAGCGGCTGCGCGAGGTTCGGGTCCCGCGCAAACTGCAGGCCGGCATCAACCCATCCGTTGTTCGGGTCCGCGAACTCACGCAGCGGCGGAATGGAGAAAAACCGGCTGCGCTCTTCCGGAAGGTCACCGTAGAAACGGTTGCCTGCACCACTTTCGCTGCACAACGTGCACGTCGCAGCGCGTGCTTGCAAGGATACGAGCGGCGACGGATGGTCGACCGCCACTTCCTGCGAGTCGCATACGTGCGCCCCGGACTTCGAGACTCGATAATAGATCTCGGCACCGCCTGCCGCCGTAAAACCGGGCCGGCACTCGATGAGGGTTACACCAAGTCTGCGTAAGCCACTCTCGCCGCGGCCATACCAATATTGTGCCAGTGCCGCATCTGCCGGATACGTGGAAAGCAGCCAATTGATCGGCGCACTGTAACCAGACGAGCCGACGAATAACGGATCGCTGCCTGCGCCCTCGCCGCGAAACGAGAAAGGTTGAAACGGCGGCATGATCGCATACCGCGGGCTCGCCGCCAACAACGGTCCCGCAGGCGGAAGACTCGCGGACGAAACGAAGAATCGCGCCGGCGGATAGGCGGCCCAAGCCCCGATCAGCAACAGTCCGGCGATCGCTGCGCCTGCCCGCATCCATTTTCCGGCGCTCAGTCCCTGCGCGATTAATACGGCATACGCCGCAGCGACGACGCCGATCAAATCGTAGAGCTCGCGGTACACACCGACGATCGGTGCGTGAAGAATGCACCACCGCCACAAAGCGCCGGCTACGCCGGTCGTACCGCTTGCCGCCAGCAGCGCCAGTAAGGCACAGAGGGCCGCGGCAAACGCGGCGCGGCTGCGTCGTACGGCGATTGTAGCAAGACAGAGCAGCGCGACGAGGGCCGCACCGGCGATCGCCAATCCGTCGAACGGATGCAATGCGTACTGCGTGAAATCCCCGCGCAGCAGGAATCCATCTGCGATCCGGACGGACTGCCCGTTCTCGAAGGCTATTGCAAACGGCCAGCGCGATAGCTGCAGTAATTCGCCGCGATCGCCGGCCACGCCGACCAACGTAGGTAAGAAAACGAGGATACCGGTAAGGGCCGCCGCGCGCGCTTCCTTCGTGGATATCCGAAGTATGCAAAGCGCGAGCGCGATCAGGAAGAATTGCGTTTGCAGTGCGGTACCGATGACTGCGAACATCAATCGGCGGCGTCCGGGTGATCGCTGCAGCGTTTCGTTCAGCACGACGGCAAAGGCCATTGCGGCCATACATTGCGTCAAATGCCCCGATACGATTTTCCCGTAAGTCCAAGGATTGAACAGAAGAAAGATCGCGACGAGCATCGCCTCGAAGCGGTCAAGGCGAAGGCGCGACCCAATGGCGTTTCCCGCACTCCACGCCGTAGCGGCAATCAGCGCCAGTTGCACGACCAGGGTAGCAAAACTGCCGGCAAGCAGCGCGCAAACGGCCAGCGGCCATACGTCGAAGTACGTCATAGGGTACGGGTTCGAAAACCCAAGCCCCGATCCGAACCAACCGGATCCCAATTGCGCGAAGTGCTGGATCAAGCCCGGCGTGCTCGCCGGCCACAGCCAGTCGTGCCGTACCGATGGAATACCGTTTGCGACGATCGACCAAATGAAAAACACCGCCCCCGTGCAGAAGCACAGCGGCGGTGCGAGGGCGGCGGCGCGCGTGCGGATTGTTAGGCCGGAATCTGATCGGCCGTTTCGATGGTGAAACCGGCCTTCGCGGCATCCGTGTGAAACATCTTCACGGTATCGAGCGAATACTCAGTAAGATCTTTTCCAACCAGTGCGAGCTTCGCAAGAATATCGTTCGTTACGGTGATAATGTGGCAGCCGATTTCGTCTGCCTGGAAAACGTTCAAGAGCTCGCGGGGGCTTGCCCAAATCAGTTCGACATTCGGATAGCGGCCGATGATGTCCAGCGCGTCGACCATCAACGGCACCGGATCGCGCCCCGTATCCGCGATGCGCCCGGCAAAAATCGATACGCACGACGGCGCGCCCCCCTCCAGCGCCTGACAAACCTCGCGAACCTGATCGAGCGTCATCATAGCGGTAATATTCAATCGGACGCCTTTCGCAGCTAGGCGCTTAACGAGCGCGGCGCTGCTTTGGCCCTTCGTGTTCGTAACCGGAATCTTGACGTAAACATTCGGTGCCCAACTTGCGATTTTTTGGGCTTGGCGTTCCATTTCGCCGAATTCATCGGCAAAGACCTCAACGGATATCGGGCGATCCGGAATGAGTGCGAGCATCTCCCGCGCGAACGCTTCGAAGTCGGCTACGCCGGCTTTGCGCATCAGCGTGGGATTCGTCGTGAATCCCTTGATATACGGCTTTGCGTACATTTCGAGCATTCCCGCTTTGTCCGCGCCGTCGGCAAAGATTTTGACTTTCAGGTCGGTTACGGGTTTCATGCTACACCCTTTGCCGCGGCACCGCGGTCAGCTTCAGTGTTTAAAATATATGCGGCTGCTTCCGCGAGTGAATTGACCGTCGCGTGGGGGATGGCGCGCAAGGTTTCGTCGTACCCGCGATCGATCAGAATCGTCGTGCATCCGGCCGCGATGCCTGCCTCAACGTCTCTCCAACGATCGCCGACCATGTAGCTGCGCGTAAGATCGACATCGTATTCGGAGGCCGCTTTGAGCAGTAAGCCGGGCAGCGGCTTGCGGCACTCGCATTGGTCTGCGTCGTCGTGATAGCAGACGTAAAACGCCGTGATGGGAAGCCGTTCCATTAGCTGCGCGTTCAGCCCCTCAACTCGATCGCGCGTGACGGAGCCGCGTGCGACGTCCGGCTGATTCGAAACCACGAAAAGCAGCGAGAACAGCCGGTTCAGTCGCGTCAGCGACTCACGTGCATCCTCGTCTAGAACGAGTTCAGATGCGTTTGAAGGGGGATACGGGCGGCCTTCGCGTACGACGGCCTTGTTAAGCACGCCGTCTCTGTCAAAAAAAACGGCGCTTCGGCCGGAGCTCAGCGAACCGATTCCCACTTCGTCTGCACGCGCTTGAGCAGCGGATGCGAAACGAGCAAATGCCACACTACGGCTTGAAACGCCTCGGAGTGCGGTGTAACGTTTTCCGAACTTACCGTCGGAACGATCACGCACGCATCCGCAACCTTTGCGGTGAATCCCCCGTCGCGCCCAACTATTCCGAGGATCGTCGACCCAGTTTCGCGAGCGAATTGCAGCGCTTTCACCAAGTTGGGGCTGACGTTCTTCTCCAGATTACCGCCTCCGACCGAAAACACGAGCACTGCGTCGTCCGGCCGCAACCGGCTGGTCCGAAGCCACGATTCAAAGACGGTTTCCCAGCCTTCGTCGTTGGTTCGCGCGGTCAATTCCGACACGTTATCGGTCGGGGCGTACGATTCGAGCCCCACGATTTTTCGAAAGTCGTTGACGGCGTGCGAGGCATTTGCGGCGCTTCCTCCGACGCCGAGAATGAACAGCCGCCCGCCACTCTGGCGCGTCTTCGCCAGAAGCGCGGCCGTGCGCTCGATAGATTCAACATCGAGCTGCTCGATAACGCGCTTCGACTCGTCGAGATATTGCCCGGTAAATGTCCCGGTCGCGATTGTGTTCAAAGGTACCTCAAAAGGAAAGGCCGCCCGGAATGCGCCGGGGCCTCGTTTCGGGCCGAGCTTCGCCTACTCCACCAGGCTGCCCTACCCGCTACATGAGAATCGAGTGAAAGATACGTCTAAAGCGAATGCACCCGCGCAACGGGCGCGAAAAGACGTGAGATCGTGCGAGCTATGATTTTAGCAGCAGGCGAGGGCTCCCGCCTGCGGCCGTTGACGTTGACACGACCGAAGCCGATGATTCCAGTGGCGGGAACGCCGATTCTCGAATACAACGTACGCTTGCTCGCTGAGCACGGCGTGCGGGACCTGACGATCAACCTTCACCACCAGCCCGAGGTCATCACCGAATATTTCGGTGACGGGAGCCGGTTTGGCGTTAAGATTCGCTACTCGTACGAGCCGGAATTACTCGGGACGGCGGGTGCCGTTGCCGCAGTGCGCGATCTGTTCGAGGAGGATTTTCTGCTGGTATACGGGGACAATTTGTCCGACTGTAACCTGACTGCTCTGCTTGAACTCCATTTCGATCGGCGCGCGGCGCTCACCATGGCGTTGTATCGCCGGGAGGACCCGCAAGCGAGCGGAATCGTCGGTGTGGACGATGATGGGAGAGTAACGCAATTCCTCGAGAAGCCGCGTCCCGATCAGGTGTTTAGTAATTGGGTGAACGCGGGGTACCTTGCGATAAGTCCTTCGGTCGCCGGCGCGATTCCGAGCGGTCGGCCTTCAGACTTTGGACGCGATGTGTTCGGCGCGCTGCTCGACGCGGGAAGACCGGTGTACGGTTACCGCATGACGGAACAATTATGGTGGATAGATTCCCTGGCCGATTACGAACGAACGCAGCGGCAGTTCGAAGACGCCGGTTTGAAGCATTTCGCATTCGATAAGGAAAGAAGATGACCCAACAGACCCAACCCGCAGCGGGTCGAGTCGAATCCCATGAATGGCTCGAAACCTACGGCGACGACACACAGAGCGCGCGCCGCAGGCGGATGATGCCGCGAAAACTCCATGTCTTGGGACTCGACACGATCATCAGCAAGGACGCCGCCGTGCTAGATTTGTGCTGCGGCCACGGCGAAACGCTCGACGTGCTTTACGAACTCGGCTGCCGCGATTTGACCGGAGTCGACATCCACGTACCCGAATCTCTACGCGCCGAACCGCGCTTTAAAGTTGTCGAGGGTGATGCGTCGGAACCTGACGGCGTCCTCGACGAATCGATGGACTGGATCCTTTGTCTCCACGCACTCCACCACTTAGAAACGCCGGAACGGATTAAAACGCTGATGGACAGCGCCTTCCGCATCCTCAAACCCGGCGGACGGTTGAGCTTCATCGACTTTCCGAACAGCGTGCAAATCCGCGCTGCATTCTGGTTCTTTCGTCATTTTAAACCATTGCTCGTTACGCCCTACCTCAAGTGGTTCGGAACCATCGTCGAAGAGGAATGGCCGTTTCTTCAATACTATTTGCCGAAGTTTCCGCAAGTGTGGCAAACCATTCACGACGATAGGCGCTTCCAGGTGGAGATAGAGCGCCACGAGCTGTTCTATTTCTTTCTCACGGTCCGCAAACCGCTTCGTTGAGAGGAAACCCAATGCAAGAGGCCCGCTCGCAGAGCACACCGTCGTTGAGCGTCGTCATTCCGGCTTTCAACGAGACGCACCGCCTACCGGAAACGCTTCAAACGCTGCGAGCGTACCTTGATGATAAGTTTCCGCGCCACGAAGTAATCGTGGTCGACGACGGCAGTTCCGATGGGACGCCTAAGGCCGTCGAGGCCTTGGCGCGGCAGTGGCCCCAGTTGAAGCTGCTCGTGCAACCTCGGAACACCGGCAAAGGTGCAGCTGTGAAACGCGGTATGTTGGCGGCAACGGGCGATTTCGTCTTATTCTCCGACGCCGATCTGGCAACTCCAATTGAAGAAATCGAACCGATGCTCGTCCAGTTCGACGATCCGAAGACCGGCGCAGTTGTCGGCGTGCGCACGTACCAGCAGGACGAGTCAAAATGGCGCCGGGTACTCGGTCTGTCGCTGCAAATTATCGCGCACGTGATCGTATTCGAACGTGCCGTAGTCGATAGTCAGTGCGGCTTCAAAGTCTTCCGCCGCGATGTAGCCAAAAGGGTGTTCGAGCTGGTTCGTATAGACGGCGGCATGTTCGACGTCGAAATATTCACGATCATGCACCGGCTCGGGATCGACGTGCATTATCAACCTGTCCACTGGAAAAACAAGCCGGGATCGCGTATCAACATTCTGCGCTGTATGGTATTCGATATCGTCGATATGATGGCGATACGAAAGAACGCGATGCTCCGCCGCTACGAACCGACGCGCGTTTCGTCGAGCGGCCTTGACGCTATCGCCAAGTCATAACGCACGTTCGATGAAAACCTTGACTATAACCGGGTATCCCGGCTGGTTGACTACTGCCCTGCTTGACGATTACAAGTCGGGCTCGGCGGAATTCGACCGGCTCGTGGTGCTGGCGCATCCATCGGCGGAAAGCGCCGCGAAGGACGCGCTGGCGGCCTACTCATGGCCATCGAGCGTTGTCGCATTTGACTTGGCGAACCCGGATGGAATCGCGGACAGATTGCGCGGATGCGACGTGCTGATTCACACGGCCGCGGTAATCCACGTGCGGAAAACCGCGGACTGGTACCGCGTCAATGCGAAAGGAACGATCGAGTTGGCGAAGGCGGCGAAGGCCGCCGGCGTTAAGCGCTTTGTTTTCGTCAGTTCGATTGCGGCTGCCGGCAAAAGCCCCGCAAATAGCGATCTGGTCGAATCCGACGCGCCGCATCCGATGCACCACTACGGCCGGAGCAAGCTCATTGCCGAGCGTGCACTGTTGGCGATGCACGAACCCGGTGTTTTCGAGGTCGTGATTTTACGCCCGTCGATGTTCTACGGACCGCCCGTCCCCCCGCGTCACGTCGAGATCTACAAGCGGATACTGCATGGCCGCATGCCGCTGATCGGCGGGGGGAACTACCGCCGCAGTCTGGTGCACGTGGATAATCTAGTCCAAGCGGTCCGGCTGGCCGCAACCGTCCCGCAGGCGGCCGGACAAACCTATTTCATCGTGGATCGCCCGGTGTACACGACCTATTCGGTGGTCGAGGCGATGGCAGAAGCCCTCGGCGTCAAAGCGCGATACGTTCGTTTGCCTGCAGTGCTCGCGGAGACCGCGTACCAACTCGATCGCGGACTTAGCGCTCTGGGTCTGTACGTCGCGCCGGTGCATCTCGTCGGCGAATCGCATTGGCATCAGAGCGCGTCGTGCGAAAAGGCAATTGCCGAATTGGGGTACGCGCCGAACGTCGAATTGCAGCAAGGAATGCGCGGCGCAATTGCCTGGTGCCGGGAGCGCGGGCTAATCTAGCGGGAGCGAACCCAAGAATCGCGCCCTTGCCAAGCGAGAGCGGCGCCGACCAGGAATGCCATCGCCGCGTTGCCTATCACGAGTTCGGCAACGACGACGCTGAGCGCAGGGTGAAAAACAGCGATCGATCCAAGGGTTGCCATCGTCGCCACGATCAACGGTGTCGCGAAGCGCAAGCGATGCGTCGCGATTCCGTACGAAGCGAGCGCATTGGTGAGCGCTAGCAAAGCCATGGCGCATGCGTAACCGGGTAAAAATGGTGCCGCCGCATCGAACGCTCGTCCCACGAGCAGATGCAGAAGCAGCATGCCCCAAAACCGATACGCGGCGATACCGACGGCGCTCACGACGACGATGAATGCGACGCCGGCCCACAACGTTTCACGCGTTCTTTGTCCCTGGGCGAAGCGATGCGTTGCTTGCGGAATCAACACCGTGGGGACGAACGCAACGAAATAGAGCATGATTTTTCCCGCAAGTGATGCGGCAGAGTATAGGCCCGCACTAGTCGGGTCGAAAAAGTGTTTGACGATGACGACATCGGCGAAGCCCATCACCGCCATCGTTAACGTTAGTGCCGCGGCGCCCCCGGCCGTAGCAAGCATCCGTCGATAATCCAAATGTATTGGCAGCGTCTGAACGCCGCGATAGCGTGCCATCAGCGGTATCGCCATCGCGAGCAGTCCCGCGAGCAAACCGCACGAGAATGCAGCCACGCCGCGCCCGATGGTCAGGCCGGTGAATGCGAATGCGAACAAAATGGCAACTTTTCCGACACCCTCCATGCACAGAGAGCCGGCGTATGCGCCGTATGATTGAATACCGGTTCCGATTCCGCGGAGTGCGAGGGATACGACGATCACGGCTGCTACCAAACCAATGAGTGGAACTTCCCACGGGCTCACGTGCAAGAACTGCCCGATCGACGGTGCGAAAACGAAGCCCGCGGCCACGTACAAGACGCCAAGCAGCCCAAAAACGCGCATCACGAGAGCAACCAGTCCGCGAACGTGACCATCGTCGTGCAGTGCGCGAAACTCGGCGGCATATTTCACGATGACGGGAGAAAAGAGCGAGATGGGAACGGCTGCCATCGTCGCAAGCGAAATAAGGGCGTACAAAGCCCCATAGTCTTCTACACCTAAGCGGCGGCTCGCGATCGCGTGAAAGACGAAGCCGCCGGCATTGACGACCGTGCTGGCGGCGAAAACGATGAGGCCGGAATTCAGAAACGCGCGATACGCGGTGAGTGACGAAACCTTCGCTTGGCTTGCAGAGCCCGAGTCCACAGTCGCTACTGCGACATCGAAAGCTTCGAGTCCCGTAACATCGGAAGGAGGGCCTCACGCGGTGCGGCCTGTAGCAGCCGGAAACACAGACCCGGCCGCCGAAAAGCCCGGGCTTTGTACGTGATGGTCAGGTTGTTTCGAATTGAACTCCGTTGAAATCCGAGCGACTCAAAGAGCCGCAATCGCGGGCATCGCCAGCTGGTTTTCCAGGGGTGCGGCCGCTATCGCAGACGCCTATGTGCTGGCTTCGTTCGGCGCCATCGCGGTCTGGCTTACGGCATGGCTGCTGCTATTTCCGAACATCTATGGATGGCTGACTGATGACATCTATCAGTTCCGCCGTGTATTAATGTACGAAACGGGAGGATCGAACCTGTTCGACATCCCGTGGTTTCACGCTTACGATTGGTTCGTTGCCGCGCTGCCGTGGTACTTTCACTGGTCCATTCCCTCGTACGCGATTCCTCAAGCCTGGGACAATACAGGGCATTTCCGCGCATTCATCCTGTACACGATCGTTTTGCATGCGGTCATTTTAGCGATGACGGCGTGGTTACTGAGAGTGTTGTGCGCGAATAAGGCCGTGGCGTTTGCCGCTCTCGCGTTTTTCATGACGTCACCCACCTTCGTGTTCTATTCGGACCTTCTGGACTCGCGGTACATGGGTCTGTTGGCGGGGTTGCCGGCCTTGGTGATATTGCTGAAGGGTTACCGCACCGTCGACCGCTCGCAGCCGCTGTACCGCAGTATCTTCTTCTTCTTGCTGCCGGGCTTTCTGATCGGTCTAGGCCAGTCGATTCACTATACCTTGACGTATTTTGCCGGTCCGATAAGTCTCGTCTACTGGTGTTACGTGTTGCGCGGCAATTTTCGATCGCGCGCTGTTTGGGCCAATGCCGGCTACTTCGTGCTGGGCGTTGCGTTGTGGTTCGTGCCGGTACAGCTGCTCAGTCTACAATATCATCCGTTTGCGGGCAGTATGCTCGGGATTATGTTCGGTCAAGTGTCTGCGCTGCGTTCGCCCTACGACAAGCTCTCCGACTGGGCAACGTGGTTGCATTTCTTTCTCGAAGACATGGGGTTGCCGATGATGCTGCTCGTTGCCGCGGGCGCCGTCATCGCGTTTCGGGACCGCTGGCGTCCGACATATATATCCGCTTTTCATGCGCGTCTACTGTTCTGGGCGTGCGCGATTGCCGTTGCGTATGTTTTGATAACCCCGTCCATAGCATTTTACAGGCAGCTTTCGCTGTATCAGATATTCTTTATGCTCTTCGCGGCGATTGCAATCGAGGTAGCCACCCAACGCTTGGCCCGGTTTAACGCCGCTCTCCGCGCAGGCGCGTTTTGCCTGGTATGTATCCTCGCGGCATGGGTGCCGTCGATCGCGCGCATGCCGGAAGTGTTCGCCGCTTCTGCCGGCCTCGGGCGAGCAGTGAACGCCGCGCATGCAGCAACCCGAAACCGCGGACGGGTGTATTTTATCGAATTCTATGACAACAACCTCGACCCGCGATCGCTCATTTCGCGCGCGGACTTGCAGAGGCTCAAGCCCGGAGACGTCATCGTTACCGATTTTCCAACGCTGTTTTTCGTCAAATATCCGGATCTGTTTGCGCTGTTTCATGACACTGCGCCGATCGCTTCGTTCCCGACGGAGTGGTGTACGATCGAGAACTGGGTTGAGGAGCGCACCTACTGGAATTTCCGCCGGTACCAGGACGAACCCGAAAGCTGCAATGCGCGCGTGTACAGTGTGGCGGCGCTGCGCCAATCTGCATCCGGTAAACCGCTCGCAGTCGCAGCTGTGCGCTCCGATTCCACAATGGGACCGGCATTCGGTACATCTTGGGTGCTTGCACGCCGGTCGCCGGCGGTTCCCATGGACATGAGCAAGTGCTGCAATGCCGTACCTGCCGTGAACGATCTGTGGGCCTCCGCCGGTAACACCCGCAAGCACTGGCTTGAGATCGATTTTTCCCGGCCCGTGAAGTTGCACGCTGTCACGATCGTACCGGCTAATTATTTTTCACCACCGGGTTGGGACACCGTCGGGCGCCCGCAAACGGTAGCGCTTTACGGAATCGGTTCGCGGCGCAAATCGACGGTGTTATGGCGATCCGGCGATCTGCGGGACCGGGCGATCTTTACGGCCACATTCAAACCGGCGCGGCTCTCGGGCATCCGTTTGGACATCGAGCAGCCGCCGCCCGACGATCAGCGGCACGCGATCATGTTCGATCAACGTTTGTCGCCTAGTCCGGTCTCGGGGATAGAGTACATCCGTTTTGAGGGCTACTCGGCAGATTCAAACAACGGCGGCTTCTGAGCGCGCCGGCCCGTTCTACCGCCCCGGACCCGGCTTTCCGGGCGCGTCCAGATTTTTCCAGCGCGTCACTATACGATATTCCGGGAAATCGACGTACTTTAGGCCGACGCGCTGATTGGGTCCCGGCGATTGCCATAATAGAAGGCGGACGCCGGATGCGAAAACCGGAGAAAATTTTGCGTCGATTATGACGCTGTTCTCCAGCCCATGCCTCGCCCATACCCGTTTCGGATTCGCGCCGGCACGTAGCGCGTCGATCGCAATGTCGGATACGCGCGTCCGGCCATACCAAAGAAAGTCGGGCGGTACGCGAAAATCCGGCGGCACCAGAATAACGCGCGAAAGCTTCGCCGGTTTTGAAAATTCCACATCGATCCAGTGAGGACCGGGGGAATCCGAGGACACCCAAAGATCCCAATAGATTTTCCACATCTCCAACCCGTACCACGCGTCGGAGGGCCGGCGTTTCGCGAACACTCGCTTGACGTCCATTGCGGCCATCGCCCGGGAATCCGACTGCACGCCGGTGACGACCAACGAGGGGCGATGCAGTGCCCGCCTGATGTCGGCAACGCGATAGACTCGTGCTTCACAGTTCTCGGGCTCCTCAGTCCAATTCCGCGTACCGTAAAACGTGGGCGCCTGCGCCCACATTTCCTGCGTGCACCAAAGCGTCGGGTAACGGGCGGCAGGCTTGATACTTTGCAGAAGCGCGAAAATATCGGGATACTTGAAATGAAACGTGAGAGGAAAGTATGTGACGAGGTAGTCCGAGCGATCGAGATCGTCGAACTGTTCTCTGTCGATGATTGCTTGAGGAACCGCATCACCGTCGAAAAGGTCGATGAAATACACTTGGCCGTGCCTTGCCTCGTTGTATGCACTATTGACGGCCGCCCCAAAGCCTTGATGCGCGGCGAACACGGGCGGAGTACGCACGAGCGACGGGATGAAGGCCACGGCGACGAAAAAAGCGGCGGCCACGGCCATCTTCGGGAAAAGAGATCGCGAGATGCGCTGCGTGATCCGCTCGATGAAAATACATGCCGCCAGCGCGTAGAAGAATTGATAGCAGAATGCCATCCGGTAAAACGGGTGCGTGAGCGATTCGAAAAGGTACCCGGAGAAGAGCGCTGACGTCGCGAGAACGATCGCGGCGTCAAACCCCTGCACGTACTGGGGTCTCAGCCGCCGGAACGCCAGGATTATGAAACCGCCTAGGGCCGCCGCCATCATCGGATAGCCCATTTCGCTCACGAAAAGGTTGAACCACGTGGAGACGTTTTGCTGACGCGTGTACGGCGGAATCTGAATCGAGTATTGGTTCAGGAGCGTGCCGATATACGATTGGGAAAAGGGATGGAAAAACAAGCTCAGGATCTGAACCGGTACGACCCATGCGCAGAGGCCCGCGGCAAACAACGCAGCTAGCCGGCGCGAGTCGCGGCCGCGGATCAGCGCGCCGAGCCAAAACACGATCGCAAAGGGGACCGTCAGGTAAAGGCACTCATAGTGAATATCCTCGGCTAGGCCGAGCAGAAATCCGCACGCAAAGAACGCGCGCTGCGATCGTTTATCACCCACGAAGCCTCGGCGGGCTTCCTGAAGCATCATCGTCAGGGCCGGAAGCGCCGCCAATAGGGAAAGGTATCGCGAATCCAATAGCGGAGCGTACAATGCAAGCGTCGGCGACGTAGCGATTAGCACGAAAGCAGCGCCGCATACGACGCGATTGGAGCACAACTGCGCAAGAAACCGCGCGATAAGAGCTAGCACGATCGCGTGTAGAAATATCGTGTACAGAATCAGCGCGCGAAACTGGCCGGTCGCCAAAAACGCGCGAGGCGCGACGTGCGACGGGATGCTGAAATGGAACAAAAGCTGCGGTAGCATCAGGAACCACATGTACGCATGGAACCACTGAATATCGACTAGATGGCGGCCGCCTAGCGCGTAGTTCTGAAACCGGTAAAACGTGTCTTCGTCATCAACGAGCCATCCGTAAATGTTGTGAAACGAGGCGAGCCACGCAATAAGCCACAGCACGATGACTGCCGCGCAGAAGGCGGTGTACGGCCGGCGAAGGCGGCGCACTACGGAATTAACGTTCACTTTGAAGCGACGTAACGTCCATCGTTATCCAATCGTACGAGCTCCTAGCGGGATCGAGCGCCGCCACCAGAGACAGCGATACCGGGAATCTCTCTGCCGATGCGCGGATCTGCGATACGTCGAAACGCACGTCATTCCACTGACCCACGTGTCCGCGTACCACAAACGCTCGTATCGGCTGCCCGTCGATCGTGGCAGGCCCCGAATAGGCGGCCGGGCCGACGCAAAAGAGCGCCGTTCTCTCAGCGGTTACGTCGGGCATCGTCGTCGCTTCAATACCTGTCGCCGCAATGACTTTACCATTCTCGATGATGCACGGCTGGAAAGGCCGCATCTCAACGCGCAAATACCGACCGGTAAGTACTGTAGGCTGCAACAGGTTCACCGTGGCCGTTGCAGCCGGTATCGGGGTTGCAATCGATCCGGTACTCTGCACGGGCGTAGAAGCGATGCTGATTTGAACGCCCCGGTTATCCCCGGTAAACGGCCGAATGTCGAACGACGCACGATCGGAGGTGGTGACGGTCCAACCCGCGGGCACCAGGTTTGGATAGACGCCGGTCCACGCGGAAAAATCCGGATCTACGAGCGGCTGCGGAGGCGGCGGCGTTGGATACGGCATGACGAAGGCCGGCGGTAAGACGTCAAACTGACGGCTGTGCGGATCTTCAAAATAGACAAGAGCCGCATCGTCGGCTTTCGGCGTCGTGTTCTTACCCTTGGGAACCAACACAACGGTCGCAGTCGCGCCGTCACGAACTGAGCGCAAGGCTCTCCATTTTGACGTTTCACCGTGATTCGTCTTCATGTAATACGTCGCAGTACGAGGCGGCACGCGATCGACGGGTATCACGATCGCCGCTTTGACGACAAGTTCGGAGCGCGGGTTTACGCGGAATGTCTGTATGTAACCGGGACTCGGAAGTGGCGTGCATGCCGAAAGCGCCGCAACAATCAAGAAGCCGGCGGCGCGCGCGCGCTGCAGCAGCGGCTTGGACTGCGGCGTCATTATTTCGCCGCGACGATGACCGCTACGGAGAAGGGGAGTACCGTGCCGGGGGGCCACGTCTGCAGCTCGATCCGCGGAAAGCGCTCCGCCAACAGGGCTGCGTAGTGCTCGGGATAGCGTACGTATCGGCCCCGGTCGCATGCGGTCAAGACTCGCGCAAGTAAGCTCTGATCCGAAGTAAAACACGGATCGAACGTGCAGAATTTTCCGGCCGGGACGATAAGTTCGTCTAGCTCTTCCGCAAGCGTACGGACTTGCGCGTCGCTTATGTGATGCAGCAAACCCCAAGCGAGGGCGACATCGAATGGCCCCACGCCCAGCGAGCGCAGACCTCCAACCGGAGTATCGAAAAACTGCGCGCCGTTGCGGTAACGCGAGCGAGCGTGTGCGATGTATCCGGAATCACTATCGCAGCCGACGTACCGGATTTCCCGTCCTTGCGGCAGATACTCGTAATTCGTTCCCGGGCCACAGCCGATCTCCAGAACGCTTCCGCCGTTCGGCACGGGGACAAACTCCATAAACTTCCGCCGATATTCGCGCGTTCGAGTTATCCGTTGGAAAAAATCGTACGCAACGGGAATATCGAGAACTCTTCGTAGGTCCAGGCGAGCTTTCATACGGCCATTCTACAGAAACGTGGTGACTTTCCGCGCTTGCCTTTACTGCAGCCGCTGCGGCTCGGCCGAGCGCGCGGCATCGATGCGAAGCGGTTCGGCAGATACGTGTTCCTCAGCCTCGATTTGCCTTGCATTCGGCGAACCCGGCGGCGGCTGGTCGAGCGTCGCGGATGGATTGTGGCTCAGATGATAATGGATCGACCGCGAGTTCAAGAGATTCGTTACCACGCGGCTTCCTTCAAACTCCGCACCGTAGGTCAAACGCGACATGCCTTGGCTTTCCATAAACTTGGTCAGCCGCTTGCCGTCTCGCGGGCAATACAGCATCAAAAACCCGCCGCCGCCCGCACCCGCGACCTTGCCGCCCAGCACGCCATACTCGTCCCTAACGTAATCGTATAAGCGCTCAACGGAAGGAACCGTAACGCTTCCCGAAAGCTGCTTCTTGGCGAGCCAATGCTGATGCATGAGTTCCCCGAAGCGATCGAATTCGGCGTCGCGAAACGCTTGGGCGATCTCGTAGCCGATATCTCGAATCCGCAGCAGATTGTCTTCAACCTCGCTCGGACCCGCGCGAAGCTTTCGGGTTTGTTCGCCCAGAATGTCTGTTGTAGTGCGCTGCACGTGCGTATAGTACAGATGCGTGTTCGCGAGGAAGTCGGCAATGGAATAATTCGGCAGCGAGATCCGCTCGATCTTCACTGTCCCATCGCGCCCGATCGTTAGTTCGGTAAGACCGCCGGCGGCCGCCATGTACTGATCCTGCTTCCCGATCGGTTTGTCCAGGATATCGAGTTCGATGTGGCACGCCTCTTCCGCGATTTCTGCCATGCTCGCAGGTCGCTGCAAGTAGGCCCGGATCGCCGATAACAAACCCACCAAATAACAACTCGAAGAGCCCAGACCCGTTCCGGCGGGTAAGTCCGCAACGGAAGCGATTTCTATTGCATCCGTAATACCGTGATGCCGCAACGCTTCTCGCGCGAGTTCGTGCCGCAAATCGTCGATATGATCGACCGTTTCGCTCTGCGTGTAGTGAAGCCGGATCTTCCGGTCCGCATACGGGACGTTGAGCGCAACGTACATGTACTTGTCGATCCCCATTGCGAGCACAAATCCGCCATGCTTACTGTAGAAGCTGGGAAGATCCGTTCCTCCGCCGCCGAGCGTGATTCGGAATGGAGTGCGAGTGACGATCATTTTTTCTCCTTGCCCGGAACGTTACGCGATCGGCGCTCCGCTGTTCTCCGGCGGCGCGGGCACGTTGCGTTCGAACTTCTCGAGTATCAGACGAACGGCGATCTTGAGTTCCTCGACGCCGAGCGCCAAGGCGCACGCGATGAACGCAAGCCCGCCGATCGCCATCTGGCCGAACAGATACCACGCGCGCGAAATCAGCGTCGGCTCGGGCTTGGCACCGAGCGCGGCGATCCAGTGCAGGGTCGCGACCATGATTGCCGCGCTCACGCCGATCTTCAGCGCGGACGTGATCAGGGCACGCCAATCGATGTGCCGCACGAGACGTCCCACCAGCACGAGCAGCATCACTGCCTGCAACGATTGGCTCAGTGAATTCGCGAGCAGCAATCCGCGTGCGCCGAGCGTCGGCAGCCACATCACGGACAGCAGCACGTTCACCACGACCGTGAACACCGAGATGGTAACCGGCCAACTCGTTTCCCTGCACGCAAACGCGCATCGAGTCAGCACGACGTTTGCGGCGAGCGCCACGAGACCCACGGCGGCAAACGGCAGCAATCCGGCGCACAGATCGGTGGCCGACGCCTGAAACGTGCCGCGCTCGAACAGCGTCTGCACCATCGGGTGAGCGAGAACGATCAACGCGCACACGCTGGGAATCGTGATGAAGTTGACCAGGCGCAGCCCCATCGTCATACTCTGCCCGACGGCGATGCGGTTGGCGCGCGCGAAATGCGACGCCAAAAGCGGGAAGATGACCGTCGCAATCGCCGCGGCGAAAATCTGTTGCGGAAAGTTGACCAGTTTGATCGCGTAGTTCATCCCCGATATGTAACCGGGGCTGAGCGTCGAGGCGAAATAGCGATCGAAAAACAGTGCGATTTGGCCTGCCGCCGATCCGACGATAATCGGCCCCAGCAGATCCCACATGCTGCGCAAGCCCGGGTGCCGCAAATCGATCTCGAGGCGGTATTTGCGCGTCAACAGAAGCGCAGGTGCCTGTACTGCCATCTGCGCGAACAATCCGAGCGCGGTGCCGAGCACGAGGGCGTAGATGCCGAGTTTGCGATCCAGTGCGATCACGCAAGCGATCGTCACCACGTTCAGAACGATGCCGGTCATCGACGCCGCCCGGAAACGCTGATGAGCGTTCAGGATGGCACTAAAGACGCCGGATAAGCTCACCGCAACGATGCTCGGAATCAGCCATCGCGTCATGCGGACCGCTACGCCCATTTGGGGCGCCGGAAAACCGTGGGCTATGGTCGGAACGTAGTACGGGGCCAAGATGTAGCCGAGGACGGCGCACACGCTCAACACGATGAACAGGCCGTTGATGATCGTATTCGCCAGCCGCCACGCCTCGTCGTCGCGCCCGTGCGCGATATATTCGGTAAACGTGGGGACGAGCGCGCTGACGAGCGCGCCGTTGAAGACTCCGAACAGAATCGTCGGGATCACCGCCGCCGCAAGAAACGTGTCCATTTCCCACTGCGTGCCGTAATACCGCGCATTGACGACTTCACGGCCGAAGCCCAGCAACGTGGACGCCAGCGTCGCGGCCATAACGAAAAGCGCCGAACCTGCAACGGTGGCGCGTGTCGCTGTTTCGGCCGGCCGTATCAGCCGCAGCTGCGCTCTAATGCGCGCCGTCCTTTCGGATCACCGCCGGGATCGTCTTTGCCAGAATTGCGAGATCGCGCAGCGGCGACCACGTATCGATGTATTCGTTGTCCAGGCGCATCCATTCATCGAACGGGACGCCGCAACGGCCGCCGATCTGCCACAAACACGTAACGCCCGGCCGCACGGTCAAACGGCGCATCGCGTACTCATTGTAGTGTTCCACCTCTGCCGGGAGCGCCGGGCGCGGGCCTACGAGCGACATCTCGCCGCGAAGGACGTTGAACAAATTCGGAAGTTCGTCGATGCTGGTGCGGCGCAGAAACGGCCCAAGCGGATGCAGGCGCGGATCGTTACGAATTTTGAAGACCGGACCGTCGAGTTCGTTGAGATGCAGCAGATCGTCGCGCATCCCGTGCGCGCCTTCTACCATCGTACGCAGTTTGAACATGCGAAAACGGCGGCCGTTCAAGCCGACACGCTCCTGCGAATAGAATGGCTCACCGCGGTCCACGATCATGATAGCGAGGGCCGCCAATGCGATTACGGGCAGCGCCAACAGCAGCACGATGCCACCCAGGACGACGTCGGTAACGCGTTTCGCGGCGTGCCAGTACGCGGGTACGCGGCGCGGCCGCGGCATCACCCATACGCCGGTCACCGCCCCGACGGATTCGCGATCGGTTACTTGCATAACACGCGCTCGAACGCGGATGCAACCGTCTTGCCCACGAAATCCATGCCCTCGATAACGCCAAGCTCCTTTCCGTTTTGCGCGCTCAAATGAATAAAAGGGACGTATTCGCGCGTGTGATCCGTCCCGGGCGCCGTCGGATCGCACCCGTGATCGGCAGTGAAGATCACTTCGTCGTCCTCGCGCAGCAACGACTCTAGCCGCGGTACGAGCGCGTCCAGTGCCGCAAGCGCGTCGCCGTAGCCGCGCACGTTGCGCCGGTGCCCGTACTTTGAATCGAAATCATTGAGGTTCACAAAAATAAAACCCTGGTCCGCCCGTTCGAGCAGATCGAAGGTCTTGTGCATGGCATCAAGATTATCGGCGGCGCGCACCGAGCTCTGAATGCCGTGACCACAATAGATATCGCAGATTTTTCCCACGGCGTGAATAGGAACGCCCTTGCCGGCTAACTCGTCGAGAATAGTCGGCGGCGGTTCGATCGCATAGTCGCGGCGGTTCGCGGTGCGCGTAAAAGAGCCCGGCTTGCCGGTGAACGGACGGGCGATCACCCGGTTGACGTTATGGGGAGAAACGAGCATCGCGCGGGCGCGCTCGCACCAGTCATACAGAACCGGCAGCGGTACCACATCCTCGTGAGCGGCGACCTGAAAAACCGAGTCGGCGGACGTGTACAAAATCGGCCGTCCCGTGGCCATATGTTCCGGACCCAATTCTTCGATGATCTCCGTTCCGGAAGCGGTCTTGTTTCCAAGCGGCTCTTTTCCGGTAATGGCCGCGAACTCGTCGACGACGTCTTTCGGAAAGCCGTTCGGATACGTCGGAAAAGCGACGTTGGTAATGACTCCGGCCATCTCCCAATGGCCGGTTATCGTATCTTTGCCTTCGCTTCGTTCCCGAAGCCGCGCGACGCGCGCAGCCGGAGCGCGCGAGGGTTCGACGCCTCGGATATCGGTCAGGCAACCAAGCCCTAACCGCGTGAAGTTGGGTAACCGCAAACCGCCGAGGGACCGAGCGACGTTCCCGATGGTATTAGCGCCCGGAGCGTCACCAAACCGTTCCGCATCCGGCAATGCACCCACACCCCCCGAATCGAGAACGATTGTCACAAATCGGGTCATTTACCCTCACGCGTTTCGCATCGGCCCAGCAGCGGGCCTGCCCCATATTAGTCTGCCTGCTTAGCCAGCTTGCTTCAATGAAAATAGCATGAGAGATGAAACGCGTTCGTGAATCGGTGCGGCCGTGTTTCGCAAAACCCTCGCGCTGCTAGCGGGCGCCGTGCTTTGCTGCGGTGCGCGCGGCGCAGCGGCAACGCTCATTCGACTCCATGCGACAAAGGTCACATTCTACTACAACCAATTCCTCGTGGAAGCCGACGGCAACGTCCGATTGACCACGAGCGACGGCATGACGATGAGCGGAGACGCCTTTTCAATGGACTTGAAATTGAACCGCTTCGTTCTCGCGGGACACGTGCATCTGCAGAATCCGTCCGGGTCGCAGGACGGCGCGGCGCTTTCCGATTTTTTGGACTTTCATCGCATCTATTTTCTGCCGATCGGCTCGGAACCCGACCGGTGGACGTTCGTCGACGGCAATTTCGCCAATCCGGCAAAAGGGCGCGAAATGCCGGGTGACGTTTTCAATCTGCCCGACCTGGGTGCGGCGAAGCCGTACCTGTATGCCTCCAGCGCCGTCATCGGCGAACGAACTTTTGCGCGATTCGGCGGCAACAAGGTCGACGTCTTGAACGGTCTGGGCGCCTACGTTCCGACGCCCTCGTATTACGTGAACTTCTCGACCGACCAGCATTTGGGCACGAATTCGCTGGCCGGCGCGAATTTCGACGCGACGTGGTCGCTTGCCGGAAACGCGAATTCGATCAGCGCGCTCCATTTCCGGTACGATACCATTAACAAAACCTATTTGGCATTCGAGCAGCATCTGAGCGGATCCAAGGCGTACGCGGTCTTTTCGCTCAATCCCATGACCCGTCCGAACAAATTTTGGGATTTGATTCTGTCCGACCAGCCTTCGGAGCGTTTTCAGGTGAAGACGTTCACGCAGATGAACACGTTTCAGCACGGATTGTCGGAGCCGAGCGTATCGTCGCAGTTTACGATCGTCCAAGCGACGCAAGCCTTTACGCAGTCCTTTCTGCAGCTCGGCGCCCAATTCGTCAATTACTCGCTGCTTGCAAACGGCGGACCTCCGCAAGCACCGAACGCAACATACCCCGCCAAGCAGCATCCGGTATCGCTGAACCTGAGCGCTACGACGTTCGATCACCGGATCGCGCATCTTCCGCTTTACGAGCGCGTCAGCTACGGCTTTGCCTTTCAGCACAATTCCTACGGACTGCAAAGCCTCGGAGGCGAGACGTATCCCAGCGTCTGGCAGCACAACCTGGATGTACAGCTCTTCGTTCCATCGTTAAAACTCGGCGGTAACCCGGTTATTACGAAAAACTATTACGTGAACTTTTCGACCGACAAGAACCGTCTTTGGAATTCCGTGCCGCATTACGTCGACACGACCAATACCAGCCTGAGCTTGAGCCGCCAGTACGACGCGCATTTTTTGGGATTCTTGAGTTACTCGGTCCTCAACACCGGTGACTATTACGGGGCGCTGCAAAACGCCGTTTACCCGCCGGCAGTACCGGTGATCGGCGGCGTGCCGTATCCCGGGTATGCCGCATTCCGCGGTTTCGCGACGCTGCGCACGCTTTCGCTGGACGTCGCCTACACGAATTCCGGAAACTTTACCGCCTCGATCCTGGCACGGCAGCACCGCGACTTTCCCGCGGCCATTCCCGGGCTTTTCCCGACGCCGATTACCAACGTGCTGGGGCAAGAGATTCAACCGGCGAGTTATCCGGGCGAACCGCCGTACGACATCAGCGCCGACGTCCGCGCGCGTGTGAACGATCACACAACGATCGACATCTCGCGCGGCTACTACTTCAACTTCGGAAACCGCGGCTGGACGCCGGAGTTCGTCATTCAGGTGACGCAGTGATCCGCCGCATAAGCGTATTCGCACTCCTGGCGGCGATGCTGCTGGGCGCGGCGCCCGCTGCCCCCGTCACCGTGACGGCACAAATCCTGGACTACGAAAAAGGCTACATCTTCTTTACGACCGGCGACGGCTTTCACGTATCGCCGTCGGTGACGATCACCGGAGGAGAGCCGGCCGCGCGCAGCTACGCCCGCGTGACGTTCGATGAAAATGGAACCGTGACTCGCATCGAACTCTCGCACACGAAGTTGCCGGCGGAGGGCGACCTGAGCGCGGTAGCGCGTTATGCCGTTGCGCTGTCGAGTCCGGCACCCAACCCCGACCTGGTCCCCTCGCCCAATCCCGGACGCTGCGCGTCCGTGCGCGCGGGTAAGCTGGTTACCGTCGCGATAACCGCGCAAGTTCCGCCCAGCACCGGACCGACGGACACCGTGTACATGACGACGGATCAAAGCGGCTGGAACGCGCAAGCGTACCGCCTGGACCGCATCGACGTGTTGCACTACCGGACGATACTCAAGCTGTACTCGGGAACCGTCATGCACGTTCTAATGGACCGCGGCTCCACGCAATCGATTCAAGTCGGAGAGAACGGCATCGAAATCAAGCCGTTTCTGCTGTGCATCGCCGACGAGGACGTGCAGGCGTTCCACGTGACCGTTTACCGCTGGGGCGACGAAGGCTCGGGTCCGGCGCAGACGATTCCGCAATCCTTGCCCACGCCGTTCAATCCCTCGCCGTTCCAGACGCCGCCGCCGTTTCCGACCCCGCATCCGTAAGACCCTAACATACCTTTAGCTCAGGCTGTACGCATCGACACGCCGTCATAATGTCGTTTCCTTCACAGCATTCGTTAAGGAAATACCGTCCTGCCGACGATAGAAAGCTGGGGAGATGGAACGGGTACGATCATGCGCGTCCGGCATTTAAAGATGTCTCATTTGGTGCTTTGCAGCGCCGTTTTTTCGGTGCTTTCCGGCTGCGGCGGCGGGGGCGCAGGCACGGTACTGCCGGGATCTTCGCCGACGCCGAACGTGTCGGGGACGAGCAGTCCGTCGGGCAACACCACCGGTCTGATTCCCACGGACGGTCCGATCAAACACGTCGTCATCATCGTTCAAGAGAACCGCACGCCGGATAATCTGTTCAACGGCCTACCCGGCGCGGACACGATGCGCACCGCGAAAACGCACAACGGCAAGACGATGCAGCTTTTGCCGTCGACCGTCGGCGCATCGAACGATCCGTGTCATTTTCACAATTGCTGGGTCACCGATTACGACAACGGCAAGATGGACGGCTTCGATGTCGCGCGCGCTGCGGACGGAACCGCACCGATGACGTACATTCCGCAGTCCAACGTGCAGCCGTACTGGACGCTGGCCGAAAATTACGCGTTCGCGGATCGCATGTTCGCCTCCAACACCGGGCCGAGCTTTCCCGCGCATTTGTACTTGATCGCCGGACAAGCCTCGGGCGTCGACTCGTTGCCGTGGAACAACGGTAACGATCTTTCGAACGGCGGGCTCTGGAGCTGCGGCGCGTCGCCCGGTACGGAAGTCGGAACCCTTTTGCCGAACGGGCAAAACGGACCGAACGTGTTTCCGTGTTTCGACTTTCCGACGCTTGCCGACGACATGGCCGCGCACGGCGAAACGTGGCGCTATTACGCCCCCGCGATCCACGCGGACACCGGCTACGTGTGGTCGGCGTATTCCGCGATCAAACACGTCTTCTTCAATCCGGCCATGTGGGGCAACGTCGTCTCGCCGGAAACGACGGTTCTCACCGATGCCGCAAAGGGCAACCTGGCCGACGTTACTTGGGTTACGCCGAAGCTCGTCAATTCGGATCACGGCACGACCTGGGGTCACGACGGCGGCGGCCCGGACTGGGTCGCATCGGTCGTGAACGCAATCGGCAACGGGCCGGACTGGAATTCGACGGCGATTTTTATCACGTGGGATGAGTGGGGCGGTTATTACGATCACGTCGTTCCGCCGCACGTCGACTATATGGGACTCGGTTTTCGAGTACCGCTCATCGTCGTATCACCGTACGCCAAGCGCGGATACGTTTCACACGTCACGCACGAGTTCGGGAGCATTCTCCATTTCACGGAAGAGACGTTCGGTATTCCGAGCCTGGGAACGCGCGACGCGCTCTCGGACGATCTCGGCGACATGTTCGACTTCAAGCAGACGCCGGCAAAGTTCCAAACCGTTCGTACGCTGCGCAACGCGGCCGACTTCCTGCGCGAAGCGCCTGCCATGCAACCGACCGACGACGACGGCTAGCGAATACTGACCGAAACGTTGCGCGACGCGGAAAGGCCCGCCGGATTGCGCGCAACGACTTGCGCGGTGTAGGTGCCGGCAAGGAAGAACGGGATATGCGGAAGCGTGTAACTCAGTGCAAAAACGCCGGGTTCGCGCTGCGGTATCGGCGCGGAACGGCCGCCGAATTGCACGCGTACGTCGCTGACGTTCGTCGACGTTACGATCGTACCGGTCACCGTTTCCCCACTGTGAAACACCGAATCGCTCAACTGCACCGCGAGGATTTGCGGCGGCGCTTCGGTCGGTAATACCAGCGGCGTCGGAACCGCTGCAAGCGGGGACGCGGCGGAGGAAGCGGGTGTTTGCGCGTGCGGCGCGCATGCAGCCAAAAGCGCTGCGATTGCCCAGACGGCGCTTCGTTTCCAGGGGGTGCTTCGATTCCTCAGCATGACGATGATAGGTTCACGTCCGTATTAGCGCACTGTAATCGGGAAAGTTGTCGACACGGCATCGCCGCGGGTGTTTCGAGCGATAAGCCGCACGGTGTATGTCTTCTTTAAAAAGAACGGTACGAACGGGACGCGGTAACGCAGCGTAAACCGTCCGGCACCGGTTTTCAGCAGATTCGAAGAATACCCGCCGATTCTCGCCTCCACACTCGCAACGTTCGTCGACGTCTCTACGTTTCCGGAAACCGTCTCGCCGCTGTGCACGACGCCCGAACTGATCGACATGCTGATGATCTGCGGCGCGGCGTTGGGCGCCTCGATCACGGGCGGCGGCGGCGCAACGTACGCGGGCTTTATCCTCGCTGCTACGTCGGGAATCGACGTTGCACTGCCGGCGAGTGGAACGGTCGTGGGTACCGCGACGGTTGCCGACCCGGCTCCGTTCCGTGCGGCGCCTGCTCCTGACCCGGGTTTGTCGACGACGAACACCTCCGGTCCCGGCGACGGGCTCGTCGGCGGATGCGCAACGGCTCGGCCGGGGTTCGGCGACGAGGCGGGAGCGGCGGTCAGGGCGGTAACCGGCGGCGGACCGCTTCGGCTCGAAAGCTTGGCGTAGACCTCATACGCTGCAACTGCGCAAACGAGCACGAGCAGACCGGCCGGCACGACGAAATTTCGGGGACTGGCCATTCTAAAGTACGTACAAGTGCCGGACGTGCGGCGGCGTTCCCTTCCCGAAGGCCAGCCGCTCGATGTGCGGCGAACGTGGCCGCATGCCGGTAACGCTCAGCATCGTCGTACCGCTCTACAACGAGGAAGGCAACGTCGCGCCATTGGTGGAGCGCGTCATAGGAATACTCGAGCGGTTGCCCGGGAGACCGACGCACGAAATCGTGCTCGTCAACGACGGCAGCCGGGACGGAACGCTCGAAGCGATCCACGAGCAGATGCAGCGGCATCATAATATCGTGCTGGTAAATCTCGCGCGAAACTTCGGGCATCAGCTCGCAGCCACCGCGGGTCTGGACGTGGCGCAAGGCGATGCGGTCGTCTTGATGGACGGCGACTTGCAAGATCCGCCCGAACTCATCGAGCAATTCATGGAGCGCTGGCGCGACGGATACGACGTCGTGTACGCCGTGCGCCGTTCGCGAAAAGGCGAAAGCCGGTTCAAGATCATGACGGCGCGGCTTTTCTACCGCATCATCAAGCGCCTGACCAACGTGTCGATTCCGGTGGACACGGGCGATTTCCGGCTCATGAGCCGCCGCGTCGTCGACACGCTGAAGAAAGCGCGCGAGCGTCACCGCTTTTTGCGCGGAATGGTCAGCTGGGTCGGCTTTTCGCAAACCGGCGTCGAGTACGACCGCGACGAGCGGCATTCGGGGACGACAAAGTATCCGCTGCGCAAAATGCTGACGTTCGCGATCGACGGAATTACGTCGTTCTCGGATGCACCGCTGCGGTTTGCCTCGTATCTCGGGTTCACGGTCAGTACGGCCGCGTTCATCTACGCACTCATCATCATTCTTTTCAAAGCGTTTCGTTGGGGGACGCCCGAGTACGCGCGCGGCTGGGCCTCGACGATGGTCGCGATCCTGTTTCTGGGCGGCGTTCAGCTGATCGGTATCGGAATTTTGGGCGAGTACATCGGGCGCATCAACGACGAAGTGAAAGGACGTCCCCTCTATATCATTGCGGATATCGAGCGGTCATAACGTCGTAGATCAGCGGCGGCGGCATTGCGGGATCCGGAGTGATGCGGAATGTCGCGCTCAATGCGCGAGCTTCCGCACGCGCCTTTCCGAATGCTTGGACTAGCGGATCGCCCTTGCGAACGTAATCGCCAATCTGCACGTGGACCCGCAATCCCGCGAGCGGATCGTTTTGGCTCAGCCGGCGCCCCACGTGTCCGAGCTCTACCACGTCGATGGCGTCGACATAGCCCTCTTCCGTTGAGATCACGGCGAACGGTTCACCGGTCGTCATTCGCTCCATCGCGGCGACGTCGCCGCCCTGCGCCGCGATCATTTCGATAAATTTTCGATACCCGCTGCCGTCGCGTAGCGCGCGTTCTACACGATCCGCCGCATCGTCTTTGCCGCTTTGTTCGACGAGCGCGGCCGCGATGGCCAGGATCAATTCCCGCGCTCGCCCTTCTCCGCCGTCGCGCAACACGTCGCGCGCTTCGATCAGTTCGATTCCGGATCCGATGCAGCGTCCTAACGGTTGGTGCATGTCGGTAACGAACGCGGTCGCGCGCTTTCCGAAACTCGCGGAGATTTGCACGAGCCATCGCGCCAGTTCCAATGCCGCGCCGGATTCAGGCACGAACGCCGCCGCGCCGGTCTTCACGTCGAACACGAACGCATGCGCACCGCCGGCAATTTTCTTTGAAAGGATCGACGACGCGATCAAGCCGAGCGACGGTATCGTAGCGGTGTGGTCGCGCAGGTGGTAGAGCCGTTTGTCCGCGGGAGCGAGCGCCTGCGTTTGAGCCGCGATCGCGCAACCCACGGTACGGACGATTTGTTCGAAACGCTGCATCGCGAGCTGCGACGTAAAGCCCGGTACGGCTTCCAGTTTGTCGATGGTGCCGCCGGTGTGCCCCAAAGCGCGGCCGGAAAGTTTTGCCACGCGCGCACCGCATGCCGCTGCGGTCGGAATTGCGGCAAGCGATACGATGTCGCTGACCCCGCCCGTGCTATGTTTGTCGACTACGGTCCCCTCGGAGGGGTCGAACGCGAGCACTTCGCCGCTGCGCACCATGGCATCCGTCAGGGCATGCGCCTCGTCGAACGACATCCCGCGGACGACGCATGCCATGCAAAGCGCCGCCATTTGCGCGTCGTCCACGCTGGAATCCATGAACCCGTCAACGACCGCATGCCATTGCTCGGACGTCAATTCACCGCCTTCGCGCTTACGCTCGATACACCGGCGCATGGCGTGATCGTTCATCGCAGCCCGGGTTTCGAGGCCGTTGCGGCGAAGCCCGCCGCGTGTTGTTCGGACATCCGGTCGTTCACGTTGCGCCCATCGTCTATCCGCCGGTAGATCCGATCGCTCTCATCGTCTACGTCCTGCTGCTCACCGTTGTTGCTCTGCTGACCATGCAGCGCCCGGCGTACGGGCTTTGCGCGCTGATCCTCACGGAACCGTTTGCGTTCTATCACGCGGCCTTCGCGACGACGCTGACGCTTCCGAAAATCGCCGTCCTCGGCGTCCTTTTGGGATTATGGACGCACCCGAACGCGTTCGCGACGCTTGCAACGCGCGCTTCCTGGCGCATTCTGACCGCCGGGCTGCTCGTGCTTGCGGCGACGCTTCTATCCTACGCGCACGCTCTGCATCATGCGCCCGTGATTCGCGAATCCTTGAAAATCGTAGAGTATCTCTTGCTGTTTTGCGCGGTCACGGCTGCGTATCGTCTTGACCCGGACCGCAGACTAGTACGAACCGCGTTCGTCTGCGCAGCACTTTTGGTATCGTTGCTCGCGCTCGGCGAAGAACTGACCGGGGCACCTTCAGGCCTCTGGATCAACGGCCACGTCGTACCGCGGATTGCCGGTCCGCTGGAAGGCCCCAATCAGCTCGCCGGATACCTCGACGTCGCGCTGCCCGTGACGATGGCGCTTGCGATGTGGCAGCCGGGAACGCTCACATGGATCGCGCTGTTCTTCATTTCTTTCGCGGATTTCTTGACGTTTTCGCGTGGGGGCCTGATCGGCGGGAGCGTCGCTGCGGCAATCGTGCTGTACGTCGTACGGCGGAACGTCTGGATCACGCTGCGTCCGCTGATCGCCGGCGTCCTCGCCGGAATCTTGGTCGATACGGCGTGGGCGCTGCAACTGCACCTTGGCGGAGCGCGCGGCGCGGTCGCCGCGTTCCGGCTCGATTTGGAAGACACGGAGTCATCCTACGGCGGCGGGGTCGGTACGCGCTCGGAACTGTGGCACGCGGCAATAACGCTGTGGAAAAGTCACAAGATTTTCGGTATCGGTGCCGGAAACTTCGAACTCGAAATTCCGCTGACCGGATTGCACGGCGTAAAAACGCACGCCAACAGTTTGTATCTGCAGGCGCTCGTGGAGGGCGGAATACCGCTGTTCGCCGCCACGTTATGGCTGA
The DNA here is from genome assembly GCA_035938175.1 of Vulcanimicrobiaceae bacterium. GTDB lineage: Bacteria > Vulcanimicrobiota > Vulcanimicrobiia > Vulcanimicrobiales > Vulcanimicrobiaceae > DASRDE01. Next base: position 55,835 of record DASZHD010000020.1, read on the forward strand.
CGTACGTTTCGATCGCCACGTTTATACGCGACCGCCTGGAATCGCCGTTTGTCGCCGGCGCGATGGCCGCAAGCGCCGCGCTGATGCTGCATCAAATCATCGATTTCTTGACCTTCTTTCCGAAAGTCGGCGGTGAATGGTGGATCGTGCTCAGTTTGGCGTGCGCCGAACTCGCCATCGCGGCGCGCGTTCCGCAAACCGGACGTTACGCGTGCGCTTGAGTCTGCTGATCCCAATCGCGTTTCTGGCGGGAAGCGCCGCCGCGCGCCTTGCGTTATTGCATCATCCGTCGTCCATCGCACCGGATCTCGCGCAACCGCTGCCCGTCGTGACGTATTGGAAGACGTTCGGCGGCACGATGGCGTTCACGTTATTCGGCGCGCTGGCAATCGCAACGATCGCCTACGTCGCGGTTTTGCGCCGCGTCGACGCCACTCCGCGGCGCGGCGCGCGTGCGGCGATGGTGTACAGTGCGCTTGCGTGTGCGGCCGCGCTGACGTTTCCCGTCGTGTTTTCGAGCGACGTTTATGCGTACGCCGGATACGGCGACCTGGCACTTCACGGCACTAGTCCATACGCGCACGTGCGCGTGACCGCGAGCGATCCGCTGCTTGCCGCAATGATTTGGCAGTGGGGCAATCCGCCGCCGATGTGCGTGTATGGGCCTGCATTCGTGTGGCTTGCGCAACTTGTCGTGGCGACATTGCTCCCACTAGGCGCCGCGGCGCCGCTGTGGGCGCTGCGCGTTATCGCTTGCGCGTCGCTCGTATCATGCGCGCCTTTGGCTTATGCCGCTTTCGATCGTTTCGGCGAACGCACGCGTGCCGCGGCGGCGGCGGGCATCGCGCTGAATCCGTTAGCCGTTTGGAACGCCGCGGCCGGGCACAATGACGCGCTCGCACTGGCGGCGGTCCTCGGCGGGTTCGTGCTGGCGAGTCGCGTGCGCATCGCTGCCGGCGCGGCTGCGGTCGCATTGAGTACGCTCATCAAAGCGCCCGCATTGCTGGCCTGCGCCGGAATGCTGGTTGCGGCATGGCCGGACCGTGCACGGTTCAACAAGACGTCGACCGGCGCGGTTTGCGGCATACTGATAGCGGTTGCGCTCTGCGCGCCGTTGACGCTGGGCGTGCACGCGCATTTGGCGCCCGAAGGAAAATACGCGCCGCAATTTTCTCCGCAGTACGTTTTGGCGACGGTATTTCCGGTGTGGATCGCAGCCGCGATCGTCGCGATAGCCGCAGGGGTGTTGATTATCGCCGGTGTGATGCGATTGGCCGCCAATCAGCGCTCCGGCGCGCTGTGCGCCGCGCTCGCGATCTGGATCGCGATACCGAATCCGTACCCATGGTACGCGCTTTGGCTTTTGCCCGTCGCGTTTCTCGCGTGGGACAGTCTGCCCGCGTGGGCGATCGTCGCAACGTCGCTAACGATCGCGCTGCGCTTCTACCCGGAAGCAACGTGGGCGAATTTCCCAACGGTGCCGGCGATTACGTTAACCCTGCTGATGTTCGCGATCCCGATAGCGTTCCTCATCGCGTACACGCGGGATCTTGCACGTCCTGACCGCCGGGAAATCCATACGACGGCGCCTGACTTTGCGCAGCTCCGTTCTCCGTGACGGTATCGTAGGCGCGCTCTTCGCGAGTAACCTCGGAATTTTCATCCGCCGTCAGGGTGCGTATGGCGCGTGCGAGCTGCGCGCGTGCCTGCGTTGCCGTCGCTCCGTTTGCCGTCACCTTGCCGCCCGACGAACGCGCAACGCGCGAGGCGATGAGCTGATGTCCGCGGACGTGATCCAATACGCCGGTTTCGACGGTCACGATCAACGCGCGCTGCACTTCACGAACGTGAAACGAAAGCACTGCCGACGCACGGTACTTGCCGTCGACTCGCACGACTCGCGCTGGCGTCGCGATCGGAACGAGATCGTAAACGGGGTGGATGTTGCACGGCATCTGCGCGGCGGCAAAAAACATGAGGGTGCGATGTTCGCACCCTCAACGTGATTTGGCCTTCGCTTGCGGATCAGGAGACCGTGATTTGAATCTTTTTCGGCTGCGCCTTAGGCAGCAGCGGCAGCGTAAGGGTCAGCATCCCGTGCTCGACCTTAGCTCCGATGTGCTCTTCGTCGACGTCGTCCGGCAACGTAAAGGTGCGCGTAAACGAGCGCTTCTCGTTCTTGCCGCTCACCGAAAGCAGCCCGTCTTCGAGTCGAACGTCGATCTCGTCGGGTTTGAATCCGGCGACGGCGACCTCGACGGAGTAGCCGTTGTCCGTGCGGCTGATCTCAACGCCGGTCGAAAGATTTCGCAGCGCGTCAAAGTTCCACAAGTCTGCGAAAGGCCGTCCGAAAAGGGTCGCGGCTGCATTTCCCCGCTGTTCGCGGCTCATCAGATTGCTCATAACCAGTGAAGTCCTCCCAAGCAAATTTCTAGCGCAACTGGCAGTCTACTGTCAACAGTGCTAATCCTGAAAACCCCCGTCTGCCGCACCGGGTTGCGCAGCCGCGCTATCATCGTAGGGCTGTGACCACTGCCCAACTCGTGCCGCACGCCGAAGGCCTTGCCACTCCGCTCATACGGGAGCTCGGCCGGACGGGACGGGTGCTCCCGGACCTGATCGAGCGTCTTCGCCGCGGTGTGGGTGCCTATGCGCTCCACGAAACGATTCCGGCGGCGCGGCCGGCCCTAGTGGCGGCCCTCTACCGCGAGCTTGGCGGGCAGTTGTTCGTTTTGCTCCCGACCGCCGACGCCGCCGAGCGGATGTTCGCGGACCTTCTGTACTACTTGCAGGAGGACGAGCCGCGTTCGGTGCGTCTGATGCGTGCGCGCGATGAAACGGTCGGGGCGATAGAAAGTCCGTCGGAACGCAGTGCCCGGATGTCGCTGCTTGCCGACCTGGCCGACGCCAAACCCGGCATCACGCTCGCGACCCTGGGCGCACTCCGGCAATACGTCGTGCCGCGCGCGCATTTCGCGCAAACGCGTTTTACGATCCGCGTCAACGACGACGCGGGCTGGGAAGCAACGCTCGCGCGCTTGTACGACAGCGGATACCGCCGGTGTGACGTGGTCAGCGCGGCGGGTGAATATGCCGTGCGCGGCGGCATCATCGACGTCTTTCCGTCTTCTGCCGATCGTCCGGTACGCGTCGAGTTTTTCGGCGACACGGTCGAGGGCATTCGCCCTTTCCATTTGGAAACGCAGCGCAGCGAAGGTGATGTCGACTCCGTCGAAATCGTGCCCTGGACGGAGATTCCGCGCAGCGGCGAATTTCGCGCTCGCGTTAGCGAGCGTTTCGAAGGCCCCGAGAACGTCGCGCGGGCGCTGCGAGCGTATCTTGAAACGGGCGCCGACGTTCCGGAGCCGTGGCTTTCGCTGGCGTTCGACGAGCGCGAAACCGTGCTCGAGTACCTGGACGAACACACCGTCGTCGTCATCGACGAACCCGGGATGCTGGCGACGATCGAACGCGCGCTGGATGAAGAACGCTCGCGCGAGCAGCAGGTCTTGCTGGCGGGAGTGGATTCCGGTGAGTTGTCGGTCAGCGATTCCGAGATCGGCGAAGCCCTGCTTGCGGAAGTTTCCGCGCCCTATCCGCATTTGGACGACCTGAAACCGGCGCTCGCGCGCGGAGCGGCGCTGATCTTTCCCGGCGGCATCGAAAGCGCGCACGCGATCGATTGGGTACCGGCAGTTTCCGAAAGCTTCGTGCTGGAAACGCGCCCGGCCGATCATTTCAACCGGCAAATCGAGCTCTTCACGCAAGCGCTTCGCGAATGGACCGGCGCCGGTGAAACCGTTGTCCTTGTGACGTCCGGTGCGGGACGCACCAGCGACATCGTCCGCGCCGCCGGACTGGAACCAGTGCGCGCCGCGACGGGTGCGCGCGTTATGGGACAAGGCCGTATCTACGTCGATCACGGCAACATCGAATCCGGGTTCGGCATACCGGATTTGCGCGTTCGCGTGTTGGGCGATCGCGAAATCTACGGACAACCGCCCAAACGCGTAAAGATTCGCGCGGTCAAGGAAGGCGTACCGGTTACGCTGGCCGATCTCAAAGTCGGCGATTACGTCGTTCACGCGGTGCACGGCATCGGCCAATATCTCGGACTGCGGACCGAAACGATTCTCGGCGCGACGCAAGATTATCTCGACCTGCGCTACGCCGGAACGGATCGCATGCTGGTTCCCGTAACGCAGATGCACCACGTCACCAAGTACAGCGCCGGCGAAGGCGGTACGCCGCGGCTTTCCAAAATGGGCGGCGCCGACTGGGCGCGCACCAAGTCGCGCGTTTCGGAATCGCTGGCGAAAATTGCCGAAGGTCTCGTCGAACTTTACGCCGAGCGCGAGCTGGCGAAGGGCCATGCATTCGGTCAGGACACGGCCTGGCAGGGCGAATTGGAGGAGGCGTTTCCGTACGAGGAAACGCCCGATCAGCTCAAAGCGATCGTCGACACGAAACGCGACATGGAGCGCACGCGGCCGATGGATCGCGTGGTCTGCGGCGACGTCGGCTACGGGAAAACCGAGGTCGCGATCCGCGCCGCGTTCAAAGCGGTGGCCGACAAAAAACAGGTCGCGATTCTGGTGCCGACGACGCTGCTGGCCGATCAGCATTACCGCAACTTCAGCGCGCGCTTCGCCGGGTTTCCGATTCGCATCGAAGAGCTCTCGCGCTTCAAGAGCAAGAAAGAACAGCGCGAGATCGTCCGCGATTTGGCCGAAGGCAAAGTCGATATCGTCATCGGCACGCACCGGCTACTGCAAAAAGACATCGCGTTCGCCGATCTGGGACTGATAATCGTCGACGAAGAGCAGCGGTTCGGCGTCATGCACAAAGAACGGCTGAAGCAGCTGCGCGCAAGCGTCGACGTGCTGACGCTCTCCGCTACGCCGATTCCGCGCACGCTGCACATGTCGCTCATCGGCGTTCGAGACCTTTCGCTGATTCAAACGGCACCCAAAAACCGCATGTCGATCAAGACGGTGGTCGTACCGGCAAGCGACGCCGTCGTTCAGCGCGCCATTACCGCCGAACTGGACCGCGGCGGGCAAGTCTATTACTTGCATAACCGCGTCGAGTCGATTTACGCGGTCAAGAATGCGCTCCAGCAGCTCGTTCCCCGCGCGCGGGTGGCCGTCGGCCACGGGCAGATGCACGAACACGAACTCGAGCCGATCATGCAAGCATTTATCGAGCGTGAAATCGACGTGCTGGTCGCGACGACGATCATCGAGAACGGCATCGATATTCCGAACGTCAATACGATCGTGGTGAACGATGCCGATAAGTTCGGTTTGGCCCAGCTGTATCAATTGCGCGGGCGCGTCGGGCGTTCGAACCACCAGGCGTATGCGTACCTGCTGTATCAGGCGCACAAAGCGCTGACCGAAGATGCCAAGGCGCGGCTCGAAGCCATCCGCGAATTCGCGCATCTCGGCAGCGGTTTACAGATCGCGATGCGCGACCTGGAGATTCGCGGCGCCGGCAATTTGCTCGGGTCGGCGCAGTCGGGATTCATCGCATCGGTCGGCTTCGACACGTATTGTCAGCTGCTCGCAGACGCGATCGCGGAACGGCGCGGACGAGCCGCCAGCCTGGAAGAACAGCGTGAAGCGGTAATCGACGTGAAGATCGACGCGTACGTGCCGAACGAGTACATTCCGCAAGTTTCACAAAAGATCGCCGTGTACCAACAGCTCGCGCGATCGCGAACGCAGGAGCAAGTCGAAGAGATCGCTGCGGGCGTGCGCGACCGGTTCGGCCCGCTCCCCAAGGCGCTCGAAAACCTCGTCGAGCTCACGAAACTGCGGACGATCGCACTTTCGAAACACGTGACGCGCGTCGTCGTCGACGAGAAGCGTCTGACGCTGGGAGTGGGCAGCGGATACGAGCTTTCTCCCAGCGCCATACCACGGTTTCAGTCGCTCACAAAGAACCGGTTCCGCTTTGCCGAGGGGAAGATTTTGGTGGATTTGCCGCCGCTGCGCCCCGGGACGCGGCCTGAAGATCTGTGGATGCCACTTTTGCGCCGTCTGCTGGAAGCGATGTAGCGGGCGCTACGGCAAAGGGCTCTCCTGCTTTGTCAAGAGTCGGCTGCGGCAGAGGACCGCAGGCATGGCCCGCGAACCGTGCGGCGTTATTTCCCTCGTTTTGGAGCTCATAATGTCGACAAGCCAACGGCTTTTAGCGGGTATTGCCTGCGTCTTTTTAACCGCTTCTCTCGTCGCCTGCGGCAGCGGGGGCAACGGCGGCGGCAGCGTCGTGACCGTCAAGGGTCAACCGATCACGCATGCCGAGCTCGATGCAAAGCTGGAAGACAGCCCCGCATCACGCAGCGTGCTGCAGCAGCTGGTAACCAACGTTTTGATCGACAAGTACGCGCAAGAGCACAGCATTACGGTTAGCGACGCGGAAATCGATAAAGTCGAGAACCAGTACAAAGCGCAATATCCCAACGGCGGTTGGGACGATCTGCTGAAATCGCGCGGCCTGACCGAGCAGGACGTCCGCGACCTGATTCGTCGCCAAATCGTACTCGACAAAGCAGTCGGCGCGAACATTCACGTGACCGACAAACAAATCGCCGACTACTTCTCCAAGAATCACGCGCAGTACGATCAGCCGGCGACGGCGCACGCTCGGCACATTCTCGTCCCCGATCTGAAGACCGCGGATAAGGTTGAAGCCGACCTGAAAGCGGGCAAAGATTTCGCGGCGGAAGCCAAGCAATATTCCGTCGATCCCGGCAGCAAAGAAAAGGGCGGCGATCTCGGCTGGTTCCGCAAGGGTCAGATGGTGCCGGCGTTCGAGAACTACGCGTTCAACGGACCGATTGGAAAGATCAGCGCGCCGATCAAATCGCCGTTCGGCTATCACGTCATTCAGGTTCTGGAGCGTAAGCCGGCCAAGTTGGCCACGCTCGCGAGCGCGCACGACCAAATTCAACAAACGTTGCGCCAACAGCAGGAGAGCCCGCTGATTCCGAACTTCTTGCAGCAGTTGCAAGCGAACGGACAAATCACGGTCGACGATCCGAAGTTCGCCAGCGTGTTCCCGTCGCCGGCAGCTGCCGCTCCCGCGGCGAGCGCTGCGGCTCCCGCGCCGACGAAGTAACGACGCGGCATTATTCTCTCGGGCCGCCGGCGGGCGGCTGAGCCCTCACAGCCAAACCAGGGCCCCGGCAAACGCCGGGGCCCTTTCGCATATGCAGCGAACGCTCCGGTACGTATGCTGGTGCGCATTGTGGGGCTGGGCCCCGGCGATCCGGATCTGCTGACGCTGGGAAGCGTACGGGCGCTTCAACACATCAAACGCGCCGTAACGCCGCTGGCGCCCCCGGATTTGACGAAGTACTTGACCGAACAAGGCGTGCAGATCGTACGCGATCTGATCGACGATCCGCCCTTGTTCGTGCGCGGAAGCAGCGACGTGATCGCGCACTTCGTCGGCAAACTGCCGAACCACGATCTCGGAATCGGCGTTCTGGGAAACCCGCTCTCCGATTTTCCCGGCCTTCCGCAACTCTTGCGAGCGTTGGAAGCGCGCGGCGCACAAAACGAAATCGTACCCGGCGTTCCACGCGCGACGCTCTCCGCCGCAATCACGATGCCGCTCGTTCCGCTGCCTCCGGCGTCGGCACACCATAGCTGGGACGATTTGGTGGAAATCATGGCGCGTCTGCGGCGCTCGTGTCCGTGGGACCGCGAACAGACGCATCGCACGCTCGTGCCATATCTGATCGAAGAGACGTACGAGGTCGTAGAAGCGATCGAGAGCAGCGACGAGGCTGCACTGTGCGAAGAACTCGGCGATCTGCTCTTGCAAATCGTTTTTCACGCGCAGCTCGGTTCGGAAACGGGAAAGTTTACCGTCGCCGACGTGGTCGACGCGCTTTCGAACAAAATGATCCGCCGCCATCCGCACGTGTTCGGCGACGCGGTAATCGAAGACGTCGATTCGCAGTGGAAGAATTGGGAACGCCTCAAAGCGCAAGAAGCAACCGGCCAAAAGCGCAAGAGCAGGTTAGAAGGTATTCCGAAACACTTGGGCGCGCTGCAACGCGGGCAACGGATGCAAGAGAAGGCATCGCGCGTCGGTTTCGATTGGCCGGCGGCTCGCGACATCTTGGATAAACTACACGAGGAGCTGTCCGAACTCGCCGAGGCGCAACGGCAGAAACAGGACGATCCGCACGTGCGCGAAGAGCTCGGTGACGTCTTTTTCACGCTTGTCAATCTGTCGCGCGCGATGGGAATCGACGCCGAAACCGCCATGCGCGAGGCCAACGAGAAATTCTACAAGCGCTTCAGTTTTATGGAAGAGCGCGCGGCCAAAGAAGGCAAGGCGCTCTCCGACATGAGCATCGACGAATTGGAAGAGCTCTGGCAGCTGGCGAAGAGCGCTTAACGCGATTTCTTTGCGACGATGATGCCGAAGCGATCGTAGACGATGCGGTAGCGCCCGGCTTTTACGGCTGCATCCAGCACAGCTTTGTCCCGCTGCGACCAAGTGGGATCGTCGAGCTTCGAATCGGCGACGTAGTAGTCGCCGAGAACGCCGGGGGCCGCCCCGGGACGCGCTGCGAGATGCGCGTAGATCTCATCACTCCCTGACACCGTTGCATCGCGCGGAACTGACGAGAGCACGCGCGCCAGGCGAGCGTCATCTGCATCGGGCTCGCGATAGAGGTAGTACCGCAGTGCGACCGGATGCGCAAGGCGAAAGGTCAGCGCGCAAGCGACGCAGGCTAGCGCGAGCGCTCGGACGCCGCTGCGCGGCTGTTTTGCAACCAGATTTGCCGCTGCATCGCTAAACGCGGCCAGCATATAGCCCGACCACACCATGGAATAGTGCGTCTGAAGAACCAGCATGACGTGATAGTGCGACGCGAGCACTTCCAGCAAACCGGGTATTGCGAAAATCACCGCCCGCGAACGCAGCGGTAAGAAAACGAGCGGTACGAGCGCCAACAGGAGATACGTCAGGCGTTCCGCAGGCGCCGCGCCGACGGTGCCGGGCGCGCTTGCGGACCAGTCGAAGAAGTTGAGCGCCACGTACGGAACGTTCGAATGGAACGCGGGCCGGATAACGCCGAAATACAGGATGCCGGTCACGACTGCTCCGGCAGCGAGAAGCAGCCCGAAGCGGCGAAGCTCGACGTCCTTACGCGCTCCCCAGATCGCAGTGAGAATTCCGGTCAGCGCCAGCATAACGGTCTGATCTTCTTTTACGAGCAATAGCAAAAGCGCGGTAACGCCCGCTGCCCGCCAACGGCGCGTCAGGATAAACAGCACCAACGTAGCGGAGAGGACCGGGACGAAAGCGTTCTCGTGAAAGTCCGTAAACGTTTGCGCCCACAGTACGGGATATATCATCGCAACCGCCGCGATAGCCGCTGCACGAACATCATCGACGTACCGCCGGGCGATCGCATACAGCGGAAAGGCGGTCGTCGATACGAGAAGCGCTTGAAGGACGAGCAGGCCGCGGGCGTCACCGAAGGCCTTTACAAATGGATACCCTACGATCAACATGGGCGAGAAATGCACGAGGAAGTGGTTCGCCCATCCCTCCGCTGCAGCGCAAAAACACCCGCCGGCCGAAAGCACGACTTGCGTGAAGATGCCGTCGTCGACGCCGGCGCGATAGATGTCGTAGCGCCAAATTCCGATCCAGATCTGCGCGCCCGCAAACGCCGCAGCTGCTGCTAAGACGAGCGCAAGCCCGCGCCGTTTTTTCACGCGTTCAAATTAGGCGCTGATGCGTCTTGTTCTTCCAGAAGAGTTCGTAATACACGAACTGTAGCACGAGGCCCACGGCGTACGCGATCGGATAGCCCATCCAGACGCCGTCGATCCCAAACCGGTGCATCAATAGGTACGCGGCAGGCACTTCAACGCCCCAAATCGAGAAAATGCCGATCAGCATCGGCCAAAATACTGTGCCGCTGCTGCGCATTACGCCGCTGAGCACGGCACTGTTGCCGAACAACAGGTAGCTCCACAGTGTGATCATCAGCAGGCCGTGCGCGATGTCCAAGGGCCGCGGATCGGTGATGAACCAGCCGAGAATATTCCACGCAAAGACGTAGCAAATCGCCACCAGCAGTCCGCCCATCGCGTAGTTCAGCAGCACGCCCGAGCGCACGACGCTATTGAGCTTGTCCTGGCGGTGTGCGCCGATGCTTTGCGCGCCGAAGATCGAGGCCGTGATTCCGATGCTGATCGCCGGAAATTGGACGTATCCGACGATTTGGTTCACCGCGCCGTATGCGGCGGTGGCGTCGGAACCGAACCGGTTCACGAAAGAAATGACGGCAATTTCCGCCAGCGCGACCAAAACCGTCTGCACGCCCGCAGGCACGCCGATGCGGACGATCGTGCGGAGCAGCTTCGGGTCGATCGTGATCATCTCGAGCGTGAACTCGAGTTGGTGTTTTACGCGATGCAGGTAGATCAGCAGCGCCAAAAACGCGGCTGCGTTGCCGATATAGCCGGCAATTGCAGCGCCTGCGATGCCGATTGCCGGAAGACCTGCCCACCCCAAAATCAACGCCGGCGTTACGATCGCGATAAGCACCGTGCTTACGATCAGAAAGTAGAACGGCGTCGTGGAGTCGCCCGTCCCGCGTAAGAACGTAGTGTACGCCAAATACGGAAAGAACGCAGGCAAGTAGATAAAGATCAGCTTCGAATAGATCGCCGCGTCGTTGATGATGTCCGGCGGCGTGCCGACGAGCCGCAGCAGCGGATGCGTGAAAAAGATCCCAAGTAGTCCGACGACCAGACCCAACAGGAAACTCGTACATACCGTGGTGCCGGCGACGCGCCGCATCGCGTGGATGTTTCCGGCGCCATGTGCCTGTCCGATGAGCACAGTGCTTCCGCTCGCGAGGCCGATCATGAACGAGATCAGCAAGAAAATGAGCGGGAAAATCGCCGAAACCGCAGCCAATGCGTGTACGCCGATGAGACGCCCGAGGAAAATGCTGGAGATCGTCTGCGAGGCCGATTGCAGAGCGTTACTGAGAACTAGGGGAATCAGAAACACGAGAAAGAGCCGCCACATCGGGCGGCTCTCATCGAAAATGTTGACCCCGCTGCGCCGAGCCTGCGCCATGCGCTACTCGTTGGCAAGCAACGTATAGATCTCTTTTCGCAGAGCGGTCACTTTCTCGGCAATCTGCTGCACGGTCTCCGGTTTTGCGGTTCGCGCGCCTTGCATCACCGCCGCCATCAATTTGCGCATCGCGTCACGCAGTTCGGGATTCGTTTCGTCTTCAGGCTCTTCGCGTTCGACGTCGCCCAGATGGTGCGGTCCATGATCGCGCAGATACTCGCGGCCGGCATCGGTCACCGTGTAAATCCGTTTGCCGTTTTCCTCGCGGCTCGTTACCAAGCCGGCTTCTTCCAGCTTCGAAAGTACCGGGTACAGCGCGCCCGGACCGGCGCCCCAACCTTGCTCGCGCAGCGCTTGCAAGAAGCCGTATCCGTGGCGCTCTTCCTCTGCGAGCAGCTTGAGGACCACCCATTTGAGCATGCCGCGCTTGAACCGCCGGTGGCCGCCCCCGTGCCGTCCCTCACCCCAGAAGCCGTGACCGTGGCGGCCGAAGGGCCCGCCGAAAACTCCAAATTCCATATTGAGTTTATATATCGATATATCGATGATCTGTCAAGATAGTCATGGATAGTCATCGTGAGGTATCGAACGACCCCGAGGAATCGAGGGGCATATGCGATCGGGAGGCATTTGTTGGTCATCGTGAGGTATCGAACGACCCCGAGGAATCGAGGGGCATATGCGATCGGGCACGGCCCTTCGATACCTCAGGGTCCTTCGATGCCTCAGGATGACGAGCCGATGCCTCAGGATGACGAGCCGATGCCTCAGGATGACGAGCCGATGCCTCAGGATGACGAAGTCCGGCCGCGAAAACCCCAACCCAATGCGCCTCGACAAGTTCATGAAGGTCTCGCGCCTCTCCAAGCGCCGCTCCGAGGCGCACGAGGCCCTGGAGCACGGCCGCATCACCAAGGACGGCAAAACGCTCAAGCCTGGTTATCAGGTCAAGCCGGGCGACGTGTTGGAGATTCATTACGCGACGAAATTCCTGACCGTTCGCATCCGGGAGGTGCCGCTCCGGATGACCCCCGGCGTGAAGCCCGCCGACCTCTACGCAATCGTCGGCCAGCGCCGCGACGAGCCGTCGGAATGGCTGTAAGTCTAAGCGCCGACACCAAAGACGCCTTGGCAAGGGAAGTCCCTACAGCCGAACACTGCCGGCACGCACTGTACGCCGGTCTCGCCCTATACGGACGCAGCCGCGACGGCTC
>DASZHD010000021.1:0-15549 GCA_035938175.1 Vulcanimicrobiaceae bacterium
CAGAGCAAAAGACGCGGAAGTCGCCCCGACGCGTTGGCTCGGTACGATGTGGCTAATCGCCGTGCTGGTCCAAGCGTTGCCGTACGCACTAAGGCTTGCGCACGTGACGATCGGACAATCGCACTATTTTGACGCGGCGGATACGCTGTTCGTCTTCTTCTTGACATTCGGCGTTGCGTACCCCATACTGCGTCACCGTATCGTCGATCTCAACATCCTCGTCTCACGGGCGACAGTATTCACGGTTGTATCGCTCATTATCGTTTGCATTTTCGTCGCAGCGGAATGGGCGATCGGCAAGATCTTCGAACATTCGCTCGGATTTTCGGGCGATCGCGGCGGGCTTGCCGCCCAAGCCGCAACGCTTGCCGTGGTGCTGCTGCTGGGCATATCGGCGCGATCCATTCACGCCTTTGTGGAGAACCGGCTTTCGCAAGTGTTCTTTCGCAAGCGGCTTGAGGCGCTCCGCGAGATCGAACGCGTAGCACAGGAGACCGACGCTGCGACGGACGCCGCTGCCGTGACGTCGCTTGCCGTCGACACAGTCGCGCGCTGGCTCCAGCCGATGGGCGTTGCGCTCTATTTGCGCGACGGTGAGCGGTATATCTGTGAGCGCACGCGCGGCAACATGGAATTTGTACCCGTCTATGACTACAACGACCCGATACTCTTGCGGCTGCGGCGCTGGCTGCAACCGTTCGAAACGGCTGCGCAAAACGACGAACAGCTGCACGTGTTGTTCTTGCCGATGACGCTGCGCGGCGATGTTCTAGGCTTTATTGCTTGCGGGCCTAAGCCCGATCACACCGCATACCTTGACGATGAAATTGCCGCGCTCTCGATGCTCGCGCACCACGCCGGTATCGCGTCGGCTTGGCTCTCGCGGCCATCGTCGCTTCCGGCCCTTCGGTTATCGCCGAGTTCATAACGGCGCTACCTAGCGGGCTCGCCGACACGATCTTCGAATCGCTGCAGCCGATATTACAAGAATACATCACGCAACAAACGGTCCGGCCTACTCAAGAATGTCCGGCGCCAGCACGTTTTAGCGCGAGGCCAAAGCATCATGTCGCAAGACGAGTGGTTCTTCCGTGAAGCCGCATAAATATGCATGGAGCGACGACTCGGCAGCCATTATTGCTTTTGTATCACAAAGTTAATCGCGAGCGCAGGGCCCGACTCGTACTTCATATTACCTATGAAGAGCGGAGCTGTGTATCTTCAGCCGCGAGGCACGCGTTGCTTCGATCCAGGTCGTTCAAGGCACGCTCGAGGCGCTTTATGCTGATAGACCACGGCACGAACGTGTGCACGAGCGCCATTCGGTAGAGCAACGTCCATCCGGTGTGCTTATGCATTACTTGATCTATCTGAAATAAGCGATTCGACGCGCCGTCGACTCCGAAAGGATCCCCGTCCGTCTGGCACGCCATAAAAGTACAGAACGTATTTATCGTGGCGAACCTGTACAACAGACTGTCGAAGATGACAATGCGTATGCCGCCCCGCTCTCCCTCGATCAAATTCCAGACCTGTCTAATTTCATCCGTCGGGTAGCCCACTCGCGAAAACGGAAGATTAGGCTTGATCTTAGGCATATAGCCATACACGAATCGCGGACCTGGTGGACCGGCATACCGCAAACCCAATCTGCCAGCAAGAGCGCGCATCGCTCGCCCGCGAAAGACTAGACTGATCCTGAGCGCGACAATGGCCGCAGCCCCCGCCGCAGCCAAGAACTCGAAATCGTTGAATTGCACAACTATAATGTCGGACGTCGTGTTCGTTGCCTTAGACGCCCAGCGATCCTAAGTTTGGGCAGCCAGGATCGACTTCAAGAAGCCTGGCCACTAGAGAGGCGCGGTCGGACGCATATGCTTAACACAAGAATTCTACAAAAAATCGAATTCTTGTGATGCAGCAGAAAATTCAAAAATTGGTGGAGCTGTCGGGGTACTGCCCCCCGAGTCCGAAAAGCCGGACCAGCGCTTTCTCCAGGCTCAGCTTCGAATTTAGCTTACTCGAGTCGACGCCCCGAAGCCGGGCTTACAACTCGCAGCAGACTCTTTTTCTTGCGCACGCGTAGAGTCGTTGCGCGCGCCAGCCCGAGTTCGTGACCGGAGAGCAAGATGGTTCGGGCCGACCTCTCGCATCCGGTGGCTAACTTAGATTAAGCAGCCAGTGCGTATTCAGTGTTCGCGTGTATAACGCTTGCGATCGTTTTAGGAGTGCTCGCAACTCCGCCTGCTTACGTTGACCGCGGACCTCTCCGTCGAACCTATTTCAGCCCCGCGTGCCTTTGGCATCACGCACGATGCCGGCGATAAGTATAACACAGTAAGCAAGCGTCTTGGTTTCGAGGGCGGCGGGTTTGCTCGGGACCGTGCTTTCGGACGCTTGGGATGCGCGAGCGGTCCCGGCGTGGGCGAAGCCGGGCAAGGGTATACTGCGATCCCATAAGCTTGGAGTAGAAAAAATGCGCGCTTTAGCTGCCGCCAGCCTAGCCCTTGCCCTTGGAGCCGTTTTGCCGGCCCAAGCCGCTACGAATGCTGGGGCTTTTTCTGCAGTTCAAAACATGGTTTCGGCGTACGGCGGTTTGCAGACCGTCCGCGTGATCGAGCATTTTGAAAATGGTGCGATGGCGACCGTCGACGTTATGCCGGGCGGCCAATACCGCGTGGCCGAAACGGGCGGCGAAGATCCGTCGCTGATCGTGAAGATTGCAACGCAACCGGTTGACGGTGCGATATCGACCGGTACGTACGACATTACGCCGGCCGGAAAGAAAACGATTGAAGGCGTTCCGACGAACGGTTACAAGATCGCGTCGCCCGATGGAACGTATCAAGAAACGGTGTGGATTGACGCGAAGCGCGATTTACCGGTGACCGCGCGCGTGCAAACGCAAGGCCACACGATTGACGTGGAATACGGAAATTACAACGCGACGCCGATGGTGGCGACGCACTGACGACGGCTTGATACCTGCGCCCTTCGATTCCTCAGGGTCCTTCGATACCTCAGGATGACGAGGGACCTCAGGATGACAGGGCGCGGAAGCCCGATACGGCCGAACGGATACGTTCGGCCTCGGCGCGCATCGACGTGGTGAGCGCTTCGAGCTGAATCGACGCGTGCGCGATGCGTTCGCCGCGTTCGACGACGGATTGCACGCCGGAAGACGTTGAACTGACTGCGCCTGCGCCGAGGCGCGCGGATTGTTCGAGCCCGCGCGCCAGCCGCGCGAGGGAGGCGGCGAGCTGCGAATTGTCGCCGGTGAGCCGTTCGACCGCGAGCGTGGATTGCACGAGTGCGTCGGTTGCGACTTTTTGTTCGTGCTGCGCGCGCACGACGGCGTCGATGCGCATGCGCATTGCAGAGATGTTGGCGACGATGTGACCGAGCGCGTCGGTAACTTGCGCGGTCTTCTTGCGTCCCGATTCCACCGCTTCGGTACCGCGGCGCGTGACTTGGACGGCGAGATCGGTTTCGGTTTGCACGGAACGGATCAGCGACGCGATTTCTTTGGTGGCGTGCGCTGACGAATCGGCGAGTTTGCGAATTTCTTCGGCGACGACTGCGAAACCGCGGCCGTGTTCGCCGGCACGTGCCGCTTCGATAGCGGCGTTCAATGCAAGCAGATTGGTTTGATCGGCGATTTCGTCGATTTTTTCGGTAATCGTGCCGATCTGCTGCGAACTGACGCGCAGCGTGTCGATTGCGGAGACGAGTTCTTGCATGACGGTCGCGGTTTCTTGCGAAGTGCGCTGGGCCAGCGAGATAGCGGCGTTGGCGTCGTCGGCGTTGCGGCCGGTGGATTCGGAAAGATCGAGGACTTCTTTTGCCGCTTCGATCGTTGCCTTGGCGGTGTGCGCGAGTTCGTCTAGGCCGGCGGCATTGGTTTGCGCGGCGGCGCCGAGGCGCTCGGCGGTTTGATTGGACTGCACGGCCATTTCGGACAGGTCGCGCGCGCCGGTTGAAACGGATATGACTTCGCGATCGAGCGTGCTCATCGAGGCGCCGGCACTTTCTAGATCGCGCGCGTTGGCGGACGCGTCGGCGGAGAATTGCTGCGTGCGCGCGGCGAGGGCAGAGGACGATTGCTCGAGCAGCATTGCGGTTGCCGCAACGTCTTCGACGACGGAACGAATCGCGCGCACCACTTTTGCGAAGGCGATTGCGACGACGTCGCGTTCGGAGTTGGGCGATATTTGCACGGTGAGATCGCCTGATGCGAGACGTTCGCCGCTTTGCGCCAGACGTTCGAGCCCCAAGTTCGCTTCGGCAAAAGCGGAGGCGAGCAAACCTGCCTCGTGCGCGAACATCGGTTCGGAATACAATTCGGTTCCGCGCAGCAGATCGCCGCGTTTCAGGCGATCCATCAGTTCGACCGTACGAACGATAGGGCGCGATATTCCGCTGCTGAGAAACCGCGTTGCAAGCGTTGCAAACACGACGGTGACCGCAAAGGCGCAGCCGGTGTAAATTGCTCCCAAACGTAGCGCGTCGGACGCTTTGATCGTACCGCTGCTGATCTGCATGAGCAGATGAATCGAACCGCCGCCCATTGCAATAACCGCAACGCCGATGACAACGAACAATGCCGCGACGATTCGCCGCTCGATTCCGCCGTTTGCGCGCTGCGGGATCGTCGCGAGAATGCCGTGCGCTTCGGAAACCATCGCGATGATGCGCGCGGAGAGGACTTCGGTTGAGAAGAAATTCAGCGTTCCGTCGACGATGCCGCCCACCAATGCCGCCAGTAAAACGGCGATGACGTTGGCCGTGGGCGGCATGTGCGCGATGAGGTTGCCGCAGACCGTTGCCGCGAATCCGCCCGTCACATAGAGAATGACGTACATCAATAAAATGCGCAGGGGCAGAACGCGTGCGCGTTGGATTGCGGGCGCGGCGGGAAATTCTTGCGGTTGCGCGATCGCTTTGCGGACGGGGCGCAGAAATTTGCGATCGAGCGTGTGGGCCGACGGGAGCGCAATCGCGGCGAAAACGCCGCAGCAGGCGACGATCCAGAAGAGTTGGTGCGGGGAATAGCTTCCGAGCACCGCGGCGATGAGGACCGTGGCGGGAAGTGATGCAAGAATGGTCCGGGACTGGCTCTTTTGCGCCTTACGCACCGCCTCGCGAAAGCGCGCGACGCGGTCGGGCGAGCCTAGCTGCAACGCCATACTGGCTATATTTCGGCCGCCGGGCCGTTCTACTTAACCGCTTAACCGCTGCCGGAGCGACGCGTTGCGACTCTTGTCGTGTCCTCGCTTTTGAAGATCTGGGTGGTAAGGAACGATACAATCATCATAATGAGCGCGCCGATGAACGCGGCCTTGAAATCGTCGACGTGAACGCCGGGCGAGATTAACGCGGTTAACCAAAACATCAACGCATTTACAATTAATACGAAGATACCGAGCGTGAGAATCGTAAACGGCAACGACACCAATAATACGATCGGACGAAGAATCGCGTTGACGATGCCGAAAATCAATGCGGCGATCAATGCGGCGGTGAAATTTGCGACGTGAAATCCGGGCACGTAGCGCGCGATGAGATAAAACGCGACGGCGTTGACGAGCAGACGAAGCACCAAATGCATGAATTACTCCCCCAAAGCCGCCTTTAACTTCGCCGCTAATCCGGGCGTCATACCCTTTACCGCGGCGAGCTCGTCCACGCCGGCGCGCTTGATAGCGGCCAGGGACCCAAAAGCGGTTAACAGGCGCTTCTTGCGCACCGGGCCTACACCTGCAAGCGCGTCGAGCGCGGAATGCGTCATCGCTTTTGCGCGGCGTTGGCGATGGTAGGTAATCGCGAAGCGGTGCGCTTCGTCGCGAATGCGCATGACCAAATGCAAGGCGGCGGAGTTTGGCGGGAGCACGATCGGTTCGGATTGGCCGGTGAGATAGAGCCACTCGTGTTCTTTTGCAAGGCCGGCGACGGGGATACCGGTCATGTCGAGCTCTTCGAGCACCTCCACGACGGCGTTCAGCTGCCCTTTTCCACCGTCGATGAGCAACAGATCGGGTTTTTTATTGAACTTTTCTTTTTTTGCGAGCTCGCGTTGGAGAGAGGCTTGGGGGGATTTGCCCTTCGATGCCTCAGGGTGCTTCGATGCCTCAGCATGACCAGCGGGAGTTTCGGCGTGTATTACGTCTTCGTCGGTACGGGCGCGCAGGTATCGCAGGCGGCGGCGCAGCGTTTCTTGCATCATTGCGAAATCGTTCGGGCCTTTGTCGTATTGGATTTTGAATTTACGATAGTCGCTCTTTTTTGCACGGCCTTCGACGAACACAACCATGGAACTGACCGGGTTGGTGCCTTGAATATTGGAGATGTCGTAGCACTCGATGCGGTGCGGCGGTTCGGGAAGCTCGAGCGCGTCGGCGAGTTCGGTGAGGGACTGCGCCTGCGCGGTTTCTTGCACTTCTTGATGCGCGAGAAACGCTTTTAAATTTTGCTCCGCGTTCTTTTGCACGAGCCGCATGTAATCAGCGCGATCGCCTCGTTGCGGAACGAGCATGCGCACGCGGACACCTTTGGTTTCGGTAAGCCAACTTTCGATGACGCTGTAGTCGGAGGGCAGCGCCTGAACGAGCACTTCTTTCGGCACGGCGCTCGCGCTGCTGCGCGGACGGCGCAGATGCCGCTCGGGAACCGGCGCTTGATTATCGCGCGCGATGCGCAGCTGTGCCAGCGGCGACATGCCCGAGTCGGGCGCCGATGCGGTGCGCGCCGTGTAGAACTGTTTGGCAAATTCGCTAAAGAGCTCGGATTCTGCTTGCTCGTGCACGCCGTCGAGGATGAAATGCTCTTGGCCGATCAGCTTTCCGCCGCGCACCATGAACACTTGCATGCACGCCTGGCCTTGCGCGCGCGCGACGGCGATGAGATCCATATCCAGACGCGATCGCCAAACGACTTTTTGCGCTTCGGTAACGCGGCGCACGGCGACGATGCGATCGCGAATGCGCGCGGCGGTTTCGAAATTGTACGTTTCGGCGGCCTGCGTCATTTCGATTTGCAAACGATGCAGCAGCGAATCTTGCTTGCCTTCGAGGAAGAGCACGACTTCTTCAATCATACGATCGTATTCTTCTTGCGACTGAAAACCGACGCACGGCGCCATGCAGCGCTTGATATGATATTGCAGGCACGGACGGCGGCGGCGTCCGTCAATCGGTTCGGGACACGTGCGAAGCGGGAAAACCAGGCGCACGAGATCGATTAGCTCGCGCAAGCCGTGCGCGTTGGTGTACGGACCGAAATAGCGCGCGCCGTCATCCTTCACGACGCGGGTAAAGACGACTCGCGGAAACGGTTCGTTGGTGACTTTCAGATACGGATAACGTTTGTCGTCGCGCAGCCGCACGTTGTACGGCGGCTGATAGCGCTTGATGAGATTGGCTTCGAGAATCAGCGCTTCGACTTCGTTGGTAACGACGATCGTTCGAACGTCCACGACGCGATCGACCATCGCTTGCGTGCGCACGTGGTGCGCGGCGCTGTCTTGAAAATACGAACGCACGCGGTTTCGCAGCGAAACCGCTTTTCCGATATACAGGATGTCGCCGCTTTTGGCCACCATCATGTAGACCCCGGGTGCGTCGGGGATTTGCGAGAGCGTTTGAGCGAGCGGCTTGCCTTCGGTCGTGGACACTGCTCTATGATTCGCGGTCCGTGCCCGCTTGGACTTTCTTTGACCGCCGCTTATGCCGGGCTGCGAGGACCGCCGGTTGGTTGCGTCGCACGAACGCGAAATGGATGCAATCGATCGGCGTACATTCTTGGCTTCGGCCGCGGGCGCCGCGGCGCTTGGCGTAGTCGACCCGGCTCCGGCCGCCGCCGTTTCGGGCGGGCCCGTATTCATTTCGACGTGGGATTTCAGCAAGCGCGCGATCGAACGCGGCGCGCAGATTCTTCAAAGCGGCGGTTCGCTGCTGGATGCAATTGAAAAAGGCATCAACGTGATCGAAGACGATCCGTCGATCACCAGCGTCGGCTACGGCGGTTTGCCGAACGCCGAAGGCGAGGTGGAATTGGACGCGGGGATCATGGACGGCACGCGCCATCGCGCGGGTGCGGTGTTCAACCTTCACAAAATCAAAAACCCGATCTCGGTTGCGCGGCAGGTTCTGGAAAAAACCACGCATACCCAGATTGCGGGCGACGGTGCGCTTCGGTTCGCGATTGAAATGGGCTTTCAGCCGATGCAATTACTTACTCCGGAGAGCTTACAGGCTTGGCTGAAATGGAAGAGCACGCCGAACCACCCCACGTACTGGATCGACAAAGATCATCACGACACGATCGGCGTATGCGCGATTGACGGTAAGGGCAAGGTTGCAGCAGGATGTTCGACGAGCGGTCTTGCATGGAAAATCCCCGGGCGCGTTGCCGATTCACCGATTGTGGGCGCGGGATATTACGCGGACGATCGCGCCGGCGCCGCATCTGCAACGGGAAACGGCGATGTAATGAGCAACTATCTTACCAGCGCGTATATCGTTACGAAAATGGGCGAGGGGCAGCATCCGCAAGAAGCGTGCGAGAGCGTGATGCGTTACTTGGCGAAATCTGCGCCGAATATTCACACGGACATGTACTGCGTGATCGCGATCGACCCGCGCGGCGAGACCGGCGCGGCATCGATTAACGCAAAGCAGCCGCTGACGTACGCGGTGTGGCGTGATGGCGCAGCGACGCTGCACACCGCAAAGGCGGTGTTTTAACGCACGGCAATTTCGCGCGTGCGCACGTGTTCGGGTCGCACGCCGACGCCGACGAGCCATGCCGGAATTCGCTGCAGTATCGGAAAACGCGAGAGCACGCGCATAACGGCCGGCGGTTTGGTGGTGGCACCATTGCCGAGAATCGGCGTGATTACGCGGCGTTGTATGAACAGCTGCGCGCCTTGCGTAACGCGAGTCGGAAACATGCGCCGGCGCTGCACTGCTTCGAGATCGCTCGTGCGCACGTAGCCGCGGCGTAGCGGCGCCGCGAGCATATTCGACGCCGCAACCGCGTCCTGAATCGCGAGATTTACGCCGACGCCGCCGATTGGCGACATCGCATGCGCCGCGTCTCCGATGCACAGCAATCCCGGGCGGTACCAGCGTTCGAGCCGGTCAACTGCGACCGTCAGCAGTTTCACGTCGTCCCAGCTCTGCAGTTCGTCGACGCGATTCGCGAGAAACGGCGCGATCTGCGCGATTCGTTCGCGAAAAGCCGCAATGCCTTCGCGCTGCAGCGCTTCAAACGTTCCCTTCGGAATCACGTAGCCGCACTGCCAGTATGCGTTGCGGTTCAGCGAAATGAAGATCCGGCCGCGATCGAGCGTTCCGAACGTTTGTTCCGGATCGGTCGCGGCGCGCGAAATGCGCATCCATAAAATATCCATGGGCGCGCCGAGTTGCGTGCAGTGCATTCCCGCACGATCGCGGATCGTCGACGTTCTTCCGTCGGCCGCGACGACGAGCTGCGCCTGGATTTCTTCACGGCCGGCGGCTGTTTGCGCGATTACGCCGGTAACGCGATCGCCTTCAAAAGTCAGATCCGTCGCCTGCGCGTTCATCAGTACGTGAAACGCGGGATAGCGCTTGGCGCGTTCGGACAAGAAATTCAGAAAATCCCACTGCGGCATGAGCACGAGGTACTTGCAGCGCGTGGGCAGATGACGAAAATCCGCGATTCGTACCGTCGTGTTTCCGATGACACCGGAGAGATAACCGACTTGATCGTGCGGCAGACGTAGAAAATCGTCGAGCAGTCCGATTTCCGCCATAACGTCCAGAGTCGACGGGTGAATCGTATCGCCGCGAAAATCACGAAAGAAATCCGCGTGTTTTTCAAGTACGACGACATCGACGCCGGAGCGTGCGAGCAAGAAGCCGAGCATCATGCCAGCGGGGCCGCCGCCGGCAATGCAGCACTGCGTTTTCACGTTTTCACGCCGAACGGCGTTGGTGCGTTCGATTCTTCAAAAAGACGTAACCGGCGATTGCGATCACCGCTATTCCGAAAATTACCAGCGCGTACCGGCGGAGATTATCGATGACGGCATGCGCGTGCTCCCCCAAAACGTTTCCGAGCAATATCAGACCGCCGCAGAACACGAGCGACCCCAGAAATGTCCAGAAATAAAACGGCGCCAGCGGCATTTCTGCAATTCCAGCCGGGATTCCGACGATTCCGCGAATCACGGGAACGAAGCGGCAAATGAAGATCGCGAATTTTCCGTACTTCGCGAAAAATTGTTCGACGCGTTCGAGTTCCGCATGATGAAACCGCACGTATTTTCCAAAGCGATCTACGAACGGCCGTCCTCCATAAAAACCGACCGCGTACGCGATGCTTTGACCCACCAGTTCGGCTGCTAACGCGACCGCGATCGCGATCCAGACGTTCGAAAGATGGCCGGTCGCAACGAGCGCGCCGGCGGCGGGCAGAATAATTTCACTTCCAACGGGCGCGCCGATATTTGCGAGCGTCATCGCCACGAATAGGCCGCCGTAGCCGAGATGATCCAGCAGCCCCAGAAAAAACGTGCTTAAGGCGTGCATGACTTCGCGCGCCGGAGGATTTCAGCGGCTAAACTTCCACCCTCGGCCTGAATCGCTTCGAGCAAATCCAGCGGCTCGACCGACCGATCGCCTGCTTGTTCTTCTGCGAGGGCGACGATTTTTCGGACGCGCGGCGTGACGAGGATTCCTTCCCAAAGCCGGTCTTCGCCCGTTCCTAGGGCGCGGCGAACTTGCGCGTGCACTTCAACGATGTCGATCCCGTCATCGTTCAGACGCTCCGCTATGGAACCATCGGGCTCTTCGAGCAGCGCGACGAGCAGATGTTCGACGCCGACGTAGTAGTGGTTATGATTTCGGCACTCTTGTTCGGCCGCTCGCAACACGCGGCCCGATGCTGGACTGAATTTGGAAAACAATTCCTGCTAGCCGAGTGCCTCTGGATAAAGTGTGATGAACTGGTCGGGGCGACTGGATTCGAACCAGCGACCTCTTCGTCCCGAACGAAGCGCTCTACCAAGCTGAGCCACGCCCCGAGTACAAAAACTCCCATTGGTTCGGGTGGTCGGCGGCCCCTCCTGCCAACGGGAAAGAAGCGTATCCATCCGAAACCCATGTAGACCTCTATGCGATATCTGATCGTCGGCTGCGGGCGCGTCGGCTCGACTCTTGCAAAACTCCTCGATGCTGATGGCCACGAAGTTATCGTGGTCGACGAAAATCCGTCGGCCTTCAAACGGCTCGGGCAGAAATTCAAAGGCCACGTCGTTGTTGGCACCGGGATCGACTACGACGTGCTCAAGCGGGCCGGTGCGGCCACCGCGGACGGCTTCATCGCCGTAACGAACGGAGACAACCGGAACGTCATGGCGGCGCTCATCGCCCAGCGGATGTTTCAGATCAAGAAGATCGTTGCACGCATCTACGATCCGACGCGAGGACTGATGTACCGCGATTTGGGCATCGATACCGTTTGTCCGACGACCGTCGGCGCGAAAATGATTCGCGACATGCTGATGGAAGCGCCCTGGGACACGTTGCAGTCCTTCGATTTCGGCAAAGTTACATCGCTGACCGCCGTTGTGCGTGCCGCCGATTCCGGAAAGCGGATCTCCGACTTCGAGATTCCGGGCCGCATCCGCATCGCCGCGATACGGACCGGGAAGACCGTCCGAGTTGCCGCGGACGACACGATTCTTGCGGAGGGCGACGAAATCAACGCGATCGTCGCGCCCGATGCAATCAGCGAATTCGCAAGAATGTTCCAAGTCCGCGAACCGATCCTCGCGAACGCCGCCATGGGAAGTACGACGTAAAGATGTTCATCGTTATCGTGGGTGGTGGGAAAGTCGGCTCGTATTTGACGCGCGCGCTGCTCCAGCAAAATCATGAAGTAGTCATGGTCGAAAAGGAAGAGCGCAAGGCCCGCATGCTGGAACAACTGATCGAACAGAAAGTTACGGTAGTCGGCGATGGATGCGACCCGCTCGTGCTCGATCAAGCGGGTGTAGGCCGTGCCGATGTGGTCGTCGCGGACACCGGAGACGACGAGGACAATCTCGTGGTGTGTTTGATTGCTAAACGCAAGTCAAAAGCGCGCGTTATCGCACGCGTCAACAATCCCGCAAATAAAATGATCTTCGCATCGCTCGATACGGAGCAGCCTGTCACGGTCATTTCATCGACCGAAATTATCCTCGATGTTTTGAACCGCAGTATTACGGCGCCCGCCTAAACTACGGCACGAACGCCGTCATCTTCGAACCCATGCTTCCGATGTAGAGCCGGCCGTCGACGGCGATGGGACCCACGGCGCCCGGTCCCGGTAATGTCAGACTCCACAGCTGCGCGCCGCTTAGCGCATCAAATGCGTACGTTGTACTGGTACCGTAATCGCTGATGTAGAGCACGCCGTTTGCTACTGAAATCGGCGACCGGAGCGAATCGTCGTCCGTTAGCGCTCCGTCCGCCCCAAAAACGGCCGCCCAAACCGGAGTTGGATTCAGCGTACAACTGGACGAGATGCTGAATGCGGCAACGCCGGGCTTGTAGATTCCGAACGTCGCCGGCTGCTCTACGTACAGGTAGTTTGTCACTGGGTCGTACGCGGGCATCCCGACGAAATCAGCGTTGTCTGTGCTGATGGACATTTGAATGGACTGAACGGGTCCGGACGAAATTGCCGCGCGGTTGTACAGATACAGGCTGCCGTCTTTATTTATCGCGGCAAGCATCGGGCCGCAGCCGGGGGGCTGAAAAAGCATCGGAGTCGCACCGAAGTCGAGGTCGTCGTCGCCGATTCCCGAGATATTCGGGAAATTGCTCGCAAGAACGGCGGATGCGTCGGGAGATAATTCGACGATCTGTTCGGCGTAATACGCGTTTTGCGGCGTTGCATTCGCAACGTCGGCGTTACCGACTGCCACGAAGACGTCGTTCGTGGCTTGGTCCACGGACGCGCCGCCGAATCCCCAAATTCCACCGCCGCTCGTGCCTTGAGTCGGGAAGAACGTATTCAGTATAGTCGCGTGCGCGGTGTCGATCGCAGTTATCCGGCCGTACCAGGGCGAGATATCGCATGTACTCGACGTTTCGGCGTAGAGAATGCCGTTCGCGGGGTTGTACGTGAGCGCGCCATAAACGAAATCATTGTGCGTGTAGGCAGCGATCGCGATAGGCCATCCCGGCTGTTCCTGTCCCGTCGTCAAATCGAGCGCGTGCACTTGATTGATGCCGTCGGCGACGTATAGGCGATGAGTCTTTCTGTCGATTACAGGAGTGCTCGCGATCCCAAACCAGCTTTGATGCAATCCGCAGTTATACGCGGAAAGCGGAAAGGATTTCGACCAGATAAGGGCGCCCGTGTCGCCGTTTCGCGCCATGATCTTGCCGCCGGCCAACGGAACGAACAGAATGTTGGTCGGCACTTTCTTGACCAAAAGGCCCGCCGCAAAGACAGACTCTCCGATTTGTCCGCCAACGTTTATCGACCACTTTTGATGCAGCGTCGTGAAGCTTCCGGTACCGATAGTCTGCTCGTTCGGGTTGTAACCGGTGCGGCCGAGGTCATACGCAGCGGTGCTCCAGTCGTTCAACGTACCGGCCGCGCGCGCGGCGTATTGGATTCCGGGACTGCGAGGCAAGCTGCTTTCCGGTGCAGCCAGATGAGAGCCGCACGCCGTGGCAACCAGCGTCGTAACGATCGAAAGCGCATTGGCTAGTACGCGCCGATGCTTCATGACGCCATGGTACGCCGAAACGAAGCCTAACTATAGGGGACTACGTCTCAGGGCTCCCCGGGGCCGTAATGCCCGACTGAAACTGGGAGTATTGGTCGTCCACGCCGTCATCGGGCCGTAACTTCCGGTGTACAGCTTACCGTTCGCCACGACCGGACCCGAAATAGCGGGCGCGGGCAGGGTTTGCGTCCACAATTGACTTCCGTTCAGGGCGTCGAATGCGAATGTTTGCTTCGTGACATAATCGCTGACGTACACGACGCCGTTGGCGATCGTAACCGGCGATCGTGGCGTGTCATCGTCCGTCTGCGAACCGTCTGCGCCGAAGTTCGCGCTCCAAACCGGCGCGGGGTTAAGCGTGCAATTGGAGATCGAAAACGCTGCGATGCCGGGCTTGTATGTAATGTTTAATCCGCCGTTGGTGAACGTGGACGGCAAGCCGACATACACGTAGTTCGTCACCGGATCGTACGCCGGAACGCCGATAAAATCGCCATTGCCCGTCGTGATCGACATCTGAATCGACTGCACCGGGCCTCTTGAAATACTCATTCGGCTGTACAAAAAGAACATGCCGGACTTGTTAACGGCGGCAAGCAGCGGTCCGCAACCCGGAGGCTGAAACAGCAGCGGCGTCGCGCCGAAATCTTCGTCATCTCCGCCGGCCGGAATTCCGGGATAGTTGTGCGCGAGAACGGATGACAGGTCGGGCGCAAGCTCGACGATTTGCTCGCCGTACGCGAAGTTTTCCGGGTTGCCATTCGTCGTGTCCGCATTCCCGGTGGCAATAAAGACGTTATTCGTCGCCGTGTCGATGGAAGCGCCGCCGAAACCCCAAATGCCGCCGCCGCTTTGTCCCTGCGTTGGGTAGAACGTGCTCACGGTTGCGGCGCTTTGCGTGTTGATGGCAGTAATGCGCC
The DNA here is from genome assembly GCA_035938175.1 of Vulcanimicrobiaceae bacterium. Taxonomy (GTDB): domain Bacteria; phylum Vulcanimicrobiota; class Vulcanimicrobiia; order Vulcanimicrobiales; family Vulcanimicrobiaceae; genus DASRDE01. Next base: position 14,689 of record DASZHD010000021.1, read on the forward strand.
CGTACCACGGCGAGATGTCGCACGTCGAGGACGTTTCAGCATACAGCAAATGGTTTGCGCCGTTGTAGGTGAGTCCGCCGTAAATGAAATTTTGATTGGCGGGCGACGCAATGACGATCGGCCATCCAGCTTGTTCGGCTCCCGTTGCAAGGTCGAGCGCGTGCACCGTAGCCGCCCCATCTCCCACGTACACGCGGTTGGCCGCACGATCCAGAACCGGAGCGCCCGCAATTCCAAACGTGTAGGTGTTTCCGCCGCAAGAATAATTGGACGTTCCCAGTTGCTTCGTCCAAACGACGGCGCCGGTGTCCGCGTTCAGTGCATAAAACGTGCCGTTGGCGCCGCCGGCATAGAGCATATTTTGCGCTCCGCCGGAAACCGTGACGTTCGTTGCGACGACCGGTTCGCCGATCTGGCCGCCCGCGTTTGAAGTCCACACCGCGTGCAGCGTTCCGAAGCTGTTCGTTCCAATAAAATTCTCGGCAGAATTGTAACCGGTATGCGCAAGATCGTAACCCATTGTCGACCAGTCCTGGTTTGCGTTCGGCGTCGCCGTCGGCGTAGCAGTCGGAGTCGGCGTTGGTGTTGGCGTTGCTGTCGGCGTGGGCGTCGGCAGCGGTGTGGCAGTGACGGTTGGAGTAGGTGTGGGAAGCGGAGTTCCCGTTTCAACCAGCGCGTAGACATACGTTACGTTTGCCGACCACGACGTCGGCTCGCCGGCTCCCGAAAAAGCAACGTTCGCGCCATTTGCGGCAACGGGTCCGAGAATGGCGTTCCAACCCGCGAGCGGATTTGACGGATCGTAAAACGCGACGTATGCATTTCCGGATAGCATTCCGGCTGGAAACGAAAACGCAAATC
>DASZHD010000022.1:0-34593 GCA_035938175.1 Vulcanimicrobiaceae bacterium
TTCGCTTGCAGCTGCAAGGCTTCCATCGCGCACGAGAGCCAGAAGCGGCGTCCCGGTGCCGCTGTAGCTTTCGCCGCAATCCGTATGCGGCCGCGTATCCCGGATCAAGATGATACCGCCGAGAATTCGGATATCGGGTCCGAAGCCGACAATCATCTTGCCGTTGGCGGCGAGCTGCAGACGAGCGTTGTTCGGGCCCGTAATGACGTTTTTGTCGATCGTTCCGTGCCAGGCGGGCGTGAACGAATCGCACCAGAGATCGCGGAAGTCGTTTCCGTCGACCAACGTCACGTGGGGTTTGTCCGTATACTTGACGGGCGGCGTATCCGGAATCGTTCCTTTTAGATTGACGTCGGGAAACGGCGTGTCGTTGTCTGCGCCGGCCGAGTCGACCATCTGCCACGTACCGGCCAGCGAGCCTTGCTCGGGCGGCCCGGGCACGCCATACGCCGCCGCGGAGAGAATGAATACTTCGCTTGCAGGTGAACGGCTAAACGTGAAGCGCACCCATCGCGCGTCTGCATTGGTGTCGAGCGTACGTTCCGTATTTCCGTCGTCGCCGCTGGGAACGGCGATCGTTCCCGCGTCGCGATAGCCGTTCGGCGAGGTTGCGGTTGCGATGCGAACGGTTACGGGAGCTTGCGATTTGACTTTAACGCCGAAGCGATTCACATGCCCCACCGACGGCATTTCGAATTCGAAACTCATCGGGTGCGCGAACTTGGGATCGATGCGATAGGTCCCTTCCATCGCCAGTTGATTTCCGCCGCTGCCGCCGCCGACGGTCCAGCGGCGCGTAAACGTACCGTTCCTGAAACTCAGTAAATTCGGAGGCCCAGATGGCGTTGGGCTAGGCGTCGGCGTTCCGGTCGCGACGGGCGACGAACTTGCACCGGGTGCGGAGCTCGCACCGGGTGCGGAGCTTGCACCGGCCGCGGAACTTGCAACGGCTATTGCCGGCGCGCCGGGAACGGAGCCGGGCGATCCGCTAGGGGTGGGCCCGGGTGATTCGGAGCTTGCGGCGGACGGCGCTACGGAAGGCGACGCGGCCGGCGTCGTTGCAACGCCGACGGTTGGCGGTGTGCGCGCAGAAAAACGCGCGTAAGCGATGACGCCTACAACGAGCGCCACAGCAAGAGCAGCTACCAGAACGCGCGCTCTCACGTTCTAACAATAGCACCGAGCAAGCGCCAAAGCAGCCAAGCATTCGCTAGGCAGTGAGCCTCGAGCCGCGCGATTTTCGGGCGTAGCGATTCCATACGCCATCAATACCAAATGACCGTCCCGCGTTCGTCCACGCCACTGTGAGCGCCAGCACGATGTCCGCGGCGTCGTTGCTCGCCGGCGACCACGGCGCCATGCCTTTCGCACTCAGATAATTCAGCAGCAAAAAGATCGCGAGCGCTGCCCCCGCGCGGGTGAAAAGGCCCAGAAGCATCGTGACGGCGACGCACGCCTCGCCCAGAACGACGAGCGTTGCGAATAGACCCACGTGCGGCAAAATGAAGCCGCGAACCAGGTCCTGATACCACCCGAAGCCCTGCGTCAACGCGACGCCGTTCAGAAAACCGGCTAGGCTCTTGGCGAATCCCGCCGGCGCTTGCAGCTTCGCCAAGACCGCTACTCCGAAGACCACGCCCAGATACAGCCGCGGTATCAAGAGCGCGATCGTGGGAACCGCGGACTCGTGTGCGCTTGCGGCGAGCGGTGGGGAAGCTTGCCTGAGTTCCATAAGAACAGCATAGCGGCTCGTCCCGCCGCCGATGGTTATGAAAGACTCAATGAACGCTCAATCTCCGCTTCCCGCCGAACGCGTACCGTTGGGGCGTTATTCGTTCGATCGGGAAGCGTCGCAACTCTATGCCGGAACGCGCCGCGTTCCGCTGCCTCCGAAGGCCTGTGCGCTGCTCGCGTTTCTGGTCGCAAACCGCGGAAGGCTCGTTTCGCGCGATGAGATCATGCAGACGCTGTGGCCGAGCGGATTCGTCCAAGACGGCAACCTGACGCAAACGATCTACTTGCTTCGCAAAGCGCTCGCCGACGAGCCTCGCGTGCGAATCCAAAACCTGCCGCGGCGCGGATATCGCTTACAGATAGAAATGCCGGAAAGGCGGAGGAGTCCACTGCCGTTCGCGACAGCGGCAGCTCTGCTGCTCGCGCTGGCCCTAATCGATCCGGGCATGCGAAATCCGATGCCGCCTGCGGCACAGCAGGCGTATCGCCTTGCACTGTATCATCTCCAGCGCCCCGACGAGTTGACGCTGTCGGTCAAATACTTTTTTCAGGTAGAGCGCATAGCGCCTCGGGCGCCGCAAGGGTATGCCGGCGCTGCAATTGTCGATGCGATGTACGCGGCCGACGCTAACCGGCACGCCGCATCGTGCGCGTCGGGTACGGCTGCCGCCGATGCAAGCTTTTCCAAAGGAAGCTCCGCACTGGGGCACACGGCCCGGGCACTTCTGGAATTCATGTGCAACCGGTCGGCCAACGCGGCCGAACGCGAGATTTCGCGAGCGCTGGACCAGGAGCCGCAAAATCCGGTCGTGCTCAATGTGGCGGCGCGCCTTGCGCTGTGGTCCGGCGATACGCGGCAGGCGGTAGCAGATGCGCGCCAAGCGGTTGCGCTGCAGCCCGATTCGCCGGAGGCGATTTCAACGTTGGCGCTGGCGGAGTACTACGACGGCCAATTCGTTTCTGCGGCGGACAATTTGCGGCGGGCGCTCGAAATCGTTCCGAATTCTGCGGCGCTGCAGTCGTATTTGACGCAATCGTTGAAGGCAGCGGGGCTGCCGGCGGGAACGCCGCGCGAAGCGGTTGCGCACAACGGCGTATCGGATCCGAACGCCCGTGCAGCGGAAGACATCGCGCGCGGACACTATCGCGAGGCGCTCGCAGCGTTGGACCGGCTGCGTTCGCAAGATCCCGTTCTGGCGCAGCTCGATTGGCAGAGCGATTACCGTTTTCGCGCGCTGCGGCAGCGTTTTCGCGCGATGGATTCGCGGTATGTCACGTTCCGCTAAAACGAGCGATCACATCGGCAGCGAAACGCCGCGGAGCAACTCTTCCAGATCGAACCGGCCGCGCTGCTGCGTGAGCGGCTTCCAGAGATCGCCGAGTTTTTCCAGCCGCTTGGGTACATTGAGAATCGTAAAATCCTGCGGATTGCAGCCGCCCTGGATCTCGTCCCAGGTGACGGGTGTAGAGACACCCGCAAAGTCGTTCGGCCGCACCGAGTAAATCGACGCAAGCGTCGCGCCCCAGCGGTTCTGATTGTAGTCGAGCAGCACGCGCTGCTTGGGGCGTTTTTCTTTCTTGTAGACGGCCGTCAAAACGTCGGAATGTACGCGCGCCAGCTGCTGCGACACGCTTTTCGCAAACGCCCAAACCGTGTGCTGCTCCGGACCGAGTTTGATCGCAACATACACGTGCATGCCGCGTCCGCCCGAGGTCTTGACGAACGGCTTCATGCCGAGCGCGCTCAAGGCGTCGCGAACGATCAGCGCCGCTTCGCGAATCGCTTCGAACGGCGCGTCGCTCGGATCGAGATCGAAATGCAGGTATTCCGGCTGAAGCGACGTTTCACAGCGTGAGTACCACGGATTCAGATCGATGCATCCGAGGTTGATGATCCACAGCAGCGTCGCCAGATCTTGAACCATCGGAAAATCGATAACGTTTCCGGAACCGTGCGTAATCGAGCACGTTTGAATCCAATCCGGACGCACGCTGGGCGTACGCTTCATGAAGAAGAAGTCGCCGTTGATGCCGTTCGGATAGCGTTTCATTACCATGGCTTTGTCGCGGATGTGCGGCAGCAGCACCGGCGCGACGCGTTCGTAGTAGCGCAGCAAATCGCTTTTCGTCAAGCCCAGATCCGGCCAGAAAACTTTGTTCAAATTCGTCAGGGCAACCCGCTTGCCCGAAACCGTTATCGTGGCTGCGTCACCGTCGGAGGGGATCGCACTCGCTCGCGCACTCATAGATACCGGTCGAACCATTCGGCGGCTTTGGCCGCTACCGCTTCCAGGGCACCGGGTTCTTCGAACAAGTGCGTCGCACCGGGAATCACCGCCAGTTCGCACACTGCATGAATCTCTCGCTGCGCTTGTTCGTTCAACCGCAGCACTACCGGATCGTTTCCACCTACGATCAGCAGCGTCGGAGACGAGACGTTGCGCAGCGCTGCGCCCGCGAGATCGGGCCGTCCCCCGCGCGAGACTACCGCCGCGACGTCGGTGCGAGCCGATGCCGCCAACAGTGCGGCAGCGGCGCCGGTGCTGGCGCCGAAGTAACCGCGCGGCAGAGACTGCAGCGCCGGTTCGCGCTGCGCCCATTCGGTCGCTAATTCAACGCGCCGCGCCAGCAGCGCGATATCGAACCGCAGGCTTGCGGTAGAGCGGTCGAGCTCTTCCTCATCTTGCGTCAGAAGATCCACCAGCAGCGTCGCAATCCCGCGTGCATTCAGTATGTCCGCCACGTAGATATTGCGCGGACTGTGCCGGCTGCTGCCGCTTCCGTGCGCAAAAATGACCAATGCGCGACTGGTCGGGGCGGCGTTCAACGTTGCATTCACGCACCGCCCGTCTCCGGCGATTTCAATCTCACGCGGCATCGTTCGCCCGCTGCAAATACGAACGCACTTCGTCGTCGGTAGTTTGCCGAAAATCCAGATACCAGGCGCCGACGCCGCGAAATGGCCGCGGAGTCGATAAGCACACGAGATCGTCGACTTCCGGAAGCAGCGCTTCGCACGTGTCGCTGGGAGCAACGGGCACGGCGACGACGATCGTTTTAGGCGATCGCGCACGCAACGCAAGAATTGCGGCATACATGCTGGCACCCGTAGCGAGTCCATCGTCGACGAGAATTACCGTTCGTCCGGCGACGTCGTGCGCGTTCGATCCGCCTCGATATGCCGATTCGCGCCGTTCCAGCTCCTCTTGTTCCGTGGCCGCGATGCGGTCGACCGTTGCGGCGTCTACACCCAACGTCGCGATCGTTTCTTCGTTCAGCACGCGCACGCCGCCGGATGCAATCGCACCAAGCGCCAGTTCCTCGCGTCCGGGCGCGCCGATCTTGCGCACGACGAAAACGTCCAGCGGCGCACCGAGTGCCCGCGCAACCTCGTATCCAACCGGGACCCCGCCGCGCGGCAAAGCGAGCACGCGCGTATCCGGTCCGGCGTAGTGCCGAAGCTTTACGGCGAGCTGCTTGCCGGCATCCGCGCGGTCCGCGAAGAGCATGATGCGGCGGTACTGATTCCGCGGGCACTGCGAAACACCGCCTCAGGGCAATCGCACCGCGAACCGTTTGCGGATGGCGAGCACCGCAGCCGCAGGCGGCGACCAAGGGAGAAGTTGTTACCGCTTAACCGATTTGGATTGGTCACCGTCGCATTGCTGGGTATGTAACACGATACACACACCAACAATCCATCAAAAGGTATTGAAATGGCGGCACGATTGGACACTGGCGATATATTGCAGCGCTCGCAAACCCTAGTCAATCAAGCGGTCGATCGCGGAACGTCGATCCTGGCGGATCGCGTCGAGCACTACATCAACGTCGCGCGCGAGGTGGGCGGCGTGCTGCGCGAGCGTCAGGAAGAGCAAGCGGCGGCGGTGGTCGAGGGGCTCGCCGACCAGGCGAGCGGCCTGGCCCGCTATCTTCGTAACAACGACGGACAGCGGCTATGGAGCGACGCGCAGGGTTATGCGCGTGACAAAACGTGGCTGCTTGCGGGCATCGGCTTTTTGGGCGGGCTAGCGGCAGCGCGCACCGTGCGCAGCGGCGTTGAGACGAATGAATACGTGGATTCCTATTCGCAGCCCCAAAGCGCGGGATATCAGTCCCAAAGCGTGGGGTATCGGTAATGAACGCACGCGAACCGATCGTGGATTCTGCATCCATACGCGAATCGGTCGCTAACCTGGGGCACGATCTGGGCGATCTGTTTCGCGCTGAGCTGGCGCTTTTCAAAAAGGAAGCGAAAGAAGAACTGCGCGGACTCGTCGCCGGCGCCGTATGGCTGGGAGCCGGAGCGATCATGGGGCTTGCGGCGCTCGGCGCATTCACGGCGTTCCTGATGATCGTCCTGCAACTCGTTCTTGCGCCATGGCTGGCAGCACTCATCGTTACGGCCGCCTGGGGATTCGCCGCTATCTCGCTTTTGGCAGCGGCGCGTGCGAAGATCCAGTCGGCGCTTCCCATCCAATTCGAACAAACAACGCGTAGCGTGAAGGAGGACATAGAATGGATCAAGAGCGGAGCGAAGTCCGCCAAATAGAAGATGCGCGCCAGCGCGTTGCGCAAGATGTGCAATCGGTAGCATACAATGCGAACGTCGTCGACCGCGCAAAGGAAAAAGTGCAAGGCCGCATCGATGACGTGAAGGACGCAGTCGGCGATCGCATCGGGGACATGCAGGATCGCGTCGGGGACGTGCGCGATCGCGTGGGCGATTCGGTAAGCGGCATGCGCGATCGCGTCAGCGACGTGCGCGACCAATTGCAAGATCGCATGCAGGGCATGGCGCGGAACATTCCGCTGCGAGGCGACAATCCGATTGGAATGCTGCTCGCGGGAATGGCCGTCGGCTTTTTGGTGGGGTTGATTTTGCCGGTATCGCGTTTCGAAAGCGAACGGCTGGGGCCGGTTGCCGAAGAGATGAAAGGCCGCGTGCGTCAGGCGCAGTCCGAAGTAGTCCGGCGCGGCGGCGAAGTGATCAAAGAAACGATCGAAGCCGCACGCGAAACGGCGTCAAACTCGCTTCGCGAACAAAGCCGCGATCTGGGCTTGGGCGGCGAAAATGACGAGGGGATGCAGTAACGACTCAAAAACGAATCAGAACGGAAGACGGCGCCGCAGCGGCGCCGTCTTCATTCTTGAAACACTCCCTCGGCGTTATGCCGCATTCTCCAGTAGCAGGGGCAGGCCAGCGCCTCCAGACGCTCGCGCTGAATGATTCGCAAGCGCCCGTGCTGCGATCGCACCAGACCTTCGCGCTGAAATTGGGAGAGTGCCAGCGAAACCGACGGGCGCCGGATGGCCGCCACTTCGGCCATTTGCTGATGCGTGATGGAAAACTCGGATTGACCTGATTCATCCCCGACCCACAGCAGCCAACGCGCCAAGCGTTGATCGATGTTGTGCTCCGAGTTGCACGCGAGCCGGCAGGCGGCGTTCAATACGGCGGCATTGACGAACCGCAGAAGCAAGCGCCGAAGCGGCGCGTTCGGCGCAGCTTGCTGCTGCTCGAAGATTTCAATCGGAAGACGCCACATCGAACCCGGCGAGATTACCGTCGCACACGTTTCGCCGCGTACGCCGCCCAACACGCGGTTCCACTCCACGACGCCGCGATGGCCCACGGTAAAGACGGATGTTGGACGATCCGTATTTGTGGTTTCGGTCCAAAGCCACGCGAACGAATCGATCGGGAAGTGCAAAAAGGTCATCGGTTCTCCCGGCCGGCTGAGAACCTGATCTCGTTGTACGTATACTCGCCTTAACGACCCGGCGATGCGCTCGGCGTCGCTTGCGGGCATTGCATCGAGTAGGCGGTTGCCGAAGGTCGCGCGGTTCGGGTCTGACCGGCGCTCGGTGTGTCTGGTTGGCTCGAGCATTATGCTTCAGGGGTATACCCGTGTTGCGGCCGAGCAGTAATCCAGCGCTGGGCGGCTAATCGAAATGCGTCCATCTTGGGATGATGGTGGAATAGGTAGACACAGCAGACTTTGGATTGGAGCCGCGGGATTCGGAAACGGCCCGCGGGATGCGCTCAAATTCGGTGAACGCTCTGCGCGTATGCGCGTGCCGACGCCGAGCCAAGCGATCCGATGCCGCGCACATTGTGCACGGTGTCACGGTGTCATCCTGAGGTATCGAAGGACCCTGAGGTATCGAAGGGGATGCGCAAAGGTCATCCTGAGGTATCGAAGGGGATGCGCACGTGTCATCCTGAGGTATCGAAGGACCCTGAGGTATCGAAGGGATGCACGAACGGATCGAAGGTGTAGAGACTGGACGGGCGCGGCCTACGTGATGAAGATCATATGGTCAAGGCACAGTCCGGACCAACAAACTCGAACCGCGAACGACATTCGTGAGACGAGGCGGCGAAAGCCGTAGTGGTGCGAAAATTTGCTGCTCGAAAGAGCGTCCGGGTTCGAGTCCCGGTCATCCCAAAAAATTGTCACGCTGAGCTTGTCGAAGCTCCTAGGGCGTCGAGGTGAATAGTTCGGACCAATGAACGCATATCTGCGGTGGCCGACCGCAACCGAGACGAGACTCTTCCTCGCCCATCGACGTTGTTGATGATACGAGATTCATCCCGTCGCACGCACCAAATAGTGCACCTAAATCGCTGCGGTACTGTAGGGCCGTTCCCTTAGTTTTCTCTAGTTTTTGCTAAGGTGACGCACAAGACGCTTCCTGACGACCACTCTGGCGGGTTTTTTCGTAAAGTGTGCGCTTTGAACCGATTCGAAGCACACACAGTCGTTGATCTGCCGCGCTAGGGCAGTCTCGAACCGCGATGTGAGAAAGAGTTGCCGATGTTTAAACTTCCTGCGCACCTGGCTTTCCTTGCCGCTACGGTGCTGACCGCGTGCGGCGGCTCGCAACAAGGCGCGATGCCGACGTCGCCAGGCTCTAATGCTCTGCAAGGCGCGTTTGCGGACAACGCCGCCGGCGTCAACGGTTACCAGCTTCTTTACAGCTTCACGAAGGCTTCCGGACTGAAGCCGGATGCCGGCTTGATCAACGTCAACGGCATACTTTATGGGACAACGGCATACGGTGGGCCGCTAAAATACGGGAATATTTTTAGTGTGACAACCGCAGGTGTAGAACAGACGATCTACACCTTCACGGGCGGAACCGATGGCGGCCGTCCTCTCGCGGCCATGATCGATGTGAACGGCACGCTGTATGGCACCACCGAGTTTAACACCGTCTTTAGCGTTACACCGGCAGGCGTAGAAAATACGATCTACACCTTCAAGGGGGGAACCGATGGCAGCGTTCCGTTCGCAGCCTTGATCGATATGAACGGTACGCTGTATAGCACTACCGAGTCTGGTGGCGAGCATAGCCGCGGGACGGTCTTTAGCGTTACGCCGGCAGGTGTAGAAAAGGTTATTTACAGATTCAAGGGCGGAGCCGACGGCAAATTTCCGCAGGCGGCCTTGGTCGATGTGAATGGCACGTTTTACGGCACTACCCCCTACGGGGGCACCGCCGACTATGGGACGGTCTTCAGCGTTACGCCGACCGGCGTGGAGCAAGTATTGCATAGCTTCGGGAATCCGCCCGGCGACGGCAAGATCCCCTATGCGGGCCTGATCGATGTGAATGGTACCTTGTATGGCACCACCTCCGTCGGTGGTACGAGCAACGACGGGACGATCTTTAGCATCACGCCTCAGGGTGTCGAAACCGTGCTACACAGCTTTAAGGGAACTTGGGATGGCGCGCTTCCGTATGGACCGCTGATCGCCGTGAACCGCACGCTTTACGGTACCAGCTACTACGGTGGTACGAGCAGCGGCGGAAGAGTCTTTAGCGTCAGCACGTCGGGGATGGTCAACGTGTTGCACACGTTCAGCACCCGTACTTCGGACGAGGCACCCCTGCTTGACGTCGATGGCACGCTGTATGGAGCTACGGCAACTGGGGGCCTAGCCGGCAGAGGCTCGATCTTTAAGCTGCAGCCGTGAATCCTAGCGCGCGTGTGTAATCGGCGCTTTACCAGTACGGTCCGTATAACGGTTTTCTAACAGAGCAGGTAAGAACGGCGGGGACTATTCGGGACTGGAGGCTGCTATGGGAAGCGAAATCCCTCACGCTATAAGAGCATTCGCTATTGGACGGGATTAGCCAAGACCCCGGGTTGAAGGTTCGAGTCCCGGTCATCCCAAAATTGTGACGCTGAGATTGTCGAAGCACCTCGGGCGTCGAGGTGCTTAGTTCGGACCAATGAACGCATATCTGCGGTGGCCCGACAGCAATCGAGACGAGACTCTTCCTGGCCGATAGGCGCCGCGCGAGCTTGATGAATACGAGATTCGTTCGGTCGCATGCACCAAATCGTGCACGTAAAATCTCTGTGGCGGGCCTGTAGCCCCGTTCCCTTAGTTTTCTCTAGTTTTTGCTAAGGTGACGCACAAGACGCTTCCTGACGACCACTCTGGCGGGGTTTTTCTAAAGTGTGCGCTTTGAACCGATTCGAAGCTCACACAGTCGTTGATCTGTTGCGCTAGGGCAGTCTCGAACCGCGATGTGCGAAAGGGTTATCGTGTTTAAATTTCCCGCGTACCTGGCTTTCCTTGCCGTTACTGTACTGACCGCGTGCGGCGGCTCACAACAAAGCGCGATGCCGACGTCCGCAGGTTCGAGCGCCTTCGGGGACAACGCGGCGGTCGTCAACGGCTACCAACTTCTTTATAGCTTCACGCAGAATTCAGGGTTGCATCCGATCGGCAGATTGATCAGCGTCAACGGCGTGCTTTATGGGACAACGTCATTGGGTGGGCCAAACCGCTACGGAAACGTTTTTAGCGTTACGACCGCAGGGATAGAAAAGACGGTGTACACCTTCAAGAGTGGAAGGGATGGCTTTTATCCGTTCGCGGGCTTGATCGATGTCAACGGCACCTTCTATGGCACTACATATGAAGGTGGTACGAGCCACCGCGGGACCGTCTTTAGCGTTACACCGGCAGGCGTAGAAAAGGTGATCTACAGCTTCAAGGGCGGGACCGATGGTGAAGCTCCAAACACGGCCTTGATCGATGTGAACGGAGTCTTGTATGGCGCCACGCTGTCGGGCGGCACCGCCGGCGTTGGGACCGTCTTTAGCGTTACACCGGCAGGCGTAGAAAACGTCATCTACACATTCAAGGGGGGAACGGATGGCGCGAATCCGCACGCGGCCCTGATCGATGTGAACGGCACGCTGTACGGGACGACCTTATATGGGGGCACCGCCAACGAAGGGACAGTCTTCAGCGTTACGCCAAGCGGCGTGGAGCAGGTCTTGCATACCTTCGGGAATCCTGGAGACGGCGTAGACCCTACTGCCGGCCTAATCGATGTGAACGGCATCCTGTACGGCGCCACCGAGGGCGGTGGTACAAACGACGCTGGGACTGTCTTTACCATCACACCTCAGGGAGCCGAAACCGTACTGCACAACTTTAAGGGAACTTGGGATGGCCGGTCACCGGGGGACCCGTTGATCTATGTGAGCGGCACGCTTTACGGTAACGCTGGGAGCGGTACGAGCCATGGTGGGATAGTTTTTAGCATGAGCACGTCGGGGGTTGAGAAAGTGCTACACAGGTTCAGCAATGCTTACGCCGGCGGCTCCTTACTCTACGTCAATGGTACGCTTTATGGTACGACGACGGGCGGCGGCCAAGACGGCAGAGGCTCGATCTTCACTCTTCAGCCGTGAATTCTAGCGCGCGCGTGTAATCGGCGCTTTACCAGTACGATCCGTATAACGGTTTTCTAACGTTGCAGGTAAAAACGGAGGACGGGACTATTCGGGATTGGACGCTGCTCGGGGAAGCGAAATCCGTTACGCCATAAGAGCATTCGGTGTCGGGCGGGATTAGCCAAGACCCCGGGATGAGGGTTCGAGTCTCGGTCATCCCGGAGTTTTGGCCTTTTCTTTATCTCTTTCGTTTGCGGTCGCGATCCGGTTGCGATCAGCTCGCCGGAAACGTTCCAAGCGTTGGGCGAATGGATGCGAGAACCGCGCTGGTCAGCGGCCGAAAGATACACCGTTGCACCGGAAGACGGGCAAATTCGACCTTAGGCCCAGGAAGTATCGCGTGTAGCCGAAAGAAATTCCTATGCTTGTTCCGTTTATCGTTTCCGCGATTTTCGTCGTTAGCAGCGTTCCTGATTCGCCTGGTCCGGCGCCCACGGCTTGTGCAATCCCTGTGGCCGACCCCAAGGTGGCAGACGACGACGCTTTCGAGAATTTTAACGCCGCCATTATGCACGATTTTGGATCCGGAACCGCTACGTCGGCCAAATTTGTGATAGAAGTCTCGGCAGACGGAAAAGAAACTGGGATCCGCGTTGACGGCAGCTCAGACGGATCCGTGAACATCTCGAAAGGACAAGCCACGGTGAACGCGGCGAAATCTTTGCACTTCATTCCAAAGATGGTGAACTGTAAACCGGTAGACGGCGAGTACTTCCTGCAAGTCAACTTGTCGCATTAGCGGAAATCCGACGTACCGCGGCGGAGCGTGTTCCCCTTGCCAGACGCCGTTAGTTGCTACGTGGAAGGCAAAGCCGTCTTCGTGCATTTTTCCGGCAAGAATTTCTAAACGACCGGCTCAGGTTATGATAGGGCTGAGGACAATTATACGAAATCGGGCGCTGCAAGAACATAGCGGACATTATTTGCGTCCTGAGCATCGCTTACCCGGAATCGGAACGATTCGAGCAGCCGGATTGACAGGAGATTGCGTGAATCGACGGTCGCCATAAGCCTCGCCACACCAATCGTCTTTAGGTGTACAAGCATCGCGCGCACGGCATCTGACGCCAAACCGGCGCCCCAAGAATTGCGCGCAAGGATGTACGCGATACTCGCTTCGCTTATTGCTTCATCTACTGTCGCTTGAACAAACCCGATGACGTTTTTGCTTGCCTTCTCCTCGATGGCCCAGTTCAGCCAGTGCTCACGACCGTCATTGCTGCGCCTAGACTCCAGCCGGGCGAAGGCATCGCGCATCTCATTCAGAGACTTCGAGCGCGGTCGGGGCGCGAAGCGCCAGAGCTCAGCGTCGCTCAGAATCGGGAAGAGCTCCCTGGCGTGCTCGGCGAGCAGAGGATGAAGCGTGACGCGTTCGCCGCGAAGCATTGGACAGAGGTTCACTATTTTCAATTGTCACTTGGTTGGAGTGGCATTTGCGGCGCAGGTTTTGCCGCGGGCAGCTTGATTCCCGCGCTCTTGCGCTCGTGTAGTCGCCTTCGGCAGTGATCGCTCGCATACAATTCAGTATTTACGCTCGTCATCGCGTCCCGCCCGATCCGTCAAATGAGAGCCTAATCGTCAAGGAGGCGCATATTCGACCTCGAAGCGCTGGTCATCGTAGCGTTGCTGAAAAGGAATGTAAGATGCGATACATGGCGGCCGTATACGCCCTAATAGTGGTACTTACAGGATGCAGCGCTTCGGGCCCAACGCGGCCATCGGGATTTGTGCCTGAAAGAGCAATGCAGCACGCTGACACGACTCAAAATGTCTACGTCGAAGCGTACTATTCTGTCCCGATATTTCCGGTAGGAAGCACCGCGCGGTCTTACACGATCACTGAAAGTTCGCAAGGAATGGCATTGAGCCCCGCAGGGAACCTCTATCTATCCATGCCTTATCCTGGCAGTCCTGACGTCATAGATGAGTATTCGAGTGACGGCAAGACGCTTCTTAACACGCTTACGGGCGTGCAGTATCCGGCGGACTTGGTTTTTGACTCTACCGGAACGCTCTATGCAACCAGCGTGGATCCCGATTCCATCTATGTCTTCGCGACCGGAAACACCACGCCAAGTTATACGATCACCTCAAATCTTAGCGGTCCCAGAGACCCGGTGGTCGACGGCTCGAACAATCTTTATGTCGTGAACGGACCGAATTCTTCGAAGCAGGTCTGGATTGACGTTTTTAGACCGGGCGCAAAGCTGCCCTCATATCGGATACAACCGTCGAAGCCTGCACTCAAGGTCCCCGTCCTAATCGTGGCGGCTCCCAATGGTACTCTCTACGTTGCCGACGGCGGAGGATCGGAGATTTTCGTTTACAATGCAGGGCAGAAGTCGCCGGCCTACACGATAACAAAAGGAATTGCATCACCGGTCGCGCTTACCCTCGACGCGCAGGGCAACCTTTACGTCGCTAACTACAGCAGCCAAACGGACAGCGGTTCAATAACAGTCTATGCGCCCGGCAGCTCCGCACCTTCGTACACGATTCCGATACGAAGCACGCCCGGCAATTATCAGCCGCCTGGATCGATGGCCTTGGACAGCAACGGCAATCTGTATGTCCCCTTTTTTAATGAGGACGTTATCGTTTACTCGGCCGGAACCTCGCACAGGCTGCGCACGCTGAAAGTAAAGCGTCCCAACCTTATAGTCGTTGGGAACTAACATACGCTACGGCCTTCGGCACAACCGAGTGGGCATTCGAAGTGCGTGGACCGGCAAAGACGTCGGATTGGTCTCTAACAGTTTTCTAACGGATTCGCCAAGAGGCTATAAAGCACGTAACCGCTTTCAAATACTAATGGAGAACTTTGGATTATGAGTAGTGACGACGTGACTGTCAAGTTCGCGAACATGGAGGAGGCGCTCATGTTCCGCGCGGCGCTCCAGACATTGGCCGGCTTTTTACCTCGGATAGACGAAGCTATTCGGGAATACACCCACTGCGAAACGGCACCTGTCGACAAGGGCGACATCAGAATTTAAATGTCCCGGCGCGGCCGCGATTTGGACAACGGTCCGGGTGAGGCTGCTCAAGTTCGAATCACCCTTTCCTGCGGCGTTTTCCAGTCGTTCCATGGGCACCGCTGCCTCATCAGGCGGGAGCGCGAAATGTTAACCGGCCGAATCAGGTAAACAATAACGTCACGTGGGTAAAGGGGCGTTGGCGGTTTTCCCCGCCGGTTGGGAGTGTAGAACCTATGGGCATTCTTGCCTGGATTGTGCTGGGTCTCATTGCCGGGCTCATCGCAAAGTGGCTCGTTCCAGGGGAAGGGCCGGGCGGCATTATCGGGGACATCATCGTCGGCATCGTCGGCGCGTTCGTTGGCGGATGGGTCTACAGCCTGTTCGGCCATGTCGGCGTCACCGGATTTAATATCGGAAGCATCCTTTGCGCGATCGTTGGTGCAGTTCTCTTGCTAGTGATCATTCGCGCCGTAACCGGGAGGCGAACCGTACCCTAGTATTCCGGCGTAGCAGATATATCGAACTTAAATCGTTTTCATTACATTCACAGCGCCGCAAGGCGCTTTTTCTTTTACCGGTGTAGGCAGCGCAACGGCGGTCTCGGAATTACCCGAATATTTGCAACGCGTTCGTCGAGCTCTGTCGGCGTAGTTTTTGCGTCGGGTAAAAATCGCAACCGCGGCACCGATAACCGGGTCCCTGCTCGGGCGCTTTACAAGGCTGGGATAACGCGCTCGGGTCAAAGGACACGCAAACGGTTAATAGGAACGGATAAAGATGCATTCCGGGGCGGCTTTCAGGCGCTCTGGCGGTAGGACGTTCCTAGTCCTGGCGTTATCGCTCTTCATCCTCGTTAGCGGCGCCGCCGACCTATTCAGACTGCAGTGGCCTATCGGCGTCTTCGGCACGACCGCGAACGGTGACGGCGTTATCGCGCACGTTGCTCCCGGGTCACCCGCGGATCGCGCGGGCGTACGGGCCGGAGATCGCATCGATATCGCCGCGCTCTCCCCGCAAAACCGCTGGTTTCTCTTTCCGCAGAATTGCACGTCACCCGGTATCCCCGTCGACGTCGGATTTTTTCGCAGTGGCGTGAGATATAGCGTTCACATGGTATCGGTGCCGGAGCCGATGGAATTTTCCGAACGCGCCGCAATTATCGCCGACGTTGTTGCCGGTGTGTTGTTTGTTTTAATTGGAACGATCACATTGTTATTGCGGCCTTCGGCGATCGTTTGGGGCTTCTATCTATTTTGTCTGGGATCGGCACCGTTTCCCTACCGCGAGCTCGATGCCACATTACGGCTCCCCACGAGTTTTGTTTGGCTGAGTCTTATCGTTATCGTGGCGTCCGCTGCGCTTCCGGGACTGCTGATCTTCTCCGTCCGGATGTTACAGGATTCCGTTTCAGGGTGGCGGCTTTGGATCGAACGCTGCGCCTGGGTGTTGTTCGTCGCAAACGCGGCCCTCAGCGTAGCATCGCTGGCGTCCACATACTTGATGGGCCGCCCCGCCGTCTGGATCGACGTGTGGGACTATCGCGCAAGCCTCTTCCTAACCGCGCTTATTCTCCTCGTTTTGGGCGTCACGTATGTTCGCGCGGTCGGGGCAGATCGGCAGCGTTTGCGCTGGGTCGTGATCGGCAGCTTCATCGCGCTCGCTGCGCCCCACGTGCAGCTGCTGTTGGTGGGGTTGCTCGCCGGAACGCCCGCTCTGTACGATGCTATCGCCGTCATCGGCGCCGCCGCTCCGGTCGGTGTTGCGTATGCCATTATCAAGCATCGCGTAATCAACATTTCGTTCTTCGTTAGCCGCACCATCGTCTACGGCACGATCACGGCGGTTCTCGTCGCGGCCTTCGCTTTTATCGATTGGCTCGTGGGCAAAGTTTTGGATCAGTCGCGTTTGGCGATTGTCGTCGAAGTGTTGACGGCCGTAGCGATCGGCTTTTGGATGAACGCGCTGCACCGCCGAATCGATCGAATTGTCGATGGTGTTCTGTTTCGATCGCGGCACGCTGCGGAGCGGGCGCTAACGCGGTTCGCGTCGGGCTTGCCGCACGCTGCGTCATTCGAATTGGTCGACGAAATGCTGGCCGAGGAAAGCGCCGCAGCACTGGGTCTTGCGTCGGCAGCACTTTTCCGCCGGACTTCGCTGCACCGTTTCGAACGTATGGCTGCGGTCGGCTGGGACGAGACGACCGCAACGTGCTTGGATGAGCGCGACCGCCTGTTGCTGCAGATCGAAGGAGAACGTCAAGTGCTGCGTCTCTCCGAAATCCGATGGCGACGTACCGACCTGCCTTCCGCGCCGGGTGAGCCCGCTTTGGCGATTCCAATTTTCGTTCGCCACGAGCTCGGCGCGGTATTAATCCTCGGCTCGCACATGACGGGTGAGGAGTTTGACGCCGACGAGTTACAACTCTTGTCGGCCTGCGCGATAGCTGCCGGCGCAGCGTACGATCACTTAGAAGCAGACGCGCTTCGCAGACGCATGGAAGAACTTCAACAAACGGTCGACGCTTTGCGCAGTTCGGTGCAAACGCAAGGATTGCGAACCGCCACTTAGGGGCTGCTCATATTGCGTCGTTGAAAGGGAGCGATTCCGGGCTGTCCCACCGCCACAGTTGCCGGCTGCGGTGAACAGAGCGCGATCAGCACGCAAACGACGACGTTGACGCAGAGCGCGCACAGCCCGGTATTGACTCCCCACGGGCCGCTGGTTGCATGTAAGAGCGAAACGGCTACCGCTTCACCTGTTATGATACCGGCTCCGACGGCCCATGCGTTCACGCGATTCCATACCAGGCCGAAGACGACAGCCGGAAAGATCTGGCTCATGCCGTTGTATACCAGCAGTAAGATATCGACGAGCGTGGTTTTCGCAAAGAACCACAGCACGAGCGCAAGGATGGCACACAGCAAAACCATCGGGCGAGTCCATCGCGTGTGTCCTAGAACATTCTTGGATATGACCGTTGATGCCGACAGCAGTAATACGGATGCCGGCAGGAGCGCCGCCAGGCATCCTGCTCCGCAGACCAGACCCAAAAGCCATGGCGGAAAATACCGCTGAATCGCGAGCAGGTAGGATTGATCTGCCGCGGACCCTTGGAGACCGGGCACGACGAGCATCGCCGTAAAGCCCGCAAGCAGCATAAACACGACGACCACGCTATACAAGGGCATGAAAATGAGGTTGCGCCTCACGGTTTGTTCGGATTTCGCCGCGAAGATCGAAACGATGATGTTGGGAAACATCGTTACGCCCATCGCGTTCAGAAGGACCGTCGTCATGAACCACATTGTGCCGTATTGACTGCCGCCGGCGCCGAGCTGGAACCAGTGCGGCTTTATCGCGAGAACGTGCGCGATCATGTTCGCAGGGGATCCGAAGAAGTAGATCGGCAGTGCGATGCCGGCAAACACCGCGGCTGCCAGCACCAACGAGTCCTTGATGACGCTAGCCCAGGCTGCGCCGCGCAGACCGGCGGTGAAGACGAAAAGCGCCGTCAATAGGAAAGCGGCGCCGACTGCAACGTGAGCGTCATACCTTCCGTAACCTGCGATTGTAAGCACAATCTGCAGTCCCGTCAGTTGCAGCGTCACATAAGGAACGATCAGGCAGAATTGCAGAAGCGCCACGCCGATTGCAAGTCCCTTACTTCCGTACCGAATGGCCAGGAAGTCCGGCCACGTCATGAGATCGCGAGCCTTTCCGATCTTCCAGACTTTCGGCAGATAGAAGTATGCGATGATGTATCCGAGCGGAAGGTAGACGATGATGTAAAACGACGCGGCGCCCTTGCCGTACGCCCAACCCGCTGCTCCGAGGAACGTAAAGCTGGTGATGATCTCGCCCGCGAGCAGTATCCACAGAAGCAGCGATCCGAAAGAACGGTTGCCGACGATGAATTCTTCCGGGTCCATGCGAAAGCGCCGGACCGATACGAGTGCGAACGCAATCGTGCCGAAAACGATGGCGGCAACGATGCCGAGCGCTACGCCGGCGTTCACGTTTTGCGCAGCCTGTCTGCGGCGGACATGAAAATGGGGATCGTCAGCATCCAAAACGCAAGCCAGGCGAACAAGAAGGGCATCCCAAGAATTCGCGGCTCCACGCGGTTAACGAACGGCACCGCACCGACGAGCATAAATGCCGGTATTGCGCCGAGTACAATACGCGCCAGCGTTCGCATAGGGATGCGACACGTTACACGGCGGATTAGCAAAACCTACACCTAGTCGCTGGAAATCCCGAAATAGACTAAGCTGAGTTCAAACTCCCGCGTTGAGTCGCAAAGGTCGCGTACTAGCTTTATCCGGGATGGAGGACGCGTTTTTCGAATCGCTGATGCATTGTTGGTGTGATCCGTGGCAAGGATTACAATGTCCGGTTCGTGGACGGACTACCGAATACCGCACTCGCTAACCTCAAACGCTATCCGTTTTGGGATCGCGCCCGGTGCAAATTCCAACCTTTGGTTTACAATATATGGTCGCGGTGGCCGCGCAACTCCCTATGGTCTTGGGCGTTATCACATTTAAACCGTAACGTCTAGTTCCGAAGGGTATAGCCAGCGCAACAGCAGAGCTGAGACCACTCCCTTCCCGCGAGCTGACTCGCCATTAATCTCGGGAGCGTTACGCCTCCGGTAGTTCCTAACCTATGACGGGAGCATTCGATGTTGGCGCAGCCCGTGAAGGTCATCCGGCGGGCTTCCCTGGAAGACGCGCGGATGCCGGCCGGAACGCGCGTTTGGCAGCGGGTCGTGCTCGTGCTCTGCCTTGTCGGGCTTCTCGCCGTTGTGGAG
Source organism: Vulcanimicrobiaceae bacterium (assembly GCA_035938175.1). Taxonomy (GTDB): domain Bacteria; phylum Vulcanimicrobiota; class Vulcanimicrobiia; order Vulcanimicrobiales; family Vulcanimicrobiaceae; genus DASRDE01. The sequence goes on from DASZHD010000022.1 coordinate 19,292, forward strand.
AGCGCGTGGGCCACATATTACCTTGAGGGCGACGCATTTGGCGGCGAGCCTTTTGGCCCGGTGACGACGTCACAATTCGTCGATACTTTTCAAGCGCTCGTGCCTGGTTCGGTTGCAGAGCGCGCCGGCATACGCATCGGTGATGCGATCGATTTGCGGCGCATGATTCCCGGCGCGCGCTACCACTTGCGGAACGAGCTGCTCGCCGGAGAGCCGCTACGCCTTCCAATCGTGCGCAATGGAACTATCCGTACGCTAACCGTCACACCGGCAACCTACACGACGATCCCGTTTTGGGCAGCGTCCCAGCTCTTGTTTGACTGGGCGTTTTGGTTGGGTTCGGCCATCGGCCTTTTCGTTGCGGCGCTGCTCATCTGGCGCCGTCCCGACAATATCGAAGTGCGTCTGCTTTCGCTCACACTCGCGCTCATCATGCTTGGTGAAAACCTTTTTCCGATCAACGGCTGGCTTACTCCTTGGGCCGCGTTTGACGCGGTACTAAACGTCTTCGCTCAAATTATTTTCAGCGCAGGCGTCGCATTGTTTGCGATTTACGCTCTGCTGTTCGGACTTCCCGTTTCAGCTTTTCGTCGAACGTTGACGGCATTGACGGTTGCTATCGCAACACTGTCGGCGCTGATTTGGAACGGCGCCGGACAAGGTGGTCCGGGCCCGGGCGGCGTGCTCGGTATCGCCGGATTGTGGTTCGGTGTGCTGGATCTGCACGCGTGGTTCGGAGCCCGGCCGTTACTACTTTTTGCAGCCGTCGTGGGACCAGCGATGATGGCTTTGCTTTGTGCGATTCTTGCGGTACGTGCATCAAGCGGCGCAGAGCGCCCGCGTGTCGCATGGGCGACGGGCTCCCTTGCGATTCTCTATCTCTTCGGAATTGCCACGGTGCAGTCGTATTTCGTCGGAAATCCGGTCATCTATTACTGGATTCTCAATGTCAGTTGGATCGTTGCGCCGTTGGGGTTGACGTATGCGTTGCTCAGACGGCGGCTGTTGGATGTCGGATTTGTCCTCAACCGCGCAGCGGTGTTCACGGCGGTGTCGCTCGTCGTTGTGGGTCTTTTCACGCTCGTGGAATGGGCGCTGGGAGGTTGGCTCCACACGGCAGGCCGCATCGCCAATGTGTCCGTGAGTGCAGCCATCGCACTCGCACTCGGACTTTCGTTGCATCAGATTCACGCTCGCGTCGATCGTTTCGTCGATAACGTGTTTTTTCGCCAGCGCCACGAAGACGAGCTTGCGCTAAAGCGGTTTGCACGCGAGGTTGCATTCATCACGAACCGCGACGTCGTCTTGCTGCGCGCAAAAGAAACGATCGAAAAGCACGCAGACGCTTCGGCAGTCGAGTTCGCACTGGACGACGGGCGCGGACACTACGGAACCGTTGGTGAAAACGACGCTGCACTCGTCGCGCTGCGCGCTTCGCACGAAGCCGTAGACTTGCACCTTTTGGAAACAGGATTTGCGGGGGAGTTCGCCTATCCGATGCTCGCCCGCGGGCGGTTGATCGGGGCTTTGGTACTGGGTTCAAAGCGCAGCGGGGAGCCGTACGCACCCGACGAGTCGCTCGCAATTGCGCAGCTCGCGCACGCTGTTGGCATTACGCTCGACCTGCTCGCCGTAAGAACCCCCGTCGCCAATGAAGAGATTATCGGGGCGATTCGTTCGCTCGAGACTTCGACACGCGCAATGACCGACGCGCTGCGCGACCTTCCGGACTCCATCGCGCGGCGCATGCGAGAGCTGCGCCTCTAGGACTCACATTTGCTTGACACAGGTCGATTTGAAGCGTTGAAGCTTGTCCTTGTTATCGTAAAAGGTGCCTTCCGAAATCATGGTGTTTCCCGACAGACTGACTTTGTAAGGCGGAAGCGGTTTATTCCTGGGCGTGGTCGTTGGAGACGTATATTTCCACGTCGCGTTGTACGGATCGGGATCAGTCGTGATTGCCACGGTCATGTCTCCCTGCGGGTCCATGGTCGCTGAAAAATAGTGCCGGTAGCCATGGCTCCATCGCGTGTAAGACGTATTCGGATTATCCCCGGTCTCGTGCGACACGAACCAATTCCCTTGTTGCGTCGTCGAAATAACGTCCGGCTTCTTGTTCGCGGGAATGTCAACGCAATTCCACGTTCCGACGCCGGCGCGAAGTTTCGCGAACTGCTGCTGGTCGAATGCCGTGTAGCCGGGCGTCGTGCTTTCTTGCGCAAACGACGCGCTCGGGACCATGAGAATGACGAAACATATGAAGACGGAGAGGCGCATGAATAACCCTCCCTAGCGATATTTTGGGGGCTTTAGTATAGCGCGGTGGCGCCGCCGCCGCAACGCTGGAATCGAACCGCGACGCGCATTTCGATAACCCTAATGCGTCTGTGACGTCAACGTATTTATAAGATAGTGCGAATAGGTATCGGTCGTGAGCACCGACGCCACGAATTCGCCGGCGTCGCTATAGCCGGGAAGCGGCGAGTATGTGTTTTTCGGCGGTAGGACGTAACGAGTGCGGGCTTCCGGCGCGTGCGCCGACGAATTCGCTCGACTTGCGCGCACACCGATAGGGCGATAAGCAAGAGTGCGGGCACGAACGAACACCAAAGGGCTGCGACCTGCAGCATGTAAGGTTGTGAAATCTGTCCGAACATATCCGTGCTCCTTGCGGTCAACCCGTGTTGGGGACTACGTGCCAATAGTAGCCTCGTGCCGTCCCGAGAGCGTCCAGGATTCTCGTCGTGTGTGAGCTCCACGCGTACCGGCGCTACCGCAGCCGCAAAAATTGCCACCAGTAAACGATAAAACGATGACGCCCATTCTCATACGTACTCGAACGGTTGCACGTGCTCGCCGGATTGGCGTATGCCGCCGACGGTTACCGAAAGCGGCCAAGAGGCAGGAAGGTACCGCATCGCACGGAACGCCCCTTGTCCGCCGCGGGTCGCGCGCTTTGAGAGGTCGTCGCAATGTCACCTACTCTGCAACGCTGCATTTTGCCGCTTTTCGTTTTCGGATTTGCCGCCGGCTGTTCGGGACAGGGAGGCCCAGGCGCCGGCGCCGTGAGCGCTCCCGCTCCGGTCCCTCAACCTTCGTCCAACTCGCCGAACGCGCGCGCGCCGCGATACTTCAATCCGGCGACGACCACATCACCGGACATTATTATCTGCGTTCCCGGAGTTACCACCACGTTTTCGACGTGCGGCGACCCGCTAACGCACCCAAAATCATGGGTCGAAGTGCTTGCGTACTCGTTCGGCGTTTCGGAACCGATCCTCATCAGTTCGGGCAACATCGTTACCGGACCCAGCCAGTTTTCATCGCTATCCATTGAAAAAATGGTGGATACGACCTCGCCCCTCATGCAGCAGCTGGTCTTCAACGGCCAGTCCGTTGCGGGCGACTCGCGGCTCGTAGAAACGAGAACCGACTCGAACGGCACGTTCCCGTTCAAGGAATTCGATTTGAAAACCGCGACCGTCGTCGACGATCAAATCTCGGCCAGCGATCCGAACGCGCCCACCGAATCTGTTGCGCTCAACTTTCCGGCGATGCAGTTTGCATACCAACCGCTCGTAGGCGGGATAACGGGCAAGGTGATCGCGCGAAACTGGGATACGGTCACGCGCGCCGCGGATTATGCGCCGACGCCGGTTTTGCCGCCGGCCGGGATAGCGGGAATCGTAACCGGTTCGGCGCGCACCGCCTTCACGCGGAATGTTTCTCGACCCATTCGGGTCCCAGCGGAAATCGTTCGTGCGGTCGCAGCGAAAGCGCATGAGTCCGAATCACAAATAGAGAGCGTCTTGCAGGGCAACCTTACGGAACTGCTTACGATTCCGGGTATTACCGGAACTTCGACAATTCCGGGCTATACGAACGCCACGGAGATACAAGATTTCTCTATAGGCGCCGCGCACGGTACGCAACCGGAACCGCTTAATTACTCACTGTCCGTGGATCTGAATGCACCGGTAGAGTGGGGTATCGTCGCGCGCTCGATGCCGTACTCCGGAACGAATGCCGAACTCGATCTCGTCGACACCACCGTTAACCCCAGCGAAAAGATGGCGTACTTCAAATTGGGCACGCCATACCCGGAATCATATCAAGAAGACGGAACGCTTGGAGTTACGGCCCAGGAAGCGCAAAGCATGTTCTATGCGCAGATCAGTTTCTGCACGATTCCCTACACGAACGGAAAAGCGGGAACGCCCGTGTGCTCGAGCTGGAACTATCTAACCGGCACGTAAACTAACCGAAACAATTGACGCGCCGGCGTTACAGCGAGGGAGATCGCCGAACGCGGTTTCTTTTTCGGCTGTACCGCCTCGCGAAGAGCCAATGCCAGCCCACCCCAGCGGCCAACCAACGTGCATTTTGTATCGCAGAAGCTAGTGCTTTTTGCCTATCTTTTGCGCGCATTTCAAAGGAGCGCAGGTCCCGAAAATCGCGCGCTGAACGGGCTGTCTCAGCGGGCTGTCCAGGGCTAAAAGCGCGATAGAGTTGCGCCCTGCTCGCCGGAAATGACCCAAACCTGTGGAGGGATTCCCGTGAGAGCTTCGTTCAGCAAACTCACTCTCGCCCTTTTCGTAGCTGCAGCGATTTTCGCCAGCGCGTGTTCGAGTTCGCACAACGGCGTTAACACACTCCCGGGAAGTACCGATCGTCAGCAAGCGCCGGCAGCTCTTCGCCTCTCCGGAACGACGCCGACGCCGGTACCGACGATCTCGCCTTCAAGCTTACCGATTCTCACCGATACGAATCCGTCCACCGCGGGCGTCTTTCTGGGTGAAGTTTGCGGCGATACCGGCAAAGTTCCGTGTCCCAACTATTCGCAAGTGTATCGCCGGACAATTGCAGTCGGCATAGAGTACGTCACGTGGCACTACGATTTGGCATACTTCATCAACAAACGCGGATTGAGCCAATGGCAGGCGCTGGGAATCATTCCGGAGCTCACCTGGGAACCGACGAACATCAATCTGACCGACATCATTGCGGGCACGTGGGATACGTATCTAAAGAATAGTGCGAACGAGCTGCGCAACTACGGCGGCCCGATCTTCCTGCGTCCTTTCCACGAATTCAATAGTCCCGGCTGGTCGTGGGGTCTTCCCAATCAAGGCGCGGACAGCACGGCCGACGCCAACTTCATTGCCGCATGGCAGCACGTCGTAAACATTTTCCGCGAGCGCGGCGCGAATAACGTGAAGTTCGTCTGGTGCTTCAATTCCGGGCAGCTCGGCTTCGCCAAGACGAATCCGTGGGACGATCCGACCAACGCGTACCCCGGCGACGCATACGTCGATTGGTTGAGCTTCGATACGTATAACCGCGGTAACCAGGCGACAGGCAAACCGTGGTATACGTTCGATCAGGTTGCGCTGGCTTCATACAAACTCGCCGCGGCCATTACGAGCAGTCACCCGATATCGATTTCGGAAATCGGCACGACGGAGTGGGGCGACGGCGGCGCGCGCAAGGCGCAGTGGCTGACGCAGATGCTTCAAGAAATTACGCAGCCTTCCACCAAGTATCCCAACCTGCGGTTGATTTCGTACGAGGACTCGCAAAAATCGAGCTTCGCGTACTATCTTCAAACGAGCAACGATTCTTATTACACGTGGGCTAATGCGATACGATCGACCAACTCCGGCGGTCAGTTGAATTTCCGCAGCAACGCCAACGCGCTGCTGCAACTTACAACCCCCACGCCGAGTCCGACACCGACGCCTACGCCGGTTCCAACGATTGGACCGCCGTCGTTCACGACCGCAACCGCGCCGTCGACGGGCACGGCCACGGCCGCATTTGCCGCTGCGCCGCCGACCGGCACGTCAATCTTCGCATTCGTCCTGACGGGAACGTCATCACCGACGGTCCCCGCCGGTGCAACGTTGATCAACGCGACCGCGGGCGGCGGACACGTGCTGAACTCGTATTACCTGGGCTCGGGCAACGGATCGACCAATTCGTGGTCGTTCTCGGGAGCGTTAGGCACCGAGGTATGCGTGTTCTACGTCACCGGTGCTGCGTCGGTGAACTCGTACTTTGCCGACAAGAAGGCCGGACATTACGTCAACACGGCGACGTCGAGTCTTACGACGACGGGAAGCGGCGCGCCGCAAATGAGTAACGAGATGGCGTTCAGCGCGTTCGGGTATCCCAACGCAGGCGGTGCTCTCACCGACACGGCAGGCTTCTCGAAGGGTGCGATAGCAGCCGGCACTCAAAGCCTCGTCGTCAACTACTTCCAAACCAGCGGCGCGCCGGCGAGCCAAACGGATACCGGCAACCTTGCAGCATCGGTCCCCGCTTATTGGGGAGCCATATTTACCGTCGCGCCATAGCGGGCGCGAACAAACGCACGACCTGCCGATGAGAGGGCCGCAGCAATGCGGCCCTCTTGTTGCTTCACGAGCCGCGTTGTGGGTAAGGTGCCCGTGCGATGCATCGTGCGTACGACGTGGCAATAATCGGTGGAGGGCCTGCGGGACTGAGCGCGGCACTCATTCTCGGGCGAGCGCGGCGCAGTGTTCTAGTAATCGACGACAGGCATCAGCGCAACCGCCCGGTTCGCGACTCGCACGGTTTTTTGGGACACGACGGTTTAGCGCCCGCAGAATTGTTGCGCCGGGCGCGCACGCAGCTCGACGCCTATCCCTCGGTGGCGCACGCGGAAGACCATGTCGCCGGCGTTGAAGGTGCGGTAGACCGCTTCACGCTGCGTCTGAAAGACGGCGACGTAATCACCGCTCGAAGGATTCTGTTCGCTACGGGCGTGTATGACGATTTGCCCGACGTCGACGGCATGCGCGACCTTTGGGGGAAGCGCGTGTTTGTGTGTCCGTATTGCGACGGCTGGGAATTCCGCGATCGCCGCATCGCCGTTTTGGGAAATACGCGCAGCGCGTTGGAACTCGCACAGGAATTGTGGACGTGGTCTCACGATCTGATCGTTTGTCCAACCGCCGAAGCGACCGCTAGCGCGGAGTTGCTTGAATGGCAGCGCGCAGCGAAGATAGAGGTCGTGCCGCGCCCGGTAAAAATCTGCGCACACGAAGACGGCATCGCGATCGCCCTAGCCGACGGACGAAAGCTCGAATGTGCCGTGGCGTTCGTCTGCGCGCCGCTGCGCCAGCGTTCGAACTTGCCCGCAGAAATCGGGTGCGCGCTGGACGAAGGCTATACGATCCGGATCGACGCGAACGGGCAGACCACCGTGCGCGGGTGCTATGCCGCAGGCGACTGCACGACGAGCCGGCATCAGATCGTTTTTGCCGCGTCCAGCGCGGTTCGAGCTGCGATTGCCATAAACGACGAATTCTACCAATCCGACGCACAAGCGCTCGTACACACCGCTAAAGTGCAGAACGTTGCCGCGCGGCGTGTTGCCGAAGAAGTTCCGTAGATAGCTCGCGGGAAACCCGACGCTTTGAGTTACGTGCCGCCGGCGAGCGTCACGTTTAGCGTGTCGGCACCTTGCCACTGCGTCGTGCACGTTCCGTACGTAGAATCCTGGTGCGAAACTTGCACTCGCCAGCGTTGCGCAGCGTTATTCGACTGCGGCCAGAAATCCAGCTCGCACACGGGCGTTTCGCTGGAACGCCGGTACAACGTCATCGTTCCTTTTGAACCGTCGGCGCAGCGCACCATCGTTCCGTCATCCACGCGATGAACGTGACACGCGGGACTTTGATTGGTCTCGGTAACGACGCGATGGAAACCGATGGCGTTCACGTGCAGATCGGCTAAAGCGATTGCGGGCAGCGCGGCCAGCGAGCCGGCGGCCGCCGCCGCAAGTAGTACGTGTATTTTCATAGCGAGGGTGTACCCGTGATAGCGTTCATCTGACCAGCCGTTATGCTGTTTACGGTCCAAGCCATCATGCCGCCGTACGCGTTCGTGCGCACCCACGAAGATAGCGCTTGCAAGGAGGCGTTCGTCGGAATCGGCGCATCGTCGATATCGACGCCCAGCATCAGCCGGTGTTTGTCGAAGATCGCCCCGTACGCTTCGAGGTCGCTTTCGGTTCGCGCAACGTCGTTGTTTTCGTGCGACATCACGTTGACCCACGACAGCGCCGCGACGACGTTGGCATTTTTCAATATCGTGCCGTCGCCGTAGTCGCCCGGGCGGTTCCACGCCGGGTACGTCACCACGGCGCCGGGCTGGCCGAGGCTGTTGAAGAACGAACGCGTCGCCGGAATCAGCGTCGTGAGATCCTTGATGCGCTGCTGCGTCGTTCCGTGCTCTTCATCGAAATCGACGCCGTCGAACGGCAATTTCGCCAGCACCGCGCGTAGGCTGTTTTCAAAACCTTGGACGTCTCCGTCGAACACGAACGAATTTTTGGGACTCCACCCACCAAGTGAAAGCGTCACCTTCACGCCGCGCGCGTGAAGCGCCGCGATGTCTTTCGCGGTCACGTAGCCTTGCGTGATCTCGGACATCGTGATGGTGTGGCCGCGCAGATATCCGAACGCGATCGGTATTGCATTGACGCCCTGCGGCGTATTGACCAAATTGTTCTGCTGCCAGCCGTCCCAGTACCCGACAAACTGGAACGTCGTCGAACGATTCTGCTGCAGCGGACTCAAGATGCCGCTCGATGCCGGGTTGCCGCCGCAGCCGGCTAGCGCGCCGGCCGCCGCCAGCAGTACAAAAACGCAAAGAGCCTTGACTTTCATCGAATTCTCGCTTTCCGCGCAGACGCGAGGTTACAAACCGAAAACGTAGAGATGCCCGTCCCACGACGCGGCATAGAGGCGTCCATTGACGATGGTCGGCTCTGCGGCAACGCGGCCTTTGATAGTTGCGCCGCTATTCCAAAGCATCGCGCCCGTTCCGGCATCGACCGCGTACACGATGTTATCGCCCGCGGCATACACTACACCGCCCGCTACTGCAGGCACCGAACTGCCCGTTGCATGAATCGAGGCGGTCTGCCACGCGATCGAAAGCGCGCAATTCGCGCCTATCGCAAGTTTGGTTACGCCGCGCGGCACCGAAACGTACAGCGCATTTTGCGCCGGCGAATACGCCGCGCCCGCAAGTGCGCCGCCGAGATGCAATTCGGTGACGTACTGTCCGTTTTGAAGATTCGTGCGGTCGATGGAGAAAAAGTTGCCGTCCTTACGTTCGAACGCGAGGCACTTTGCGGATCCGTCGTTGAAGGGAACCGGTGTCGTTCCGATATCCAGATCGCCTTGCAGATTTCCGTCCGGCTGTTCGTCAGCGACGAATTGCAGCGATTTCGTCAGTTCGATGACGCTGTCGCTGTACGTCCCGGATTCACCGAGACTGCCTTTGGAGTTGCCCACGCCCGCGAACAAATTGCGATCGTCCGGATCGATCGACTCTCCGCCCCAACTCCAAACGCCGTTCGCGTAATACGAAGACTTGTCGACCACGAGATTAAACGTGGTGATTTGCTGCGTCGTGGTATCGACGGCGTTGATCGTACCGTAGTAGGTGCCGGAATCGCAGTGGCTTGCGGTTGGATAGTACAGCGTATTGCGCGCCCAATCCAATAGCAGGCCGCTCCAGGTGTGGTTGATATTGGGATCGGTAAACGCTTGCAGCGGCGGGAAGCCGTCGGCACGTTTTCCCGACCAGATGTCAAACGCCCAAAGCGTGCCCGCGCCGTCCAGAACGTAGATACGGCCGGATCTGCGATCGATCACGGGATCGCTGGTAACGCCGTTGCTGGTGTAGGACCAGCATGACGAGTGTCCTTTTCCGAGCGTCTTCGACCATGCCGCCGTGCCGGTCGAGTCGTCGATCGCGTACAGATTTCCGCCTTCGTCCCCTACGAATACGAGTGTCGTGTGCACGCCCGACAGAAGCTTCACGTTCGTCGCGACGATCGGCTGCGTATTCGTATGCTTGGCGCGCAATTGAAACGAATATTTGAGCGTCAGACCGGCGACGGTCGCCGGCGTGAGCGTGGTTTCGAACGGATTGTAGCTCCAGCGCTGACGGTTGAAGCCGAACGTCGGCCAATCGACGCCGGTCGACGACGCCATGCGTCGATCGAAGCGATTTTGCAGCGGAGCATAATGCCCGCCCGCACTTCCGCCGCCGCACGCCTGCAGCGCGAGCGCGAAAAGTAGAATAAAAACGCCAAAGCGCGCCGGCTGCAACATCCAAGAACCTCCGCCAGCGCAAATATTCCCCGCGCGGGCTGCTTGTCATGCGGCTCTAATGCAAATGTACTAGTGCGCACGATACGCTCGTCGGTGATGATTTTACCGCCTGCGTACGTATCCACTGCGCCCTTGCAGCACGTCGTCGTCGATGGGCGCGATCGCCGGTATCGGGTTTATCGTCCGGCCGGGTTATCGCACGACCGCGCCGTTCCGATGGTGGTCGTCCTGCACGGCGGCTTTGGAACGGGAGAACAAGCGGAGCGTTCGTACGGCTGGGATGCGGCTGCGAATCGTCATCGATTGGTGGTCGTGTACCCCGACGGGGTCGGCCGCTCGTGGAACGCGGGCAACTGTTGCGGCCCGGCGCAACGGGAGGGCGTCGACGACGTCGCATTCCTAAAGACCGTTATCGCGCGTGTTACCACGACCGAGCACATCGACCCGCTGCGCGTTGCGGTTGCCGGTATATCGAACGGCGGTATGATGGCCTACCGAATGGCCTGCGATTCCGGTCTGCCGTTGCGGGCCGTCGGCTCGGTTTCGGGCACCATGGAGACTCCGTGTCTGCATCCGGCCAAAACGTCACTTATGGAAATTCACGGAATGAGCGATCGCAACATCCCCTACTACGGCGGCGATGGAATGGGACCGGCACATGCGGTGACGGCGCCGATTCCCGACGTGGCCGCACGATGGCGCGCGATCGACGGCTGTGGGCCGGCGGCTCTGCGTCGAGAAAACGGTTACCAGACACTCGACGCGGTGTGCCCGAACGGCCTGCGCGTGGATCTCGTGTCGATTCCCGGCGCAGGACATCAATGGCCGCAGGGCGTCCCGCCGCCGAAGGCCGCCGTCGCGCTGGCAAACCGTCTGGGCATTGCCGGTTTGGATCCGCCGAGCCAAGTTCTCGACGCAACCGAGATGCTCTACGCGTTCTTTTTCACGCGGTAATACTAAAAAGAATTTGAAACGGCCGGCGCCTAATATCGACCGGAAGACGGCGTCGACGTTCACGTGCGACGTGATATTGACCGCATGCGCGGCGTGTTACAAGTGCATGCTGAATCACTTGGTGCGGGCGCGCCCTTTTCTTTGCAGGTCAGTTACGCGGCCAGAGGCAGTTTTTCGGCACTTTTCTCAAACCTTTTGCGGCTGATATAGGCTATAGTAAGCGACATCAAAGCCCACGCGTTTCCTTCGGAGGACGTTCGTTCAGCCATGAAGATCCGCCGTATTTTCCAGCCGTTTGCAGCCGCGGCTCTCGCTGCATCCGTTGCCGCATGTTCGGGCTCGCCGGCTGCGGCCCCACCCACGCAAAACACGTTCCAGTCGCGCGGTACCCTCCTCACGCAATTTGCGGCACCACATTCGCCTGCGCTGTTGTTCGCATCGACCGGCCGTCAGAACCTCATTCAAATCTACGACGCAGCTGCGCCCCACACGCTCGTGGGACAAATCACGACGGGATTGAGCGGACCCAACGCGCTAGCGGTCGACACCAAAGGAAATCTTTGGGTAGTGAACGTCGACGGGCGTAACGTCGCCGAGTATGCGCCGGGATCCACGAAACCGAGTTTCAAGATCACAAGAGGATTGAACAATCCGTTAACGGTTGCCGTCGGTAACGACGGTACCGTGTACATCTCAGATATCAACGACACTACCGGCGCGGGTAAAATCTTCGAGTTTCCGGAACATCAGATCACGCCGTCTTTTACGATCTCGTTGCCTGCCGCCGTGATCGGTTTGGCCGTAGACGCGAAGAACAACGTCTTCGCAACGACTGCGAATTTGAGTACCGGAGCGAGCAGAGTGCTCGAGTTTGCGCCGAAATCAACCAAAGGCACGGATTTGGGAATCAAGCTGAAATTCGCAGGCCGCATGGCGGTAGATTCCAAGGACAACTTGATTATCATCGATCAGACGGCTCCAGCCGTCGAAGTTTTCGCGCCGGGCTCGAACAAGCCGTCGAACGAGATTACCAGCGGATTCACCGATCCGTTCGGCGTGGCGCTCAATCACGATTCGACGCGTCTGTTCGTCGGCGACGGCGCCGGCGACACGATTAACGTTTATACGTATCCCGGTCTGAAATTCCTGAACAAGATCGCTCGCACCGCAGCCACGTTCGGCGTGGCGGTCAACCCGCCGGCACCGATTTAAACGAACCTTCGGCGTTCTCGCGGGCAGGCGCGCGTCTGCCCGCGAAAAGCGGGTACAACCGCGTCATGGAAAAACCCAGAACCGATCGCGACGGCGAGATTTTTCAAGACGATCTCACCGAGAACGAGAGTAAGGCGCGCGGCGAAGTCCGCGAGGACGCAGAAGAACAGCTCGATTTAGACCCGCAGGTCGACTCGCAAGAAGCCGATCGCGCGATGGCCGAAAACCGCTTCGGATTGAACAAGCCGGCTCAGCCGTAGCGTGACCGCGTTCATTCTCGATCTCGACGGGACGCTCATCGACAGCGTCTATCAGCACGTGTTCGCGTGGCACTCCGCGCTGCGCTCGTGCGGATTCACGCTTCCGATGTGGCGAATTCACCGGAAAATCGGCATGAGCGGCGGCTTGCTGCTGCAAGCACTCGCGTTGGAATTGAATCGCGAGATCGATGCGGAGCTCGGCAAAAAATTGGAAGACGCCCATTCGCAGATCTACGCTACGCTTCGTGAATCGACGTCCGCGTTCGATCACGTGCGCGAACTGCTCGAAACGTTCGAGCGGCTCGACGTACCGTATGCGATTGCGACCACCGGAAGCTTGCGAGACACCGAGCCGTCGATCGAACAGCTGCACTTGCCGGACAACGTGCCGGTCATCACGCGTGAAGACACAGGCAAGCCCAAGCCCGACCCCTCGTTATTTCTGGCCGCCGCGAAGAAGTTGAGGACTCGGTCGGAAGAGACGATGGTCGTCGGCGATAGCGTGTGGGACATGCTCGCCGCCCGCCGCGCGCATTTTCTGGGTATCGGGTTGCTCAGCGGCGGGTACGCGGAAAGTGAATTGACCGGCGCCGGTGCGTATCGCGTGTTTGCCGACGCCGGCGATCTGCGGCGGCATCTGCACGAAGCCGGAGTGGAGGTAACAAGGTAATGCGGGATGAGAGAGACAGCGTCGGCGATCCGGACGAGGACGACGGCCAGGATACCGAGATCGACCGGCGCGCCGGTCCCGAGGTGATGCATCGCGTAGAGCCGGAGCGGCCACGCGAGCGCGGAGAGGCCGTGTACGGCGACACCGACATGGACCCGAACCGTGACGACCAGTTCAGCGCCCACCACGCGACTGAAGACGAGCATTTGTAGGCGCCCGGCAGGGGCGCCCGCGCGGCGGGGGCAATCAAACCGGGTTACAAGCGCCCCACGGTGCCTCGCACCTGTGGGACGCGCTTTGTTTACCCCCGCAGCTTTTTGGAGGTCTGGCCCACGTGAAGATCGTGGTCACCGTGAAATTGGTGCCCGACACGAACGCCGCAAAGCGGATCGATCCGGCAACCAAACGGCTCGTTCGCACGGGATTGGAAACCGTACTCAATCCGTTTGACGAGTACGCCATCGAAGCGGCTCTGCAATTGAAGGAGCGTCTCGGCTCAGACACCACCGTGACGATTTTCACGATGGCGCCCGAAACCGGCAAGGAGACGATTCGCAAAGCGCTGGCTATGGGCGCGGACGACGCAGTCATGCTCAGCGACGCGGGCTTGGAAGGCAGCGACGTGTGGGCGACCTCGTACGCTATGGCGCAAGCGCTGAAGAAGACCGGTTTCGATCTGATTCTGGCGGGCGGATTGTCCGACGACGGCAACACCGGCGGTGTTCCGGGCGCGCTTGCGGAGTACATCGGCGTGCCGGCGCTTACGAATGTGCGAAAGATCGAAGAGGCTGGCGACGGCAAGATTCGCGCGCAGCGTGAAACGGATTCGGGATATCAAGTCGTGACCGGCCCGCTGCCCGCGCTCGTAACCGTAACGATGGCCGTCGGCGAACCGCGCTATGCTTCGCTCAAAGGCATCATGGGCGCGAAGAAAAAGACGATTGCGACGACGTCGCTTGCGGATCTCGGCTTGGAACGCGCAGTCGGTACCGACGGCGCGAAAACCGAAGTGATCGATATCTCCGCTCCCAAACCGCGCGAAAAGGCGCGTGTCGTTGAGGCTCCCGACGGCGCTACCGGCGCGCGAGCGATCTTCGATTTCCTGCGGGAGAAGAAACTGATCTAATGCAGCACGTAATCGTATTCGTCGAACAAAAAGCCGGGCAAACGCGTAAAGTCACCTACGAACTTGCGACGGAAGCGCGGAAGATCGCCGATGTGCTCGGCGGGAAAGCGCACGCCGTGGTTTTGGGAGCCGGCGCGGCACAACTCGCGGAGCAGCTGAAAGCGTATCCGCTGGACGTCGTGCACGTCAGCGAAGACGGCGACGTCGACAAATATTTCTTGGATCCGATCGTCGATTACATGGAATCGGTCGCGCGCAGCGTTGGGCCGTCGCTGATTCTGGTTCCCAACACGATGCTCGGACGCGACGTCGCGGGCCGTTTGGTCGGACGGTTGGAAGCCGGACTGACTTCGGATGTGACCGATTACCGCTTCGAAGGCGGTAAAGCGATCGGCGTTGCACCGAAGTTGCAGGGTTCAACGATTACGGCGTGCGGTTTCAAAAACACGGACTACGGAATTTCCACGGTCCGTCCGAACGCGTTTTCCGCGAAAGCCGGCGGCAGCGGCGCGCAGATCGTTGCGGTTGATAAACCGGCAGGCAAAACCTACGCGCTGCTGATCGAAAATGAAGTAGAAGAAGCGACGGGTGAAATGGGCCTCGAGGAAGCGCCGGTCGTCGTCAGCGGCGGCCGCGGACTTGGCGGGCCCGAACCCTTTACGACGCTGCTCAAACCGCTGGCAGACGCGCTCGGCGGCGCCGTCGGCGCCTCGCGTGCCGCCGCGGACGCCGGGTGGGTGCCGTACAGCCTGCAGATCGGGCAAACCGGTAAGATCGTCAGCCCGCAGTTGTACATCGCCGTCGGCATTTCGGGCGCGATTCAGCACAAGGTCGGAATGCAAACCGCGGGGACGATCGTTGCAATCAACCGCGACGGGACCGTGCCCATCGGCGAGTTTGCCGACCTCGTCGTGGTCGGCGATCTG
>DASZHD010000023.1:0-83143 GCA_035938175.1 Vulcanimicrobiaceae bacterium
TTCCGGAGTTCCCGAGAAAACCGGTCAAGTTGCCGAGGATGTCGCTCGCGGGACCGCCGTTGTTGTTCGCCAAGAAGAACGAAACGACCGCGGGCAGCCACGACGAAGCCAGATCGGTGGGATTCATTTGAGACTGATAAGCCGGCGGTTGCCAAAGCCATCCGCCGTACGACGGATTGTTGAACCACGAACCGTAGTGTGACGTGGCATACCCGTAGGGTGAATTGTCGACCCACGTGTAGCCGTAGCCGGGTTCCCAAACCCACTGACCGTTCTGATACGGAACGAAGTTCGACGCATTTTGGTTATTCGGCGCCCAGGCGTATCCGTAGCCGGGCACGTTTTGCCATTGACCGTAATTCGCGAAGTTGGCGTAGCCCGCAAGCTGCGGCGAAAGGTACGGACTGGCGTTGTACGATGCGACTGCCGCAGAATCTCGATCGGCGTTGAATTGATCGAAGCTGTCGAATGCCACGGGGTTCTGTAGGCTGAACGATGGGCCGTTAGCGACAAGCGTGCTCCCGGGAGTCAGCGTCTGCGAACCGTTCGCGCCCGAGATCGTTGCCGAACCGCGGCGCACGGTTACCAGCGTTTCGCCGTTTCCGTAAACGGTTACGCGATAGTCACCGGACTGATTCGGACGCACGGTGAGCTGCGGTGTATCGATTTGCAGCGCGCCGGCGGACCCTTGAAGTTCCGCGAGCTCCGCGGTTCCAACAGCCAGTTGCGTCTCGCGTGCTCCCGGCGCGAGATCGACGAAGCGGACTTGCGTGTTGCCCGCTAACCGTAACATCGAGACACCGTCGAACTGCACTTCGGCATCGGAGCCGGTTCCGGTCGCAAGATAATCGCCGCTTACGATCGGCGCGTTGACGGTCGCGGCGCTTTGCGTATTGCTGTCACCGCGAACGATGACGACGCTGCCGTTCGCAACGCTGACGTCCGCGACGCCTTGCGCCGCAGCGGGCGCCGACATCAAGAACATGCCGGCGAGCGCCGCGCCGCTGGCGATCGAGGCGCTGGAAATGATTCGGAAGAAATGCATGATTGTTACCTCTGACCGGTAACGCTTTGCCGCTCTTGGTGCGTTCCAATCATGCATGCGGGGGGCTGATTACTCTGAACGGCTTAACGTAAAAACGAGGGCCGAGCCATACGGCTCGGCCCTGCCGAGATCAGCTTTTGCGCTAGTGTTTAGCGATAGCTGGGGCGCGACGAGAAACAGTCGCGGCAATACACGGGCTTATCGCCGCGCGGCTGGAACGGAACTTCCGCTACGCCGCCGCACTGGCTGCACGTGGCCTTGAACATTTCACGACGTCCGCCGCCACCGCCGCCGCCGTAGTTGCCGCCGCTATTGCGGCCGCCGCCGGAGGCTTTACGTGCCGCGCGGCAATCCGCGCAGCGGCTAGGCTTGTTGGTAAAGCCTTTGCTGGCGTAAAACTCTTGTTCGCTGGCAGTGAACGGGAACGTGCGTCCGCAATCGACGCAATTGAGATTTTCATCTGAGTACATGATCGAGTCTCCTAACTCTCTTGATTTGTAATGATGGACTCGCCAGTACTTGAAACGCGAAAACGTTGAAACACTAGTGAGGCCTTGGGATAACGCCGGAACGCCCCTACGTCCGGCGAGCCTCGCCCGCGCGATAGCGGTAGACGATTCGGCCTTTCGTCAAGTCATATGGCGAAAGTTCGACGTCAACCCGATCGCCGGGAAGAATCTTGATATGGTGCCGGCGCAAGCGTCCGGCGATGTGCGCAAGGATTACGTGGCCGTTGTCGAGTTCGACGGAGAACGTCGTGCTCGGGAACACTTGCTTGATGCTGCCGAACACCTCGAGTGGTGCCTCTCGGTTATCCTCCGAAACTTTGGCTTTGGACGCGCGAGGATTCGCGTTGCGATTGCGAGTTGCGATACTTGGGTTCCTTTCTAATACTAACGGCCGCGGCGGCGAACGCTTCACCAGGGGTTTGCGACAAGAATTGACCCTGGTCCCGCCCGGGACGCCTAATCCCGCCCGAATACGAACACCGGCCGGGCCGGAAAGGTTCCAACGGGGCGGCGGAGGGCGAGGGCTTGGCGGGCGCGGGGACTTTGCGGGGAACGATTTAGCTCCCCCGGAGGCTTTGCAGTGCAGAGTATTTGGCAGGTACGTTCGCCCGGCTAGGTGTTCCGGAGAGCAACGCTTGATCACCTATGGCCACGCTGCGGCGACGGTGTGGCAGCATGCGGAAGCAATTTCCGAAGATTCACGAGTGGCGGCTGCGGGCGCGGCGTGGTTCGATGCAGATTCAATGGAGTTTGGCTCGGGTTGGATTGACTAGTCGGCTTTGCGGGACACGCGACCAAAACTATCATGGATGCGACCGCTGTGAATTTCCGAACGCCGCGCAGTGTCTTCAGCATTGATGAACCCCCGGTAGACCCGGCGGTTTTCGGACGAATGCCGAACCGCCTCTTCCCGGAGCGGCGATTACACGGTTGAGAAGTCCAAAGCGGCGATGCTTTTTAGCGTCAACAATATAGTAGGTCGATGTTCCGACTATACTGCCGCGGGGGCACGCTTGCGATCAGCTCGCCCTTCGATTCCTCAGGGTGGTTCGATTCCTCACCATGACACGCTGGTGTCCCTTCGATTCCTCAGGGTCCTTCGATACCTCAGGAAGACTTAGTCGTTTCAGTGCGTCGAATGCCGGTCCATAAAAGCGGTCATCCAATCGTAGAGCGCCATAAGATCGGTCAGGCTCGAGATGCCGTGACCCTCGTTCGGAAATATATGCAGATCCACAGGAACGCCGTTCTTTCGAATCGCTGCGGCCATGCGTTCGCTCTGCGAGACAGGCACGATGGTATCGTTCTTTCCGGCAACGATGAGAACCGGACGCGTGATCTGCGAGACATGGTTGATCGGTGAGATCGATTCGAGAAACGATCGATCGTGCGCGAGCGAACCGTAAATGCTCTCGCGCGCCGATCGCACTTCACCGGTATTCTGGAGGAACTTTACCCAGTCGGCCACGCCGTAGATGTCCATGCCGCCCGCATATGCGTACGGATAGTGATATAGACTTGCGAGCACGACATATCCACCGTACGATGCTCCGTCGATAAAGACGTTCTTGGGATTGGCATTGCCCGATGTAACGAGCCACTTACGCAGCGCTTCAACGTCTTTGAGTGCATCCTCGCGTTTGCGGCCGTCGGCGCCGTGCAAATACGTGCGCCCATAGCCGTCGCTTCCACGGATGTTCGGATCCAAAAGCGCGTAACCGCGGGAAACCAAGTATTGGGCAAACGGATAAAACCAGACGCGATCCTGATCTTCCGGTCCGCCGTGAATATCGAGCAGGACGGTAAGCTTTCCGGTGTGATGTTTTGGAGCAAAGTACCACGCCGGAACCATCGTTCCGTCAAAACTGCGTACGTGGACCAGCGGCGGATCCACCATTGAATCGGGTGGAATGCCGTGAAAATTCGGATGAAGTATCTGCGTCGTCTTGTGCGTATCGATATCGTAGGACCAGGTAACCTTCGGGAACGTCGGACCGGAAGCGTTGTAGAGCAAGAGCCGGCCGCCGCGCGCAAATGTGAGTGCCTCTGCGATCGACGGCGGCATCGAGGGCGTTCCGATGGTTCGGCCTGCCGCGTCGGCCACAACGACGTCGCCGTAGCCGTCGCGATTAACGATGTACGCCATATGCTGTGCGTCGGGCGAGAGGACGACCTGATCGATGTCATACGGAAGGTCGATGACCGGGCGCATCGATCGCGTCGCAAGGTCGATGCGCTGAATCGTGTGGAATTCGCGCTGCAAATCGCTGATGCAGACGACCCCGTGCATGTCGGGCGTAAATTGCGAGCTGTCGAAATTCGCCAAACCGGTGTGCGGCGTGATCAAGCGTGCAGCGCCCGAGCGCAGCTCGACCGTGTACAAATCCGCGTTGTACGGACTGTAGACAACCTGCACGAGAAGCTCGTTCGCATTCGGCGACCATGCGGTTGCGTACGCGGAATGCGCGCTAGTGTAGACGCGGCGCGTTCTTCCGGTTTTACGGTCGAGAACGTACACGTCGAACGCTTGCTGGTTGCGTCGATTCGACGAGAACGCGATCTTGGAGCCGTCGGGTGAAAAAGCGCCGAAGACGTGCGTTACCTTCGATTCGTGTGGAATCAACAGCGTGACGCCTGGGCGATCGTCGCGAATGGCGTACATTTGATCGATGCCACTGCCGCCGTGCGAACTGGTGAAGAGAATCGTGTGCGGGTCGTTCGGAATCCACCAGTCGCCGTCGGCCCCATCGGCGGAGCTGGTCAGGTGCCGGCGATGCGAGCCGTCCATCCGGGCGGTCCAAACTTGCCAGGTTCCGCTCTCCTTAGACGTGTAGGCGACGTGCGAGCCGTCCGGGGACGCGGATATCCACGCAACATCGGTCAGGCTGAGATACGTTTTGAGGGGGATCGCGGTGGTGCCGGAACCCGGTGCGACTGCGGCTGCTGTAAAACTTTGCGCGATTAGAAAAACGAACGCGAGGAGCGCTGCAAACCGGCGGACGATCATCGAGGCCAGCGTAGCAAGGCCGTCCGCTGGCGGGCTAGTACGAGTGTCTCATCCGGCCTTGGCGCGATACTCCGCCGGCGAAATCCGCAGCATCCGGCGGAACGAGCGGTCGAAGTGGCTTTGATCGAAAAAACCGCACGCCGCCGCAATCTGCGAGATAGGGCGCTTGGTTTTGCGCAGCAGTGAAGCGGCAGCTGCGACGCGCGTTTGCAAAAGATAGTCGCCGGGCGCGCAGCCGAACGCCGATTTGAAATCGCGGTACAGCGTAGTGCGCGAAACACCGATCTCTTTTGACAGCGCACCGAGCGAAATCGGATCGCGCAGGGACGATCGAATGAACGCGCGGGCGCAGAGCGCGCGCTTTCGGCTTCCGCCCGTCGAACAGTCGCTGCGCAGCGCGAGGGCCGTCAATTCGAATGCCAAACCCTCCAGAATCATTTCCGTTGATTCATCGGAACGCTCCAGTTCGCAGTGCATCTGCAATACCGCGTTCGCTATCGGAGTACCGGTCGAAAACAGCGGACGTTCGAATGCGGCCTCCACCGCGCAATCGACTTCGGCGGCGAGCGGTTCGACGCGGATCAGCAGCGCCGGATCGCGCGAGAACTCTTGCGAGTGGACTTCAAACGCGGGGTGTGCGACGACGCTGCCGGCGACACAATCGCGCACGCCGGTGCCGTAACGCTCGTGGTACGATCCGCGCAGCGTAAACGTAAAATATGGCGCCTCGTGACAATGTGCGGGCAGTGCCGATCCGCTGTGAAACGCACTTTCGGTGACTATGAACGGCCCAGCAGTTCGGCGCCGGATCAGGTTGCCGTAGTAGGGCGAGCCTTCCACGCTGCGAGGTTCTCGCGGGCGAGCGGAAAGGCCCTGTTGCTGCGCGGTTCGGCGGCTCGAAGCGAGAGGTTCGGGGAAGCTAACCGCATTCAAGACTTCCGCGCCGGGCGGCCGCATACTGAGCTCATGAAACGGGTCGAATTGTTGCAGTCCGGTGCGGCGCTCGCCGCGTTTTCCGCCGGCCTTTCCGCGCCAAGCTTGGCTTCCTCTCCCGTGCGCACGCGAATCTCTCCGCTGACGGCTCCCGTAACGGGCGTGCCGACGGCGTTTCTGCTTTCCGACGGCGCCGTGATGATCGATTTTGCGGGGCCGTGGGAGGTATTTCAGGACGCGAACGTCGCCGACCGGACCGAGGCCGCATTCATTCCATACACGGTCGCGGAAACGACGCAGCCGATCGCGGCGAGCGACGGCATGCGCATCGTCCCGCAATACGATTTTTCGAATGCGCCGCGACCCAAACTGGTGGTCGTTCCGGCGCAATCGGAACCCTCGGGCGCGGCGAAAGAGTGGCTGAACAGTGTCGCGCGCACGGCCGACGTCATCATGTCGGTGTGCACCGGCGCATTCGTGCTTGCGAAGGCCGGGCTTTTGGACGGGCGCCACGCGACTACGCACCACGCCTCGCTCGCGCGCCTTGCGATGGAGTATCCGACGGTTACGGTGCGCCGCGGCGCGAGATTCGTCGACGACGGCCGAATTGCGACCTCGGCGGGTTTATCTGCGGGCATCGACCTGGCACTGCATATGGTCGCGCGTTACTTCGGCGAGAGCGCCGCGCGCCAAACCGCCTACGACATGGAGTATCAGAGCCAAGCCTGGATGAATGAAAACTCCAACATGGCATACCGCAAGCCGCCGCCCGCGCGCCCGGGCTACGCGCTGTGCGCCGTGTGCTGGATGGAGGTCGATCCCAAAACGGCACTCTCCTCGACGTACCGCGGACAACACTACTACTTTTGCATGGCCGCGCACAAGCAGCTGTTCGACTCGGCGCCGGCCAGGTTTCTGAATGTATCGTAAGTTTCCGGCAGGATACTTTACCGGCGAAACCACGCAGTGGGAAATTGCAAACGTGCTGCTCTCGGAAGTGCGGCACACCGTGGGCAAAGCCGTTCCGCTGCATCAACATCAAGCGCCGTATCTGAGTTTGCTGCTCGAGGGCGCGTACAAAGAGCGCGGCGACGATTTCGACATCCGCTACGAACCGTACACGCTCGTCTTTCATTCCGCCGGAACGGTACACGAAGACGAAATGCTTGGGCCGTGCAAGTTTTTCGCCGTCGATCTGCTGCCTGAATGGGAGAGCACGATCGACGAATTGGGCGGCGCTCCGGCGCACGTTTTTGAGATGCACGGCGGCGATCCGATCTGGCTGGTGCTTCGCTTGTACCGCGAGTTTCTTTCGCGCAGCGATGCGTCAGCCGCGACGGTCGCGGCGCTGGTGTATGAAATCTGCGCGCACGTCGCACAGCGTCAGGATGACGACTCGCGCGAACCCGCGTGGCTCGCGCAGATCGACGGCGTCGTGAGCGACCGGTTTCAAGAACCGATCGATATCGCGGCGATAAGCGCAGCCGTCGGCGTTCATCCGGCGCACGTCTGCCGCGCTTTCCGGCGCTTTCGCGGGCGAACGATCACCGACGCACTGCTGGGAGCGCGCGTTCAGCACGTCGCGCGGCGCTTGGCCGAATCGGACGAACCGCTCTCGGACATTGCTTCGGACGCGGGCTTTTCGGATCAGAGTCACATGACGCGCGTCTTTAAGCGCCTTACCGGATCGCCGCCGGGGGAACATCGACGAAAGCTGCGCATATGAAGAAACTCATTGCATTTCTGCTCGCGTTCGGGGGCGTGTTTGCGACGGCGCTTTCAGTTCGCGCGCAGTCTGCACCCGATGCGGCGATGCTGCAGCCTGTTCAACGCTGGATTGCGGCGTACAACAGCGGAACCGCGCTGCCGGAAGATATTTTTGCCGACGACGTCGTGATTACCGACGAATTTCCGCCGTACGTCTGGAGCGGGAAAGCCGGCGAACACGCTTGGGCGAGCGCAATCAACAGATTCATCAAACCCGGACAGCAGCACGTTTCGGTGGGAGCGGCGCAATCGTTTCGACCGGCTCGCGGCGGTACGCGGGTGAGCTTCGTGCTTCCCGCGACGCTGACGTTTACGCCATCGTCTACCGGAAAAGAAGCGACGGAACACGCGCTCTGGCTGTTCGTGCTGGTGAAGAGCGCCGATAGCTGGAAGATCGAAGCGGATACCTGGACGGCCGAGTCGATGTCGATGGCATCCGTGCGCGTACCGATGCGGGCAGCCGTACGAGTGCCGATGCGTAACGAGAAGGGCGTGTTACTTCTGAGTGCGCGCGTCGACGGCAGCGGGCCGCTGCTTTTCACGTTCGACCCCGGTGCGAGCGATCTGTACACGACGTACGCTCGACAACGGCTGCGCGGACGCGCTCCGCATACGGTGTGTCTTTTGAGCGCATGCTTTCCGGCGGGCATGCAGTACTTCGACGGCGACCAGACGCAGCTGTTTCCGCAGCATGATACGTCGCTGGGCACGATCGCCGGCAGCATCGGTCCGGCTTTGCTGCGGCGGTACGTTGTGAGCGTGGACTACAGTGCGTCGACGCTCACGCTGATACCGCCGGTACGCTTTCAGCCGCCGTCCGGCGCGCAATTGCTGGTCGTGCACTCGGATTCGTCGGGAATGCCCGCGGTGATGGCGGCGGTAGACGGGAAGCCTGCGTTGTTTGAACTGGACGTGCGCGCACCCAGGTCGATGCTGTTCACGCCCTTTCTACAAACCACGGGATTGCGCGGTACGTATGGAAACGCGCGGGGGCCGTATGCCGTGCGGACGGTAAGCATCAGCGGCGCCGACGTGCACGGCGCGGGATTTTGGTTTTCAAACGCGACGAGCGGCAAATTTGCGGCCAGCGACGTGGCGGGTTTGCTGGGCAACAACGTACTCTCACATTTTGTGGTGACGCTGGATATGCCGCATCAACGCGCGTACTTGCTACCGCGCTGAAACGAATCGCGGCTAAGGAGTCAGGGAGTAGAGTGTGTTCAGCGCCGGGCCTCTTGTGGTGCTCCAGCCGCCGGCAGCATACAGCGATCCTCCGGCCACGCTCAGCGCGAATTCCGTCAACGCTACCGGCAGTGATGGCCCCGGCGACCAGCTTTGCGTGGACGGGTTGAAGACCTCGACTGAGCTCAACCCGCCGTAACCAAAGATCGTAAGAACCGGGGTTCCGAAAAACAAGAGCGAGCGCAGCCGTCTTTCTTCTGTCCGAACCGGCCGAGGTGCTGTGCAGAGCTTACGACTATCTTGGCCGGCCGAAAAACACCACGTACCCATCGGGATCGGTGAGTTCGAAACCGCGCAGGCCGTCATGCGTATCCGCAAGCGCGGAGGTGAACGCCGCGCCGCGATCGGCGAACTCGGCAGACAACGCATCAGGGTCCGCCGTGTAGATAAACGCGTCCCAGCGCAAATGCGGGTGGCGCGTGTGGTTCGGCAGCGGCGCAACACCTTTCTCCGACTTCAGAAATATCTGCACGCCGTCGCGCACGATGATAGCGAAAAACGGATTCGACTCCGGCTGCCGCAACGTGGTTTCGAAACCGGCGTTTTCGCTATAGAACGCGACCGTACGCGCGACGTCGCTGACAACAAAGCATGGTGAGATTGCGCTAAGGGCCCGATCGGTACGTAAGGAATGCGTGGTGGACACCTGACACCTCCCGGGGTTTTTCTTAAGTTTATACGGGCGGGAAGCCAATGTCTGAGTGTGTTCGGACCCTTTGCCGCATCGAGTCGTGACTTCGGAATTTGTGCAGACGGCGTGCCCGGTTACGTGCGGCCTAATGCGCGCCGATTGCGCTCGCCCATTTCGGGCGTCGCCGCTTCACCGAAGTCCTCGGCTTCCATTACTTCCCGGATTTCCACGTCGCAGTCGACGAACGGCGCGTTCTCGAAGAGCGCGACGATTTCCGAGCGTGACTTGCCTTGGACGATCGCCCATCCGGCGACCAGCTCTTTGGTCTCGGCGAACGGGCCGTCGGTCACGGTCTTCCGCCCGCGAGCGAAGCGCAGTCGCGTGCCTTTCGAGGACGGGCGCAGACCACCGCCCGACAGCAGTATACCGTCTTTGGCGAGCTTCTCGTTGAAAAGGGCCACCGCTTCGTACTCCTCGCGCGAGGGCACGCGGCCGGCTTCGGAGTCCGCCGTCGCCTTGACCATAACCATGAATTTCATGCCAGAACTCCTTAAAGTTTGGGTGATTCTATGAAGGCGTCGAACGGCCGGGCGGCTTTTAGACAAATTGCGGGCAGAGAAATTTTCGCGACGAGAGGCGGGCGGCCCGCTTGAGCCGGGTTTGGAGCGCGATGGCGAGGCTTAGGAGGGCGATGGATTTTGGCTAGGGCGTTCGGGGCGGCGTCATTGGCCCGCAGCCCATCATGCCCCGTGCCTTAACGTTACTATTCCAGTGACGGCAGCAAGTAGAAAGGTCACAATAAGAAGGCAGAGCGTCGCACCGACATAGGCGCCCGGTGTGGACGCGGTCGTATTTGCCACGATTACAGTTTTTTCGGCGACAACCAACAGAATCAAAGCTATGAGCGCTAGAGTCAGCACAAGCTTCTCTGATTTCGAAGCATACGAGTAGCCTGCACGCAAGTATTGAACATAGAGCATCAGGCAGATAATCACATTAAACAGCGGAATAACAACGATCGATTGCTTCGGTCCAGTGTCTGCCGGAACGATCATGCCAAGATGCAGCCGGATTACCGCCGGAAGGCGGTTATAAGCCATTATCGTCATCGCTATCGCATAAGCCGTGATGCCGCACAGCGCGATGAAGTACAGAATTCGCCATTTGCTGTCACGATTGCTCATATGACTGCCTTCCTCGATACGACATTCGCGCCTGGGTATTTCGGGCAACGCCGAGAATCTCACTTCCATGAAGCTTCAACGAGGTCGACTTCTTCGTATGGCCGCGTCGTTTGCGAGCGTAGGTTTCATTTCTAACCGCGCGCAAAACGTTCTCGCCGAGCAGACACCAAATGTGGCGAGCGCTAAGGAAAAAGTAACGGGAATCGGCGGGTTCTTCTTCCGCGCGATGGACCCGACAGCGCTCGCGCGCTGGTACGACGAACACCTGGGCGTTTTGCCCGTACCGACGACCTACGGCGGACCGGTTTGGCAGCAAGAAGCGGGTCCGACGGCGTTCAGCCCATTTCCGGAGTCGACGAGCTATATCGGCGACCGCACCAAGACGTGGATGATAAATTTTCGGGTCGGGAATTTGGACAGACTCGTTGCGCAGCTTCGTGCTTCGGGTATCGATGTTTCCGTCGACCCGCAAACGTATCCGAACGGGCGCTTCGCGCATCTGCATGACCCCGACGGCAATCGGATCGAGCTGTGGCAGCCGGCTTAGGGCCGAGCTTCCGTTCCGCGACGCGGTTGCTGCGGCGAGGCTAAACTTCGCGCCAACTGCGGTAGGCGTCGAGGACATCTTTTCGGGTGACGATCCCAACTAGCGCGTGACTGTCCCGGTCGATGACGGGTAACAGCGGCGTGAGGGGATCCGCCATCGAAATCGCGGCCTGCTCGACCGTGTCGTCGCGTACGAGTGTAGAGGTCGCGGCGCGCGCCAGATCTCCGGCACGCAGTTGCGGATTTTTCACGAGCGAGGCGGCGAGATCGCTTGCCATGATCATTCCGACGAACCGGTTATTCTCGACGACGGGAACGACGAACTCGGGACTGTCGTGAAGCCGTTCCGCGACCTCGCGAATCGGCTGATTCGCCGTTGCGACGAATTCGGGGTTTCGTTGTATGCTTCCGACGCGCAGATGCATAAGCGGCCGAGGCTTGCGCACGCGCACCCAGTCGATTCCGCGCCGTACGAGTTTCATTTCATAAATTGTGTAGCCGAGAAGCCGCCGGCCGAGCAGCGTGGCGATAACGGTCGTTACCATCAGCGGCAAGATGATCGTGTAGTCGTTCGACATTTCGAAGACGATCATGATAGCGGTGATCGGCGCTTCCGCCGCCGCTGCGAAAACGGCGGCCATACCGACCAAGCCGTACGCAGCAGCGCCCGCCGTCCATGACGGGAAAAGGTCGTGCACGAGCGCTCCGAACGTGTTTCCGAGCATCGCTCCCGTGTAGAGTGAAGGCGCGAAAACGCCGCCGCTGCCGCCGCTGCCCAGGGTGAGGGAGGTTGCGATCGGCTTGAGGACGGCGAGTACGAACGAATGCGCTGCCGGCACGTGCGAGGCGAGAATCGCATCCATGACGTTGTACCCGACGCCGAAAACTTGTGGATACCACATGCCGATGAATCCGACGGCTGCGAACCCAGCCGCAGCGCGCACGATTGGACTAACTTTCCACTTTTCGAAAAGATCCTCGACAAAATAGACCACGCGTACGAACGCAGCGGCCCAGAAAGCGGCCAGAACGCCGAGAATTGCGTAGAGGCCGAGTTCCGCCGGCGAGAGCAGATAGAACGCGGAGGCGGTGAACGACGGATGGTTTCCGAAATGGGCGCGTCCGATTACCGCTGCGACGACGCTCGATACGACGATGACGGCGAAGGAACGCGGCGCGAATTCGCCGAGAATCACTTCGCTTGCAAAGAACACGCCGCCGATCGGCGCGTTGAACGTCGCGGAAATTCCGGCCGCCGCTCCGCATGCAACCAGCGTGCGCATGATCGGCGTCGGAGCGCGCACGATTTGCCCCAGCGCCGATCCGATGGTCGCGCCGATTTGCACGATGGGACCCTCGCGGCCACAGCTTCCGCCGAAACCGATACACGTCGCCGACGCGATCGCCTTGACCGCAATGATCCGCGGCCGAATGACGCCGCCGCGCATCGCGATCGCCGCCATGACTTCGGGGACGCCGTGCCCTTTGGCTTCGCTCGCGAAGCGGCTGATGATCAGCGCCGTTATGATTCCGCCGACGACGAGCACCGGGACGACCTGCGCCTTGCCGAGCGCGTGAAGCGCCGGCGCAAAGTAGCCGAAGGCGAGCTGCGTTTCACCCTGGATGACGTAGCGAAAGACGACGGCCCCATACCCGCCGCCGATTCCTACGACGATCGCCGCAAGCAAGAGAAACGTGCTTTGATTTATGAAGACGCGACCGATTTGCAGCCGGTAGCCGCGATCGCCTTCGACGTATCGCGCTTGGATTGGGAGCGCTGGAATCCGCACGCTAACGATTTTCGGCAGAAACGCGAAAACTCGATCCGCGGCTGGAAACAAATCGCTGTCCGGGCGAAAAACTTGACTAAGGGCAATGTTTTTAAGCCGTCATGCGGACGGCTCAAGTGATCGGGATGTTCAGCGTTGCGCCGGTGCGGCGGAGCAACTCGCTCGGCCCGCTATCGGCGCGCTCGGTCAGTATTTGTACCAGGTGTTGACACAAAAGCGGCTTTTGTGTTATACATTGATACAATGCATCACTTGACGATTTTCCATGAAAACCTCGCAATCGCTGCGGCTGCTTTCCTGGCGGCGGTCTTGTATGGATTCCGCGCTATTCGGAATCGCGATTGCGATCCCGCGTGGGCGCGCACGAATTTGGCGGTTTCATTGGTTGCTTTTGTGATAACCGTAGTGGTGCTTTTACAGATCGTCTCAGCCGTCGTTGGGTACAGTTTGCTCTGCTTAACGCTGGCGGGTTTTCAACTCGCCGACCTGTTGCAGGACGAGCGCGCACGTGCACAACAGCGCAGAGTCGCGGTGCTCGCTCCACGTCCCGCGGCAGACGTGGCGCCCACCATTTGGGTCGTTCTTGCCGCGGCGTCGGTGCTGCCGCTCACTCCATACCTCGTTCTTAACGCGGAGCGCGCGGCAGCAACGATCGTCGCAATCTGCGCGCTGGTCATGGCCGCGATCGCTTGGCGCATCGCCAGCGCCCCCGTGCAACTCTATGGTGCAGACATTCAATCCGAACGCATGCGCGATCGGAAATCGCGAACGCGAAAGGCCGGCATCACGGCTGTAGTTGCGATGGGCACCATCATGGTCTTCTTGAGTATCGTAAACTACAACATGCCCGGAGTCGTGCCGCTTCAGCACACGCTGCTGAGCGTTTCCTGGTGGACGTGGGCGCTCTCGGGTGTGTCGGTTATTCTGTACTCCGTGTATCTCGGCCGCCTGGGCCCGTCAACGTCTTGAAAGAATTGCTGCTCGCGGTCGATCCGGATCTTGCACCGTTTCAGCAAATCATGGATCAGTTCCGCAACCTCATCGAGCGCGGCGAACTGCGCGCGGGTGATACGCTGCCCACGGTGCGACAACTCGCGGGCGATCTGGGCGTCGCACCCAACACCGTGGCGCGTGCCTACGCCGAGCTGCAAGAGGAAGGCTTGCTCACGAGCAACGGGCGACGCGGCACGACTGTTGCCGCCGGCGTGCGCACGAACGATAAACCCACGCGCGCACGAAAGCTGCACGAAACGATCGAGCAGTTTCTGGAGACATTGGCGCATCGCGGCTATTCGCAGGCAGAGATCACGGCGGCGTTGCGGCGATTTGTGAGGGAGTGAGGGGATGGGTGCCCTCAAGTGTCGTCAGGTGCGGCTGAAGCTATAGCTTTGATCGCGCACCACGACGGTTTCCGCTTCGAAACGAATCCAACGATTGGAATTGTCATCTAGCGCGAATTTAAATCGGTCTTCCCAGCGCGACTGGTCGGGGCCGAGGTAACGAGACAATAAGCGCGCTGCACGCGCACGATCCCAGGATTGTACGGTAGCGGCGCCGCGCATTCCGACATGCCGCACACGTCCCGCGGGCAACTTGAAATCGACGATGCCGATTGCCGCGCGAGGATCGTCGCGAATGCGTTTCCATAGCGTGTCTTTCTCGTTGGCAATGATCCACACGGCGCCGTCCTCCCATAGGAACCACACGGGGGAGTGACGCGGGCCCGCCTTGCTGAGCGTGGCGACATGTGCAAACGTGGGGAGTTGCAGAATCGCGTCGAGCAGCGACTCGTCGTGGCCGTATCCGCAATCGATGATCTTCACGAGGGGGTATACGGTGCCGTGTTATGGGGTCCTAGCGGATCTCTTCACACGCGTGATTTGCCCGTTTTGACTAATGGAAAGACCGGTGACATTTCCACGTTTATCGCGATCGAAGGTGAGGATCGCATGAATCGATTCCCAGGAATAGCGGTCGTGTGTGAGGCTCACCAACTTTTCGGGTGAGGTCTGCGTGGTTTCAATGAAGAGTTGGCCCTTGTATTTGAAAATCGTCAACGTTAGCGGGGGCACATTCCCTGGGACGGGATAGTCGCCGCTGTACGGGGACAGTTCTTTCTTGACCAGCCCCCACTCTGTTGGCGCAGCGTTACTCGCCGGCAAAATGATGTGCGCCGCGACTTGACCCAAGTTCGCACTGTTTGGAAGGTTCGCAAGGAAGACCATGCCGTAAGCCGCACGACGATCAAGCATGATTTCAGTGCTGTATCCGCCAGTGCCGCCGGCTTTGTAGACAAAGCCGTGTTGCAGATCGGTGTCCCAGGCAAATCCTACGGAATCGTCTTTGTCTTCTAACACACGCGGCCGCTGCGCGAAGTACATCGCGCGTCCCAGTGGTCCAGCCGGAGCGTTCATATTCGCCCGGAGAAAGATGAGCATGTCGTGCAAATCGGATTCGATCGACCCAGCCGGACTTAAGGCCCCAAAATCCCACGCGACCTGGGGTCGTCCGTCGTAGAGATAGGCCGGTGCAAGGCGGCGCTTCGAGACCGTCGAGCCGATGCAGACGGTGTCTCGCATTCCAAGCGGCTGAAGAATGTGTTGCTCGATCATCGCGCCCCAGGGCTTTTGCATACGATTACTGAGGATCTGGCCAAGCAGTGCGTACGCGAAATTTGAATACTCGGAGTGTGCTCCCGGCGCTTGCGTAAGTTTATAATGATCGAGGGCGCTGTACAACATTCCGGCCGTGTAGCCGGCATACGGATTGGCTGGATCTTTCGGATGAACGTTCGGCGGCCACGCAGGCAAGCCCGATCGATGCTCCGCCAGCGAAGCGAACGTGATTGGTATGCCGTTGTACGTCGGCGCCACGACGCGGGGAGGAAGATATTTCTGAATAGGATCGTCGAGCCTGACCTCGCCGCTTTGGACCATTTGCGCCAACAGCGTGCCAGTGAACGTTTTCGTTACCGACCCTATTTCGAAAAGCGTACGATCGTCGAGTGGAATGTCACGTTCCTGGGAGCCGCGCACGAAATACGTCTGAGTATTGCCTTGCCTAAGGATGCCAACCGCGATCATTGCGTTTGGATGATCTCTTACGTACGCCGCCAGTGTCTTGCGAATATCTTCAGGGGAAGCGGGCGCATTCGTCTTCGCGAAAGTGCTTGCAGGGAGAAACGCGAAAGCAGCGGCGATCACAAGGCTCGAAAAGCGCGGCACGACGTCCTCCGTGGTTATTTACGGACGAGCAGGTTGACGACGAACGATGCATTCCTACGCGCGCTGCAAAGTTCCGCCTTGGACGCGGTATTGTGCGATTTATTTCTGCCCGGAGTCGATGGCTGCCGGTCTCGACTTGAGGAACTGCTCCGGATCGAAATACGAATCGGGCACCGCGCTCGGAGTCGCAAAGTCGGAGAGGCGGACGGACTCGGGCGTGCAGCCGCCTTCATCGCTCTGAAAACGGGGCGGTATGTAAACGCAGATGTACTGCAAGTACCAAAAATCATTCACCGGTCCGAAGTCGTATCTCAAAAGGACATCCCGCTGATTGACCCTGGGAACGTCGTACGTTATTTCATACGTCCGGTAATTGCTCGCATCTATTAGCATTTCACGAAGTTGATAACGTTTTGGATCGAGCCTTGGCCGCATAACCAGGTCGTACACCGGTCTGTCGACGTAGCTGCTTCTGCTTCCAAAAGATATTTCGTACGCGTTTCCATACGCATGCACGGAGGCAATCACCGGTGCACCGTCCGATTCCGATTGGGCTGGGGCAAACGGGTCGTCATGAAGCACACCGGTGCAATGAGCGCGCGTGAAGCAAAAGCCCAAGGGCGAACCATACGGTCCGGTCAACTTTGCCCCGGGCACAACGATTGGTTTAGGAGTCTGACAGGTTTCTACGCTCGTTCCTTCTATATGTGTCGCGGGAGAAGCCGTGCGGCATTGCGGTTCAGGCAGCGTCTGCGTGTATGCCGCGCCATCGCGGGTTCGAACGACGATCAAAACGGGATCGACCTGATCTTCAACTTTGCTGACGAATTGAACATAGGCGGGTAGGCGCTGGGCTTCCCATTCAGACGCAGCGCGCTGGAACACAGTCGAAGGGGTAGGAGGATTATCCATGCGTCACACCCTCACCGATTGAGCCGGCTGCAGATTGGACTTGCTGTCCAAGACATTTTCGTCCCCTGCTGTTGACCAGGCTTGGTTCGATTTTATTTGCTCGTTGCTGACTTGAAAGCAGCGATTTGGGCCGTCAAACGGCATTGACAACCGCCAGCCAAAGGAACACAAGCGAAAGTATCGTCAACTGCATGTCTGTGACGACCAGCGAGCGGCCGTAGCGTTCGTAAAAGTGGCGAACACGCTCATAGCGCGGGGCGAGCGACGTTAGTGCCGCAAATCCAAACCCCAAGCCGTTGACTGCGAAGATCACCAGCGTTAAGTATTGCGCGGAGTACGGCGAACGCGCGGCCGGGACGAACCACGCGACGATGGCGTAATACGCGAGCGTAAGCGTCGAAGCGACGGCTGCAGAAACATACGTCTCTCTAATTCGCAGCAGCCCTAATCCGTCCGTCGCCATTGCCAAGAGTAGCGAACCAAGAAGCAGCGACGCCGGCAAAAGAAAATACAGTATCGGGATAAGCCGCCCAAAGCCGTTAACTTGCAGCAGCGGCACAAGTGCGAACCATGAAAGAAACACGGTCCGGTATTCGATCGTCGTGGCCAGACTGAAATGCGCGCGCTGGACGAAGTCACCGCTCAACGCCGCATGCGGAACGTATGAGATGAGAAATGCGGCGCCGACCCAGTACAAAAAGGCGACCAGAAACATGAGAATGACGGTGTCGAGTTCGGCGCGATTGGCGGTATCGCGCACGATCGTAACGACGAGCACAACGCCGGTGAACGCAAAGCCCGCGAGGCCGCCGACGATCGCCACATGCAGTTTCGAAACCTCGTCCAGCAGCCATGGATACTCGCCGGGCTGCTGCGCGGTGCGCCGGCTAAATCCGAGCACGATTGGGACGCCCAGTATCGCCGCGATGAGAAACGCAACAAGAGTCCACATTACCGCTGCCTCTACTCGGAGAATGCGCCCTTAGTGACCCGTCATCCTCGATGCTTGGAAGGGCGCGTCTCTCTTCCGGTTAACCCACCACTCCGGAATATTGACAACTGAAGCGCGTATAGGCAGATATTGGGGCCGGCACCGGTTGCTAAACCTTATAAACCGGAGCGCCCATGGGATTTGGCCCGGAAGGGGCGATCGTCAATGCACATCGCGGCTACCGTGATCGGAGTTCTGCTCGCTTTGGCGTTTCTCGTTATCGGCGGCGCAAAGATCGCCGGCGTGTCGACGATGCGCGAAGCGGCCAGTCACTTTGGGATCCCGTACAATACGTATCGTGCGATCGGCGTGCTGGAAATTGCGGGCGCCCTTGGCGTTTTGATTGGTTTTGTGAACAAGGCACTGGGCATTGCGGCCGGCATAGGCCTCTTTCTTCTGCTGATTGGCGCCGTCGCGTCGCACCTGCGCGTGCGCGATCCTTTCGTCAAACTTCTTCCCGCGCTCGTACTCGGAGTGCTTGCAGTCGCGTACGTTTGGTTACGCATAACTATGTGAAATAAGTGCGCTGGGAAAGCTTTACGCGACAGTATACTCCGAAGTGACGAGCCCGCTTTCATAGCTTGTGGTCCGAACGTGAGCGAGCTGAATATCCTTTGGAAGCGGACCGAACAAGGGTATTCCCTCGCCGATAAGCACCGGAACGTGCGTGACGATCAATCGCGTGACCAGCCCTGCGCGAAGGAAACGCTGCACGGTGACGCCACCGTCGACGTACAGATGTGTGAATCCGCGTCCACGCAGTCTTTCAACAATCTCCGCGGGATCACCGGATAGATGCTCCACTACGCCGTCTTTGGCAACGGAAACATCGAGCGGATTCGCACTTAGAACGAAGACCGGCATTTTGCCATAGGGCCAGCCCTCGAACGTCAAGACCTTTTCGAACGTACGGCGTCCGATAACCATCGCGTCGACGGTAGCGATGAACATGCCGTATTCAGGATTGCCGCCGTCCGGCAAGAAGTCGAGATCGTCGTTCTTTCGAGCCAAAAATCCGTCAAGACTTACTCCGGCGAAAACGGAGATGTTCATTGGGCGCCCTCTGATTCAACCTCGGTTACGTGTCGCTAGCGTACCAGAATCGCTACACGCGCGCAGCAGTTGCGGGAAAATCGTGCATCAGCGGAACCTTTCAACAGGCAGTCACGAGTTGTTACCGAAGAGCCTCTGTTGAGGTCGCACGATGATAAGGACCGCTACCGAGCCGATCGGCTCGGAGCACAGCGAACCCTCAAACGAGTGGCTTAAGCCCCTCGCCGCGATCGTTATGCTGGTCGCGACGATCCTCGCCGTACTCTTTGAACTTCCCGCTTTCGTAACGGTTTTCCAAGGGCCGGTCGAATATCAAGGAATCACGATAACGAGTCGCGGATCGAGCGCCGTTGTTTCGACCGTCAGCAATGAACGTTTGATTCGCCAGGGCGTTCGTCCGGGTCAGCGGATCGTATGGCCGGGCCGCACTGCGTGGCGAGCCGCGTGGCCGAGACCTGGTGACACGATCGGCGTTCAGACTCCTTCGCGAGTAGTCACGGTGTACGCCGGGCGTTCGCCGCTTCCACCCTCGTTGCTGATAGTCGCAGTCACAATGATCGCCGGATCGTTGGCAGTGCTCGTTTTCGCAGGCATTTTGTGCTATCGCCGTCCCGGCGTGATGACTATTGCGTTTTGGGTGTTTGTCGCCGCGAACTTCAACGTCGGCTGGTTGATGAATATCTACGCGCAGGCCCCGGAAAGCGTCGGCCGACCGATCGTGCTGTTCATTCTGGCCATCCTCGGAGGTTGGAGTTACTATCCGATGGTTTGGTTCGCGCTTCGTTTCCCGGACGACCGCATTCCAAGCCGCGCGATGCGTATCGCCGACTCCTGTTGGACAGTCGTTTCCATCGCAGCCCTGGTATTCTTCGTGGTGAATTTGGCCGGCGTAACGTTTGGCGACGCCGCGACGGGCACGGCCTTCGAAGATCAATTATGGCGCTACACGGTTCCGCAAAACGTGCCGTCGGCGGTCGCGCTTGCCGCGTTGTTTTGGGTTTACGCGCGTTCAAATCTCATAGTCCGTCAGCGCGTACTTTGGGCGATCGTTGGATTGGTCCTGATGAATGTCTTTGAAATGATCGGCAATTTCACTGCGGAGACCTCGCCGGCTACCTATTTCATCGGCAACGTTGCGCTGATGCTTGCGGCGTTTTGTCCGCTGGCGATGATCTATGCGGTCTTCAAACATCGCCTGCTCGACATTTCATTCGTCGTCAATCGCGCGCTCGTTTACACTACGCTTACTGCCCTTATCGTCCTCGTCGTCGGTTTCGTTGACTGGGTGGTCAGCAAATATTTGTTCGAAACACGCGCGGCACTGGCGGTCGATGCCGTCGTGGCCATCGGCCTAGGTCTGGTGCTGCAGCGCGTTCATGGTGCTTTGGAACGCGCTGCCGATCGGATGATCTTCGCGAGCCGGCATGCAGCTGAAAAGCATATCGACCGCGTCATCGCCGGCCTGACTTTTGCGAAGACGCACGCGACAATCTTGCAAGCTGTGGTGGAAGAACCGTGTAAAGCCCTCGATCTGGTAACGAGCGCAGTTTTTATCGATGACGGGAAGGGGCTCGTCCTGCAAGCGCAATACGATTGGGACTCGATTGGAACGCCCAAAATCAACCGCGACGATCCGCTCGCGCGGCTGCTTCTTTGCGAACGGAACGTCGTCGACATACCGGAAGCGCGCTGGCGCGCGGAGTTCTTGGGGTTTGCGCCGAGATTGCTGGATATTGCGGTACCGCTGCTTTCCCGCAACGAATTGCTCGGTATAGCGCTGTACGGCAGGCACAGAAACGGCACCGCAATAGATCCGGAAGAGCGCCGGCTGCTGCGTAAGCTGTGCGAGTCGGCCGCGGTAGCGTACGAAGCCGTCGAACTTGCGAGCGCGCGCGAGCAGCTAGCGGCCTTGACCCCACATCGAGCGCACGTGCTGAACGAGTAAAGATGCCGTCTTAGATTTTCGCTCCCGCATGTTCGAGCGCGGCGCGGATTTCGCTTTTGGAATATCCGCGACGGCGCGCGTCGCTAATAAAGCGGTCGACATCACTTCGCAAAACCGCGGCTCGCCCGCGAGCATCATCGGCGGGTATCGCTTGCGCGACACGCGTGCCCCGGCGGCCGTCGCTCGTGAGCCATCCGGCATCTTGCAAATCGGTGTACGCGCGCGCGACCGTATTCGGCGCAACGCCCAAATCGACTGCGAGTTGGCGCACCGTGGGAAGCGCATCTCCGGGACGGAGATCGCCGCGCTCGACGAATTCACGAAGCTGCGCGGCGATTTGTTGAAACGGCGCTACGTCGAGATCGGGATCGACGGACAGCGTTACGCGAGTCACGACGCGAGAGGAGCACGCGAGGCGCGGCGCGCGTAAATGGCTTTCCACGCGAAGAGCGCGACGCATACCGCGGCCAACGCAGCTCCTTCGTAGTGGTTAACCACGAAACCGCCGAGGAAGGCGACGAACGCGAGAACGGTCGCGACGGTAAGAATGCACGAGTTGCCGGTTCGAAGAGCGCGTGTTTCACGGTCCACGACTTGCTCGGCTTCCAGATCGTTGCCGAAGAGCAGCGGCGGCGCGCTTGCGACGCGCCATGCAACGGCGACCATCGTTAGAACGCAGATGGCGACAAGTATTGCGGCTATTCGATACGTGTGATCCACGAGCCACGGAATAAGCGCGAGCGTGGAAGCCGCGGTGAGCGCGATCCAGGTGACGAGGGTCGGATCGACCGCACGCGAACGCCCGATAACCGCAGTGCGCCGTCGCGGGGCTCGTTCCTCTGCTATCTGATCCGCAACGCATCGGCCGACGAGTGCAAGACAAACGATTGCGTACGCGACGGCCGGCGCGAGTATGTGCGCGAGCACAGCGCCGGCGGTCAAAAAGCCGACGGCGGAAACGATGTAGCGTGGGAGCGGCGACTTGCGTTCGCGATCGACATCGGCACGTTGAATGCGGTCGAGATTCGCGTTGGGATCGTTCAGTAGTGTTGCGCGAGACTTGGATTCGGCGGCGGCTTCGATTCCGAAGCGAAGAAAAAGTATCCCCACTACCAATCCGAAGCCCGTCATGAAACCGACTAAGAAATCCCCATCCATAGGTGCGAACGCCCTCCTTCTGTATTAGGCATGGTAATACAAAACTTGGGTTCGTGTCAAGGGGGCTGATACAAAGGGATTTTGCTTGTGGTTCGTGCCCTTCGATTCCTCAGGGTGCTTCGATGCCTCAGCATGACGAGGATAACTTAGCATGACAATAGCCCTTCGATTCCTCAGGGTGCTTCGATGCCTCAGCATGACACGGTGATGTCTCAGCATGACACGGTGATGTCTCACCATGACGATGCGCCCTTCGATTCCTCAGGGTGCTTCGATGCCTCAGCATGACGGAGCGTTTTCAGCGGACTTGCCGCGCGCATCGGGAACTCAATGGTTCCTAGCCGGGGTGCGTTTACGGGAAGAGGATCGAAATGCGTCGGTTTCATACGCTCGCGATCGCGGCACTTATGCCGGCGGTCATCGTCGTTGGTGGCTGCTCTACGAGGTCGTTACCCGCGTCTTCTCCGTTCCGGGCAACGAGCAGCAACGTTGACCAAGTCGGGCTTTCCGGCGATCAGGCGAAAGTGCCGGCAAGGCTCTACGTGGCGCAAGGCTCCGTGGGCGTACTCGTTTACAAACAATTCGGTGTGAATCAGTCCCCCATCAAAACGATTACGTCCGGTCTATCTCGTCCCGAAGGCCTGTTCGTGAATACCAACGGTGACCTCTACGTCGCCAACTTGACGGGCGAAAATGTATCCGTGTTCAAGCGCGGTGCGAGCGTACCATACAAAACGCTGAACGATCCAAACGAGGTCGCCGGCAGTCCGGTCGTCGACACTGATGGAACCGTGTACGTCTGCAATTACGAAGGTGATTCTGGTGGGACGCTCGGGCCGCCCGGCAACGTCGCAGTGTACAGCGGCGGCGCGACCAATCCGACGTCCACCCTACCAGCGCCAAACGGCGACTGGATACTCTGGTGCGCCCTCGATTCCGCGCACAATCTCTACGTTGGATACACCGACAACGCCACCCACTCAAACGTCGAGGAATTCGTTGGCGGGTCCGGTACCGGTACGTTGCTCCATTTGAAGATCGGCTTCCCGGGCCAGATGCAATTCAACGCGAAGGGGAACCTCGTGATTGCCGACGAGCGAAACTACGTGGTAGACACGTTCAAGTTGCCGCGAACGACACCGATTGGTAAGATCAAGGCTCCCGTCAGCGGCCCCCCGATCGTCGGCATGGCGCTCAATGCCAGAAGCACGCATCTCTATATGGGCGATTATTCGTCAGGCCAGATCTACGAATTTTCGTATCCTAAGGGGACGCTCATCGACACGATATCGCCGGTGGGAGGGGCTAACGACATCGAGGGACTCGCGACCGATCCGTCCGCTCCGTTGTAATTTTTTCTCCGCGAGCTTAACTGCGTTTAAGGTCGGAGCGGAGCGACGAAAATTGATCGGTCAACGCCCGCTGCAGCGCTTTCAATTCGGTTAAAACGGCGTCGTCGCTGGAAGCCGAGCGGCCCAAAACGTCCAGTACACTGGCTACATGGTCCGCCAAATCTTCGATTGCATCGGACTCGTCGGGCGCATACGACTCTTGCGAGCGCTTGGGTCCGAGCAACAGCGCGCCGATCAACCGGCCGCGCGAAATCATGGGATACGCAAACTCGCCCGCAAACTGCGTGTTCACGCCGTGCAGATCCAACCTGCGGTGCCACGTGCGCAGCGAGACGATTGCGGGATCGTTCTCGCTGACGTCGCCGTACTTTCCGTTGCCGTTGCTCAGTGCCAACGAGGCGAATGAAGCATCGGCGTGCCGTTGTAGTACTTCAATCGTTCGATCGGCCAAGATCGCCGGGTCGGTAATGAATGCCGCCTCGCGAGCAAGCCGCCGGATTGCTATTTCGTCCTCGTGCCGCTTCCTGAAAAACACCCGATCGAGTACATGCTCCACGCGATCGTGTACGAACCGGATCGAAAATCCGAGCAGGAGCGCCAGCGCCGCACCAACGACAAGGCTCGTGGTGTGGCTCTGCTGCTGAAGCCACGATGCCAGCGCCCACTCGACTAGCATAAATACACCGACGACGACGATTGAAACGCCGGAAAAGATCGCGACGCGATTGAGCGCAAAACCGATGTCGAGCACCCGCCGGTTGAGCAAGGCGTACGTCATACCGAGCGGAGCCACAAACGTGCCCAAGTTGGCAAATCCGTACGAGAGCACCAGCGCGGTACCGTGCTGCGCGCTCGATGCGAACGCGGTCACGAGATAGAGCATGCCTTGCGAAGCGAAAAAGACCATGAGGGGCGCCAGCACGTAAGCGATGCGCGTCCGTTCCGCTCCGCTCGCCGCCGCAAGCGCGGCCAAACCGCAAAAGATGACAAACGCGTACGGAATCACGCCGTACGACATGTTCCATTCGGGCCCGACGCCTTGCGCGACCCATGGAAGCGACCCGTTCCATACGTCAACGATCCGCACGACGTCGAACACCGCGATTGCGGCTATCGATACATATGCGAGTGTGGTGAGAATGCGCCGCGTTGCAGACAGTGGTTTAGCAACCAACGACGCATACATCGGCAACAGCGCAGCCTGAATCCATAGCAGAACGAAGCCCACGATCGCGGCGGCGGCATCGAGGCCCGGCGAAGGGCCAATCCACGCTCCCGGAAGGAACGCACTGGACAGGGGATAGAGCGCAAGCAGCGCGCAAAGGATGCGGGCTTCGCGCACGCCGGCGCGGCGCCACGCGATAAGTGCGGCAAAAGCGAGCATCCAGAACGACGCGAACGCATACAGCAACGTATCCCAGCGCCATACCGGCCGGCCTCCCGCGACGAAGTCGATCGGCACGGTCGTGCCGCGCCGAGAAACGACGAACGCAAGCTTCTCGTGCGGATAAACGCCGGTCAATAAGCGGTAGCGCACGCCGGGCTCGAGGTTTCGTACATCGATCAGGTCGCCGGCACGCAAACCGCTGGTCTCGGCCGCGCCGCCGGCATCGACGGTATCAACTCGAACGACCGCAGAATCAGCGGTGCGCGAAACCGTGAATCCAAGCGAGGACGATGCCTCGATACTGTCAGTAAAGAGACTGACTGCATTCGCGACGGTGGCGATGAAGCACAACGCCAAGAGTATCGCGCGCCATGAAGACACGGACATGAATAGGCGTTCCCGTGGGGGCGTTGCGCTACCTTGTTATTTCGAGAGACGCGAATGGAATGATTGCCGGCCGACGCTAGAAGGTCAGGCTTGCGCTCTACGCATGTAATATGCTATTGTGGTTTTAGGTTATTTCAAGGAAATAAAAAACGCAGGACGTCGTTTCCGGCGTACCTTGCGCATCCGTGAGGAAATCGTGACGGGGTTGTTGGAAACGCGCTCGGACGTCGCCATAAGCCTTATCGGCGGCCGGTTGTGCTTGGATTTCGTGAACACGGTGGGCGCACGTCTCGTCGAGCGAAGCGGCAAGGTGACGGTCCGCGACGAGAAATTGGCCGACTATCTGGATCTACTGGCTTGGATGCAGCACGCGCAGGCGCTGAGTGCTGCACAAGTGACGGCACTCGCCGAGGCAGCATCCCGTCGCCGGCGTGAAGCGTCAAGTGTGTTCCGTGAGGCTCTTTTGCTGCGCGAATCGCTTCACCGCATTTTTTACGCCATCGTCACGCATCGCAAGCCGAATGGGGCTGATGTGGATCTGCTAAACGAGGCCGCTTTGAAAGCCTTCGCATCGCGAAGGCTTGTCCCGCGCGCCGGCCGATGGACGTGGCATTGGGAAGACGACGATACTTCGCTCGAAAAGCCTCTCTGGCTCATTGTTGATAGCGCCGTTGAGACGCTCATGGATGGCGATTCGTCGCGTCTGCGTCTCTGCGCCGGCGATGATTGCGGCTGGATCTTCGAAGACACCTCGCGGAACCGAAGCCGCCGCTGGTGCGATGCCGGCGACTGCGGCAATCGCGAGCACGTGCGCAAGTTCCGCGAGCGGGAGCGCCGCTGATGATCGACTGGCGGACCAAACTCATCCACGCGGAACCGGCACTTCCGGACGCGTATCGTTCGCTTTCGACACCCGTCTACCGCGGTTCGACGACACTCTTTCCCTCGGTGGCAGTAGCACAAGATCACTGGGATCAGCACCGGGTCGGCTATACGTACGGCCTTTACGGCACGCCGACCGCACTCGAACTGGCGGCGCGCATTTGCGACCTGGAATCCGGAATGCGGACTTTCCTGACGCCAAGTGGACAGGCTGCGCTCGCTCTGGTAAATTTTGCACTGCTGCGGTCCGGCGATCATGTATTAATTCCCGCGAGTATTTACAAGCCGCATGCATGGCTGGCTACTCGAATGCTTTCTGGGTTCGGCATTCAGACGACGTTCTACGAGCCCGGTGCCGGTAGCGGCATCTCGAAATTGTTTCGACGGAATACGCGTCTGGTTTGGACGGAAAGCCCGGGTTCGGTAACCATGGAGGTCCAAGACGTGCGCGCCATTGCCGAGGCAGCACGATCCGCCGGCGCAAAGGTTGCGCTGGATAACACCTGGTCGGCCGGCGTTCTTTTCGACGCGTTCGAACACGGTGTCGACGTCACGATGCAGGCTTTAACGAAGTATGCCGGCGGACACGGCGACTTGCTGATGGGTTCGGTGACGGTTGCAGACGAAGATCTCTACGAGAAGATCGGAAGCGCCCATCAAGTCGCGGGATATGCCGTTTCACCGGATGATTGCAGTCTAGTACTGCGAGGGCTGCAAACGATGGGCGTTCGGCTGGAGGCTGCGCGTATTGCGGCGCTGGAAATCGCGGGGTGGCTGTCGCGGCGGCCGGAAGTCGAGCGGGTGCTCCACCCGGCGTTTGAATCGTGTCCCGGGCATGAGATTTGGAAGCGCGATTTCAAGGGATCCTCCGGCGTTTTCTCTATCGTGCTGCGGCCCGGGCCGGACAAAGAACGCGTGCACGCTTTCGCCGATGCGTTACAACTTTTCGAACCGGGATACAGTTGGGCCGGCACAACGAGCTTGGTCATGACGTACGACCTTGCCGGCGAGGACGGAAGACCGGCATACGATCACCGGTTGGTTCGGCTGAGTATCGGATTGGAGTCTCCGGCCGATCTGATCGCCGATCTCGAGCGGGCGTTCGCGGTGCTTGCGTCGTGAGTTTACTGGATCCGGAGGATTGGGCTGCCTTCGGCGCGTCGGCCCATCGGATGCTTGACGACGCTATCGAATACATGCGCACAGTGCGCGATCGGCCCGCGTGGCAACCTGTCCCGCAAGCCGCGAAAGATGCCCTGGCCGAGAGCATTCCGCGCGATGGCCAACCACTCGATGCGGTCTATGCCGCATTCAAAGAGCACATCTTACCGTATCCGACGGGCAACATTCATCCGCGATTTTGGGGAATGGTGAAAGGCACGGGGACGCCGGTGTCGATGCTGGCAGACATGCTCGCAGCGGCAATGAACAGCAACGTTTCCGGGTTCGATCAGAGTGCGACGTACGTCGAGCTCGAGACCATCGGCTGGCTGACCGAACTTTTCGGACTTCCCCCGGAAGCCAGTGGGCTGTTCGTAAGCGGCGGAACACCGGCGAACGTGCTCGGCTTGCTTGTCGCACGCAACGCTCGCGCACCGTTTGATGCACGGAAGGAAGGGCTCTTCGATCATCCGAGGCTGCGCGTATACGCTTCGACGCAAACGCACGCGTGGCTCAAGCGCGCTTGTAACATCATCGGGATCGGAGAAAGCGCCCTGTGTGAAATACCCGCGGACTCGCGCCACAGAATCCTGATTCCGGAGCTTCGATCGTCAATATCGCG
The DNA here is from genome assembly GCA_035938175.1 of Vulcanimicrobiaceae bacterium. GTDB lineage: Bacteria > Vulcanimicrobiota > Vulcanimicrobiia > Vulcanimicrobiales > Vulcanimicrobiaceae > DASRDE01. The sequence continues at coordinate 27,729 of DASZHD010000023.1, forward strand.
CGATCGCAGCGGCGGGTTGGTTCCGTTTTGCGTGGTGGGGAATGCCGGAACGGTGAATGCGGGGGCCACCGACGACTTACGCGCCCTTGCAGAGATCTGCCGAAGCGAGAACCTGTGGTTTCACGTCGACGGTGCGTTCGGCGCGCTGACCGTACTCACGCGCAAATACAAAAACGTGGCAGACGGCATGCAATTCGCCGACTCGATTGCGTTCGATTTACATAAGTGGGGGTATCTGAGCTACGACATCGGATGCGTGCTCGTGCGTGACGGAGCGGAGCATCGCGCCGCGATGGCAAACCCTGCCCCTTACGCGAGCAATGCGTTCAATGTGAGTGGTTTCGCATCGACCTATCCGCTGCTCTTTGCCGATCTCGGCGTCCAACTTTCGCGCAGCTTTCGCGCGCTGAAGGTGTGGATGGCCTTCAAGACCTACGGTACGTCGCGCTTGGGCGAAGCGATCGAGCGAAACATCGATCAGGCGCAATATCTCGCTTCGATCGTGCGCCAATCGGACGATTTTGAACTTCTCGCGCCGGCCGAGCTCAACGTGGTCTGCTTCCGCCACAAGACGCCCGGCGATGACGATCGCGCATGCAACCTTCATAATGCCGAACTTCTCGCGAAACTGCAACAATCGGGAGTGGCTCTGCCGACCAGCACGATACTCGACGGCAGATTCGCTATTAGGGTGGCAATCACGAACCACCGGACGAGTGCCGAGGACATCGATATATTGCTCGCTGCGCTACGTCGATGCGCCGCAGGGCTCGAAGAGCAAGTACGACAGTGAATTGGCTTCAGCCCGTTACGCTTTCGGGTGAGGCCGTTACGCTCGAATCCCTCGGCCCTCAACATTGCGCGAACCTGCAGGACGCGGTGCGCGACGGTGAGCTCTGGAGCCTGTGGTACACGACGATTCCGCGGCCGGAGGACATGAGCGCGGAGATCGAGCGCCGCCTATCGCTGCAGCGGAGTGGTTCGATGCTGCCGTTCGCGGCGGTCGAACGTTCAACGGGCATGGCGGTCGGAATGACGACGTACATGAACGTCGATGCAGCAAACCGCCGGCTGGAAATCGGTTCGACGTGGTATCGCAAGCGCGTACAGCGAACGGCGCTCAATACGGAATCGAAAATTCTGCTGCTTACCCATGCGTTTGAAACGCTCGGCAGCATTGCCGTAGAGTTTCGCACGTCGAGCTTCAACTTTCAGAGCCGGCGCGCGATCGAGCGGTTGGGAGCGCACCTGGACGGGGTGCTACGGAGCCACATGCGGCATCAGAACGGGACTGTTCGCGACACCTATGTATACAGCATCATCGCTTCAGAATGGCCTGCAGTTAAAATGCATTTGACTGCGGCGTTGGAGCGAAGCGGCTAGCGCGGCCATTTTCGCGATTTGCAATCGTAGCCGTTCGGCGGTGGCGTCGGAACGCCGTGAATACCGTCCAATGGATCCTCGTGCTCCAAGAGGTAAATGGTGGCCATCACCTCCCTGCGGTGCTGGTCCAATAACGCATTGCTCCGCAAACATTGGGCGTACGTCGCCGGAACTTCCGCCGCTTGCGCGCGGCGCTGCGCGGTGCAGCTTGCCATCTGCAAACTCAGCAACGGTAGCGCTAGGAATGCAATCGCCCGTGAAAACGAAATCATCGCACGCAATATCCTTGTAATTACCTATATCATTATAGTATATTACATAGTATGTCGCAAGCTGATTCCGACGACGCCGCGCGGGCAGCCGCGTATCACAACGCAGGACACGCGGTTGCCAGGGCGCTCATCGATACCGGCGCGAAGGATGAAGTCTGTTCCAATCCAGCGCACGAGCAGAGACGTCGCGCCGAATTCGAAGCAATGACGGCGCTAGGAAGTGTTGCTGCAGAGCACATTTTCCTAGGTGCGGCCGAACCTCGCGGCGCCGAAAATGACATCGCTTTTGCGCTGAAGCAGATCGCCGCGATAACGCCTAACGCGGCGGAGCAGAGGGCGTACGTCGATTTCTTAAGCGTTCGTGTGCGGTGCCTGCTGGAAAGCCATCGCGACTTTGTCGAGTACGTCGCTTTGTCTTTATTGCAATCGGGAGGAGACGCGGCAGAGATTGCGCGTTCTCACGTAACTCGATTCGTTCGGTGAGATTTCGGGGGAAACGCCCGCGATAGCGGTTAAGTCCCACGAATGAAAACCACCGGCTGGCGGGCTTTGCTGCTTAGCCTGTGCGCGCTCGTTGCGTGTCTTGGCCTCACGGCCATTCTTCTGCAAAACGCCGGTCCTCACTCCACGTCCCTGGTCGGGCAATGGGGTGACACGGTCGGATCGTCTGCGAGGCCGTTTCATCTGCTCGTGCTGAGCACGGACCCCGGTCACGCCGCCGATCTGGCGGGGGTTCATCCGGGCGATCTGATCGACATTCGAGCAAACACCGCGATTGAACGTTTCTGGCTGTTCGGACAACCGCCCACGGGCCGTCCGGTAACAATCGTCGTTCGCGCAGGTGCGCAAACGCATCGAGTCACGATCGTTCCGCAGACAATCTCAGCGGTTCGCCTGCTTCTGCTCACGCCGATCTGGCTGGGACTTATTTGGATCGCGCTCTTCGCTGCGATTATTGCGTGGCGCCGGTCCGAAGATCCGCAGCTGCGAAGGCTCTGCGAACTTCTCATTTTCTACGGGCTATGGCAAGCCACGAACCAACATTACATCGCTTCTACGCTTCTTTCGATTCACATCGCTGCTGCGACAGCCAACGTGCTGGGAACGCTCACCGTCGCGTTCTGGGCGGCCTGCGCCGGCAGTTTCGCACTCCCGCGATCGCCGTTGCGGCGAATCGCGCAATGGATTTGCTACCTTGCGATTTCGGTATCGATCGCGATCGGATTCGCAAAGGTCGCCGGCATCGCAACCTTGTGGCTCGATCCAATCGCATTGGGGTCGATGATTGCAGCGGTTCCGTTCGTCCTGGCATTCATCGCCGCCGCCGCATGCACGGTCCTCGCAATCGCCGCTACACGCGAGGCAGAACGTCAGCGTGCGATTTGGTCGCTCGTCCCCGCGGCGTTGCTCGTTTTGGCCGGCTTCGGGGCAGAGGCGATACAAGGCGTGATCAAATCGTACGAGCTTGCGTGGGGCGTCTATTACGTCGCCGCCGCGATTAACTTCTTAACGCCACTAATGCTGACGTATGTTGCGCTTAATCGCCGCCTGCTGGACATCGGTTTCGTACTCAATCGCGCCGCGGTCTTTGCCATCGTCTCAACGATCGTCATTGCCGTTTTCGTGATCGTCGAATGGATACTCAACGAATGGCTTAGTGCGAACCACACGACCAGCGCGATCGCCGCGATGGCCGTTGCGCTGCTGCTTGGTCTTTCGATGCGCTATCTCCATCGATTCGTCGATCGCTTTGTCGATCGCGTTCTTTTCCGCCAGCGCTACGAGGACGAGGCCGCGCTGCGTAAGTTTGCGCATGAAGCGGGCTTTATTACCGACCGCGCGACGTTGCTGGAGCGCGCGCTCGCGACGATCAAGGCATCGACGCGCGCGGATGCCACAATACTTTTAATGGACGACGGCCGGCGCAACGTGGATGAGAACGATCCCGCCTTGGTGGCGCTGCGAGCTTGGCACAAGCCCGTGGACTTGCAGTCGATACCGGACTCCGCGTTGCAAGGACAGTTTGCATTTCCGATGGTGGCTCGCGGCCGGCTCATCGGCGCGATCGTTTGCGGAAGTAAACAGGACAGCGAGGTGTACGCTCCTGAGAGTCCGAGGCACTGCAGTCGCTAGCGGACGGCGTTGCAAGCGCGCTGAGCCTGCTATCGCAGGAAGCTTCGGATACTACTGCGGCCCTGGCGGAGGCGGTTCGGGAACTGCGGGCTGCAATCAAGGATTTACGCGATCGGTCGTCGTCGCCGGCGATGCCGCGGGTGGCGGGTTAGAGGATTGCGACGGCTTATCGGTCCGGCCGAGAACGCGTTATTGCGCTAGGCCGGGAAGTGGCTCACGAGGTCCTCGATTCGCGTCTCCAGGCGGCCCATGCGCCGTTCCACAGTATCGAGCCGCAAATCGATTCCACCGAGGCGGCGGTCTATCGCGATCGTGCTGTTCGAGTTTCGCAACAACGGCGTCGCGAAAGTCTATCAGCACTTCGAGAATGTGCCGTTGGTGGGTTCGTCTGCCATGAGCGGAAGCAAACCATACGGTTGTTACCGACGTGTTACCTTTTTGGCACGCGCGGGCGCCCTTCGATTCCTCAGGGTGCTTCGATACCTCAGCATGACGACGATACCTCAGCATGACGACGATACCTCACCATGACACGATGATTTAATGTTGCTGTGCAAGTAACGATGCAATATACGGGGGCGGAGTACGGAGTTGCCAGGCAGCCCTTTGTGCGGGGTCGTGAATCATCGCGTAGACTTCACTCAATTCGCGAACGGATTCTATGAAGTACCCAAGGTCGAACCAAGCCATCTGCGCGTGCAGGCGAGTTGCGATCTGGTCGGCAAGGCGCGGATCTCGCGATGAATAGATCGCTGCGCGGCGGAGCGTTTCCATTTGGACTGCAGCGTCCGTCGAGGAGCGAAGCAGCCTGAGCGTATCGCCAACCAGGTTTGCCGTATTGTAGGACGGCTCCATCCCGTTCCACCCGTTTCCGTCGCGCCACGGGAGCGAATTGGCGCCGCCGATGGCGACCGGGTTGCAAATGAGCGGCGGGCCAGCCAGCGCCGGCGCCGCGGGAACGATTACGAGTGCGAAGACGAAAGCCGCGAGGCGTATTTTGTACATGCGAAACCTCCATGACGCCACGATGCCACGAACGCTCGGGGCTACGTCAGTAAGGTGCCGCGCGAAGGGGTAATCTTACCGTAAGATCGCCCCGGACTGTTGAGTTGGGTTCTCTCAAGTGGCACACTAAAAGGATGAATGTCGAGCGAACCGATGTGCGCGCGCAGATCGAGCGCATCGCCGGTAGCGCTATGTTCGCCGAATCGGAGCGGCTGCGGCGTTTTTTGCGTTTCACTGTTGAATCGACACTCGGCGGAGACGACGGGCGGCTCAAGGAATACGTGCTGGGGCGCGAGGTTTTCGACCGGAAAGACGGCTACGATCCACGCTTAGATCCCATCGTTCGGGTCGAGGCGCGGCGCTTGCGCTCGAAACTTTCCGAATACTACAGCGGACCGGGCCGACGGGAAGCGATTCGCATCGCCTATCCCAAGGGCAGTTATGTTCCCGTCTTCGTTCCGGCTGAGAAGACCGGCTCGACCGCGCCGCCGCTGTGGCGAATTTCGGCGATACTGATTGCGCTGGTGGCGTTGGGTCTGCTGGCCGCTTATGCGTATCGTTCGGTTTCCCCCGCGCGCACGAGCATGGTGGAGGTCGTACCGGCCCAGTGGCTTTGGCCCACCGAACAAGGGCAGGATTCTTCCGCTATCGGTCTTTCAGAAGCGCTGGATGCGCAAATTGCGGATCGCGGTTTTGCGCGCGTCGTCGCGTGGCCGATCGTTGCTGCACATCACAACTCACTGCGGTCAATGGGCGACACTGCCGATCGATTTGCCGCATCGCAAGTTATTGCCGTGAGCACTCGCCGGTTGGATGGCGGGGATTTGATCGCGGTGTTTTTGATCGACGTGAAGTCGGGCGAAAAGTTGCGGGCGGAGCATTACTTTATTAGAAACGCGGCTTCGTATTGGATACAAAAGCAACTGGCGGCACGAATCGCAGACGATCTGCATCGTTCGGGGCGGTTGTAGCGACGGAGCCGGCACGCCAATTGGCGGGGTGGTTCGATACCTCACCATGACGATGCTGACCTCAGCATGACGAGGGCCCTTCGATTCCTCAGGGTGCCAATGCGCCTCGATGCCTCGGCGTGGTTCGATACCTCACCATGACGACGCGGATACCTCAGCATGACGACGCGGATACCTCAGCATGACGAGGGCCTTTCGATTCCTCAGGGTGCCAATGCGCCTCGATGCCTCGGCGTGGTTCGATACCTCACCATGACAAGGTTTTAGAAAAGCAGACGGGCGGGCAGTATGCACTAGCATGCCAGGTTTGACAGCGCAAACGGCTCGGATCGGCCGCCAACCCACGGACAGCGAAGGAGGGCACCAGCTGTGAGCAGCAACGGAGCCAGGCGCCGCCGCATCTCCACGGGCGTTCCCGGATTCGACGAGGTGCTTCACGGCGGACTGATCCCGTGCAGAACGTACTTGCTTACGGGGCCGCCGGGCGGCGGCAAGACGACTTTGGGCTGGCATTACCTCACGGCCGGCGTCGCCGCGGGTGAGCGCGCGTTATTCGTGACATTCGGCGAGCCCGAGCGCGAGCTGCGAGCGAACGCCGAGCAATCCGGCTTCAAAACGCAAGGCGTAGACTTCTGCGATCTGAGCCCGTCGTCCGAGCTCTTCGAGAAGATTCAGAGCTACGACATCTTCTCCGCCGCCGAAGTCGAACTCGAACCGACGACGCGCAGCATTATCGAAGCGGTCGAGCGCGTGAAACCCGATCGCGTGTTCATCGACTCGATGACCGCACTGCGGTATCTTGCAAAAGACGGTCCCGACTTCCGGCGTCAGACGCTCTCCTTCTTGCGCTATCTGCTGAACAACGGTTCGTGCGTCATGCTGACGTCGGAAGCGAGTCTGGAAGCGCCCGATGACGATTTGCGTTTTCTGAGCGACGGCGTCATCGAACTGGATCCGAGCAACACGTGGCGGACGCTGAAAGTCACGAAGATGCGCGGCACGGATTACGAGGCCGGCCGCCATACCTTGCGGCTGACGGATCGCGGTGCCGTCGTTTATCCCAAACTCGTTCCGCGCCAGCACGGCAAAGAGTTTTCGCCGCAGCTCCTTTCGTGGGGATTGAACGGCTTGGATGCACTGACGATGGGCGGGCTGGAACGCGGAACCATCACGTTGATTACGGGTCCCAGCGGCATCGGCAAAACGACGGTCGGCATGCAGTTCGTCAAAGAAGCCGCGCGGCGCGGCGAGAGAAGCGCCGCCTACACCTTTGACGAGCCGCGCAGTACGCTGCTGCAGCGCTGCGAGGCTGTGGGAACGCGCGTAGGCGATATGATCGAGCAAGGAATGCTTTCGGTCGTCGGCGTGGAGGCGTTGCAATTTTCGCCGGACGAGTTCGCGAATTTGGTGCGACGCGACGTGGAAGAACACGGGACGCGCATCGTGATGATCGACAGCATCAGCGGTTACAAACTCTCGCTGCGCGGCGACGATCTCACCGAACGGCTACACGCGCTGTGCCGATATCTGCAGAATGTCGGCGTAACCGTAATTTTGGTTAACGAAGTGCTAACGATTACCGACTTTCGCATCACGGAAGTCGGCTTGAGCTATCTTGCCGACAACGTCGTGTTCTTGCGGTACATCGAACAACGGTCGAACTCGCATGCCGAGATCGGCCGCGTGGTCGGAGTTTTGAAGAAACGCCTGAGCGACTTCGAAAAAACCATCCGCACGTTCGAACTTACGGCGGACGGGATTGTGGTCGGCGAACCGATCGCGGACTTTAACGGGCTTTTCGGCAATCTGGCCGCGCTGAGCCCGACGTAGCACGTGGCGGCTATTCTGGTTCTTCTCTCCAACCGTGAGAACCGCCACCTGGTGGGCGAGGTCCTCGCACCATTGTACCGGGTCGAATTCGGCTTCGGCGATCCCGATTCGGATACGCCGGCCCAGATCGATCTGGTCATTTTGGACGGTTCCTCGCTGAAAGAACATCAAGAACGGCTCGCCTTCGAACGCTCGGTGATGGCTCCCGTGATGCTGCCGGTGTTACTGCTGAGCGATCGCGTCGCAGTCGCGCGCATGACGCAAGAATTGTGGTCGGTCGTCGACGACGTCGCGCTGCGCCCGTTGTCGCGAGTTGAAATGCGGGCGCGTGTGGAAGCGCTACTCCGCGCACGCAAGCTTTCGCAGCAGCTGCGTGACGTTTCGCAAGCGTATCAGCAAGAACGCCGCGTCGCGCAACGTTTTCAAAAAGCGGCGCTGCCGCGCGCCCTGCCGCAGGTAGAAGGCTTGACGTTCAGCTCGTTTTACCGGCCCGGAATGGATGAATCGCAGATCGGCGGCGATTGGTACGATGCGCTGCAACTCAACGACGGGCGCGTTATGGTTTCGATCGGCGACGTGTGCGGTTCAGGGCTCGATGCCGCCGTGGCGATGGCGAACGTGCGTCAAGTGCTGCGCGGCGTAGCGCAAATTCACAACGATCCGTCGATGATGCTCGACGCCGCCGATCGCGCACTGCACGCTGAAGATCCGAGCGGCTTGGTGACTGCATTCGTGGGCGTTTTCGATCGCGTGACCGCGTCGCTGACGTACGCGAGCGCCGGTCATCCGCGGCCGCTGCTGCGCACGGCAGACGGAACCGTTACGGAATTGGCAGCGCAAGGCGGGCCGCTGGGGCTGCCGTTCAAGCTGGAACGCACGGTGCAGCAGGTTCCGATGCCCGTCGGAACGATGCTCGTTTTATACACGGACGGATTGACCGAAGCAACGCGTGATATGTTCGACGGCGAGCGCCGTCTGCGCGAAGCGCTGGCGGATCCGGAAGTGTTGGCAGCGCCGAACGTCGCGCTTGCGATTCACGATTCCGTTCTGACCGGCGGCGCGCGTGACGACGTTGCGGTAATGACCGTCGCGCACGCCGAGCATGCCGCGCGGCTCTCGCATTGGTCGTTCGATGTGAACGACAGCGAAATGGCGCAAACCGTGCGCAACGAGGTCATGGAACAACTCGAACGCGGCGGCGTTACCGGTGAGGCGAAGGTCGCGGCGGAACTCGTATTCTCGGAATTGATCGGAAACGTCGTGCGCTTTGCCCCGCGATGGGCCGACATTACCCTTGACTGGGCAGGCGACAGCCCCGTGCTGCACGTGCTGGACGGCGGCCCGGGTTTTCATCACGCGTCGAAACTACCGGAAAGTTTGCTGAGTGAAGCTGGGCGCGGACTTTTCATCGTCACTAAGCTTACGCGCGATTTTCAAGTCGCGCCGCGGCCCAACGGCGGCAGCCACGCACGCGCGGTATTGCGATGTTTTTGAGTTAGCCTCCGGGGCTTTCCACGCCCGGCTCGAGAGCCGGACACGCGGTTCCTTGTTGCTCGCATTTGGAGCAATGGTGCCCGTGGTGCGCATCGGTCGAGTGCCCGCAACCGGGACAGTTTAGCGTTTCGATTTGTCGCATACCATACTCAGTACCCGCGCAATCGCGTATGAATCGCGTTTCGCCATCTGTTGGTTTGCTTACTCTTTGCAAAAGGTTTCGGGCCGCTCGTCAAGCATCTTTGGCGTACTTTACTCTCTGAAGGGGACCAACATGAAATTCACTTCAGTCGTTATCTGCTATTTCTTAGCAATGGCCCTCACCGCGCCCGCGGTCGCTGCGAACTCGCCGTGGAGCGGCACGTGGAAAGTCGACGTGGCGAAGAGCCACGCCGTGGGCGACACCTTTACGTACTCACCAGGCCCAAACGGGGCGATCCATTACTCCTACGGCACGATTTCGTACAACTATAAGTGCGATGGGAAAATGTACGTGACGGTGCCTGGTTTTAGCTCGACGTGCAAAGCGAAAGGCGATCGCATCCACGATTTTGCCAATTATGCGAACGGCAAAGCAACCGGATCCGGAGAGATTACGCTCTCTGCCGACGACAAAACAATGCGGTCAGTATTTACGAACCAACGCCCCGATGGGTCGAAAGAAACGACGACTACGATCAACGAGCGCGTATCAGGAACCAACGGGTGGTTCGGCACGTGGAAGTCTACCAAATTTGAGGACAGCTCACCGGCGACGATGACCCTGGACGTCTCGGGTACCACGGTCACCTCGACTATCCCTGAATATAAACAAAAGATGACGCTAACGATCGACGGTGCGCCCGGCGAGCTAACGGGACCTACGTTGCCTCGTGGCGTGATGGCATCCTGGAAGTCCATGGGCCCGAACAAAGTCGAGCAAACCATCGTGTATCGCGGCAAGCCCTACAACTACGATATCTTCACGCTGAGCGCCGACGGTAAGACGCTGACCGACGTGGGTTGGACGGCCGGCAAGGAAAACCAAAAACTAACGACCGTCTACGATAAGCAGTAGTAGCGACGATAAGGCGTCCGGGGCGTTCTAGAGCGCGAACACCGCGCTCACGCACGTCCCGGTTCTGCTGCTGGTCTCGACCTTGAGTTCGGAGCAGAATTCGTTGGCGAGAAATAAGCCTCGGCCGCTTTCGGCGAACAAATCGGTCGGCACGGCGAGGTGCATCAAAAAGCCGGGTCCACAATCGTAGACGCGCAGAAAAGCCTGCCGCGATCCGACTTCGAACTTGACGGCGATCGGTCCGGGAGCGTGCTTGACGACGTTGGAAACGAGTTCGTTGAATACGATTTCCGCGGCGGTTTCGGTGCAGGCGACCGACGTTGCACGCAGCGCTCTGAGAAATTCGGGGCGCGCGTGCAGCGCTTGTGCGGCATCTTCGGCGGCGTATTCCCACACGACCACGGGCACGTCTTCGCAAGCGGCCGCGACCTGCCTGCTACGAGCGCGTGTCGAGCCCGTCGCGGGCGCGGCGATCGCGGAAAGTACGTTAGGGCACATTGTCGCGCATTGCTTCCTTCCATGGAGGCTCTACCTAAGATCACCTATCGGCGCGGCGGCGGGGAAATGAACCTTCCCGAGGACGGGAATACCTCATTATGACCGCACTTCGAAATGCTTTCGGCAGGCTAACCGTGGCCGCGAACTCGGCCGCCGCCTCTCCAGTCGCCACTGGGCTGGCGTTTACCATCGTCGCGATTTGGGCGTTGAGCGGCCAGCGGATGCACTACTCGAATTTTTGGCAACTGCTCATGAACACCACCTCGAGCGTCATCACGTTCCTAATGGTCTTCATCCTGAACAATGCACAGAATCGCGACACCTTGGCCATCAATTCTAAATTAGACGCCCTGATACTGGCCGTCGAGGCGGCGGACAACCGGCTCATCGGCCTCGAACGCCTTCCCGCCAGCGAAGCACAAGCGATTCAACAGGAAGTGCATGCGCTCAAAGACATCGCCAACGAGGCGAACACGATGGCCGACGGACAGTAACGGCATCGAATGTCGCGCCTGACTAGGCGGATTCTTCCTCGTCTCTGTAGCCGCGATCTTGCCTATGATCTAACGCTCTATCCAAAAATCTGGAGGCGAAGTCGACGAAGCGGATGTCGGTATTGGATTCCAATTGAACATAATCGTCGTACAGCGTGGACACTTCACCTATGTAAGCGCGAAGCACATTCGTCCACTTCGGCTCCGTGGACTCCAGACGATACCGGTCGGCGAGTCGATCTAAAACTTCCCGGTACCGTGGCAGATTGAGATTCCGCGTCATCGCAAGCAGTTTACCCGCGAAACTGAAAACGGCTGCTTGCCCCGGAAACGAGGACCGGAACACCCAATTTTTTGCACTATGAGAAACGCGGGTATTGGTAGTACTTACTCGATCCGATAACTGTTTTAGACCCCGTATCATTCATGAAAGAACCCGATGGACCCCATAATCCGCGCTATTCGCGACCTAGCACGTCAACTCGCCAACGACCATCAGGCAATAAGCCTAAGCACGGCACACAATTTAGTAACCGAAGTCGCACATTCTGCGGGCTTTAAGGCGTTACCGAGCAACATTACCGACTCGCTTGCGCACGAGTTATGCGCGCTCATCGAGGAAAACTGGTTCGGAGACGAGACGCAGGGCGATGTAGCTTCGTAGTGTAGCCGACAATCCGTGCGCTGCGCGATACCTCAGCATGACAATTGGCGATTGCCCTTCGATTCCTCAGGGTGCTTCGATACCTCAGCATGACAATTGGCTCAGCATGACAGTTGGCGTCAACCTTTTTGGGACGGAATCGGCGCGTCGCTTTCGATCAAGCCTTCAGATTGAAGATCGGACCAGAACGCCGCCGGGATCGTCGTTTTTAGCGACGTGTAATCCGCGAGTACTTGCTGCGGATTCGCGCAGCCGACGACGAGTGCGGCGGCAACGTCCGGCGCACCGGAAAACTGGAGCGCGGCCGTGCGAAGGTCCACGCCGTGCCGCGCCGCAACTCCGCGCAACCGTTCGCGCTTCTGAATCGCCTCGGCGGGAATCCGATAGTTTTCCTTGCCGTAGTTGAACCGGGGGCTGCCGCTGATGAATCCTGCGTTGAGCGCGGACCCGACGACAAACTTCATTCCGCGCTCGCGCGCCTTTGGAAAAACGTGATGGAGCGCGCGTTCGTGATCGATCAAAGAATATTGACGCGCCAGAAGACACACATTCGCATCGGCGACGTCCATAAGCTTGAGGATCGGCTCGGGCGAGTTGACACCGAGTCCCCATGCGCTGATTACACCTTCCTCGCGCATTCTGCTCAACGCCGGAAACGCTCCTTTGCGCGCGATCTCGAACTGCTCTTCCCATGGGCCGGGAAGCCACGGATTATCCGGCGAGAGATCGTGAACGAAGACGACGTCGAGCGCATCGACGCCCAAACGCTGAAGACTATCTTCGATCGAACGCTTGACGCCGTCCGCACTGTAATCGTAACGAAGATTGTTCGGCGAGGTCGTAAAGGGAAAATACTCTTTGGCATTGTTCTTGCGCGATGCCGTCAGCAATTTTCCGACTTTGGACGATAGGACGTATTCGCTACGCGTTTGCTTGTGCAAAAACGCACCGAGGCGCCGCTCCGCAAGCCCCAGCCCGTACCAAGGCGAGGTATCGTAGTAACGCACGCCGGCACTCCACGCGGCGTCGATCGTCGCATACGCTTGCTCGTCGGTAACGAACGCAAACTCGTTGCCGAACGGCACGCCGCCGAGACCAAAGCGCTTTTCCTGAAATATGTCGGACGGATTCATGTGCGAGGTTCTCCCCATAAAGCCGTGGCCTAACGATCGTGATATGCTGCTAGGTATGGCTACTGCAAAAATCGGCGTCGTCGGCCTAGGGAAAATGGGGAGCTCTTTTGCTCGCCGCCTCTTGGAGCAGCACTATGCGGTTTCCGTGTGGGACCGGTCGCCGCAGGCGGTAACGGCTTTCAATGTGGCCGGCTCGGTGCCTTGCGATTCGCTCGCTAGCTTGGCCGGCGCGGTTGACGTCATTATCGTTATGCTCTGGGGCGATCAGGTCGCACGCGAAGTGACGCTCGCGGAGATCATTCCGGCGATGCACCGCTCGCAGATATTGATCGAGATGTCGACGCTCTCGCCGCAGATGTATGAGACGCTCGAGAAAGCGGCGGGGGATCGCGACGTCGATTTCGTCGCTTCGCCTGTACTCGGCAATCCCGACGCGGCGCGTCAAGGTTTGCTCACGGTGCTTCCGGGCGGCAACCCCGAAACGGTGCAGCGCGTTCGCGACATCCTGGCTTCTCTAGGAACAGTGATCGAGATGCCCTCCGTGCGCGCAGCGGCTATTTCAAACTCGCAAACAATACGATCCTGGGCGTCGTCGCGGAGACGCTCAGCGAGTTGCTGGAAGTCAGCGATCGCGCGGGGATCGATCGCGAGCTGGCGGTGCGCACGTTTGCCGGCACATTTCAGCGAGGCGTGCAGCAGAAGTTGCCGCAGTTGCTCGCAGACGATACGGAACCACGCTTTTCGTTGAGCGCACTGCTAAAGGATCTTCGCCTTTCGCGCGATGCGGCGCAATCGATCGGCGTAAATCTGCCCGTGTTGGAAGCCGTTGTGCCGAAAGCAGAGAGCGCCGAAGAACACGGTTTAGGGAATCGCGATTACATCGTGCTCGCGCTGGACCGCGCGGAGCTACAGCTGTCCCCGCAATGATGCGCGACTGTTCTAATGATCGACGAAATCGGCGGTTTCATCGAACGTAGGCTCGCGATGGACCGATTCGAGCGCGAACTTTCGATGTTCGCCGGATTCGAGCTTGACGAGCGCCTCGTGCGGGTGTACGGCCGTAACCGTTCCGCGCAAATCTTCGCCGGGAATCGTAACCCGGTCTCCGGGCTTGAGCATAGCATGGGCTTTTTTCGACGGCATTCAGTCCCCCTTAAACGGCTCGCACCGGTAGACTTGCGTTCTGAAAGAACGGTTGACGAACTCTTTCTGTATACCAGCAACTGCAATCTATCAAGCCCGGTATGTCAACAACAAAGAGAGGGCTCGCACGATCGCTTGGAAAGTGTCCCACGCTACACGGTAGCAGATTCAGCGCCGGGCCTTGAGGAATAGCGGAGCGTCGACGTTCGCAGGATAGTGAGGCTGATATGATCGACGTAAAGGCGAAATTCGTGGCCGTCAATAGTTACGGCATCGATCCCGGCGATCTATCCGGAATGGCGCGCGAGGTGCGGCTTATCGCCGAACGCCGAGCTCCCTTGATGAGCGGCTTTATCGAATCCGTCGTCATGGCGAACCAAGAGCATACGCGGCTGGTGATCGTTTCATTGTGGGATTCTCAGCACGCGTGGAGCGCAGCGCAATGGGACGAGGAAATCGGCCGCGTCGTCTCCGACATCGCGGAAAGCGCGCAATCCTTTGAAGTTCACACATACGAACCGATTTCGGTCGTGCGGTTAGGCGTCGATGTTCAGCCTTGACGAGTTGCGCGCCGTTGCCGCATTCACCGATCTCGGTGACAAAGAACTCGAGTATTTGGCGAAGACCAGCGCCGATCTGAGATTGCTGCCGGGCGAGTACGTCGTGCACGAGGGCGAAACGCGCAGCGCCTTGTTCGTTTTGATAGAGGGGCGCATCGAGCTGACGAAGCTCATCGAAGGTGAAGAACGCATCGTCGGAACCGAACGTCGCGCGGGCGAAGTCTTCGGCGAGCTTCCCGTGATTTTGCACACGCCGTCGCTGGTGAGCTTTCGCACCGTGGAACGATCGCGCGTGATGCGGATCGAAGACGCCGACTTCCACGTCGTCGCCGCCGCCGTGCCGAGTTTTGCGGCCTCGATCGAATCATCCGCACGCGATCGCGTCGAAGGTCTTCAAGAAATCGCGAATTTGCAGGCGCGATCGCGGCTGGCGGTTATCGGCCCGCAGTTCGACGTGGCGACATACTCGATGCGGGAGTTCTTACAACGCAACTCGATCGAATTCGATTGGCTGACGCCCGCAATCGCCGCGTCTCAAGAGATCGCCGCACCGCAACCTGCGGAATATCCGCTTGTGCGACTGCGTGACGGGACGTTGCTGGAAAATCCGTCGATCCGCGATATCGCCGTGGCCAACGATCTGCCCGTGTCGCCGCAACGTGCAACGTACGATCTCGCGATTATCGGCGGTGGTCCCGCAGGGCTTGCCGCGGCGGTTTACGGAGCTTCGGAGGGGTTGTCGACGATACTGCTGGAGCGGGAAGCGCCCGGCGGCCAAGCCGGCACCTCATCGCGGATCGAGAACTATCTCGGTTTTCCGTACGGTATATCGGGCAGCGAACTTGCAATGCGGGCGCTGCGGCAGGCGAAGCGTTTGGGCGCGGAGATCGTGGTGACGCGCACAGTCGAAAAGATCGATCCGCTCACGCGCGCTATAGAACTCGACGGCGGCGACGGCTTGGGCGCGCGTTCGATCGTCATCGCGACCGGCGTGTCGTGGCGTCAGCTCGACATTCCCGCACTCGACCGGCTACGCGATTGCGGCGTCTACTACGGTGCGGCGCCGGGCGAGGCGCGATACGTGCTGGGGCAGGACGTCTATCTGGTCGGAGGCGGCAACTCCGCGGGACAAGCGGCGCTGAATTTTTCGAACTACGCGAATTCGGTCACGATCCTCGTCCGCGGTGAATCCCTGGAAAACAGCATGTCGCACTACCTCATCGAACAGCTGAAGACCAAGGGAAACATCAGCGTTGAAACCCGCGCGCAAATCGTGGACGCCCACGGAGACGATTGTCTCGAGGCGATAACCGTTGCCAACAGCGCAACCGGAGAAACGAGGCGGTACGCAACGTCGTCGCTCTTCATTCTGATTGGAGCCACTGCCGAAACGGCGTGGCTGCCGCCGCTCGTGGAGCGCAACGCGCAGGGTTATATTATTACGGGATCCGAGGCCAAACGCAGCGGTCACTGGCCCATCGAACGCGATCCGTTCTTGTTGGAAACCACCGTGCCAGGCATATTCGCAGTGGGTGACGTGCGAGCAAACTCCGTGAAACGTGTCGCTGCCGGCGTCGGCGAGGGCAGCATGGCGATCTCATTCGTTCATCAATATCTTGCGCAGACATCGCCGCTGCCTTCCACACCTGTTTTGTCGTGAAAGAGGACACCATGCCAAAAACGATCGTAATCTTTGGATTCGGGCCGGGAAACTCGACCGCCGTGGCCGAGAAATTCGGCGCTGAGGGTTTTTCCGTCGCACTCGTCGGCCGGAGTGAAGAGCGCCTTGCCGCGGGGGTTTCCGCGTTGAAAGCCAGAGGAATCGCCGCCGCCGCCTTTACGGCTGACGCTGCAGACGCCGCAGCTATCGGTGCTGCAATTCGCAACGTGCGCGCAGAACTTGGCCCGATCACCGCGATCCACTGGAACGCCGCCGGAGGAACCGAAGCGGGCGATCTGCTCAATGCCGATCCGAAAGCGCTGCGCGGGATTTTCGACGTCGCAGTCTTTGGGCTTATTACCGCAGCGCGCGAAGCCCTCGGCGATTTGAAGAGCGCCGGCGACGGCGCCATTCTGATAACGAACGGCGGATTCGGAGAGCTCTCGCCGGAGATAGACGCTTATGCCGCTTCCGCGAATGTGATGGGCATCGCGCTTGCGAACGCTGCGAAAAACAAGCTGGCCGGTTTGCTGGCGCAGCGGCTAAAAGGCGACGGCATCTATGTCGGCGAGGTCATGGTCCACGGTACCATCAAGGGCACACCGACGGACAGGGGCAATTCCATCGATCCGTCGAGGATCGCCGACAAGTTTTGGGAGCTCTACCGGTCTCGGGGCGAGGTAGTTGCGGGCGTGAGCTGATGTGAATCGCCCATCGCAACAACGACTTTCCCTTTTGAGTGCCCGCGTTCGATGTAGGCGAAACGCTTCGGCAATGTTCGCAAATGGAAATGTCTTGTCGAGCGTTGCCCTAAATTTTCTCTGTTCGATGAGCGTGGCTAGCAGAGCAAGTTCGCTACCACTTGGGTGCATGAACAGATATCGATACGTGACTCCTGCGCGTCGCGCCCGCGATCTAAGACCATAGCTTACGACCCAGAATAATACGGAAAGCAAGGCTACAGCGCGAGCGCTTCCGCAATGGCCTGCTTTATGACTCTCTTAAAACGGCCAGTGCTCTGTCGTACCCCTGCTGTTCTATGATAACGCAAAAGCATAGGGATGCCCGCAAGAAACAAAGAGTGAGGGATGGCGCCAACCATCCCCCACGTTGCTAGATTGTTTTTGCGAAGGTGCGCGACTCATGTCGCGCCGAGTGCGTACCCACCGCACCCGCGCGCTAACCCCACGCCGGAGATATTCCGGCCTTGTCGAGGCGCGGAACCCTTTACCAGCCATGCGGCTAGTCTAATTCTTGAATGCGAATCGACCGACAAACGCCTTATGAGGGTTTTGCGGGACCTGGCCCGAGACGACGCGGCTGCAACTATGGTCGAATACGCAATCATGGTCGCCCTTATCGCGGCCGTCTGTATCGCCCTGATTTCAACGCTCGGTAAGAGGGTTAGCAGCGCGTTCTCTTCGGTAAACGGTTCCCTGTAGGGCAACGGCGTACATCGCCGCGTCATTCAGCCGTCGACTAGCCGGCTTCTCATGACATTTGCTCTGCTATTTGTGCGCGCTCACCGATCCGCACGGCATACAGGATCGACGCGAAGACTGCGAGGAGCGTTCCGACGAGTAACCCACTTACGGACAAATCCGAAATGGGGGATTTCCAGCCGGCGAGTTGAGCGAGCTCGTAGGCGGCGACGGCTAACGCGAAGAGCGTGACCGACCAAATCCACACGCGCATCACCTGCGGCATGCGGCCGTTCCGGTACGTGACAAGACGATGGATGAAGAGTGAATCCAGCGTATCGGTGCAGATCATGCCGCCGCAAAACATCGATCCGACGATGAGCGATCCGGCGACTCCGGCATCGGCACCGAATGCGACGGCATAGGCCGCGATTTGGCTCGACGTTTCAAACCCGAATCCGAAGAGTAGCCCCACCGGAATCGCGACCCATGGCGTCGTGGCTTCGCGCAGCATCTTCGGCAATAGCCGCGCTTTGGCGCCCGCGACGCGATCGCTTTGGCCCGAAGCGAGTTGCCGCAAGTTGAGCATTGCGATAAACACGAGCACGACGATGCTGATAATCGTTCCGGTGTTTTCTATCACGACGGCGTGGGCTGCAAAACGAGCGCCCAAATATCCCACCAGCATCGCTATCGCCAAGACCATGATCGTGTGTCCGCCGGCGAAGAGCGTACCGATGAAGCGGCTGAGCAGCGGTTGGCGCGCAACGGAGTTTCGCGTCATGTTGTCGATGGCGGCCAAATGGTCCGGATCCGCGCCATGCCGCAGACCGAGCGCAAATACGGTGTACGCACCCGTGGCAATCATATCGCGTTAGCCTCCGCAGCCGGGAGCGTATGGTCATGATGCGTATGTCCGTGCTGTGCGAGCGCATAGCCCGCGATTGCGGCTAGCGTGATCGCGGCGAGCAGCGGAGCGGGCGCAGAAACGCCCTGCTGTACCAAGCCTGCACCCAGCGTCCACGCGCCAATCGCCGATATTACTACGGCGGTTATCAACGGTCCATACGGCGCAAAGCGCGCGTACGCCGAGCGGCGCGATAACCACGACGCGCCGTGAACCACGCCGATGCCGAGGCCGCTCAGTAGCGCCGCAAGGCCCATACTGAAAACGACGATTAAGAGCGTTCCGTATCCGACTTGATGCAGCCGCAGCGCCGCCAGCAGAACGACGATGGCCGCAGGACACGGTGCGATTCCGCCACTCATCGTCGCGAGAATCGCCGTGCGGAAATTGAGCGGCCGGCTTCCGGGAATCGCATGCGAATGCGCATGACCGTGCGGATGCGCATGATCGTGTTTGTGTGCGTGGCTTAACCCGCGCCGCATCTGCACGAATCGCGCCAGCGAGCGCGCGCCGATGAACGCGATGACGATCCCCGAGATGAGTGTGATCCACGGATAGATCGATTCCGAAACGAAACCGGCTGCAAAAAACAACACGAAGCCGAGCAGCAACACGCCCGCCGTGTGCGCGAACGTCAGCGAGGCCGCCAACACCAACGCCTGTTTTACGGTAGCGCGCGAACCAACCAGTGTAAACGCGAGCAGTGCCTTTCCGTGGCCCGGTTCGATTGCGTGCAGTGCTCCCAGCCCGAACGCCGCGAGGATCGTCAATACCACGAACAGCGGCGTTTGGTTCGGGCGAGCGAACATGTCGGAAAGCGAGGTGGGCGCGAACCACGAGGTGAGCGTTCCGGACATCGGCGTCGCGTCGGTTTGTTCCGAAAAGTTCACAATTGCTCCATCCGACCTCAAGGTGAACGCCACGCCGTTGATGCGCCGCGGTGAGCCGATGAGGGCGCTCGGATAGTGCTGCAACTCGTCGGTCGGATCGACCTGCGCGCCGGCGACGATGTCTTTCCAGCCGATGCGCCGATCGGCATAGACCCGATCGACGATCGCCACGCGATGGGTTGCGCCGCTTGAGACCGGAATCACAAACGTACCGATCCACCGGATGATCGGCAGGCCGCCGGCGCCGGGACGCAATGTTGCGTGCGCTTGAAGCGGTAAGAGCTGAGCGGGTGTCCCGTCGATCGCGACGTGGAATCCGGCGGTGACGACGGAGCGCTCACGATCGGCCCATGCCTGCATGGTGCTCGCGTTCCAATCCGCGCTTCCCGGTGCGTGCATGATCTGGAACGACGGGATCTCGGCGATATCGAGAATATACCGAACGCGCAACTGCCCCGGCGCCGATGCGACCTTGGCAAGGTGATTGATGGTGAAGTTGCCCAGCGGGTGGCATTGGGCGGGCCGTGCCGTTGCGGCGAACAACAGCGCCAAGGCGGCAACTACACGAAGGCTCTTCATCCCAAACCTCGCAATGTCGATGTGCTGTATTACTTCTGACGGTGCGGATCGCACTTCGGATTGCATCCTTTCTCGCTCTTTTTCACGTTCTTGGCAGGGCTCGCATACTGCGCGAGCAATTTGCGGGCGACCGGCGCGTCGAACGGATCGAATTGCGCGTTTTCCCGAAGCGCCGCGTGCAGGCGAGCAAGCCCCTCCGCGAGGTGGCCGCTGTGGATAGCGATGACGCCGGCATGGAATTGAAGGGTCGGATCTTGCGTATGCAGACGCGTCGCTCTGAGCGAGTAGACCCGAGCTTCGGACCAGCGGTGCAGCGCTGCGAGCGCCCACGCCAGCGTGTCGTCCGCATAAATTTCGTCACCGCGACGGCGATAGTCGTCGCGTGCGGCCGCGAGCGCATCATCTAAGAACACGCCGCGCTGATCGCAGTACACCGCGAGCAGCCGATCGTTGATGCCTTGCACGTTGAAGAGCCGCTGTTCGGCGCGGATCAGTGCATCCGTCGATCGCGCGGCTTCGGGTTGCCCGAGCGCGCGCTGCGCATCTGCTTTGTAGCCGAGCGCCTGTGGAAGCGGGTAGATGTCTGCGCTTCTTGTGGCGGATTGCAGCGCCTGTTGCCAATGGCGCTCGGCGCGATAGAGCCGCGCCTGCCACATCAGCGCCATGGAATTGTCCGGAAACAATGAAAGCGCCGCGCGGTATTCACGATCTGCGGCGCGCATGCCTCCGGCCTGGAACGCCAGCTGCCCGGCGCGCATGTGGTACCACGATCGATCGTAGGCACTCAGATACGGTAAGCCGTCCGCGAAACGCGCCGCTCGCCGGATAAGTGCGCGCGCGCCGGCAAGCCGGCCGGCTTCTTCATCATAGCGCGCCGCGACCGAATCCCACGTAGGATTTTCATTCTGACTGCTGCGCAGTTCCAAAACGCGGTGCGCTTCCGCGTAGCGCCCTATCTCCATGAGAATCGACGCCTTTTGCGCGCGGGCAGAATCGTTGAACGGCTCACCCGCAATTGCGTCTTGCTCGTGCGCAAGCGCTGCGGGAAAGTCGTGGTAGCCGAGCAGCGCGGAGGCAAGAGCCATTTGCGCGGCGGTGTTTCCTTGCGGCTGCAGCCGGATCGACTGCACGGCCATGTTTTGGGCCCGTGCAACGTCTCCGACATCACCCTGCTCGCGGAAACGCTGCAGGTACTGGGAGGCCAGCATCCGGCGCGTGATCTGATCGCCCGGGTTTCGGCGAACTTGCGTCTCTTCGAATGCAATGGTGAGATCGCGGTGCAGATAGTCGCGATTGACGGCCGCGGGCGCCACGAGAGACGCCGTCGCGCCGCCGGGATGCTGTAGGAAAGGCCACGCGGCAAGCGCTGCGAGGGCGCCTGCCGCAATGGCCACAACCGGCCGTAACGTCACGAACGGCACGCTACAGCGGCGCTTGAACGTACGGGAACGTGTTGGTATTCGATTTATCGTACGAGACGTTGTCGGTCATCAAACACGGCGACTCTTTCGTGTCGTCCGGCACGACGCCGAGCGCAGACAACGTGTTTCCGAAAATCGCCCCGAGCGAAATGCCGATGACGTCGTCGCTCAACGCTCTGCCGCCAAACTTGCTGCCCGTGGCTCCGCCCGTCTCGACACCGAGGTACGAGGCGGTCCCGCCGTTTACTTGCGAGGTATCGATCGTCATTTCGTTGGGATACAACACTGACTGCAGCGCCGAAGCAGTGGCCGCCGACCGTCCTGCCACGCTCGTCATAAAGTTCCCGATGGACATCTGCAGCGTGGGATCGTTGTACGGTTCGGTGCGGTTGGTGGTGTCGTGGTTTGCAAAGCTTTCGAAGGCTTCTTTCACCGCAGGACGCGCGAGCAGTTCGGTCTGCGTATACGTTTGCGCCGGCGGATTACTGGGGGTTGGGCCCGGTGCGACGGTGGAACCGTTGCAGCCGGTGAGAATCACGGCGCCCAGCGCCGCAATCGATAGAAGTTGTTTCATGCTGCTACTCCTACCTTGCGCTCGGCGTTGATGACGTTGCCCAGACGCCCATCTTGCCCGCCGTTCCCAGCATTGAAGCGGGTACGGAAACGACGAACGATTCGACGTCGTAATTTGCTAGAAAGTCGCTCGGCGGTGCGATCGAGCACGAGTTCGACCCGGCAGTTCCGTAACTGACGCCGCCGAGTCCGGTAATGGGTTGGCTCGCCGACGCGAAGTTAAATGAAGAGGCCGACGGAGCCGGAGGGCTCGGCTGATTTTTGTAATTGCGATCCGGAACGATCTTAAAGAACTGCGCGAGATCGAAGAAGAACGGGTCTCTGCGCGGGCCGACGAACACATGCACGTTATTGGGCAGCGTGGTCGGCGAATTGAAGTTGAAGGTTTGGCCGCCGCTCAACAGCGTGTTCTTTGTGCCTTGTTCGTTCGGCGAAGCGGGACCGTACAGCGTGAACGACGGCGCAGATCCGGCCGCGTTGGCCTTCATCTGAAGAACCACGCGCTCGGACGGATCCGACGCTGCGTTGTTTGCGATCTTGACCTGATACAGGACGTTGGGATCGAAGGAAACGCTGCCGGATTGCCCCGCCGGGATCAACGGATAGAAATCCACCACAAAAACGACGTTTCCAGGCTGATCGGGTGCGGGGAACGTGAAGACATCGGTAATGTCTTCGGTGGGGTTTGACACGACGGTAGGTGAGTCTTGATGATCCGAACCGCGCGCGGTACGCGTTGCGTACAACGAAACGGCCGCAACCAGCAAAAGCACTGCCAACGCGCCGCTCAAATAGCGGACGAGTTTCATCGTTGTGCTCCATGCCTTGACGAAGAGTTTTTAACTCGGTATAGAGACCTAACGGTGGTGCGGCGCCCGCGGATTTCGGTTGCGTAAAAATTCGCCCTTGCTCGGAATTCGGGGCGCGGGCCTATAGCGTTTCCGGTATTCAGCGCTCCATCAACGGCTTGTGGGGAACTGCAATATCAAAATGGAGTACTTCTTCGCGGGTGCCCATCTTTTGATATAACGCAATTGCGGGATCGTCGCCGTAGTCGGCTTGAACGAAGATTACGTACGCGCCCATGTCGCTTGCTATATCCTGCAGCCGCCGAATAAGCGCCGTTGCGATTCCGGTCCGGCGATATTCCTCGGCGACGGCTAAGTCGTAGATGTAGATTTCGCGACGATCGCGTTCGAATTTGTGGAGCACGTAGGCGACGAGGCCACCGACGACTTCACCGGCACGCAGCGCAACCAGCGCCAGGTGGTTCGGATCGGACAGCCACGAGTTTAGGTAATCGTCGCTCGGTCGTTTGCGCAGGTACGACTCGGGGTCGGAAAAGGCTCGTGCAAAGACTGAATTCAGCTCACGCATTTGGGAGCTGTCGCCGGAACGGAGTAAGCGCAATTCACATTGTTCTTGCAAGCACGAGAACAGTGCTACGGCGAGGGAGGGATGCCCTTCGGGTTGCTAACCCTTCGATTCCTCAGGGTGGTTCGATTCCTCACCATGACAACTGGACGAACTATGCTTGGACGCCTAACCGGCGCAGCTCGTTAACGGCATCAACGTCGTACGGATCGTAGGCGAGCCAACGGCGGCACGCCGCAATCGTCTTTTCCCGCTCGTGCAACGCGTCGTAAGACTGCATAAGAACCCGATACGCGTTGTTACCAATAAACGTCACCTGAGGCGGATAGTCGCGCAGCGCGAGTTCCACGAGCCGCGCCGCATCCGCCGCACGCCCCGCCGCCAACAGCGACTGCGCAAAGCGAGTCGTCGTTCCGAGAAGGCTTACATAGGCATTTTGCGGATTCGCGCGATACACCGAGTACGCGTGTTGGAAGCCGGCAACATCCAATGCCGCTATGGAATCCTTTGCAAACGTCGCAAACGGTACGTAACTGTCGAGTGCGTTTAGCGCCGGATCGATTCCGCGACGCTCGTCATCGGACGATACGTCGACCGCAACTTGCGGCGGCGTAAACTGCCGATTGTCGAAAGCGCCGTTCTCTTGATGAAAAACGGTCGAGACCGCGACCGGAACTCCGGAATTGGGAAGCGTTAAAAGATGCGCGTCGCCATAGTGATTGGGTCGTCCTCCGGTCGGTTCGCCGATGAACAGGGCGTTGGTGCGCAAATCGAAGTTGTCCGCGGCCATCTGCGCAGCTGAAAACGTTCGCGGGCCGACGAGGACGAAGAGCGTTTTCGGCGTGTCGAGTTGCGGGACGCGAGCGATCGTGTTGAGCAGATACAGATTCAGCTCGCCCGAACCGCCTCCGTTCCGACGCAGGTCGATGACAAGTCTTGCGGGATGCTCGTTCTCAATCGTACGTTGCAGGAGAGCGCAGAAGTCCTCGAAGCTTTGGTCGGGCATATTGCCGACGGTGTTGTAACCGACGTACAACGTTCCGTTCGTCACCGGAGCCATCCAGAAAAACTTGTCGGTGTTTTGCTCGCGGAACGGAACCGGCGCGTCGGGGCGGCGCATCAACACGTCGACGCGTTCGCCTTCGCGCGTTGGGCGCAACTGGGCGCTGCGCGTCGTTCCGTCGACGTCGACCGTAATGGTTGCTCTTGATGCATCGCGTACGATCGAGGCGCCCTCGAGCATTTCCGGCGACTGCAGGAGGTACGGGAGTCTGCCGAACGCGGTGAAGTCGTTATCGCGCGAGGTATACGGCGTCGCTTTCTCGATGATTCTTTGCATCGGCACGCCGCCGATTGAAACGACTTTGCCGCCCACGATCGGAGCAAAATCTTGCGAGGCTGCCGTGACGAACCAGCCGTCGCTCAAATGCTCGATGCTCAACGGGTATTGACGAAATCCGAGTCTCGCGCGAATCGGCCCCGCCTCGGGGTACTGCAGAGGGATGGTCGTGTGGCCATCCCACAACATCGCCAGAAGTTTTTGAAAGCCCATGATGATGTGCGCATTGTCGAGCGTTGGAATAGCGGCGTCGAGCGCAACTGCCGCACGCTGGAATTCCGCTTTGCTCGTACGAAAGAACGGGTCGGGATGCCGGCCCTCGACGTACGCCTGAAGATAACGGAGGTCGGATCTCCATTGGGTGGGGGTGATGTGTTGATCGACGACGCTTTGCGCGGATGCAACTCGAGTCGCTGCGGCAATTAGGACAAGCGTAAACAGGCAGAGAGAAGCGAGTGTTCGCAACGGCGTCCTCCACTTTGGACTGCAACTAAGATCTTAGTAGCAAGCGTAGTGGCTCGTGCGCACAATGTCAAGTCTGCACGTGGCGCACGAGCTTTTTAGCGCTTTCGTCCGTGGCGATCAATGGCTCCGTCTTTTGATTATTTTTGATACCGGAAGACGGCGCGCGATTGTGGGGAGGCCATGGAGCTTGCGCTTACGCTTGCGTGATGACCCTTCGATTCCTCAGGGTGCTTGTCGGCTCCGCACCTCCATGGTTCCGCCGACACTCCGCGCATCCGTGCGCTACGCGATACCTCAGCATGACAATGCTAGCCCTTCGATTCCTCAGGGTGGTTCGATTCCTCACCATGACGAGTGATACCTCAGCATGACAAAGTGATGACGATTAGCGGTTGTAGTAATATTCCTGAGCGAAAAAATAGATGCCCGCGGCCGGCTGACAGTCGAACAGTGCGGGAATGAATTTGCGTATTGCCCATTCTTCTTTCGCGGCGTTGTCGTACACTTGGCTTCCGCTTGATTTCAGCACAGCCGTGGCGATGACTCTACCGCTGGGATCGACGGCAGCCGCTCCCTGGACGATGGGCTTACCGGAAATAGACGGATCGAAAAACTGCGTGTAGCGCGGTCCGTCTCCATCGGGCTTGGTTTCGCGGTACGGATCGCCGCACGTTGCGGAAGCGATCGGCGCTCCGGCGCGTGCTAAGCGATCGCGGTACATCACATGTACGCCTTTGGGCGGCGGCACTGAGGTCATTTGCGCGCGTTCGGCGGCGGTGAGGCTCTCGAGTTTGTACGGAAAGATTGGGCATTTCGATGTCTTGCCCGCGGAATCGGTGACGTCGCTCACCCACGCATACCGTATCGGGGCCGGCGCGGGTAGAGACAGAAAGGCTCCCGGTGCTTCATACTCGTCGCCGATCGGGTCGGGATTGCTCGGCGGATTGTTTGAGTCGACGAATCGGACATCATCGAACGGTACGACGTACGTCTGCGTATCGGTTGCAACGACGATGTGTCCGCTCAGAACGTCATCACCGTCGTCCTTGAGCCGGTAGGCGTAGTGCGCGCTGGAAT
Source organism: Vulcanimicrobiaceae bacterium (assembly GCA_035938175.1). Lineage (GTDB taxonomy): Bacteria > Vulcanimicrobiota > Vulcanimicrobiia > Vulcanimicrobiales > Vulcanimicrobiaceae > DASRDE01. Next base: position 54,072 of record DASZHD010000023.1, read on the forward strand.
CTGACGGCGCAGGCGCGTCGACATCGAAATTCCACGGCGTCATGAATTCGACGTCGGCCGCACAAAACGGAGACGCTTGCGCGCGCCCCGCACAGAACAATGCAATAAAAAATACGACTGCGTATACACCCAGTTTCATGTAGCGTAAAATTCGCGCGCGGGTGGCGCTTGCCTGCATGCGTGTCGGCTGCCCTTCGATTCCTCAGGGTGCTTCGATGCCTCAGCATGACAAGCGATGCCTCAGCATGACGAGTGTTAAGGATCAGCCAAGGAGCGGACGCGATCGCGGGCCGGCACGCAATGATCGGGAGCCTTATGCCGATTTGAATTCTTAGATTGTCAAAGGAATGGACCAATGCGCAAATGGATTTTCGCGGCGCTGCTGCTCGCCGTGCCGAATGCAGCCCAGGCTGCCACTGTAGACCCCTCATTGATACCGGACGGGACGTACACGGTTCAGATTGAACGCGTAGTAGACTCGAAGCACATCGTTATCAAGATGGACAACGGCATGGAGTCCGCGATAAGCACCAATCGCGTCAACGTATCCTTTGATAGACTCTCCGCGAACGATACGGTAAAGATGTCCATTATTAAAGGCATCGTCGCGGTATTCGCTAAGCAATAAGTTCGGCGCGCACGGACGTACTATAACGCACTTCCTTGGCCCAAAGAATGCAGCGCCTGAGACAGCGCCTCGTCGTTCGTCCAGCGCCTTCCGTCCTTCATTAACGATTCGACTTCATCCGCCGCGAGATCGGAGCGCAGCTGCGCGTTGATGCTTTCGTAGCTCGAACGCTCGGTAAACGAATCGCGCGCGGAAGGGTGCGGCTTGAGCCGCCCGTCGGACGCACCGATCAGACGCGCCGCCTGCGGACTATCCCGGTGGGCTAACGCAATGGCCGCCGCATATTGCAGCGCATAACCGAACGTCACCGGATCTCCCATGCGGTATGCAGACCAGAGCGAGGATTGAAGTGATTCCGCCGCTTCTGTATATTTGCCGAGTGCAATTGCGTATGCGGCCGCATTGTTACGCACGACCGTCGAAGGAAGGCTGAGCGTCTCCGATGCCGGATCGATGACGTCGATGCAGGCCTGCGCATACGCCAATGCCGCTTCATTGCGGCCCGCCTGAAACGCCGTCTCTCCCAAATACACCAACGCACTGAAAACACCGTGCGTATCGCCCACCGATCGAAACGTGTCGACTGCTTCATGCAGAATTGCTTCGCGCTCGGCTTGCTGCTCGGCTCGCATCAAGGTTGCCTTCATCATGAGGATTCGTCCGATCGGTTTGGAATCGCCGGCTTCCCGCGCAAGGCTGAGCGCTTCGTCGGCTAATGCCCGCGCCTCGACAGATGCTCCTTCAACACGCAAACCCTCGAGAAGGACACCGATTGCGTGAGCCGTGCGTGCCTTGTCGCCGAGTTCGCGGTAGAGCGCGACGGCGCGGCGTCCGCAATCCACAATGTGCTCGCCTTCCTTCAAAAAACGGTAACATGCGCTGCATGCGAGGTACATTGCCGCTTGCCGTTCGAGCGGCGCATGCGGTCCAAGCGCGATCAGGATCTTTTTGCACCACTCAATTGCTTCTGCGCCGAGCGACGGTTGGTATGCGTACCACGCGAACGATTCTGCGACGTACGAGCCGGTAACCGGGTCGCGATTTTTATCGATGGACCAAGCCAGCGCGGCGCGCATGTTCTGCAACTCGGGACGCAGCAACAAGAACCACGCCGAATCGCGGATGCCGAACGACGGATGCTCGCGTCCTAATTCACCAAAGAACCGGGCGTGCCGCCGCGCCATCTCGGACTTTTCGCCTGCGTCCTCTAATCGTTCGAGCGCGTACGCGCGCATCGTTTCGAGAAGGCGATACCGCGGCCGATCACCCGAACGATCGCGAAGGACCAGCGATTTGTCGATCAGCGAACCCAGGCGATCCTGCATTTCCCAGCGGCCACGCAGAATATCTGCGCAGACTGCCGCCGCCGCTTCGACCGTCCAGCCTCCGGCGAAGATGCCTAGACGCGCGAACACGCGCTGATCTTCCGGGGCGAGCAACGCGTAGCTCCAATCGAGCGTCGCACGCAGCGTCTGATGGCGCGGCAGCGTGCTTCTTCCCGACAAAACGGAAAAGCGATCGTCCAAACGCTCCGCCAACGCGTCCAAACTCAAGCTGCTGGTACGTGCGGCGGCAAGTTCGATCGCCAGCGGTATGCCGTCCAAGCGGTGCGAGATCGTTGCCAGCGCCCGCACATCGTCTTCCTTTGAGATGGGCAGCGCCAGTTCGGGCGAGACATCTGCCGCCCTGTCCAAGAACAGCCGCACGGCGGGCGAATTGTGCAGTTCGTCAATTGACGGAAGCGGGCCGTCGTAATCGCCGATGCCGGTCGGAAGCGAAGAAAGCCGCTCGATGCGTTCGCCCGTTACGCTCAAGGGCTCGCGGCTCGTTGCCAAAATGCAAACGCCCGCGCATTGGGTGACGATGCGCTGCACGACGACCGAAACGCCGCGCAAATGTTCGCAATTATCGAGAATCAGCAGCATGTGCCGGTGACGCAAGGCTTGCAGCAAACTCTCTTCGGATTGACCGACGACGCCGGCGGCTTCGGCGATTGCCGGCACGATTAACTCGTCTTGCTGCAGCGCGCCGAGTTCAACGAGGCATATTCCATCGGGAAACCGATCATTGAGCCGGCGGGCAGCTTCTATTGCCAATCGCGTCTTACCGACTCCGCCTGCGCCCGTAACCGTAACCAGCCGCCGAGAATCCAGCGCGCTGCGCACCATCGCGATTTCACGATCGCGATCGACAAAACTGGTGACGTATTCGGGCAGGTTGCTCTGCGGAACGCGTGTTGCGGGTGCATCGGGGAGCTGCGGGACGTTGCCCGGCGAAATTGCTTCGTACGCCGCACGTGTTTCCGGCATGGGTTCGACGGCGAACTCGTCGTTCAACTTTTGCGCAAACTCACGATACGTGCGAACGGCTTGAGCGCGATGGCCGCTTTGGGCTTGCGCCGCGATCAAAAAGCGCAGCACCTCTTCTCGCCACGGATCGATTTCGAGCGCTCGTAGCGCAAGCGCCGCGGCGCCCTCGAGATCGCTTGCATCCCGCGCACTTTGCGCTATATCGATCAATAACTGTACGGCACGTTCGCGCAGGCGAATGCGCGGCGTTTCGAGCCATTCGTCGTCGAAGCCCAACAGCAGGTCACCGCGGTAGAGATCGATCGCTTCGGCCGCAGTCTTTGGATCGGACGCGAGTCGTTCGAACTGCGCGACGTCGACCCAAACGGGCGCTTTCGGGTTCCATTGCACGACGCGCTTGTCGGCCAAAATCCACGGCACGTCGCCAGACGGCAATCCGCCATGCACGACGTAGTGCAAGTGCGATCGCAACTTCGCGCGCGCTTCGGTCTCGGGCAAATCGGGCCAAAACGAAAAGGCGACTGCGTCGCGCGGAAGCGGACTTTGCTGCAGCAAGATATACGCGAAAAGGGACGTCGCCTTCGCAGGGACGCGGAAGGGAACGACAACACCCGCTATGGACAGCTGCGGCCGCCCGAGTAGGCGCACCTCCAACACGAGAGTCCCTCCACGCTCATCTTTCAGACCGTGGAGGGTGCGTTCCTACGTTACGGGAGCGGACCGCTTTCGACCCAGATCGGCGTGTATCCGATCGCTCAGGATCTTAGAACGTCATGAACCACTCAACGCCGAATTTGTCGGTCAGCATGCCGAATTTGCCGCCCCACGGAACGTCTTGCAGCGGCATTCCGACGTTGCCGCCTTCTGCTAGCGCGTTGAAGACGCGTTCGCCTTCGGCGGCGTTTTGTGCGCCGAGCGACAGTGAGATATTGCCTTCATCGGGGTTGAGGGTCTTTGAGAGATCGCCGTCCGACGCCATGAACGAAAAGCCGTTCCCTTTGAACCAGGCGTGCATGATCTTGTCGAGCTTATCGGCCGGAACGCGTTCCGCCATGTGCGATCCTTCAAAACGCTGTAGGTCGTAGCTTCCGCCGAGGGCGTTCTTGTAGAATTCGAGCGCCTCTTCGCAGCGGCCGTAGAAAAAAATGTACGGTTCGAGTTGCATGCGGGGCGCTTCTCGCCGACTCTTTGGAACCCCTCATTATGGACGTCTTAAATCGACTGCGCCCGGCGTCGCCGTCCGCAGGGGCGGCGGCGGTTCCGGGTGAATCAGCGCTTCGAGAAAGGAGGGCCGGTTCGTATGTCCGTCAGTGCTTCAGCGCCGTTTTTTTACGCTTGCGCTTTGAACCGCGTCCCCTTCTCGCCTTCACGATAGCGTAATCCACGCCTTTTTTTGCGAGTCGAACGCCGCGCCGCGCGCAGGCGCATTTTCCTTTTGATTCTTTTCATTGATGTTGAGGAAATCGACTTGCAAAAAGGACGTATTTGTGCGGAGGTGCGGGGAGCGTATCGCCTTCTCGCCGCCGGACTAGAAATAGAGGCGCGGGTCAGCGGCCGTTTTATGTACGGCGCCGCGGTGCCTGCAGACTATCCCGCGGTCGGCGATTGGGTCGAATTCGAAATGACGCCCGGCGGACCCGCGATCGTGCATGCCGTTTTGCCGCGTTCGTCGCTGATCGTGCGCAAAGCGGCCGGGACGGAACCCGTCGAACAAATTCTTGCGGCGAACGTTGACTTTCTCTTCGTGGTCAGTGCATTGGACGACGATTTCAACGTGCGCCGCATCGAGCGTTATACCGCGCTTGGAGTAAGTTCGGGCGTGCAGCCGATACTAATTTTGAACAAACTCGATGCTTGTAACGACTTCGACGTAAGGATCGTGCAATTGCGCGCAGCGCATGTCGACGTGCCGTTTCACGCCGTTTCGGCACTTCGAGGCGAGGGTCTGGGCGATCTTCGGCAGTATCTGGATCCGGGAGCGACCGTAGCGCTTTGCGGTTCTTCCGGCGCCGGAAAATCGACGATCGCCAATGGACTGCTCGGAGAGGCATGGCAGCGTACTTGCGAAACGCGTGAAGACGACGCCAAAGGCCGGCACACGACGACGACGCGATCGCTTTTCGCGCTACCGTCCGGCGCATTCTTGATCGATACGCCGGGTATGCGCGAACTGCACCTTTGGACTTCGAGCGAATCGATTTCCGAAAGCTTTGCCGACATTGACGAGTACGCTGCAGCGTGCCGGTTTGGCGATTGCACCCATACATCCGAACCGGGGTGCCGGATCCGCGAGGCACTGGAAGCGGGAACGCTGGACGCCGGCCGATTGGAAAACTATCGCAAACTGCTGCGGGAACAGGCGTATTTGGAGCGCCAAACGGGGTCATGGGCGGAGCGCAGCGAGCGTCGCAAATGGAAGAATCTGCAGCGCGGAGCACGCGAACAGTCGCGTTTCAAAAGGAGGCTGCAATAGACGAGCCATCCGCTTTTCGGCCGATTTTTTCGACCGCGGTCCGATTGTGGTATACGGGTGCGAGCGAGCGACCTAGGATCGGCGTATGATTCGCTTCGTTTTTGCATTCTTCGTTTGCGCGCTGTTTGCCGTTCCAACGCGGGCGGCGGACGGAGAAACCGCGCAGCAGATTTTAGGTTTGAACGCGGTCGTGCAAACCGCGACGAGAAACTACGATACGGCAACGCTTTCGCGTCTGATCACCGACGATTATACACTGGTAACCGGCTCGGGCACGGTGTGGAACCGACGCTCGTTTTTGGCCGACGCCGGCGACCGCAGCGCCGCATGGGAGGTGAACCAGCCTGAGGACGTGACGGTTCGATCGTACAACGGCGATTGCGCACTGGTCATTGCGGTCTTGCACATGCGCTTCAAACAGTCGGGCGTCGTGCACGATCTGCGCGTGCGCTATACGGACGTGTGGGTGAAACTGAATGGGGAATGGCGCTATGCGTCGGGGCAGGCTACGCTGCTAAAACACTCTTAAGCGTGTCGCAGATCTGTCACAGCCTGTGGATGGCGAGCGATGTGCCGTGCATGGACGAGATGGCTTTTCGCGTTTGGCGATCGAGCCGCGATCGCTGTTGGCGCGGTTTCGAAGCGTATATCTACGATGCGAGCGACGGACATTCGGACGAGTATTTTGCCGAGCACTACGTCTGCATGCACGTGAGCGCACCCGTTCAAGCAACCAGTAAATGCGACGGTGAGCGTGTACAGCGCGTACAAGTGGCGGGCGACCTGAAGATCGTTCCCGCCGGTCATTCGCGGATTTGGGAAACGGCGGCGCCGAGCCGCAAGTTGGCGGTCTTTCTGATGCCGTGGTTCGTACGCGAAGCGGCGAGCGACATGCAGATCGATCCCGACCGCGTGCGCATCGTACCGAAGATGCATGCGAACGATGCTCGCATGGAGCATATCGGCTGGGCACTCATGGAGGAACTGCAGTCGGCCGAACCCATGGGCAGGCTGTTTGCAGAGAGTCTGGGGTATGCGCTCGCCCTGCAGCTGTTGCGGCGGAACTCGCGCGCGATAGAGCCGCGCACGCGCACGTTACCAAAGCGCAGACTCGAGCGAGTCTTCGAGTATATTCGTAGTCAGCCCGAACGCGATCTTTCACTCGCGGAGCTGGCGAACGTTGCGGCGGTGAGCGTTTCGACGTTGAAAAGCGGTTTTAAAGAGTCGACCGGAACGTCGGTGCATCAATACGTGATCGGCGTTCGCGTGGAGCGCGCGTTGGAACTACTCCTTGGCACCGATGCGGCAATAGCGGACGTTGCGCTGCAGTGCGGCTTCGCCGGGCAGAGTCATCTTACACATCATCTGCGGCGGCTGCGCGGCATGACGCCGGCACAGGTGCGGCGGGAGGGACGGTAGGCAACCAGAGAAGGAGACGGCGCCGGCCGGCGTCGCGAAGTCTACATCTATGACTTAGCCGTGCACGTGGCGAACCGGACACCATGGGCCGTAAAATCGCGCGATTCATCGCCGTGGCTGCCCTTACCGCGCTCGTCGTCGTTCCGACGGGCATCGACATGGCTCTGCCCTGGCATCCGTGGTCTTGGTACGGATTCTTTGACCCGGCACGAAGCGGCGGTCAGGTGTTTCCGATGGACGATGCCGCGCGGGCGCAGGGCCTTGCGAACGGTGACCGTCTTCTCAATCCGCTTCCGCCCGACGTCAGCACGCGCAGCCACGCATACGGTTTCACTCTGGCTCCCGACGGTGCGGCCGTGACCGAACGAGTCGCAACGCCGTCGGGCGTGAAGAAAACGGTGCGGCTGATTGCGCATCCGTGGCGGCGAGACATTTGGGATAATGTTTCCATCGAGATTTTGAATCTGAGCACGTGGCTGTTCGTCGGCATTGCGGCAGCCCTGGTGCTTCTGCGCCCGCGCCCGGCTACATGGGCTTTTTTGATCTTTGCGGTATGTTTGAGTACGCCGGGCCTGCTCTTATACGAATACTTGACGGCAGACTGGCTGCACCTGTACGCATCGGCGATGACCATTCACGGCCTGATCGGCATCGCGTTTCTTGTTTTTGCTCTGCGGTTTCCCGACGTACGTTTGGACAACAAGCGGGCCTCCACGCTGGAAGCGCTGCTGATTGCGATATACATCATCGTCGCCGTCATTTTGCCGATCGCAGGGGTTGGCTTGCCGCAGCTTCCGGTAGTCGCGATTGTGTGGGCGCCGATGGCCGCCGGTGTGGCCGTCATGATTTGGCGCTTGCGACACGCGTCAGCGCCCGACGCCGCGCGGCTGAGATGGGTATTCGCGGGCTTTGTCGTGGCGGCGCTACCCGCACTTTGCTTCTCCGTCGTCTTGCCGGCTCTGAAGATTGTGCCTCCACACTTTGTAGCCGCGTACAACATCGCCACGAGTTGGAATCTGATTGCGCCAATAACCGTTGCGTACGCCGTGTTCAAGCATCGTCTCTTCGACCTTCGGTTCGTGGTGAATCGCGCCGCGGTGTTTTCCGGCGTCTCCGTGATCCTGGTCGGCGGGTTCGTGTTGATCGAATGGCTGCTGACGGATTGGCTCCGCGACGCGAGCCACGCTACGAATATGATTGCGGGTGCCGCGGTTGCATTGGCGCTTGGTTTGTCGACGCGTGCCGTGCACAGCCGCGTCGATCGCGCGGTGGACACCATCTTCTTCCGCAAAAGTCACGAGGACGAGCGGGCCATTCGGCGTTTCGCGGACGATGCGCCCTATATCACCGACCCCGGCGTGCTTGTACAGCGAACGATTGCAACGCTGCGCGATCACACCGATGCGGCATTCGTTGAGATCCTGCTTGACGACGGAAGCAGACGCTACGGGACCGTCGACGACAACGATGAAGCGCTGGTGCGCATGCGAGCTCGGCACGAGCCCGTGGATCTGCACAACGTCACGACGCAACTGCGGGGCGACATCGCCTTCCCCATGATTGCGCGAGGGCGCCTAGCCGGCGTACTTGTGCTGGGACCGCGCGAGTCCGGCGAAACCTATGCCCCGGACGAAATCGCAGCGATTGCCGACCTGGCGCGCACGGCTGCGTCCACGCTGGACGTGCTTACTCCGAAAACCGACCCATCGCGCGATGCGGTGCTCGATGGAATCCGAGCTTTACAGGAGTCGATGGCGTCGCTACGTCAGGCGATACGGGAAATTACAGAAGTGGCTCCGACGTAGGAGCGTTGTCTATCAGCCTGCAATGAGAGATTGCATGCCAGTCGCGGGCACGTACCTTTTCAATGCTGAATAGTGCAGGAGAGTAATCATGAACGTCCGCGCCTTAATCGTCGCTCTGCTCGCCCTCATCGTTCTGCGATGCAACGTGGACGCGGCGCCGTATCCTGCCGACATGCAGCCGTACTTGAAACCGGTGAACACCGTTCTAGCGGCGATGGCAAACCATGACGAGCACGGGTTCGCTGCCGCTTACGCTCGGGATGCGATTATCATCGACACTCAGGCGCCGTACCGGTGGTCCGGTAGTACTGCCCCGATCGACTGGCTGTCCGCGCTATCAACATTCGGCAAATTGCGCTACGCGCGTTTTACCGCCTTGGGCAATCCTATGCAGGTCACGCGCGACGAAAATAACGCCTATGTAACCGTGTTGGGTGCGTTACGTGGCCTCGGCGCAAAGTCGGGGTTGCGCCAAAACGTTCTACTGACGTTCACTCTTCGTGAAGTGAACGGCGGGTGGAAAATCAGCAGCCAATCGTGGACGGATGTTCCGCCAGTGTTCACGCTTTCCCTAAAATCGTAGTGGGGAGGCCTGCGGGGTTTTGATGGCTGGTATCTGCGCAGCGCTTGTGCGATTAATCCTCGGTAATCGTGGCGCAGGAGCGTCACGAGCGGGAAGGCTTGCAAAAGATCCCAGGTGATATGTGCATTGTGCGCGCCCTCATAGCGGAGCACCGCAGTGGGAGCACGCGCTCCTTATAAAGGGCAAGTAAGATAGTTGGGTCCGTGCGCGGCAAGTGGGGCAACTCACCCGTCGAAGCCTGTTCGAAATGTTGAAACAAATGGTTCCCCATACTATCGTGCAGCCGAATGCAACGTTATTGTAGAGCGCAGGATTCGCATCGACCGATATTCGCAAGGATAACGGCAGAATCAAAAATACAACAAATGTCAATGGAAGCATACCGAGCCACCAGGCTACGGGGAACCAAAGTGTGCTGGTCTTCTTACGCCGGTTGATGTCCATTTTTCGGACTCTTTCGAGTATGCCAACGCAATCACTTGCCAGCCCTATGCCGGTGTCGCTGGGGTGCCGCGCGGTGGGCAATAGGTGCCGCCGGTCAGCACCGCGCGCAAACGGAAACTGGTGCAACGCTTTTTATTGTGGATTAACGAAAGGGATTTCCGGTACCGGTATATGAGAAATCGCGAATCGCGTAAGGCCTCACCGACGAGGATCGCGCTCGCTCTGATTGCGTTGACGATCGGTTTTCTCGGTGTTGTCTGCGCACAACGCACGGTCGTCGCGCAGGGCGCGCAGATGACTGAGCGCGCGGTTACGGTGAGCGTCGTAGACGCGCCGGAAACGCCCAGGTTGCCATTGCAGAAGCTGCTCGACACAATTTCTTCGGTTTCGCCTGACAGCACCCCGTTGCTCGACCAAAGTGACGTTTACGCCGTGTCTGCCGGCGCACAGATCGTGCGGCACGACGTCCGCACGAAACGCAATGATTGGAAGGCTTCCGGGGCGACGCCGTTTAGTCACGTGGTTGCTAGCACGGACCGCGTTTACGTCATCGGCCCGAATGCTACGGTTGTCGCGCGAAACAAAAAATCCGGCGCGTTTCTATGGACTAGGCGCGTATCCAGCTCGGGGAATTTGCGTCTCTCGCTGATTCGCGGCATGTTGTTCGTTGAAGGTGACGATGTAACGCGACTCGATCCGATTACCGGCGCAGTACTTTGGCGGGCGCAAACGGGGCGCGTCGGGAAGCTCGTGGCGCCGGGCTTGGTCTTTGCGTCGATCGCCCGAGGCGAGCCGATTCAAGAGTCGATCTCGATAATCGATACAGCATCGGGAGAGATTCTCAACTATAATCCCGGCATGCCCTCGGGAATTGCGCAGATTGTCGGAATTCGCGGTACTGACGTCCTCGTACACGTTTCAGCGACGTCTACCACTATCGACGAAGATGGCTATGCACTGACGAGAATCGTCTGGCTCAATTCCGCAACGGGTCACTTTGTGAAGAATTGGCCTTACCGACCCGACGCCGCATCGCACGGACCTGACACGGGAATAGCGACTCCGATTGTCGATGGCGCGAACGTCGCGTTTCAAAGCGGTGATTCGATTTATGTGTACGGGCTGGATGCGGCGCCGGCGTCACAGCGGCCGTTGCGTTTCGACGGCGCCGGAGATTTAATCGCCTTTCGGCGTGGTCAGTTGTACACGCGGACCGACGATGGGCTGTATGCGATTCGTTCCGAGGGCAAGCGCGCGACGCGGCGACAGGTTCTGCCGTATCACTACGACCCATCGCTCAACCTGCCCGCGCTGGTTCAAACAGAAGACACAATCGCCGTTAGCGACGGCTCGACGATCGAAGTTCTCGATCTGGTGACGAACAAGGCACGCCAATATTCTGCGGCCTGCCAGGATCTTTTTAGGGTTTTGAGATCGGGGACGCTGGTTGCGCTGCAATGTCAAAATTCCGCGGCGACGCAAACCGGGGTTATTTATGTCGTTCGGGTTGGCGGATAGGTGGGCCGGGCGCCGTCGGCTTGATTTAGATTCTGTAAATGGAATTTCGGCTGAGGCTCGACGCGCGGTTTAGGTTTCTTGGCTATGACGTCGACCAGGGATTTGTAATGCCGACATTCATGTTTTTGAAATCGCTTGCATTACGTGTCACGACGCTCAAGTTATGTTCCAGGGCCGTAGCAGCAATCAGCGAATCAATCGCATCCGGCGTGATCCCTTTCTGCTTCAGCGCGGCGACCAGCCGCCCCCAGCGATCCGCGACATCTGCGTCGAATGTTAGTACACGTCCGGCGAATTGGTGAACGATGTCATTGCTTAGCCAGGCTTCCAACGCGGCCTTCCTCGTCGCGTCGGCGCAGCATTCGATGCCCTTACGGATTTCGCCGAGCGTCACTACGCTAACATAAACCTGCAGCGGGTCCACTGTGCGCATCCAGCCAGCCAATCCACCGTCAGGGCGCTTCTTTACTACTTCCGATACTGCGCAAGTGTCCAACAGAAAACCGCTCAAAGGTCGACCTCGCGGATTGCACCGGGCAGACGTTGCAAATCCAAGTCGGCACCTACAAGCGGTGAGGATCGAAAGAAATCAAAGAGATTTTGTTTTGGGCGAACGACCTTGAGCAGTGAATCGTAGGAAATGACGATTACGGCGTCCTTGCCGTGTTTGGTGACGCACTGCGGGTTGCCCTCAAGAGCACGCTGGACGACCTCGCTGAACTGCGACTTGGCGTCTTGTAATGGCCACCGCACGCAATTGCCGGATTCAATGGTCTCGCAAAGCGCCGATAGTAAGGCGTCTTTGTCGAAAGCATCACGCCGAGCGCCTTCGCCGGCGCGCGTCGAACGTACGCCACGCGTATTGTGTTTCTTGGTCACGCCCTCTCCTCAGACTAGACTGTCTAGTCAGTATATAACGAAAACAGCGCCGCGACAAGACGAGGTGACGACGAATTTTCAGGGGGTCAAAAACCGAGGCACAATTGGCGAGCCCTCACGCGCTAACGCGGTGGGGTAGGCTGGTCGCCGACGCCGGCGCCGGCCTCAACGGCCAAGCATCATCGCATCGATCGAGCGTCGCCGGTTCTCCTTTTTACGGCAGCACTCGTAGCGCGATCGCATTTGATTGCAATTGGACGGGCTTCTGAAGTTGCCCGGTTCCATCAACCGAGAATGCAACAGAGATATCGTAAGTCCCGGGCACCAGCTCGAAGAGGTCGGAAAGGGTCATTTCTTTATATGCGGAGGTCCTCGGTTCTAAGGGATTTCCGTTGTTGCGATATTCACCCGACTCAAGAACCCGAGGACGACGTTCGGGAAGTATCGCGCCGGTCGCCGTGTTTACAACTGTAAAATGGATGCTAGAAAAATGCACCGCCCAATAGTACAGCGTGCTCTGGCTTACGTTACGCATCTCGACGGCAAATTTAATCGGTTGTCCATGATGAACTGTCGTAGGGACGGCAGTGATTGCTACTGAAAGGCCGTCGACTGCCGGACCGCTCGGCGCGGATGTCGATGCTCCGCGCCATACTTGAATCCCCGGTAAAATCATTCCAGTCCCGTCCGGCACTTGTGGAACGCCCTGTAGCGTGAGCGTTGCGATTAGGACTAGTGTATGTGGCAACATAAGTTCCCTTCATGGACGAGGACGGCTCCGTGTTAATGCGCGGTTCGCCGTACTACTGTTTGAGGCGTGCAACCGGGCCGGCAGCCCGGTAGACGTTGAGAACGACACCGCTCGGCATTCGGTGCGTTTCCAAGAGATTGAGATTGCGCCCCGGTACGCCGTCTGCAAAAAGCCGCTTTCCTTTGCCGAGTACGACCGGATATATCCACATGCGATGCTCGTCAACGAGTTCGGCGCCGATGAGCGTTTGCAGCAGAACGCTGCTGCCCCAGACTTGCAAGTCGGCGCCGTCAGATGCCTTGAGCCGGCGAATCTGAGCAACGACGTCGCCGTCTATCCGCTGCGATGGATTCCACTCGAGGTGGTCGAGCGTGCGCGTGACGACGTATTTCGTCGCGTTGTTGAACGCCTTGCCGATCGGATTTTCATAATTGCTCGACCAAGAATCGGCGAACATCTCGTACGTCCGACGTCCGAGGAGTAAGTCGAATGGAGCCGAGACGGCCTGGCGTACGGACTGACCGCCGGCGTCATCCCGAAAGGGCGCGCCCCAGCCTCCGTACTCGAACCCGTTTGACGGGTCTTCGTCGGGACCGCCTACCGCCTGCATTACGCCATCGAGAGTGACGTGCGTGAGTGCGATGATTTTTCTCATGGTTTCACCTTCCAAAGCGTCGAGCACGAGGCCCTCAGCTTAGTCGTCGAACGGCGGTGGGGAAAATCGACAGGCGTGTTAAGTCCGAAGGATGCTCCGCCAAGCATCCTGATGGCAAATGGGTTTGCAACCAGTTACTCCGCGAAAGACCGGTAAGACGTAATCTTGGCCCTGCTACCGAACAAGTGCGCGAGATCTACGGTGTCGTTTTCATCCTTATTGGTGAAGCGGTCGCCGCAGATCATTGCTTGGCTGCGAGTTGATGTTCGCTACGGGTACTTTTTTCCGTTGTCTTGGTACGGCGACTCAGAGCATCCCATAGTGTCGTTCTCAACATTTACCGACGTTCGCCATTCCGAGCAACGCTGAGCAGATAGGGCTCATCAATTCGCTCTTCACGATGGTGATGCGTATCTGCCGAATTAGCAAGTCGAGCGGTAGCCAAAAATGCCCACGCCGTGAACGAACCCGCGATCCGCTCAAAAAGCAAGCTCCATGCGCGGCTTCAAGGCGCAGCCCAGCGCTGGACAATTATCGAGTCTTAAACGATCCAACAGTGACCAAAAAACTCGGCGTTGCGCAGTTTGGCCCGCTGATGCTGGCGATGTAGCTGACGGTATAGGTAGTGGCGGCCAAGAGCGGCGTTGGCACTGCGGCGATGAACTGGGGCAATCCTCCCGGCGACGAAGTCTGCGTGGGGACCGGTTTCAACGCCAGCGCGCTCGTTTGTGCGCCGCTGCTTAGCGTGAGCCGACTAGGCCCGAATCCTACAAAAGCGATGTTGCGAAGATTATCGGGAACGCCCGTCGCGCCCGGCGAGGGATCGGTCATTGCAAAGGCGGGCTCCACCGGCTGCGGGCAGAGCGGCAGCGCACTCTTACCGCTGCACGCTGCGGCGGCCGCGATGACGATGAACGCTACGCCGGCACATTTTGCGAGTTGCGCGACGCGAAGCTTCAAGACACCCTCCCAGCCCAATTAAATGCCGCCACGGACTGGCCTAAGCTCGACCGCACTTTACCCAAATTCGCCATGCATCCTGCCCACGCGGTTTGCCTTAAAGCGGTGTAGCAGAGTATGCTACACGGCTACATGCACCATCGCGACCATGTTGTCGTATTTCGGCGGAGAGTGCCGGATCGCCGCTAAGAAAGATCCCGCGGCCGATACGATCGTATCCGTGCAACGAAACTTGGCATAACCCGGAAAGTCCTGATTCTAAGACAACGCCGCCAGCAATGTTTTTCCAGGCACTAACTGCGGCGGACGTGCTTCACAAAGGTTATACTTTTCGATCGCTGCGTTGTTGCTTTGCATCGTTGCCGGAGCACATTTGACCGGCTTGCGATCCAGCGTCGTATTAAGAGGCGCGGTGATTCTGCCGATGTCCATTGCGGCACGCAGCGCAGGCGTTGCCGTTGGCGCCACCGGAGCGCGATGGTTCGGATGCGTGATTTCTAAGGTGGCCTGCATCGAACGCATTAAATAGCCGGGGTTGCTCGGCATAGGCGAGACCGGCGACAGCGGACCGTTTCAGGTAGTGTCTTCGGACAAGACCGTGTGCACGGCCGCGGTGATTTCCGGACTCGACCACAACATTCAGGTGAACCCGAAAGCCGTCGGCAGTTGCGTGCTGACGATTACCGACGCGCACGCGAAGTCCGTGAATGTGAACGTCACGGTCGTTCAAGGCAAAGGCAATCCGCGGGCGTAGGTTCGGCCGTCGCGGTTCGGGGCGCATGGCGGTTGAAACGGCGTTCGCTGCGGTGCGTTATTCAATCTTAAGGGCGTTTTCTATAGGAGCGTTCAACTGCAGCACATAGATCGACATTCCTGATATCTTCCATTCTGAATAGTACACAATTACGCGATAGCCGTCATCGAGCAGCCGCTGCAATCGCTCCCAATCGGGTCCTCGTTTTGCGGCCTTGTCACTATCCGAAAGGATAACGATTTCGTACTCCGGTTTGGGGCGTTCCGTCTTCGGCGCATCCGAGTGCGGTAGCAGTGACGCGAACGTAATTGGGCTTAACTCAACGATCGGAGCATGTTTAGGACATGCTGAAACCACGTGCCACTCGTCTACTAATTTGCCGTCTACGGATACGGATACGGCCTGGCAACCTTCGTCATTCTCGCGTGGCATCGAACAGTTCCAGGCCATGTACCGGTGCGGGCCCAACGGAAGCTGTTTATTTGCGCCGCGTTGCCATGGTGCGTCCATTTTGCCAAAGGATCCATCGCCAGGGAGGTGCCCTTGGCGAGGCCGCTCGCCGAGTAACCGAATCAGTTCATCGGCGGTGTAGGTTCGGTTCATGCGAGTGCTTTCACGAGACTGTAAAATTGGTTCCGAGTGCTCCTGCGACGCGAAGGCCCAAGCTACACCGGCACCGGCTCACCCGAGCGAGTTGTAGCCCTAGAAAGCCAGACTGTACCGTGTTCCGGCGCCGAGCATCTTCACCGCCGCGGACAGGTTTGCGCGCACGGGAACCGTGCTGCGCGTGGTAGTGCCGTTCCCTAACTCGCCGTTCGTGTTTATGCCCCACGCCCATACTGCGCCAGTCGTATCGATAGCCAAGGCGTGCAACTTGCCCGCCATAATTGTCGCGATGGCGGGAAGCCCGTGCACTTGTACGGGCCTCGTTTTGGAAGCCGTCGTACCGTCGCCCAGTTCGCCGTTTCCGTTAAAGCCCCACGTCCACACCGTTCCATCGCTCTTCAGAGCCATACTGTACTCTCCGCCGGCAGAAATCGCAGTCACGCCCGTGAGCTTCAAGACGGTGACTGCGGTGGAGCTGTCGGTCGTGGTGCCGTTTCCAAGTTGGCCGTGTTGATTACGCCCCCACGCGTAAACCTTTCCGTTGCTTCCCAATGCCAAGCTGTGGAAGAATCCGGCCGAAACAGCGGTCACGCCACTCACATTCGATACTGTGACGGGCGAAGGGCGGATCGTCGTGGATCCGTCGCCGAGTTGTCCATATTGGTTGTGGCCGAATGCCATTACCGTTCCGTCGTTCACAAGTGCCAGACTGTGCTGGCCTCCGCCCGCCACTGCGAGGATCCCCGCCGGTAAGAGCGAGCGAACCGGTGCATCAATGCAATCGCATCCGGTGGACGTTATGGATCCGGTGCCGAGTTGGCCGTACTGGTTGCTTCCCCAAACCCACACCGAACCATCGGCCGAGATCGCTAGATTGTGCAGATCGCCCGCAGCAACCGTGGTGATGTTGCTGAGCGCAACTTGAACCGGTACGGTGCTGCACGGTGTCGGCGCGTTGCTCAAAACGCACGTCGCCGGGCCGGTTGTCGTGCCGACGCCGAGTTGGCCGTAACCGTTCCATCCCCACGACCAGACTGTACCGCCGGTTGCGATCAATAGTGCGTGCGCGCCGCCTCCCGCAATCGAAGCGATGCCGCTAATAGCGGACGTGGAGACTTTTACGGGAAGATGCTGGTCCGCCGTGCTTCCATCGCCGAGCTGCCCGATTTCGCCTCCGCCCCAGGACCATACGTTTGCCGATCCCGTTGCGTGCGTCAACGCAGCCGCGTGCTTTTGCGAAGTCGACGTCATCTCCGGAGTGAACACCGGCGTATGGCCAGATGCACACGCGCTCACTACTACGGCAATGAGCGGCGGTAGAAGGGTACCCGCAACCTTTTGCTTCATGGCTTGGCGATTCGCCCGAAGCCGGCGACAGCCTTGGTACAGTGCGCGCAACGCTGTAGAGCCGTGCGTAGTGCGAAGAAGCAACGCAGTTAGACCATTCGTCTTAGTGCGGCTGCAGGAGGAGGTTACGCTTCCCGTCGCAGCGCATTTTTGTGAACTTGAATAACGTGAGAAAAATATTTGCAATCATTCTGGTCGCCGCGTCGCTGGCCGCATGCGGCGCGGGCGCGCCTTCCACTCCTCCGGCATATACGGCTTCCGATTTTCAGGCGCTGCTGAATTGGCCGGCAACCAGTGATGGAGCGCTGGGCGGAAATACCGCGCTGGGCGTCACCGACATGTTCGTCACAATCCCGTTTCGCGGGGCGCAGTACAGCGATGTGGGACTCATTTCCGACCAAGTGTCGTTCGGCGTAGGATTAGCGCCGCCGTCGCCGCTGCCGAGTGCCGCGCCCACGCTAACGCCGGAGCCGGCCGCACTCGTGCAAATCAGGAACAACCCGGTGATGTGGGTGATTTCCGGTCCCACGGCGACGTACACGCCTGCGCCGCAGTGGACGTCCTTGCTCGGGCCAACCGTGAACGTCAATGCCGGCGGCATACCCGGAAAATCCACTCTCACGGCGACGGCCGTGGGGCCTCCGGTAAATGTCGGCATTTCTGCAAACGTGTTTACCTACCGGGTTGCAGACATCGGATGCGCCGATCCGGGCGCACTCGGCGGTGCAAGTTTCACGGCGGACTCATCGGGCGGCAACTACGAGGCGCAAACCGCTCCTTCCGCCAGCGACCTTTACGTAACCGGCCCGGCGTGCAGTGGAAGTTTTGCAGATCCGTCGGGATATACGGTACATGTACCATACGGCGGCATGTTGACGAACCTAGACGGCATTCCGGGAGTCACGAACAACGGCTTCTTTACGGTATCGCCCGCGGCGTGGCGCTCGCAGTTCACGCAAATGACGCAAGCGCAGTTCGAAGCTGCTCTTGTTCCGTGTTCGACTGCCGCCAATCCGCGGCTGTGTTTCACGCCCGAGAACGATGTTTTTCTTTTCAAAACGAGTGCGGGCGAAGTCGTCAAAATGTACATCGCGCTTAACCATCACGCGACGACTTCGGGCCAAAATATTACCGGCGCCTTCGAGGTGAGTTCCGGCGGCAGTTTTCCGTTCTAGCGACAGGCGGCAGCGCTACGTGCCTTTCTCGGCGCCAACGTAGCGAATCCCGCGGAAACCGCATTTCATAAAAATTGATTCTCGCGGCGCTTAGCAGATGATAGACTAGCGCATGAGAAGCACTGGCCCGCTGCTCGTATTGTTACTGCTCGGCGTTTCTGAACAGAGCGCGCAACCAGCGCTGCCGGTCATTGCGAGAGAAATCGCCGCGTACAATAAAAAGGACGTCAATGCATTCGTTGCATGTTATGCGTCGGACGTCATCGTTTCGGGCTTGCCGGGCGGACGGATATTCGTTAACGGAAAAGACGCTCTAAGCAAACGTTGGACCACGACGTTTGGAGCACCGGGAAATCATCACTTGACTGTCGATCGCCGGATCGTTCACGGAAGTTTCGAGGTCGATTATGAAACCATTACGCCCGGCTATTCTAGCGCGGTCGATCACTCCGTTGCGATCTACCACGTAGTTAGCGGCGCGATCGATCGCGTGTGGTATCTGATAGAGCAATAGACCGCGGAGCGCTGAAACGAGGGAAATTATGAAATTAACGAGAGGCTCGATGGTCGCACTCGCAGCGTTGATCGCATGTGTGCCGCCAGCGGTTAATGCAGGAACACCGCCCAAGACCGCCGTCGTTAAAATGCAACTGAGCATCAAGCCCACGCAAACAAAATACGGCGAGGTCGGCGGCTACGGTCCGGCAGTCTTGACCGTTCATACCGGCGAACGCATACGCTGGTTAAACGTGGATTCCATCCCGCACACGGCGACCTCGCGCGACTTTCCTACCGATGGCCGGATTGCGACCGGGAATACGATTACGTCGCGACCTTGGAGTTCGGGCAACGTGCTGCCGCACGCTGAGTCGGGACTCTTCACGGCGACGCGGCCAGGCGTGTATTACTACAGCTGCGGATATCATTTCAAACTCGGTCAGCGCGGCGTAATCGTGGTAGTGCCCTAACGCTGTACAACTACTGAATCCCAATCCCGCCAACCAAGCCGCTCGCCTTGTCGAACATGGTCATGAACGTCGCCGTTCCGTTGACAAATTCGACGCGGTAGATATATGCCGTTCCGCGGTCATCGATGCGCTTGCCTTTGAAGATGATGGTTTTCGCTGCTCCAAGCGGCGCGAGCTGCGCAGCAATTTGTTTTTGCGTTTGCGGAGTCGCCATCTTGGCGAAGTTTGAATCGAGTTCGCTGGGCTGCAACGTTCCGTGGAGCACTTCATTCAGAAGGTGAAGGATCCGCGGACGCATGCGGACGTCTTCGCCAGGAGCCGCCGTGCGCGCGGCTACTGCAGCATCGGGAAACATCGATTCCACGACGGCCGTTTCTACCGCGCCCGGATCGCCCGATGTACTGTTTTCGAAAACGATGACGTGCACGCCGTCGTTCGGAAAATACGAATTCATCGTGAACGAGCCGAGCGAACCACCGTTATGCCAAATGCGCGCGTGCCCATCGAGGGGATCGACGCCCAGGCCCATGCCGTACGTGTCGGGGGCGTTGTTTGGAAGTTTGGGCGGCGCGATCATGGTCTCGTAGTCTTGTTTGTTCACGATTTTGCCGGAATGAAGTGCCGTGTCCCACGCTGCCATATCGGCGATGGTTGACACGATCGCGCCCGCGCCGCCTGCCCAGCCTTCCCGGATTTCGGGCGCGGGTTGCAACGGGGCATTGTCGCGCATTCCGTTCCAGTATCCGGTTGCGAAATCGCTCATGCTCGGCTCGTCGGACATGAATCCGGAGTGCGTCATTCCGGCTGGGCCGAAGAGATGCGCGCGCACGTACGATTCGTACGACTCGCCCGAGACTTTTTCGATCACGTTGCCGAGCACGTAGTAATTCGTGTTGCTGTACTCCCACTTGGTGCCGGGTGTAAAGCGGAGCGGAACGTCTACGAGTTTCGCAACGGCGTCCAGGCTGCCGCCGGTAGCGATCTGGCCGGGCGGAACGCGTTCGAGATAATCCGCAAGGCCGCTGACTTGGTTGAGCAACTGGCGTAACGTGATCTCGTTCGCGTGCGGGAACGCCGGCTCGTACTTCGACAGCTTGTCGTCGATCGCGAGTTTGCCTTGCTCCTGCAACTGCAAAATCGCCGCGGCGGTGAATTGTTTGGTGACCGAGCCGATGTTGAAGCGGGTGTCTATGTCGACCGGTTCGTTTTTCGCGATGTTCCGCAGTCCGTAGACTTTTGTATAGACCAGTGCACCGTCTTTCACGATACCGACCGCCGCTCCAACCGGCTTTTGCGACGCGATAACCTTGTCGACCGCGGCGTTTACCGAGCTTAGCTGCGCGCTAACGGCTGCGAGGAAAAGCACAATTGAATACATGCTATCGCATCGAACGCTGGATGAGCGCGATTTGTTGGCTTGTCAGCACTCCCGGCGGGGATGCGAGGACGATCGTCGTTCCCTGTGCGGTCCATACGATGGGGTGAATCGTCTGGAGCGTGCCGCCATGGCTGCGGAAATACGCTTGCAGCCCGCCATTGCGGATCGGCGGAAGCTGCGGCAGTGCACCAGGCGCGCCCGCGGGCCTGGAAACGAACATCGTGTCGTCGCGCGAGCCGGGTTGCAAGCCGCGGCTTTCACTAATGGTGAGCGGACCTTGCGGCGTGTCGTAGCGGAAGATGAGACTCGGCCCCGCGTTTGCGCCGTTCGGCGGCACGACTTCGGTGATGTCGCCCTGCAGTTCCGACGGGAGTCCCGCGGGCGCGATGACGGTGAACGGCATGTCGCGGCGCGCTTGTTCGAGCGTGACGGCGGTGGTATTCGCGTTCACCATTTTTCCGTTCACGCTGACAAACACGTGAAACATATGCTCGACCTGCGCCAGCACGTTGCGGCCGTCGAACACCAGAAACGCGAGAACAGCGGCGGCCGCGATTGCGACGGCCGGCCTGCGCCATCGCCCGCGGTTATCGTTCGGCTGCAGGCGTGCGCGGATTGCGCGCTCGTCGTACGCGGGAATAGGAATATCGTCTGCGTACGCACGTACGGCGTTGCGCACGTTATCGGTTGTTGACGATTGATTCGTTGACATAGACAACTCCTGAAGATGGGGGAGTCGCGGGGACGGACGCATCCTCTGCCAGTAGGCCGCGCAACCGGCGATGCGCGATCATGAGCCGCCACCGGATCGTTACCGGTGAAATGGCGAGGACGTACGCGATCTCCGCGCTCGTCAAATTGTAGTAATACCGCAAGAGCACGACGATCCGCAGCGAGGCATCGAGCGATGCAATCGCGCGGCGAACATCGATGAGATCGTCGGAATCGTGTTCGTACGGAAATGCGGGCGGGTCGGCATGCGGGACGTACCGATCGTCGCGCCGTTTGAGGCGCCGGCATTCGTTGGTGACGATGCGATAGAGCCACACGTTGAAGCGTTCGGGTGATTGCAGCTGCTCGATTCGCGACCACGTGCGGGCACTGGCTTCTTGTGCGGCATCTTGCGCCGCGTGGGGATCGTGCAGCAGCGAATAGGCGATGCGGTAGACGTCGGGCCAGGTCGCTTGCGCGAGTTCGGCGCGCGCCGCAGCATCACCGGCTGCGGCGCGTTCTACGACTTCCCGGAGGTTGTGCATATGTAATAGACCCTGGCGGGGGGCGGAGTGTTGGTGGAAGGTTCGGTGGAGTGGCGGATTTTATCCCAGCGATTCCGCGTACTTTTGCCGCCCTCTGTGCGTGCCGGGCTTTGCGGCCCGAACGAACGCAGCGGCAGGCTTGGCTCGCTAGGAACAAGTGCCGCATTAACAGTAAGCAAGCTTCACAATCCCGCATTGCATCCAAGCCGAGCGAAAGTCTTTTTCCGGGGGCTGGTAATGGCGAGAACGAATCCTGTTGGGCCGTGCCTCATGTGCGCGGTCACGGCTCTATCGGCGATGGTTCTGTCGGCTTGCGCGGGTCCCAATGGGGTTGGGCGAACAGCTCTTTCGCGCTCGGCGATCCCAATGGTGCAGTCGTCCGTAATTGCCACGCTGCAATTTGTCCCGGTGACGCCGCTGACCATCAACAAGCCTTCCACTCGAACTGTTCAGGTGAATGCCTACGATTCAAACGGTAAACTGATTCAAGGGCAATATCCGCAGGCTGTCAACGTCTCTACGACCGACAAGCGCAGCCGCGTCTCGCTGAGCGGCAATACCATAACGCAATCGGGTCAAACGCTGACGCTGACATATGACGGCAAAGGCGACCAATTCGATCTCATTGCGAAGTGCAAGACGGCTTCGACGTACATCACAATGGTTACAACGCTGCCTCAAGAAAAATTGTTTGCGCAACCGGAGCCGAGCGGCGCCCCGGTGGTGTATGCCGCAACACTCGGATCGAACGGCAATTTGTGGAGCCCGATCGTGGTGAATGGTTCGCTTGCCGCGGCCCGCATTACGCCGAAAGGAACGCTCACGACGTTTGCTGATCCGAATACGCAACATACGGTCGATTCATACGTCAGCGCGCTTGGTTCGGACGGAAATATGTGGTTCGATTTTCACGATAACGCGAGCGGCGGTCAGGGAATCGCGCGCGTTACGCCGTCCGGTAAGTTCACGACGTTTTTGTTTCCGAGCACCATGAGCAGCGATGGCGTCACGACCATGACGCTAGGGCCGGATGGCGCGGTTTGGTTTGGGGTGGCCGGCGCGGAGGCCGGTATAGCGCGCGTCGACACGTCGGGAAATATCAGCTTCTTTGCGCCAACCGGAAACCCACCGGCAAATCTGGTTACCGGTCCGGACAAGAATCTTTGGTTTTCGATGTCAACGCAGGTCGCGAAACTCACGCTCGGCGGCACGATGTGGACGTATGTGATTCCGTGGGCGCCCGAAAGTGCACAGGGATTTTCGTTTATCGTCGGCCCGGACGGCAATTTTTGGGCGCCATATCCGTACAGCTTGAAGATGTTGCTGAAGTTCAACACGTCGGGCGTCGTGTTCTTTGAAAAGAAACTTCCGTACTCGACGCCCTGGATGCCGTCGCAACCGGTGCCGCCATACGCCGGGAATCTGGCGTTCGATTCGCATGGAAACGTGTACGAGACCGATTACGTTGCCGATGGGCTGATACGCGTTACGGGCGCCGGCGCGGCTTCCGAATATCCGGTCTATTCCACGATCTTCAATATTCTGCAGTACAATCCAGGCGACGTTTTGGCCTCTGCCGGCGGAAAGATGTATGTGACGGATGAAGCGCAGCGCTCTAAAGGTAGCGTCGGAGGTTTAACGGTTTTCGATCCGGCGGTGTGGTGAACCGCTGCGGCACGCGCCGCGGCGGATCTACCAGCTCGCTACTGCTGCGTCGAATCCGCCGCCTTGTATTGGAAACGTATTGGTCGGGGTGAGGGCTCCCGGGGCGTATTCGAACATCGTTCCGTTATAGGACGGCGCATACACTGTTCCGTCTTTGAGCGCCGAGATGCCGCCGAAGAATTCCGCGTTGGGCGCGCTGAGAAAACGCGTCGGCGTTAGACTTCCGGAGGGATAGAATTGGATGCCGCCCGTTGACTCGGCAGCGTAGATGTTACCGGACCCGTCGGCCGCGATTGCGGCGCCGCGCAGTTGCTGCAGATGAAGATCGGTGACCGTCCAACTGCCCGGTGTGATGCGGAATACGTGGTATTGGTTTTTCTCGGGAAGGACCAGGCCTTCCAGCACACTTCCGTTTGTGTCGAGCGCAACTCCGCCGGCAGCCGAAGCGTAACCGGTGAGCGGCAGTTCTACTACTGTGCGCGCCGGCGAGGTCGCGCCGCGCGGATACACGAGCAAATCGACATGCTGATCCGATGGATTCTTATCCGCAACGTACATCGTGCCGTTGGTATCGACGGCAAGATCGCCCGGCGTGGCCAGGCCCTTTGTAATCGTTCGCAACGGATGCCTGG
Source organism: Vulcanimicrobiaceae bacterium (assembly GCA_035938175.1). Lineage (GTDB taxonomy): Bacteria > Vulcanimicrobiota > Vulcanimicrobiia > Vulcanimicrobiales > Vulcanimicrobiaceae > DASRDE01. The sequence goes on from DASZHD010000023.1 coordinate 78,277, forward strand.
TTTCGCGCCGGTATATGCTTAGGCTTGCGCTCGCACCGGTGAAGTTAGAAACGTACAAGTTGCCGGCGGAGTCTGCCGCAACGCCGACGGAGCGCGTTACGCCGCGTGTAATTAGTCCGAGCCGCGGCGGATTCTTTTGCTGTAACTGCGCAGGATAGATCATGACGCTCGCATTCAAGTCGGCGAGGAACAGGATGGGGTTTCCGCCGTCGATCGCGCCGGCTTGGGCCGGTTGGCGCGCTTGCGAAAACGACTGGACCGACGGAACGGATGCGCCGCCACCCGCACATCCGCCGAGCAATACGGTAACGGCTACCGCGCCGGTGAAACGACCAAAATCGAACCCTCGCATTAGAACCTCCTCACACGGTATAAGCGCTCGTCTCTGGCGTACTGCGGCGCTCTGAAGAAAGTCTGAGGGGCGTTGAGCGGCTTCGGTGCGCGAAACGAGCGGCGTTGATGTCGTCTTGGGGTTGCGCCGGCGTTCGCTAAGGTATAGTCTTTGCCCAAAGCACCATGCGGGTGCGGGGGTGTACGATGGCCGATAACCTGGACCTTTCGCCGCAAACCGTCGCTCTGCTCACTGCGGTTTCCGAGCTGGTAGACAGTGCGACAACGCGCGGTTTGATGCATGAATATCACTTGAAAAATCCGATCAATGCGGTGCTGCAGGCCAGCTCCATCGCGCTGCCGCAGTGCACGCTCGATACGCCGACCACGGCGATCGTCGCGGCAATCTGCGCTCGCACCGGTAACATGAGGCTAGAGTGTTCGCACACGTCTCAGCACTGCTGGGATCTGCATGGGGTTCGAACCGGCTGCTAGGAGCTGCCGCACGTGTCGTTCTGGATCGCTCTGTGCATCGGCGTCTTTCTTCTCGCTCCGCTTTTGTGCGTTGTAGCCGGCCGCGCAATGCTCGGCGGTGCGAAGAAGCGCCCGGAACGTATGTTTGCGGCTCGAGTGCTTTACGCCGGTCTGTGGCTTTCGGCCAGAGCGGCCGTGGCGCTCGGCGGCGTGGTACTTGCGTTGATATTTTTGTACGCGCAAGTCCACGATATCGAAGCGTATCGAACGATAATCGACCAATACTTGCCCGCGGGCTGGCTGCTGCTGATCGCGATTATCAGCGCACTGCTGAAGGCGCTTGGAGAAAAGTTGTGGGGCTTGGGCAGCGTTCACGAAGCGTGGGCGCGATCGATACTGCAAGCCGCGTTTCGCGATCGCGTTGCGAGCGGTCTTCCGGTGGGCAACGCCAACGACGATCCACAAGTTCTGGCCTTTAACGCCCTGTATCGCGACAGCTTCGTGGTACCGAATAAATACGCTATAGACGGTTGGAACCAGAGGTCTTTTCTGCGGCGCGTCGATCTGCTGGGATGATTATCTGCAGCAATCTTTTTTAGCCAAGCCGGATTAGGAGAGTGCAATGTCTGGAAAGCACGTGTCCGCTCAAGCGCTTCGGGCAGGAGCGGCGGCGGTCGGCGTTAGCGCCATCGGGGCCCTGGCCTGTGGTGCGTTCGCCATTGGTCGAATCGTTATCGGCCGCGCCAAGTTGCGTCAAGGGTCGATCGCGCACTTGAACATCGGCGACGTAACCGTGGATCGATTGGAAGTCAAAGAACTTATCGTGCATTCGCAAGTCTTGCGTCAATAGGCGCTGACAACGAATGAACACAAGGTCGATCGAGATCGGCGCCGGCCGCCTTTCGCCGGTCGGCCACGTGCCGGAAGTCTCCAATCTGTTTTTGAAAGCGGTGCAGGGTCATGATCAAACGCAGCAGCCACGCGTACGCCCACACGCTCGAAATCCTAAGAAAGGCGATGACCGACGGCGGCAATACGATTTTGCCGATATCGACCAATCGGCAGCCGCCGCCCAAGCCGGGTTAACGCTCCGCCCCACAACTCTACTCGTATTCGGAAATCCCAAAGGCGGAACGCCGCTCATGGAAGCGTTTCCCGCCTTCGGTTTGGAGTTACCGCTCAAGATCTTGGTCTGGGAGGATCCCAGTGGTGTCATGATCTCCAACACGCCGCTAAAAGAGTCAGCCGCACGTTACAAAGTTACCGGCATGGAAGAGCGCATCGACGCCATCGATCGTGCCGTCGATGCGTTACTTCGTCTGGTGATGTAACGAGAAGCCGAAATATTTGCGTCTCTAGAACGCGGTAGCATCCGGATGCGTGCATTGTCCGGCCCGTGACAAATGCGACAAGCAAACGTTCCAAGGTAGGCCTGCGGCCGCTAAAGAAGCTCGGATTGTGGAGGGCACATCGTCTCGCGGCTTTGTGGTTTGGGTCGCCGGCATTGCGATCCCCGTGGCGTTCGTCGTTGCGCTTTTACCGTTGACGTGGGGCTATGCCGGCATGGCTTACACCCCGGGTGCGGGTACGACGGCACCGATCTTTTTCGTCGATTCACACGGACCGGCTTACGCGGCGGGCATCCGCCCCGGCGATCGCGTCATTCCCACGACCGGGGTCATGGTCATCTATGATACCGCCGGACCGGCCGGCACTCGCATTCCATATCGTATCGTCCGCAACGGCCGAATTGAGACGATCCCGGTAACGTTTGTTCCGTTTTTCGGCACGCTCGCGACGCAAGAACAATTCAATAAAGTTCTCGGCGCTCTAACCGCGCTGGCAGCGTGCATCGTTGGGATACTTGTTGCGCTTCGCGCGCGGGAACGTGAGGCTGGTGCGCGCGCTGCCGGATTCCTGGTCTTGTCGGGCCTTACCGCGCTGGCAAAGAGCGTTGCGCTGGTTTGCGGTAACGCGTGGATCGGCTTCGCGATGAACGACGTTATGCCGCCGATACTTTCTGCAGCGGCATTATGGGCTGCACTTTCGTTACTGTCGATTTATCCTCCGTATCGAACGCGATTGCGAAATGCGCTGGTTCTTGTTGGGCCGCTTGCGGTGGCTTTTGCAATAGCGGGTGATGTCGTCGCATCTTCCGCTGTGTGGACGAGCACACTCGTGCCGGTTTTAGCGGCAATGTTCGGCCTGCGCGGCCAAAACGCGCAGAACGTGTTCGATCTTGCCCTCGTGGTTCAAATTATTGCGGCAATGGGTGTCGCGAAAGGACCGTATCGCGCGCCGATGCGCTGGCTCGGCGGCATGTGGCTTGCCGGAACGGCGATTCACGCGCTCCCGCGAATTGCATACCTTGCCGGTTCGACGCTGTTGTTCTCGCACTACGGCGACGCTTTACAGTCGGTGAGCGTGGCCTGCTTTGCGTTTGGTGTGGCGTATCCGGTGATGCGTCACCGTTTGGTCGACCTGAACATTTTGATCAGTCGCGCGAGCGTGTACGCGATTGTCTCGGCGATTATCGTCGGTTTGTTTATTGCCGGGGAATGGGCCCTCGGAAAGATCTTCGAGCATTCCCTAGGGTTCTCGAGCGATAGGGGTGGACTCGCAGCGCAGATCATCTCGCTGGGGCTCGTTCTGGTGCTTGGCATCTCTGCGCGGTCCATTCACCGCTTCGTCGAAGACCGTTTGACCAACACATTTTTCCGGCGGCGTATGAATGGCCTGGCATCGATTGAACGGCTCGCGCACGAGGCGGACGCGGCAACGGAACTTCGCGCGTACACGGACTTGGCGGTGACAAAGGTCGAGCACGCCCTTGAAACCGCCGGTGCGGCATTCTATTTCCGTGACGGCGAGCGATACATCCGTTCGAGCCACACCGGAACGCACGCGTTTATACCGGTGTACGGATTTAACGACGAAGCGCCGCTTGCGCTACGGCGCTGGCACAGGCCGTTCGAACACGAAGACGCGAGCGAAGCGGGGCACCATCTGCTGTTTTTGCCCATGTCCGTGCGTGGAGACTTGCTCGGGTTTCTGTGTTGCGGCGGCAAGACGGATCGCACGGCGTTTCTTTCTGATGAAATCGCTGCACTGGCGTTGCTTGCAGATCGCACGGGAATTGCATCGGCACTTCTGACGCGCGTAGCGTTTACGGCTTTGCCGGCCGGGGTGATGGGCTAAGTTACTAGCGTGAACATACGCGGAATCGCGCTTGCTTTAGCGGCGTTCGGCATACCTGTTGCGCTGCTGCTGCTCGTGCTGCCCATGACGTGGGGATACGGCGGATATCGCTGGCGTCCGATTGCAAATACGGGCGGCGCACAGTACCAAGGTGTTATTACGTACGTCGACCCATCCGGCCCCGGAGCGCGCGCCGGATTGCACGAGGGCGAACGGGTGAAGGTCATCATGACCGGCAGCAGTCTGATCGACGAGATCGCGGGACCGGTTGGGACCGTTGACCGTTTCGGCATTGTCGAAAACGGGCGCACGCGCGAGGTGCGCGTTACATTCGTGCCGTATAGCGGCGCGCTTGGCGCGCAGCAGCAGATCAGCAAACTGCTCAATGCGCTTACGGCGCTCTGCGCATTCATCGTTATGATTCTGGTGCTGCTTCGCGGGAGGAAAGGCGAACTGGCATCGCGCGCGGCGTACGTTCTGCTTTTCGCCGGCGCGCGTGCACTTAGCCAGGGTCTGGCGCTGATCGTATATTACGGCTTGGCGGCGATCATTTTTTACCGCTGGCTTCCGCCGCTGCTCCTGAGTATTACACTGTACGCGGCGCTTTGGATGCTGGCGGTATTCCCGCGCGAGGGAGCGGCGTTCCGTAGGCTGATCGCACGCATCGGAATAGTGGGCGTCGTGCTTGCGTTAGCATTCCTTACGTACGACGTAATGACCGTCACGGTATACCAGAGTCATCTGTCAGAATCGTACGCGTGGCTGCAGATTGCTCTTGGCCCGGTGCTAGCGCTTTCAATACTTCACGCGATGGCCAGAGCAAAAGACGTGGAAGCCGTGCCGACGCGCTGGCTCGGTACGATGT
>DASZHD010000024.1:0-56038 GCA_035938175.1 Vulcanimicrobiaceae bacterium
CAACGAGCTCGCCCGAGTTATTCACGGCGGCACCGCTGCTGGCAACGCCGTTTCCCGTGTCGAGCGATTGCGGCGCGGCGTTAGCGAAGAAAAGCGCGGCAGTCTGGTTTACTCCCGCCGTTGCGGTGCCGATAATCGTACCGGCGTCGTTGATTCCCGCCGCATACGATCCCGCAAATCCCGGTAATGTTCCCAGGTTGCGCATCTTGCCGCTTGAGTACAAGAATGCCTCCACGGGATTCGTCGTACCGTTGAACGACGCACTTCCCACGACATCATTCCGATCGTTAATGGCGTACGGATTCACATTGATACCGAGGTCGACAACTTCGTAGGATTTTGCCAGCGCGCTCGCTTTTGGAGTCCCGGTATTTGCATTGCCGGTGTTAGCATTCCCCGGCGGCCGTGCGACCGGCGCCGGCGTATAACCGGAATTACCGCCGCTGCAGGCTGAAAGCAACAAGGCACACGAAAGGAGAGCCGCGGAATAGCGCACGTAAAAGCCTCCCGAGCGATGGTTGATGCCTTGAACGTAAGTCACGTAAACGCGCGTCGCTAGGGCCGTTTGGGTTAGCCCTTCGTACCCGCCTGACCCACGGACAACGCTTCACGTCCGCGTGAAGCGTTCCGATGCAATAATCGCTGCATGGAACGCGCTTGGATCGTATCGAAGGACGATGAAGTCGAAGCAGTATTAGCGTGTACGAGTCTGCACGTTCGCCCGCCGGGCCGTCAGGTTCCGGAGCGCATGGACGGCACGACGCTCGGATCGATTTTTGAACGTCTCGTGCGCATGAACGACGGCGAGCGGCACGCCGCGCTTCGAGCGATCGTGGAAAGGCAGATCGCAGCCTGGGATATTGCCCAAATCGTCAAACTTGCGGTGACGTCGGCAAAACGGATGCCGGCAGCCGACGTACCCGCCTTCGTCATGGCGACGATCGTCGGGCTGCGCGATCCACTGGATGCGTTGCCGCGGATCCACGAATTCGCGGCAGCGATCGCAGGCGGCGCGACGGAAGACGACATTGCGCGCGGCATCGCCGCGGCAGAATATCTAGCCGAACGAATACCGCTTATCGCGGACCCCGATGAAAAAGCGAATCTGCTCGGCTTTCTTTTCCAGACCTCAGCCGCGACCGCAGCCCTCGTCGAGCACCGCCGTCATCGTCATATGACGCCGCCCGTCGTGCTTACGCGACGGTGGGCAGCCTGTGACCTCGAGATTTGCAATACGCATCTGCGGCAGGGCGACGCCGTTATCGTACTGTTGACTTCACCGAAATTCCATTTCGGCGCCGGACCCCATCGCTGTCCCGGGCGGCAAGTCGCCGAGCTCATCGCTGAAGCGGTGATTGAAGCGGCCCCGCCCGCAACGTTTAGCCGGCCGTCGCGAGGGTAGGACGCTCTTCACGGAATTCCGTAACTCGGCAACGCTACAGCCTCGCGTGAAGTAACTGCGTGCTACGCTCGTGCTATGGAGAAGCGGATCGTCACGAACGCGGAGGACGTTGCTTACGTTCGTTCGCACTTTCGGCAAGCACGCACGCCTGATGCATCGCTACCGGCGGCGTCATACTACGACAGCGAGGGCAATGCGTACGTCCCGGATACGTACGAAAATCAGGAACGCGACAGAGCCCGGTTCGTGCAGCGTGCAGCGGCAGAAATGACGCGGCTAAAGGCTTCCTACGACGATGACTGGTTGGCCGAGGCTTGGGAGGCGTATTGGGACGGTATCTACGGGATGTGCTTGAAGGATCCCACGCCGGAAAATATCGTCCGGAAAAATTGGCTCATCGGCCAGATCTCGGCACTGTTGGCGACGCCGCGCGAGAGCGATCCGGCATGGCTTGACGCGTTGAACAAACGCGTAGACGAGCTGGATGAACTGGAGCTCCCGTTTTGCGCTTTCGATCGCGCCTACTTCGGCCGCCCGGTCTCACGAGACGTCTACGTTTCCGCCGTGCGGGAGCGGTACTTCGCCGCGACGTTATAGCCGCTTTTCGATTTGAACCGAAACCGTATCACCGGCTTCTTTGCCGATCTTCTTCCGCAAATCCGCACGCACGGGCAATTTGTGCGTTCCGTCACCGAGCGCCATGAACGAGCTTCGAAACGGGTGACCGTCGATACGTCCTGCGACCTTCACCAGGCCGCGCGTCCCGAAGTACTCCGCCGACCCCGGCATCACGACGTACGTCCATCCGCCCTTTGATGCGGATTTTTGAAGTGTGGCCTTAAAGCGCTTGTCCATTTTCGTCATTTCTTTCTTTACGATAGCACCCGCCGGCGGCGTCGCAAGCGTTCCACTTGGGCCGCGATCGTAACGGCCACCAGCACGAGGCCGGGGACGAACGAACACCAGAGTGCCGCAAGCTGCAGCGTGTAGGGGTGGGAGGTCTGACCGAACATGGCGTCATTATAGCAATTGTACTTGTTTTTTGCAAGTCTAGTAGCATCGCAAGACTAATCAAGTCGCGGGCGGAAGCGGTCCGCCACAATGATCCCATGCTTATCGATGCCGTAATGGACCCCGTTGCCAAGGCAATCTGGTTCATCGAGATGCGGGCCGGCGAACGATTGGACCTGGACGCCGTCGCAGACGCCGCCGGCCTCTCGAAATTTCATCTGACGCGTGCCTTCGGCCAAGTAACGGGCCGGTCGATCATGCGGTACGTGAAGGAACGGCGCCTCAGCGAGGCCGCACGGGTTCTCGCCAATGGAGCCCCCGACATTATGACCGTAGCGTTGGACGCCGGCTATGGCTCGCACGAAGCATTCACGCGCGCGTTTCGCGATCAGTTCGGCGTTACGCCGGAAGCGGTACGCGCCGAAGGCCGCGTCGACGGCCTGCATCTTTTGAACGCTTTTAGAAGGGATCAATCCATGAACGTCACTATCGAGACACCGCGGATCGTAAAGGAAGACGTGCTGCTCGTAGCGGGTTTCGCCGAGCGCGTCACGTACGAAAATATTGGGGCGATTCCGCGCCTATGGCAAAAAGATCGTACCGTACATCGGCCACATTCCCAACGAAATTCCCGAATACACCTTCGGCGTGAAATCCAACAGCGACGGCGACGGCTTCGAATACCTTGCGGGCGTTTCGGTGACCAGCTTCGACGGCGTACCGCAGGAATTTCGCACGCTGCGGATTCCGGCCCAAACGTACGCGGTATTCATGCACCGCGGACATATATCCACGATCCGCGAAACGATGAAGGCTATTTGGAATGCGTACATTCCGCAATCGGGGCTCAAACCGGTCGACGCGCCCGACTACGAGAGCTACAGCCGGCTCTTCGATCCGAAGACAGGCAACGGACAGGTCGAAATCTTCATTCCAATCCAGCCGTAGAGGTTGTTCGCCATATTGCCATCTTCCTAAGTATACTTTACCATGGCGGTATGGACGCGACTTCTGTTTCTGTCGATCGTGAGCGCATTTCGGACGCCTACGAGCGGATCCGGCCATACGTCCGGAAAACGCCGTTACTGCAAACCGGCGGCCGCGATTTCGGCCTGCTCCCCGCGCGCTTTGCTTTCAAGCTGGAATCGATGCAGATCTCCGGCTCGTTCAAGGCGCGCGGCGCGTTTGCAAATTTGGTAATGCGCGAAGTACCGGCGTCCGGCGTGGCCGCAGCATCGGGCGGAAATCACGGCGCGGCGGTCGCATACGCCGCGATGCGGCGCGGTGTGAAGGCGCGAATCTTCGTCCCGACGGTGTCTTCCGCGCCGAAGGTAGCGCGCATACGCGAGTACGGTGCCGAGCTTATCGTGGGCGGCGAGCGCTACGGCGATACGGTGGAAGCGTGTGCGGAGTACTGCCGGCAAAGCGGCGCACTGAACATTCATGCGTTCGATCAGGAACAAACGTTGCTCGGTACCGGCACGGTCGGTATGGAGATTCAGGAACAGTTCCCGGACGTTGAGACCGTCATCGTCGCGGTCGGGGGCGGCGGGCTCATTGCCGGTATCGCATCGTGGTTCGCCGGTACGAACGTGCGCGTTATCGGCGTCGAACCGGAGGACGCGCCGACGCTCACACGCGCATTGGAAGCGGGCCGGCCGGTCGACGCGCCGGCAAACAGTATCGCCAGCGACTCATTGGCGCCCCGGCGGGTCGGCGAAACGGTTTTTCCGATCGCCTCGCGTTTCGTTTCACGGGTGCTTCTGGTAAACGATGATGAGATTCGTACCGCCCAGCGCGCCCTCTGGACCGGACTGGGCGCCGTGGCCGAACCCGGCGGCGCCGCCGCATTCGCCGCGGTCCTTTGCGGAAAGTATCAACCACGCGAGGATGAACGCGTCTGCGTCGTCATCAGCGGCAGTAATGCTTCGCCGGAGTCGTTCGTAGCGGCGTAAGGATTGCGGCGCTAACCGCGCGGACCTTTGCGCCGTCGAGCGAACCTCCCCTAGCAATGCCCGAGCTGCCCGACGTTGCCGCATACATCTCTGCACTCGAAGAACGAATCGTCGGAGAACCGCTGGTCCGCGCGCGTGTAGCCAAGCCATTCGTCCTGCGCACTGCGCAGCCCGCGATGAGCGACCTGCAGGGGCGCTCCGTGCGCAGCGTACGCCGAATCGGAAAACGTATCGCGATTGGTTTCGACGGCGGACTGTGGCTGGTGATTCATTTGATGATCGCGGGCCGTCTGCACTGGAAAAACGCCGGCGCCCCTACCGGCGCAGGCCGCACGCTGCTTGCGACGTTTGACTTTCCGAACGGCTCGCTGACGTTGACCGAGGCCGGCTCCAAGCATCGCGCCTCGCTGCACGTCTTTGCAGACGAGGAAGCGCTGCAAGCAGTCGATCCCGGCGGTATCGACATTTTCGAAAGCGATCTACCGGAATTTCGCAGGGCGTTGAGCGCCGAAAATCACACGCTCAAACGCGCCATTACCGATCCCCACATCATCGACGGCATCGGAAACGCGTACTCCGACGAGATTTTGCACGCCGCGCAACTTTCGCCGATTACACTGACGAACAAACTGACCGGCGCGCAATGGCAGCGGCTGTACGACGCAACGCGCGAAACGCTGACGCAGTGGATCGATCGCTTGAAGAGCGAAGCGCAAAACGCGTTTCCCGAGCATGTCACGGCTTTTCGCCCGGATATGGCGGTCCACGGCCGTTACGGGAAACCTTGTCCGCGCTGCGGACAGAAAGTTCAACGCATTCGCTATGCCGACAATGAAACGAACTACTGCGCAAATTGTCAAACCGGCGGTAAGCTTTTGGCGGATCGCGGACTCTCGCGCTTGCTCGGAGCCGATTGGCCGCGCACCCTTGAGGAACTCGAGGCGCGCAAGCGGTAAACGCGAAACTGCGGCAGAATAGCCTTGCCGTATTCCGAAGGAGGTTACCGTCGTGCGCATACTCCTGCTCGCATTTACTATTGCACTTACTCCAATATCCGCACCCGCCGCGACGACGCCCACGGCCGCGGCCATCGCAGCCGCTCGTCAGTTCATGGACGCGCTCAATACGGGCGATATGAAAAGCGCGCTGGCGGTATGCGCCGATCCCGTATCGATCGTCGATGATTTTCCGCCGCATATTTGGCACGGCGCCACCGCATGCGCCGACTGGGCCAACCAATTCGCCGCATTTGACAAAAGCCAAGGGATAAGCGGTGACGTCGTAACGCTGGGCAGACCGCTGCACGCGGACGTCAGTGGCGACCGGGCCTACTGCGTTTTTCCGGCGGTCTACCGGTACGTACAGCGAGGAAAACATGTGCTCGAGCACGCGCTGTTCACGACCGCGATGCAGCGGACGGCGGGGCGGTGGCGGATCACCGGATGGGCGTGGGCAAAACAGTAGCAGGCAGCGAACCGGGGCGGCTCGCCGCCCTCGGCTACCGGCAAGAGCTCGCGCGCGTGCTCTCGCTGTTCGATAATTTCTCGGTTGCCTTCAGCTACCTTAGCCCGATGGTCGGCATTTACTCGCTGTACACGTTGGGGTTGGGTACGGGCGGCCCTCGCTATATTTGGACGATGCCGGTCGTCGTGGGCTGCATGATGCTCGTCGCGCTCGTGTTCGGCGAACTTTCCAGCGAATATCCGCTTTCCGGAGCGCTATATCAGTACGGCAAGTACAACGTCGGCGCGCGCTATGGCTGGTTTGTCGGGTGGATCTACGGATTCGCACTGCTCGCCACGGTCGCGTCGGTCGATTCGGGCGCCGTCGGTTACGTCACCGCTCTCGTCAATACCGCCTTCAAGACGAAGTTCGATCCGGCGGCGAATGCCACGATCTTCATTATAACCGGAGCCATCATCGTGCTCTCGGCCATTCTGAACTCCGTCGGCGCGAAGATCATGGGACACGTCGCGCGCTTCGGCGTGTACGTCGAAACGATCGGAACGTTCGGCGTGTTCGCCGCACTACTAGCCATACACGGTTTTCATCAAGGCCCGGGCTTCATTTTCACGACGCAAGGCGTCGAATTCGCGAAGAGCAACGCGCTCAACCTGAACTTCGGCGGAAATTGGTTGACGGGATGCGCGCTGGTCGCGATTTTGGCAAACGTGTACATCTTCTACGGATTCGAATCCGCCGGCGACATCTCCGAAGAAACCCTGGACGCGGCCCGCCAAGTGCCGAAGGCGATGCGCAATGCCTTGCTCTACGGCGGAATTGCGTCGTTCGTGCTCGTTTTGGGTCTGTTGCTGGCGACGCCCGCTGCAGGCATCGGTGGCGTGGTGACGGGCGGCATCAACACCATTCTCGCCACGCTGCCGCCCTGGCTGCAAACCTTCTTCCTCATCCTCGTAATCGTAGCGTTTTTCAGTTGCGGCACGGCCGTGCAAGGTGCAGGGGCGCGGGTTGCGTACGCGCTGGCGCGCGACGGAGCGCTTCCGTTCAGCAGACAGATCAAAACGATATCGCCCCGCCATCATACGCCGGTAAACGCAATTCTGGTGGGAGCGATCGTTCCGTTTCTCTTCTTGCTGCTCGTGCTGATCAATCCCAGCAAACCGGTCCACGTGCTGTGGTTTGATTATCCGGCGAACGTGACGGCGCTGTACGCGCTCGTTTCGTTTGCGACGTCGGGAATTTATTTGGCGTTCTTCCTGACGGTGCTCGGCGCGCTGATCGCACGTCTTCGCGGTTGGAAGCCGAGCGGCAGCTTTACGCTGGGCTCCTGGGGGACGCCCGTCACGATCGGGGGCGGCGTGTACTTGCTGCTCATGCTGTTGAATATCGTTTTGCCGGGGCCGCTGAGCGGCGGACGCGCGGTATTCAACTACGGCTGGGTTACGTTGCTCGTGATGCTCGCGATTATCGCAGCCGGCGCACTCTACCAAATTGCTGCGCGTCCCGAACGACGCGTGGCGATGCACCGGATCGAACGTCAACAGTCATGACGATCGACATTCGCGCGGTCGAATCCGCCGCCGATTTTCGGGTTCTTCGCGAGCTGATCTTCGAATACGAGGAGTCGCTCGATCCGGACTTACGTCACTCCGACACCGACCGCGGCATCGAACTCCTCGGTGGGAAAAATATCGCGCTGATCGGCGCCGTCGACACCGCGCCTGCGGGATGCGTGGCGCTGTACGAACTCGACGCATCGACGGCCATCGTCAAGAAACTGTACGTGCGCCCGGCGTTTCGCAAGCTCGGATTGGCGCGATCGATGTTGCTGCTGCTGCTCGAACGTGCGCGCGAAAGCGGATATATACGCATCGTGCTCGATACTCAACGCGAACGTCTGGCCGCGGCGTACCGCTTGTATTGCGACATCGGATTCACCGAATGCGAACCGTACGGCGAGGTGGACTACGCGTCGCCTACGTTCATGGAGTTGCTGTTCGAGTAGTTCGCGGGTTCGGATTCTGAAGAAACTGTGAAGAACATTTGCAGCGCTCTTCACGATTTTTTCAACACCAGCCGCTATAAACGCATGCAAGTACCATATTTCAAGGAGACTTCATGCGAATCACACTTCTTTCGGTTGCGTTGTTTTCGGCGATTTCGCTGGCAGCGTGCGGCGGCGGCAGCGGAACCCCAGGTTCCGGACTGTACAATCCGCCCGTCCCTGCACCCTCAACCGCTCCGACGAACGCGCCGACGAGTGCGCCTTCGCCGCAATCACAAAACGCCGGTGATGCGAAACAAGCCCAGGTCGGCGGTGCAACGGCGCTCGTCGATGCAAGCACCGGACTGGCGCTCTACACGTTTGACGGGGACACTACCGCAAATCAATCTTCCTGCACCGGTGGATGCTTGGTCATCTGGCCTGCACATACTGCACATGCCGGCGAGGCGGCCAGCGGAAATTTCACGATCTTCAAGCGCAGCGATAACGGATCGCTGCAATGGGCGTACAAAGGCAAGCCGCTCTACACGTTCGTTCAGGATACCCCCAGTGCAAACGGCACCGGCGAAGGCGTACAAGGCTTCCACATCGCGCGTCCGTAGCGCTTGTTGACTGGTTCGGTTACGGAGCGACGTGCACTCCGGTGAACGCGCTCCGTCCGAACTGCTCCGGCGCATTCAACAGATAGGCGCGCACGCCGGGCCACAAAAAGTCGCCCGGGGTCACGGACCGCGCCAAATAGTGAAATTGATAGACTCCGGGATCCAAATGTTGCGCGAATGCCACAATGCGATCGGCGTAAATTTGCTGATAGTCTATCTGCCAAGCATCGGCCAGCGGCTGATAATAGGCGGCGGTCGTTTGAAACGACGTGTCCAACGCTTCAAAACCGGCGGGAAGCGGATCTTCAATGGTGACGCGATCGACGGGATGATCCGTCGTTACCGTCACGCCGACGTCAAACACGGACCCTGCCGAAACGGCTAGCGGCGAAGTCTGCGGCGCAATATCGAGCGTCGCAATTACCGCCGGCGTATTGACGAGCCGAATGGTTCTGGACGCACGCAAGCCCGCGAGCCGACCGCCGGATCGCGTGCTCAGCGGATACGTGTAGGTCACGACGTACTGCAGCGCCCCTTTTCCGGTTTTCGCGAAACGCAGCTCGTGCGAACCGCCGGCCAGATTTTTTAGAACGAACGTCTTTGCGGGCTGCGCCGCGCTCGAGAACGTGCCGCTTCCGCCGTTCTTTCCATCGACGCTCATCGTGAACTGAAAATCCGGCGTGCTCTGCGGCAAGGCTGCGTACGCGGCGATCGCCACAAGTGCCGATGCCGTGTTTTGCGCGCCGGGCCAGCCGCACTTACACGCCTGCGCGATCAGCGCGCGAAGCGCGCGATCGACCTCCGAGCTCTCCGCTTTGCGCGCGAGTAAGAGTTGCACGTACGCCGCTTGCGCCTCGACGCCGTCGCCGCTCCAGAGATCGGTCGTTTGCACGTTTTCATACCGGCCCGTCTCGTAAACCTCACTTGCGAGCTCGGCCGCGAGCGACTGCGCTTCCATGCCCCACGACGGCGTTTGCTGTAAATACAACGCCAACTGGACGCGTTCGGGCACGCCGAGCCGCGCGCGGCCGGCATAAATGCTTTGCAAAAAGTCGGTACGGCGATCTCCTGCCGCGGCGAGCGCACGCAGGGCGCGCAGGCGTAAGGAGTCTTTGCATACGCCGCTGCACCACTTGAGCGCGCCCTGTGGATCGGCAAGAACCCGGACGACGTATGCTTTGGCAGAACCGAGTAACGCCGCGGGAACGTCGAACCCGGCGTTGCGAGCTTGCGCCATGGCCTCCAATGCCTGCACGCTGCCGAACGGATCGGACGCGCGCTCGTCCGGCCAGAACGAAAAACCGCCATCGGTCCGCGCAAGCCTACGCAAATGCGCGATCGCGGTCGCGGCTGCCGATTGCGGCGCGATCCCACTCGCACGCGTGCCGAGCGCCGCATCGATTGCCTGCAACGACGAAGCAATGCTCAAACGCGCGGCGACAAGCGAAAGCAACGGAAAATCGTCGGATAGCAGCGCGCGCTGCGCCGGCGCGGCGGCCTGCGCGAGCAGCGAGCCCGAAAGTTCTACGGAAACGCTGCCGCCCTGCGTTGCCACGGACAGCGGAACGGCGGCATCGGCCTGCGTGGAACCGGCGTCGATCGCCGTTTCCGTGACGTCGGTATCGCGCACTTGCAGCGGAACGCGAAATGCGTCGGACGCTCCGCCCGATAGTGCCGTACGCGTCGTGAAGGATGCGTCACCCGCGTCTCCGGCACGCATTGCGAAGCGCCACGCGTGCACGCCGGGCTGGAATTGCTGCTCCGCTTGCGCCGACCGATCGTTCGTACCGCCGCTGAAAAACAGCGGGCCTTCGAGCGACGCCTGCGTTCGCGCGTCCACTGCGCTCGTTGCGGAGTTGGAAAGCAGCAGTCCGCCCGAAAAACGGTCTCCCGGACGCGCAAACTGCGGCAAAAGCGGATCCGTCACCAACGGTTTCGTCGTTACGAACGTCGAGTCACCGGTTGCAAAGCGCGGCTGCGCTTCGCCGGTTGCGGCAACGATCAGCGCGCGCCACGTCGTCAGATTATCCGGCACGGCGAATTGAACGTGCGCCACGCCGCGTGCGTCCGTCTGCACCGCGCCGGTGAAATAGGCAAGCGGCAAGAATTGCGTACGCACGCGCGTTCCGGCTGCGCCGGCCAAAAAGCCGCCGCCGTAACCCCAGCCTTTCTCATTCGTATTGGTGAGCTGCGTCAACGTCAAATTGGGCCGGTTGTCGCCGAACCGCGTCGAGATCGGCTGCGTATCGTACACGATCTTGGTGAGGTCCGGAAACCGGTACCCGCTCAGCTGCAGGATCGCATCGTTTACGACGGCGATCGTCAATTGCGCGCGAACGGGCCGGCGCGCGGCGTCGAGCACTTCTACGCGCAGCGTTTGCCGCTCTTGGGGCTGCAGCGAAGCCTTCTGCGGCGTTATCCGGAGTTTCAGGTAGCGCGCGTCCAGCGACATTGCAAGCGGCGTCAACCCGATTTTCACCAGCGCATCGACGGGCTTTACGCCTGCGTGTGTGAGCGGCTTCCCGCGCCGAACCAAAACGCCTTCGACCGCCGCATTCGGAAACATCGATTCGTCCAGCGGAACGCGAACTTTCGGTGCCGCTCCGTGGATATGCACGAGTTTGCGGTACAAAACACGGTCGCGCACGACGGACAGATAGAGGTCCGCGTCGTCGTAAGGCGACGCAACCGCGACGGTCGCCACGTCGCCCGGGCGGTATGACTTCTTGTCGAGCTTCAATTGCAGTTGCGCGGGATTCTGCTGCGCCCAAGAAACATTTCCGGGTCCGGTGATCCACACTTGCGCGTCCGTTGCGGTCGCATCGCCTTTTGCGCCGGCGAAGTTCGCGCGAATGCGATATGGTCCCGAGTCCGCGGCGGTCAATCGAAAGTCGACCGGGCCCGAGCCGGCGGTGACGTCGGTCTGCGCCACCGTCGTGTACCGGACCTGATTCCGCGCCGCTTCGGCACCCTCGACCAGTTGCGTGACGCTGCTGTACTCCATTTTTTGCAATTCGACGTGTACGCGCTCGCCGGTTTGCACTTTGCCCGCGCCATCGGTGACGATTGCACTTCCCGTAATCGGGACGTTGACCGTGCCGACGTAATCGGTTCGCAATCCGATGACGGAATTGCCGGGGAGTGCCGTAAACGATTGCGTCGCGCTGCTCGCCAGGTTCGAGACGTCGGATACTTCGAGGTCCACGGTGTACGTCATCGCATACGGAAGGGCCGCGTCGACGTTGACGTTCGTGGCCGTTTTTCCGGCAGAATCGAGTGTCAGCGTCTGCGAACCGGCATCGCTGCTCGCGTCGGGCTGTTCTTCGGGCCAAAACCATTGCCGGCCGAAGGTAAAATCGTCCCATCCCGAGGGCGAAAGAATCGCCGGCACGCGCGTGACGTGCAGGGTGGCCGACGCACCGCTCATCGGCGCACCGAACAAGTAGCGGCCGTCGCCGGTTGCCGCGACCGCATCGCCCGCAGCGGCATACTGGCGATCCAGCTTCAAATCTACGGCAAAATTCGGAGGCCGGAATTGCGCTACCCGAAACGTTCCGGTCGTTTGCGCGCCGTCGGGGCTGGTCGCAACGATCGTGTAATAACCCAGCGCCTGCGTTTTCGAAAAATCGTACGGAAACGAAAACGTCGCGTATGCATTCGTTCGTTGCGGCGGCAGCTTGCGTTCGTTGCCGTTAGGGTCGCGCAAAACGACGGAGTACTGCGCGTTCGCATCTGCGCGTAGCCGTCCGTTTTGAAGAACGTAGCAAACTCCGGTGAACCAGCCGCGTTCGCCGGGCTGGTACATTTCCCGATCGGAATAGATCGTGCCGCGCGAAATCGGTTGCCCCTGCGTCCAGGTTCCGTCCATGTACTGCGCGCTGTACTCGTATAAACCGCTCCATCCGTACGTCGTGACATACGACCAATCGCCGCCTTTACGCGCGACCGCCATCAGTGTGGGAGCATCGCCGCTGGGTTGATTCTGCGCGTAGCAGCTTTGTAGTGCGGGACCGTCCACTGCGAACTCGCCGGCATCGTTCGTCACGCCTTGCGCACAAACGCGAGCCGGAGGAGCGCTGGGATCCGTACGCGGCACGTAGATCTGAATATCCGCGGCGCCTACCGGCGTGCCGTCGTCCAGATGCTGGACCGCAACGTAGCCGCGATCCGGAAACCACTGAGCGAACACTCCGACGTTGGTCAGCAATACACTGCCGGTGAAAATGTCCTCGTCACGCTCCGACGTGCGCGCGCCATATGCCAGCATGCCGGTTTCGCCGCCGAGTTTGTCACGCAGCGGAACGCGAATCTGCGCTTCGCGGTCCCGCGTTGCCGTCAGCGCGAAAGCATTCCACGCGCTCAAATCCGGAAGCAATTCGCGCACGTCGCCGGTCGCGAGATTTGCAACGTCCTGCGGCGCGAGTACGCGATAAGCAGCGCGGTACCGGTTTCCCGGAACGTTTACGGCGCTGTATTCCAACTGCAAGTTGCCGCCCGCGAGGAACGTGTTAAAGCCGCGGGGGGCCCAAAAATACGGCGACAGGCTGCCGGTTTTGTAAACGGCCGTTACGTTACGTTCTAAGTGCTGTCCGAACGCGTCGGGAAGATTCTCGTCGAACGACACCACATAACGCGTCTGCGGCCGCAGCGCGTACGGGTTGACGAGAACCGTGGTGCCGTCGTCGGAGAGCGAGAGCAGCCGGCCGGCATCGAGCGGCGACGGACTCACGTGCACGTGCGTCGCGAACGTCTGCGGATCGAGCGGATTATTGAAGACGAACGCGGGATCGCCGCCGGCAAACCGGTTTCCGTCGGCCGCAAGGGGATCCGCAGTCGGTACGGCAGTCGCAAATGCGAGCGGGGCATAGGTGCGCAGATCGACGCTCAGCGAGCTGGAAGATCCGGTATTTCCGCCCAACGGCATCACACCTGAATCGACGATGAACCGGTACGAAGCGGCTTTGTCGAGATCTTCCTCGGGCGTAACGTCGTAGATATTGCCCGGTTCATCAGAAGGCGTGGCGCGTGCTTGGACGCGTACGTCGACGCTGGTGCCGTCCGACTTGCGGAACTCGGCATGACGTGCGAGTTCATCGGGATCGACCGCGGCGTTCGCCTGAACCGGAATGACCGGACGCAGCCCCACGGCGGTCGCCGGCGTTTGAAAGTCGTCCGGAAGTGCAATTTCCAACGGCGTCGTGGAAAACGTCCACGACAAGTCGCGGTTCAGGACGTTCCCGCGCAAATCGCGCAGTCCGGCGGTCAGGGTCACGCGAATACGCGAGGCCGGCGGCAGCGATGCATCCGACTGAAATCCGATCATGCGCGGCGTTAAAACGATAAACGCTCCCGAAATTGCGGGCGCGATGTGGAAATGCGAGAGTACCGCGTCTTCATGCGGGGATCCGATCTCTTCAACCGGGAGGACCGGCGACGCAAAGATCACGCGGATCTGCGATGCATTTTTCACTTTTCCGACGGGCGCTATCTGCGAGATCCACGGCGGAACCGCCGGCGCGGGCAAAGGTGCGACAGTCGCAAGCGGAGCCGGCTGCGATGTGGGCCGTCCACAACCGGCAACCGCCGCCATAACGGCAATTACCGCGATTCCGAAGCGGACGCGCATGTGCCCGCCATTCAACGGCGAAATGCGCCGATCATGCGCGCGTTGCGCATCGTTTTTGCAGTAACCGTCGTGGTAAACGCTGCGTTTGCCGCACCGTACGCTTTTGCAGTTACGCCGGACGAAATTCGGCCGCACGAGGGATCCGTAACCTTCGAGGATCGTTCCGGCATTCCGATGGGAACGGTGCTCAGTTCGAGTCAGGAACGCACCGCCGCGGTTCCGCTCGGCGAGGTCTCGCCGTGGTTTCTCAACGCCCTGATTGCGGCTGAAGACCGGCGCTTCTACAATCACGCAGGCATCGATTGGACCGCGGCCCTCCGTTCTTCGATTAAAGCAGTGCGCTGTTTGTGTAATGCCGGCGGCGCCTCGACGATCGACATGCAGCTCGCGCGCATGCGGTTCACTTTGCCCGGCGGCGTGCGCGGCAAGATTGCGCAAGCCTGGGACGCCGAGCGAATCGACGCGGGATCGGGAAAAGCGCAGATTCTGGAAGCCTATGTGAACCGCGTTTCCATGGGCGGAAACGTCTACGGCGTGGAGGCGGCGGCACGCGACTATTTCGGAATCCCCGCGAGCGACCTGGATCTCGCGCAAGCGGCGCTCCTAGCCGGCATTCCGAACGATCCGCCCGCGCTCGAACCGCGCACGCATTGGCATACTGCGCGCGCTCGCCAACGCTACGTGCTGGAACGCATGGTTGCCGACGGCATGATTTCTCCGGCCGCTGCACGCGTCGCGGCGCAAGAAAGCATCGCGGTGCGTCCGCAAAGCCGGGAGCTGGCCGGCGCGCAGCAGTTGCTCTTCCGGCTTGCGGCGACCGGATCCGCACCGCGCGTGCGCACCACTATCGACTTGCCGCTGCAGCGCTTCGTTCAGGCGCAAGCGCAAAACGTCGTCGGTGCGCTCGCCGGCCGCAACGTGACGCAAGCGGCGGCGCTGGTGATCGATAACCGCAGCGGTGACGTATTGGCGTACTTAGGTTCGCTCGACTATTTCGACGGCGCGTACCTGGGCAGCAACGACGGCGTGCAGTCGCTGCGTCAACCGGGATCGACGCTGAAACCGTTCTTGTACGAATACGCCCTGGAGCGCGGAGTCATCGGCGCAGGGAGCATCCTGGCCGACGTTCCAACCTCGTACGCGATTCCGGGCGCGCAAATGTACAGCCCGGAGGATTACAGCACGCGCTTCGCCGGGCCCGTAACGGTGCGCGCCGCGCTTGCCGGTTCGCTGAATGTTCCGGCGGTGCGAGTTCTTTCGAAAACCGGCGTAGCGCCGTTTCTGGATCGCTTGCGCGCGTTGGGGTTTACGCGGTTACGCCGATCCCCGGATTATTACGGGCTTGGGCTGACGCTCGGCGCCGGTGAAGTGACGCTGTGGGATCTCGCGCATGCGTACGTCACGCTTGCGAGAGGCGGAAACGCCATTCCCGTGCGCGCGGTTCAGAGTGACGATCCGCCGCCCGGCGTGCAAATCGGATCGCGCGACGACTGGCTGCTCGTTACGGATATTCTGGCGGACCGCTATGCGCGCGCACATTCGTTCGGTCTGCATTCCGTATTGGACATGCCGTTCGATGCGGCGGTAAAAACCGGGACGTCCTCCGGGTATCGCGACACGTGGACGGTCGGCTTCACGTCCGAATATACGGTCGCCGTCTGGGCGGGAAACTTTTCGGGTGCGCCGATGCAGCGCATATCGGGCGTGGACGGCGCCGGCCCGCTCTGGAATCGCATCATGCTGCATTTATACGAACGGCGCGATCCGCCGCCGTTTGCGGCGCCGCCGAAAAAACTGCTGGCCGATTCACGGCGTGCCGCTCCCACGGATGCCGCAAGCGGTTCGATATTCAACGAATGGCGGGCGCGGCAAGAAGCGACGAGCGGCGCGCTGCGCATCCTGTTCCCGCAGGACGGGGCGGTTTTTGAAGACGCGCTTGCCGCAGACGATCCGCGGCGTGCGTCACAAGCGATCGCGTTCGCCGTCAGCCACCCGGCGGGCACGCGCGTGCGCTGGACGCTGAACGGTGCGCCGTTGCCGGGGCCGGCTTCGGACACGTACTATTGGCCGGTTCGAGTCGGACGCTGGCGGCTAACCGTGAGCGCCGCCGGCAGCCAAACGCAAAGCGTTGCGTTTGCCGTCATCCCTCGGCCGTATCACGCTCCTCGCGGATTCGTTTCCGGTCCATGACGCGCGCGCCGTACTACCGCGACGATCGAATACGCGATCAGCAGCGTGGCGGCGATGACCGGAACGAAGACGATAACCCACAAAACGAGCGAGATCAGGGCGATGGCGGTTTGCGAAAGCGCATGAACGGCCCCGTGCCAGGCGTTGGCAAGTTGCGACGCCGCAGTCGGTTCTACCGGCTGCGCTGCAATTTCGGCCTGCACGTCCAAGTCGATCGTCGAATACGTAAC
Organism: Vulcanimicrobiaceae bacterium; assembly: GCA_035938175.1. Classification (GTDB taxonomy): domain Bacteria; phylum Vulcanimicrobiota; class Vulcanimicrobiia; order Vulcanimicrobiales; family Vulcanimicrobiaceae; genus DASRDE01. The sequence continues at coordinate 16,483 of DASZHD010000024.1, forward strand.
GCGTCCGCGCATCGACGCGATCGACGATTCCAGCGTTTCAATCTGCTCGCGAACGCTCGAGAGCTGATTCTCGGCGTCCATCACTTGGCTAACGTTGCCCGAACGGTCCATGATCGCGCGGATGTCGGCTTCGGTTTGGCGCAGATTCCGCAGACGGGCGGATGAATCCGTGATGTCGCCGGTCAGGTCTTCGGCGCTAGAAGAACGCTCGCGCACTTTGCCCAAGCGCGCGGCTTCGTCCATGGTCCGGTCGAAGGCGCCCGCCGGTACGCGCAACTCCATCTGCGCATTTGCGGCCGTACGGTCGTCTTCATTGGAAACGTTCAGTGAAAACACGTCCCCGCCGTAACGGCGTCCGATGCGCGAGAGCTGCCGTACGGTTCGTGCCACGTCATTGACGAAAAGGCTGATCTTGCCCGTACGCGCGATCTGCGGCTGCGCTATCGCGCTTGCGGGTGCGGGGGCCGGTGTCGCCGCAGGCGCGCCTTGCCCCATCGGTACGCCTTGCTCGCTTCCGGTCGCGACGTCCATGGCGGGCTGCGCACGATACGTCACGATGCTTTTGGTTACGGCGATTTTTTCCGGCCCTTGAAAGGCGGCAGGCTGTGTGTGCAACTGCGATGCGGCCCACGAACCAAGACCGAGAACGATCGCTATCGCCAACGAAAACGTCACAACGGGATTGCGCAAGATCCCGGGATACAGGTTCGTAAGAACTTTTCGCATGCGTTCCTCACTTCTGGATGCATACGGTAAAGCGAAACGGTGCGAATTTTTGTGACTCGCGCGCAGGGAAATACCGCACGAGATGGAAATTCACTCGTCCAGAAATGACCAGAGCGAGCATCGCCGCCGCAGTCAGTCTGATAGCAACGCTCACCGCGTTCGCTGCTTCGTCGTCAAACGGGATCGCATCAGGCGGTCCCGTTTCCGTTTCAGCGCTGGCGCCGGCGGACGAATACTTCGGACGGCTGAAAATGAGCCCGCTGGAGATCCGGCATCAAACGCTGACGCTGAAAGACGATTTGCATCACGCGCGCGCCCATCCGGACGTTATCGAACACAAGGCCGAACTCGTCGAAGACGCCGTCGACGACTGGGTCGCAAAGTATCCCAACGATACGTGGATTGCTTCCGCCGCGTGGCAGCTGGGCACGCTCTTCGAAGAACTTCCCGGTAAAGACGCGCACGAACATGCGATCGTCGTTTTAGAGCTGGTGCGCGACCACTGTCCCGGAACGGCTTTCGCCGGCGACGCAAAACGCGATCTGGATCGCGGTATCGGCATTCGCCCGTGGCCGCACTGGGCGGGGAATCCGCCCACGGGGCAGGTGCTCGCGGCAAACACGGCGCCGGCGCCGGCCGCGAAGGCCACCGCAAAACCCACGCCCGTCGCGACGCAAACGCCGGCTAACGCGAACGACGCGCCGTCGCTCGTAAGCGCTATCCTCGGCGCCGGGGCGACGCCCGATCCGCAGCGCACGGCGTCGATCGAGCAACTCGAAGACCGGTTCTGGACGCTCTCGCGCGGTGGAACCGACGCCGCGTATGCGCGCGCCGCGTGGGAGCTCGCGGCAGTGTTCGAGCGTCTCCCCGGCACAAATTCAAAAGCGCAAGCAATTCGGTTACTTGCGCTACTGGTCGATCGGTATCCGGAGCAAATTTACGGCAGATGGGCGATGCGCGATCTGGCGCGCGGGATCGGGGAACGTTCTTAAGTCTAGCGGCTGAGCAACGCGACTCCGAGATAGATGAGTATTGCGGCATACAGCCAAGTCGCTGCCAAAATTCCGGCGCTTACTCGCTTTCCCGGTGCGCGGTCGAGGTCCAAGTACTGCATCCGCCCCGTCCCTTCTGTTGCTTCTTAGCAGTGTACCCGTTTCGTGGATACATCTTTCACTAAAAATGTGAACGGCTGATGAACGCCGATCGTGCCGCTGCGGGGCAAACTCTAACCCGGTTTTAGTAAACCGTCGAAAAGCGCGGACCGTACGATCGCCGTGAGTTCGTCCGCGGGAGTTGCGGGATATCCGGGACACGTGAGTTTCAAGCTGACGATGCCGTGCACGGCGACCCAGAGCGCATCGGCCAACTTCGGCGAGGCGGTGCGAACGCGCAGCCGTTTCTGCGCCCGCAATTCGTCGAACGCCTCTACGAGAAACTGCAGTGCTCGCGCTCCGGGACTCTCCGGCTCTTTTTCACCGAATACGGAATCGGCGAATTTGGGGTCTTCCATGAAGATCATACGGTACGTTTCGGGGTGTTCCAAGCCGAATCGCACGTAACGCTCGCCGATGTCGGTAAGCCGTTTCGCGGGATCGCGAATGGCCGCCGCGGGCGCCAGCGACGCAAGCAGATCCTCGAAGCCGCGGCGGCAGAGCTCCTGTGCGATCTCGTCGCGGCTCTTGAAATACAGATAAATCGTGCCGGGCGCGTACTCGATCTCGTCCGCGATCTTCCGCATGCTCAGCGCTTCGAAGCCTTGGCGCAGCACGATTTTGCGCGCAGCGGTAAGCACGAGTTCGCGAAATTCGGTCCGCTCGCGCGCCCGCCGTTCAACTGCTCCCATACGTTCACTATACCTCTTGACATATTGAACGGTCAATGTAAAATGAACACTGTTTACTGAACAGCGTTCATTAAGGACGCTTAACCGCCGGAAAGAGGTGTGACCATGCCCGATATCGCGTTGTTCGGGGCAGCCGGAGCCATCGGCCGCACGGTGGCCGATGCCTTGCGCGCAGAGGGCCGGCCGTATCGCGTGGTCGGACGGCATCGAGAGACGCTCGAGCGCGAGTTCGGCGCCGATCCCTCTGCGGAAATCGCCACGTGGGATCCGGACGATGCGGCGTCGGTGCGGCGCGCCGCATCGGGCATCACGACGATCGTCTATCTCGTCGGCGTCCCGTACGACCAGTTTTCGAAGCATCCCGAGATTATGCGGAAGACGCTGGAAGGCGCAATCGCGGCGGGCGTGTCGCAAATGCTGCTCGTCGGCACCGTGTATCCGTACGGTCTTCCTCAAACGACGCCGGTTCGGGAAGATCACCCGCGCGAGCCCCACACGTTCAAAGGCCGCATGCGCAAAATACAAGAGGATCTGCTGCTCGACGCAGATGCGCGCGGCGCGATTCGAGGCACGGTCTTGCGGCTGCCGGACTTCTACGGCCCAGGCATTACGGCGAGTTTTCTGCACGATGCTTTTGCGGCGGCGGTATCCCGGCGGCGTGCAAATCTGGTCGGTCTGATCGATCGCCCGCATGAATTCTTGTACGTCCCGGACGCAGGTCCGGTGATAACCGCATTGTCCGCCAATCCCGGCGCGTACGGACGAGTCTGGCACTTCGCGGGTGCCGGAACCATCACGCAGCGCGATTTCGCCGAACGCATTTTCAAGGCGGCCGGCGCCGAGCCGAAATTTCTGGTTGCGAACAAACTGATGCTGCGGGCATTAGGGATGTTCGACCCGTTCATGCGCGAGCTGGTCGAGATGAATTACTTGATGAGCGATCCCGTAATCATGGACGACTCGGCGATTCACGGTCTGCTGGGACCGCTGCACAAGACCTCGTACGACGAAGGCATCCGCACGACGCTCGAGGCCCAGTTGCGCGAGAAAACCGCGGTTTAAGCCATGCCCTACGCAAATGTCGTCGAATACGGCTGGCGCCGCCAGCTGATCGTCATTGCCGTGATGCTGGCGTCGCTGCTCGAGACCCTCGATTCCACAATCGTCAATGTTGCGTTACCCACGATCGAGGGAAACATCGGTGCCTCGCTCGACGAAGGCGTCTGGATCGTCACGGGCTACATCATTTCGAATGTCGTGTCGATTCCGCTCAATCCGTTCCTTACTCGGCTGCTGGGACGCAAAGTCTATTTTTCCGCCTGCATCGCCGGCTTTACGGCTGCTTCGTTCCTGTGCAGCAGCGCGCACACGCTCACGATGCTGGTCGCTTTTCGCGTGCTGCAAGGCGCTTTCGGCGGCGGTTTGATCGCGACGGCGCAAGTGGTGATGCGCGAGACGTTCCCGCCGGAGAAGATCGGCATCAGTTCGGCGTTGTTCGCAATGGCGCTGATTCTGGGACCGGCGTTTGGTCCGTTCGCGGGCGGATACATTACCGACAACGCGTCGTGGCAATGGATCTTCGACGTCAACATCGTGCCCGGCACGTTGGCATTCGCCGCAATCGTGTGGCTGCTTCGCGATCCGCAGCCGGCGCAGCGTTTGCGCATCGACTGGTCGGGCGTCGCGCTGCTGGCGGTTGGGTTGGGATGCCTGCAATTCATTCTGGACAACGGCGAGCGCGTCGACTGGTTTTCCGACTCCACGATAGCCGCGGCCGGAATTCTGTCCCTCCTCTCCCTGTGCGCGTTCGCTTGGTGGCAATGGAGCGGCACGAAATTTCCCGTCGTCGATTTGCACGTGCTTCGCTACCGCAGCGTGTCGGTCGGATCGCTGATAGCTCTGGCGTTCGGGGCGCTCATCTTCGCGCCGGCGATTTTAACGCCACTCTACGCTTCGTTGATTCTGGGTTACACCGCGCTTGGAAGCGGAGCACTGCTGGCGCTTCGCGCGCTGCCGGTCGTCGTGCTGACGCCGGTGTTTGCCACGCTGGCCGAACGCGGAACGGACGTCCGCTATTTTCTCGGTCCGGGCTTCGCGCTGACCGCAGCGTCGCTGATTTGGATGTCGCTCACGATGACGCCGCAGACGCCGTTTGCACCGCTCGCAGTTGCGCTCTTCTTCTCCGGCGTCGCTCAATCGATGCTGCTGGTCCCGCTGATCGTGGGCGTTCTCAGCACGACTCCGGCGTCGTTGAACGGCAAGATCTCCCCGATCATTACGTTGTGCGTGCAACTCGGCGGTTCGATCGCCAGCGCCGCGAGCATAGCGTTTTTCGATCGGCGGACGAGCTTTCATTCGGCGGCACTCGGCGCCGGCGTCACCGCGCACGATTTGAACCTTCACGGAATTACCTCATCGAGCGGAGCAATTCAACAGCTGGCGGCGATCGTCGCTCAGCAATCGAACACCATGGCGTTCGCGGACGCAATCTTCGCCGTGGGGATTCTGGCGGCCGCGGTCGCGCCGCTGGTGCTGGCTTTTCCGCGTTCGAAAGGTCCCGCAGCCGAACCCGGTGCGAGCTTTGCGCACTGATCGGCTACGTCAACGCGCTATATGTGAAGTTCCCAGTTTTGTCCGGTGAGCGATTTTCCGAACGTACGGTGCCGTTCTTCACCCGCGAGTTTGAAGCCGGCCTCTTCGTACAGATGACGCGCCGCGTCCAAGCCGCGATTCGTCCACAGTGCGATCTTGCGATACCCCGCGGCGCGCGCAAATTCGATACACTCACGAACGAGCGCGCGGCCGATTCCAAGACCGCGCGCGGCGGGCTCGACGAGCAATAACCGGAGCTGCGCGACGGCGTTTGACTTGCGAACCAAAAAGATACAGCCGGCGTTTCTGCCCTGGTGCTCGGCGATCCAGCAGCGTTCGCGTTTGGGATCGTGGTGCTTCAAAAACGCACTCGCGATCTCACCGACCAGCGCCTCGAACTGCTCGTTCCAGCCATATTCGGCAGCGTAAATTGCGCCGTGCCGCTGCACGACCCAACCGATATCGCCCGGGCGAGGTTCGCGCAAGATAAAGCCGTTCGCCCGCTGCGCTGGCGCGCCAAGCAGCTGTTGCAACGTGCGCGCGCATTCGGTCAAACGCTGCGTGTCTTCTTCACCCAGGGAACGCAGCATCGCCGCAATTTCATCGTGCTGGGCGCGGTCGAGCCGATCGAAGACCCGCTTACCCTTAGCGGTCAGCGACAGGCGGCTCCGGCGCCCGTCGTCGTCCGAACGCTCGCGCGCGATCAAGCCGTCCTGCTCGAAGCGCAGTAACATCCGGCTCAAATAGCCGGGATCCATGCTGAGGTCCGCCGCGATCTCTGAGGCGGCCGCGCGGGCCCGGTGCGCGATTTCGTAGAGCACGCGCACTTCCGCGAGCGAAAAGTCGCTGTTCAGAAAGCGCTTCGACAGCAGCCCGATACGGCGCGTATAGAAACGGTTGAACCGCCGCAGGTCTTCGACGGGAGTGGCATCCATGAATGGTTGACAGTATCAACCATATAGTTGACAAAGTCAACTATTTTGCGGCGATCGGCTCCGCTCGTGCCGCCGGCAGCGCACCCTCGAGCGGCGTAACGGGCTCGACCTGGACGAACAGCAGATGGCCCGCCTTGTCTTGCCATCCCGAGCTCAAAATGCCGACGAGCTTGCCGTCTTGCGAAAATACGCCCGAGCCGGAATCTCCGTACGTGCACGCCGCGCAATCGATCGTGATGTGCCGCGCAATTCCGGCACCCGGAAGCTGCGCGTCGCTTGCGAGCACGGACCCCGTCGTGAATTGCCAGAACTGGTTGCCGGGATTTCCCCACAGCCATACGGGCTCGCCGGCGGCGGCCGTCCCGAACTCCACCGGTTCTACCGGAAACGCATCTTGCGCGCGAACCTGCACCAGCGCCAAGTCATAGCCGGGGACGACGCTTACACCCAGCACGTGATAATAGTCTTGACGGCTCTCGTCCAGGATCTGCAGCGGCAGTCCGCGGCGGACCAAATGCGCCGCGGTGGCGAGCGTTAAGACGTCGCCGGCGCGGGCCACGACGACGCCGCTGCCGATCTCGGCACGGTGTTCCGCGAGCATGCACTGGATGACGAACGTCTGGCGGCGCGAGTGATCTTGCACGCTTTCGGCGGAACGGGCAGCCGCAGCGCTCAGGAGGACCAGGATCAGGGCGAAGACCGCCACCCGCATACGCTCATCATAGCGCGAAAATTAAGAAAACTTAAGGGGTGCTTAAGAACTATTAACCGAGCCGGTTGGGCGGGGTGCCCTTCGAAGCCGGCGCGAAAGGGTGGCGCATCAGACGTTATGGAGGTCTCGCATGACGACCCTCGATATTTCAGCGGCTCAAGCCGCCCAAAACGTTTGGGAGATGGCGCAAGAACAGCTCGACGACGTCGCGCGCCTGATTGGCTTGAACGAATCCATTCACGGGTTCTTACGCGAACCCAAACGTATTCTGGAAGTCGCCGTTCCCGTACGTATGGACAACGGCGTATTTCGCATGTTCAAAGGTTACCGCGTGCAGCACAACATCTCGCGCGGTCCATCGAAGGGCGGAATCCGTTTTCATCCCGACGTGTCGCTGGATGAAGTCAAAGCGCTCGCCATGTGGATGACGTGGAAATGCGCGCTCGTCAATATTCCGTTCGGCGGCGGAAAAGGCGGCGTGATCTGCGATCCCAAGAACATGTCGCTGCAAGAATTGGAAAATCTCACGCGCCGGTTCACGACGGAGATCTCGATCATCATCGGTCCCGAGAAAGATATTCCCGCGCCCGACGTTTATACGACGCCGCAGATCATGGCGTGGATCATGGACACATTTTCCATGCAGCATGGCTATTCGATTCCCGGCGTCGTTACCGGAAAGCCCGTAGCCATCGGCGGTTCGCTGGGGCGCGACAAAGCAACGGCGCGCGGCTGCTTGTACGTGGTCGACGAAGCGCTCGAGACTCTGGGAATCCGAATCGAAGACGCGACCGTCGCGATCCAAGGATTCGGAAACGCGGGTCTGCACTGCGCCGATCTGATGGCGAAAACGGGGTATCGCGTGATCGCGGTGTCCGACTCGCGCGGCGGTGTAGTGAATATGCGCGGCCTCGACGTCGGTGGAGTGATCGCGCATAAGAATGAAACCGGATCGGTCGTCGGTTTTACCGGCGGCGATCGAATCAGCAATCGCGATCTGCTCGAGCTGGAGTGCACGGTGCTCGTGCCCGCCGCGCTCGAAAAGGTGATAACAGAAGAGAACGCTCCGCGGATCGCCGCAAAGGTCGTCGCAGAAGCTGCAAATGGACCGACGATGCCCCAAGCCGATCGCATTTTGTTCGATCGCGGCATCATGGTGCTTCCGGACATTCTGGCGAATGCGGGCGGCGTAACCGTTTCGTACTTTGAATGGGTGCAAGATCTGCAAGAAAACTTCTGGGAGGAAGACGAGATCAACGAGCGTTTGCAACGCAAAATGGTCCGGGCATTCCGGGAAACGCACGAGCAGTCCAAACGGCACGGCATCGACATGCGGCAAGGGGCATACGCGGTGGCCGTCAGCCGGGTGGCGGAGGCGACGAAGCTCCGGGGCCTCTACCCCTAACTAATTTTTTAGTTGACAAACGGGGGCGGCGGGGTTATAGTATTAATAAATTAGTTGACGCCTCGTCAGGAGTACCAAATGAAGACCGCCGTTCAAACCATCCGCCCCGCCCGCCCAACGCTTTCGCAGCCGACCTCCGCAGCCGTCGTGTTCGCCGGTTGGGGTCCCCGCCTGGGCTTCTAAGACCGCCTTACCAGCCATCCGGCGGGGCACCCCGCGCGTTCAACGGATATGCACATCGCCATTTTCACCATTCTGCTCGCCGCTCGCGTCGTTTTCGCGGGCGGTTGTTTCTGGGGAATGCAGGCCGTGTTCGAACCGCTGCGCGGCGTCGAAAAAGTCGTCGCCGGATATTCGGGAGGCAGCGCCGCAAATGCGCACTACGATCTCGTCAGCACGGGAACCACGGGCCACGCCGAATCCGTCGAGATCGCGTACGATCCGGCAAAGATTTCATTCAACCAGTTGCTCGACGTCTATTTCACCGTCGCGCACGACCCCACGCAGCTAAACCGGCAAGGGCCGGACGAAGGCACGCAGTACCGCTCAGAAATCTTCTACACGACGAACGAGCAGCGCGACGAGGCCGAAAAATACATCGCGCAGCTCGAAGCGAATCACACGTTCAACGCGCCGATCGTCACCAAGATCGCGCCGCTGCAAGCATTTTACGCGGCCGAAGATTACCACCAGGATTTCGTAGCGCACAATCCCTGGAATCCGTATGTGATGATAAACGACAAGCCGAAGCTTGCCGCGCTGCGCTCGAAATTTCCGGCGTTGCTGCGGTAGTTAGATAATCGTAACGGTGCGCGGCGATGCGCGCCCGACGATCTCGCCGCGCTCCGTTTTCACGACGACATATGCAATGTCGGGGCCGGACGGGCACATCTTGGCCGCCCACGTGCTGCGCGCGGCGGCAAGGACTTCCTGTTTTTGGGCGTTCGGCATCGTGCTCCACGCCACGTCGTCCATCGTCAGCAGCAGCTCTTTGTGTTCGCAATTCATTGCGCCCACGCGAACGGATCGCACGATGCCGCTGCGTTGATATTGAATCTCGAGGCCTTCGACGCCGTTCGACGGCGGCCGGATCACGTTCACGGCGCCCCGATCGGTGCGCGCCGGAGGCACAACGGGCGCCGGCTCAGGTGCGGCGGACGTGCGTTTAGTGCTTCGCAATGCATAAACGGTCAGCGCCGCGGCGAGAGCCACGGCCAACCACGCAAGAACGGTCACTGCGGTCGACACGCAACTAGCGTACCCCGCGGGACGCGGGTCCTCCTAAGGGCCTGTGGCCCAATAGCTGGGGCCGGACGAGCTGGGGACGATTCGCTTCACGCCCGCCAGCGTCTCGGCGAAAAACGCGGCTTGAAAGGCGACGATGTCGCCGACCTCCTCAAAATTTGGGTGCCGGCGGTTCTCGCTGAGCATGTAGTGGCGGTCGGAACGCAAGAGGATCCCCAAAGTTGAGAGCTTGCGCAGCGCCGCATCGACGCGACGCAGCGGGTTGGAACGCAACTCGGGGTCGACGAACAGCTCGGGCGGCAGCGTCCGCAGCCGTTCGGTTACGACGCGCATTGCGTCGTCCAGCGTAAACGGCGTACTGCGGCCGTGCAACCATTCGGAAAGCACCGCCGAAACAGTAACCGGGCGCGCCGCTGCAAGTTCGGCGACCACGTTTTGACGCTCGCGCAGTTCGACGACGCGGTACAGCTGCGACAGCCGGCGGCCGACGAAGGGATCGTAACTGATCGCCGCCAGATAAATGCGGTGCGCGTGCGGTTCCAAGCGCTCCCAAATCCCGCGGAACGGCAGCATCTTTCCATCCTTGGAATACTCGCCTTCGGGCGTAACGTAAAACGTCGCACCGCGCCGGACGGCGTTTTCGATCGCGGCCAGATCGGCATCGACGCTCGCGCGCATGTCGTCGAAGGCCTCGCGTTTGTGCGGCATCTTGAGGTCGGAGAGCCGCACGTACACCTCGCGCGCTTTGCGAAAATTCTCCGGCCGAAAGAGATCCCGGGTGGTAAAGTCGCCCAGCGCATTTTCGCGCACGATATCGTCCTTGAAAATCGCGTCCAACCGCAAAACGCCGTGACGGCGCTGCGCGCCGAATGCCCACCGCGCGATGCACCGCGACTGCAGCTCGTTCTCGAGCGGCAACAATCCCATGCCCTCGAGCAGCCAGCCCAGGTTCACGTTGTACAAGATGCGCCACAGCCACGGCAGACGCACCGCCATCCATCCCGGCTCGTACATCATACGCGCGCATGCCATCAATACCGGCGATTTTGGGCCGCCGATCAAAATAAAGCGCGCGACGGGCGCCATCAAATCCAGCTCGATTTGGTGGTTGGAAATAATGAGCGACGGACCGCGGTCGGGATCCAGCGTTCCCCACGCGCGAATGCGGTTCGCGAGCCGCACCGACGTGCCCACGACGAACGCCGAAGCAAGCCGCTCCGGGACACCCCACCACGGAATGAACGGTTTCTTTCCGACGGCAAGCACCGCGACCGACCCGGCCGCAAAGCAACCGGCCGCGCCGAAAAAGAGCACGCGGTATCCGTCGAGCGTGTGACCGTACATCGCCAGCACCCAGCCGCCGGCCAGCGGCGCGATCACTTGCGGGAAATTCTGCGCAATGCCCCACAGCCCGAGATCGCGCGCAACATCGCGTAATTTCGGAACCGAATCGATTGCGAGCGCCCATCCCGTGGACATGATCCCGCCGAAACCGATGCCGAAAATGAACGCGAAGCCGAGCATCCAGTGCTCTTCGGGAAACACCGCGAATCCGGCGGCGGCAATCGTCATCGGTATACCGCACAACGCCACGATGATTTTTCGCGGCACGCGGTCGGAGACGATTCCGAGCACGAGGCCGGAAACGATCGCACCGACGAGCGATGCCAGCGCGACGAAGCCCGTCCCGGCGGGAGCGTTACGGACGTGCAATATGTCGTTGAAGAAATACAGCACGAACGTCATCAGCAGCGCCAATCCGAACGCCAAGAATGCGCGAGCGACGAAAACGACGGTAAAGTCGTGCCAGTCCTTTACGCGCGCATGCTCCTCCGCGTCGGCTACGGGACGCTCGCGAATCGCGAACATCGTCAGCGCGCCGAGTGCCATCGCCGCGGCGAGACCGATGAACGTACTTTGCGAGGGTGTTCCGGCGGCTACGCCGATGCCGAGTACCGTGCCGAGCAAAAACGTCGCGCTCCGCACGCCCGAGACGCGGCCCCATTCGCGCTGCGGAACGATGTCCGGGATCAATGCTTGGTACGCGGCTAAACTCATGTTCGCGCCCATCGTCGCCAGCAGCAAAAAGACGGTGAACTCGCCCAGCGTGCGCGCTTGCGAAAGCGCGATCAGGCACGCTGCGTCGATACCGGCACCGATCAGTATGGGAACGCGGCGCCCGATACCCCGCCGCCGCAGCTTATCGGAGACCGCTCCGGCAATCGGCGGAACGATCATCGAGACGAACGCCATCAGCGCTGCGAGGACGGAAAAGACGTGAACGTGATCTTGCGGAGCCAGATGCAGCAGCGCCGACGGAACGGCAATGGTCACGAGCGCCGTGTCTTGAAACTGCAGCGGCACCCAAAAAGCGTTCAGAACGAACGAACGGCGCGTGCTAAAGTTTTTCATGTACCGGGTGCGAGCGCATCACCGCCGCCATATCGCCGTCGACGGCATCCATTTCCTGCGAATACTCCGCAATCAACGCCAGTTGCGCGGCCGTCGGCGGCCCGTCGTACTGCGCGATCACGTAGCGAAGATACGCGATTTGTTCGCTCAAGCGCGCGCCCGATCGATATCCGCTGGACTCCGGATTTCTCAAACGGTCCAGTAGCGCGGTGGTTTGCGGACGCACCCCCTCTTTCTTTTGAAGCGCGCCGAGCTGCGCGATCGCTTCTTCTGCTCGTTCCTGTATCGCTGCGAGGCGCTCGAGCGCGTCGTATTGCATCTGCAGTTGCTCCGGCGTCGCAGATTCGTGCGGGTTCAACACCACCGTAACCGGCACGCCGATCCGTTCACCGGGAAGATCGACGCTCACCGTATACGTTCCCGGAACGACTTGCGGCCCCGCGATCGCGACGGGATAAAAGACGTAGTACGGCCGCGGATCCTGGGCGGGTCCGGGCGCCTGCGTCGAGAGATCCCACGAGAAGCGGTTCAGTCCCGCGTGAACGCGGACGGTGAAGGTATCGATCGTTTTCCCTTGCGAGGACACGTGCACGGCCACGTGCGGTTTGCCAGCGCGATCCGGCGGCGCGGCCGCAAGATACAACGACAGCAGCGCGCCGTACGGTTTGTTGTCGGCGATGAAGGCGCCGCGTCCGTGCTCGTGAAAGCTTGCAGTGGAATAGCGAATTGCCGGCATCGGCGCGAAGAGATACGCCGCGCGCCCCGATTGCGCTGCGTACTGCTGCACCGGCGTGAGATCGTCCAAAATATAAAAGCCGCGCCCGTGCGTGGCTACGATCAAATCATTGTCGCGCGGCTGAATCTGAATATCGTAGACCGGCAGATGCGGCAAACCCAACCGGAAATCCGTCCAGTGCGCGCCGCGATCGAATGAAACGAAGATACCGCGCTCCGTGCCGGCGTACAACACGTCCGGATTTCGCGGATCCTCGCGTACGGCGTGCACGTAGCCGGTTAAGCCGTAGCCGATCGCCTGCCACGTACGGCCGCGGTCGCGCGTCATAAACACGTACGGCGCATCGTCGCCGTATTCGTGGCGATCGAACGCAACGTACGCCACCGCGGGTTGCGAATGCGATGTCTCCACGCACGTGACGCGCGAACCCGGCGGCACGTTGATGCGCGTTTCCGCCTCGTTCCACGAACGCCCGTTGTCCGTGGTGATCTCTACGTGACCGTTGTCCGTGCCGTACCACACGGTGCCCGCGTCCGCGGCGTCTTCCGCGATCGAGGTTATCGTGCAGTACGTTTCAGCGTTGGTGTTATCCAGAGCGACCGGTCCGCCGCTGGCACGCAGCCACTGCGCGCTGCACTGCGTAAGGTCGGGAGAGTATTGCAGCCAGCTATCTCCGCCGTCCGGCGATCGGAACAGCACGTTTGCCCCGAAGTACAGTACCGACGAGTCAAATTTCGAGAGAAGCAGCGGCGCGCTCCAACTGAAGCGGAACTTCGCGGCCGAGGCGGGAGCCCCGAACGGAATGACCGGCCGCGGCGAAATATAACGCCGCTGCTGCGTACGCATGTCCAGCCGCGCAAGATCGCCGAAATGCGTATCTTCGTAGACGATTGCCGGATCGCGCGGATCCGCGACGGCGTATTGGCCGTCGCCCCAATCCGAGATGTTGAGCCAGTCGCCGTTACTTGCGCCGTCGTTGGCGTTCAAAAGCTCGTTCGGACCCCACCAGACTTCGTGATCTTGCAGGCCGCCCATCACGTGATACGGTTCGTCGAAATCGAATCCGGCGTGGTACACTTGCGCGAACGGCACGACGTCGTCGTAGTTCCACGTTCGTCCGCCTGTAAGCGAATAATCGAACCCCACATCGCTCGCGTTGAGCAAACGCGAAGAATCCTGCGGATCGATCCACAGATCGTGATTGTCGCCGCCCGCGCCGGGCATGTCGTGAAACTTCAAACCGCCGTCGGTCGAGACGTTGACTCCGCTCGCGAGCGCGTACACTTTGCGGGGGTCGTGCGGATCGCAGCGCACCTGCGAGAAATAGAACGGCCGGAAATCGATCGACTCGCTGCGGTTGCGCAGCGCCCAATGCGCACCGCCGTCGACCGACCGGTACAAATATCCGGCTTTGGACGGGACGAATGCGTAGACGACGTGCGGATCGCTCGCGCAGACGCTCACGCCGACGCGGTCGATATCCCTCGACGGCAGTCCGTTGTGCAATCCGGCCGACGTCAGACGCGTCCAGGATCGACCGCCGTCAGACGACCGGTACAGCCCGCTTCCGGGACCGCCGCTGCGAAACGTCCAGGGTTTACGCGCAAAGTCGTACAGGCCCGCGTACACGATCGACGGATTCGCCGGATCGAAGGCGACGTCGCTTCCGCCGGTCGTTTCGTTGCCGTAGAGCACGCGACGCCAGTGTGCGCCGCGATCGTCGGAGCGGTAGATTCCGCGATCGCCGCCGGGTGCGAATTCACTGCCCATCGCTGCAGCCAACATGACGTTGCGGTTTGCCGGATCGACGGCAATCCGCGCGATACTGCTGCTGCGATCCAAACCCAAATGCTGCCAATGCTTGCCGGCGTCGGGCGATGTCCAGATGCCGTCGCCGGCATCGGCGGTGTTGCGCGGAAACGGCTCGCCGGTTCCGATATAGATGCGATTTGCGTCGCGCGGATCGATCGTTATCGTGCCGACGGCGCTGCTGCTCCCGGCTTCAAACACCGACGCGAACGTCAGCCCGCCGTCGTTCGATTTCCACAATCCGCCGGAAGAATGCCCGAGGTACACGATCTTCGGATGCCCGGGAACACCGGCCGCGGCATCCAGCCGTCCACCCATAACCGCCGGACCGATCCAGCGGTAATGTACGTCTCCGAAAAAGAGCAGCGTCGCAAGCAAGCCCGTCACGGGGCTTGCTGTTCTTCCTCAGAGATGTCGATCCAGCGTTCCGCCCACCGGCCGAGCTCGTTCAACGCCGGGCCGAGCTCGCGGCCCGAGTCGGTCAACTCGTAGACGACGCGAACCGGTGATTCCGGATACACCTCCCTGCGGACGATCTTCGCCCGTTCCAGTTCGCGAAGCCGTTCGGTCAATAGCCGGTCGGAGATTCCCGGTACGGCCGAAAGCAATTCGTTGAATCGGCGGGGACCGCCGAGCAGCGTGCGCACGATGGCGCCCGTCCAGCGCCGGCCGATGAGTTCGACGGCGCGATGGTAACGGGGACAGAGTTCCGCCGGGTGTGAAGTGCTGCGCACGCCTATAGGCTACCATAAGTAAGTATCTACCGACAAGGGTCCCTCCCGGGGCGATGCGTAGCGTAGCGCAATGCTTGCACCATCGGCGACCCTGCCCGCCTCGCACTTCTCCGATATCACCGCGGACGCGCCCGACTTCGAATCGCTTCGGCGGGAGTATGACGCGATTACGGCGTCGGTGGAACGCGCGGAAACCCTGGACGATGCGCTGCGCGCGTTCTCGGCGTGGGACTCGCGCCGCCGCTTCTTCGATACGTGGGCGTCGCTGACCGAACTGCAGTTCCGGCGGAACACCGCCGATCCGCAGCGCAAGGCGGCGGTCGAGCTGCTTCACGAGCTGCGGCCGAAAATCACCGGGTTAGACGTTACGGTGAAGCGCAAGTTTTTGGGAAGCGCGCTTCGCAAGGCGCTGGAAGGCGCGTTGGGGACGTATCTGTTTGCGCGGTGGGAGATGGACGTTACCGCGTACGATCCGGTCATCGAACCGCTCGTCGTTCAAGAATCCGCTCTGGAGAACGAATACACGGAACTGCTCGCCAACGCGTCGATCGAATTTCGCGGCGAACGGCTGAACCTCTCGACGATCGGCAAGTACGCCGAGGACCGCGATCGCGAAACCCGCCGCGCCGCACAACTCGCGAAGTGGTCGTATTTTTCGAAAAACGGCGAGCAGCTCGACCGCATCTACGGCGATCTCGTGCGCCTGCGGGACAAAATGGCGCGCGATCTCGATCTGCACAGTTTCACCGAACTGGGCTACCGCCGTTTGACCCGCACCGATTACGGGCCGGCCGAAGTAGCACGCTGGCGCGAAGAGATCGTTCGCGAGATCGTTCCGCTGGCGGGGCGCATCGTCACGCGCCAAGCACGCGATCTGGGGATCGACCGCGTAATGTTGTGGGACGAGGACGTCTTCAGTCCCGCGGGATCGCCCAAACCGCCGCAACGCTACGATGACATGCTGTGCGCCGCACGCAGCGCGTTCGACGCCATCGATACGGAGATCGGCGCGTTCGCCCGCATGATGATCGATCGCGAGCTGCTGGATTTGCAATCGCGCGACGGTAAAGCCGGCGGCGGGTTCTGTACCTCGTTTCCCGCGTACGGACTGCCGTACGTCTTTGCAAATTTCAACGGAACGACGCACGACGTCAACGTGCTGGTTCACGAACTCGGACACGCATTCCAGAATTATTCCAGCCGAAACATCGGCGTCGCGGATTATCTCTGGCCGACGTACGAGGCATGCGAAGTCCACTCGATGTCGCTGGAATTTTTTGCGTGGCCGCAGCTGGAGCGGTTTTTCGGCGCGGATGCGCAGCGCTACCGCCTGGAGCATCTGAAGTCGCGCTTGCTGATCTTACCGTACGCTGCGGCGATCGATCACTTCCAGCACTTCGTCTACGACAACCCGGAGGCATCGCCGGAAGAGCGGCACGCCTTTTGGAAGCAACTGGAAACCGCGTATCTGCCGTGGCGGCGGTACGACGGCATCGAGCACTTGGAGCGCGGCGGCTACTGGCAAGTGCAGCGCCACGTCTATTTTGCGCCGTTTTACTACATCGACTACACGCTCGCACTCTGTTGCGCCATGCAGTTCTGGGTGCGATCTCAAGACGACTATGCCGGCGCCTTACGCGACTACACGGCACTCTGCAAGCGCGGCGGACAACTTCCATTCCAAGAACTCGTGCGTTCCGCCGGTCTGCAATCGCCGTTCGAGGCAGGCGTGCTGAGCGCCGTGGCAAAACGAGCTGCGGAAGCGATCGGCGTGTGAGGTGATGGAAACAGTAGCATTTTTTGGTGCAGGCATGCTGGGCTCGGGATTTGTCGAAGCGCTGCGCCGCCGGAACGTGAATGTCCACGTTTGGAACCGCACGTTCGAAAAGGCGCAAGCGCTCGAACGGTTCGGCGCGCGCGCTTTCAGATCGCCGGCGGACGCTGCGCGCGGCGTCGATCGCGTGCATATCTGCTTGCGGGACGATGCGGCTGTGGACGGCGTGCTGGATTCGGCGCTGTCCGGAATCGCGGCCGGCACGCCGGTAATCGATCACACGACGGTATTGCCGCGCGGCGTTGCACAACGCGAACGCCGGCTCGCGCAGCACGGCCTTCCGTTCTTGCACGCACCGGTGTTCATGGGTCCGCCGAACGCGGCCGCTTCAACCGGACTGATGCTGGCCTCCGGCGACCGGCAGCGTTACGAACGCTTGCGTCCTGCGCTCGAACCGATGACCGGAAAAGTGTGGTACGTGGGCGAGCCGGTCGAGCGCGCTGCCGTATACAAATTGATGGGCAATGCCATGATTCTGGCGATCGTCGGCGGATTGAACGACACGTTCACCATTGCCGAGCAGCACGGGCTCTCGCGAACGGAGGCGTACGAGCTGTTTTCGCACTTCAATCCCGCCGCGCAGATCGAGGGCCGTGGAAAGCGCATGGCCGCTCAGGATTACGAACCGACGTGGACGCTGGAAATGGCCGACAAAGACGCGCGCTTGATGCTGCAAAGCGTCGACGGCTCGCGCGTTCCCGTAATCGCAGCAATCGAGACCGAGCTCGATGCGGCGATGCAGCGGGGACTAAGCGCTAAGGACTTGGCCGCGATTGCGGCTCGCTGAACGGTAACGGCGTGCGCCGCGGTGCGGGACTGCCAGACACGGTGGGACGCGGCGTAGGAGCGGGCATCGGTGTGAAGACGGCTGCGGGCGACGGCAACGGTACGGCGGGATTGAACGGCGTAGGTACCGCGAGCAGCATGCGCGGCGTGGTAATCGACACGCGGTGGGAACGAGCGTCATATGTCACCGCGACGCCCAGCGTACGCAGCAGCGGTCCGATCGGCACGAGCGGCGCCGCCGGAAGTTGCGCGAAGCGGTCCCCTCGCCGCACGAGCATCAAGCCGCCCGAGTATTCCACGCTTCCCACGACGTCAAGGACGAAGGGATCGACCGGTGCCATGACTCTGCCGAGCACCACATACGGCTTACGGTACGAGCGCACGACGCGTCCGTCGATCGCAATCGTCAGCGCCGCAATCGCCGCGTGCAGCATTACGCGCTCGCGCCTGGAGAGCGGCGCATGAGGCTGATCATGGCATTCCGTGAAGCGGGGATGCGGTTTTCCCGCGACGGCTGCGCGTTCTTGTCACAGGCCATCGCATTTAACGCGTTATTCGCGATCTTCCCGCTGCTCGTGCTGCTCTTGTCGGCTGCGTCGCTGATTTTTCCGAACGCCGACCAGCAGATCTTGAAATTCGTGGACACGTTCGCGCCGGCGCTGCATCAAACTGTCGCTGCCAATCTGCAGACCTACAAGTACGGCCGCGGCGTCTCGAGTTTGATCGCCTTCGCCGTCGTGGTTTGGGCGGCGAAGAACCTGTTCATGGGCCTAGCCTATGCGCTGAATCGCGCGCTGGCCGTGCCGCGCAGCCGTCCCCTGCTGCACGACATCGCGCTGTCGATCGTGACGCTTCCGTTGATGGGCATCGTGATGATCGTGGCCATCGGTTTGCCGGTCGCGGTTTCGGTCGTGTTCAGCTTTGCTCATGTGAACGACCCGCAGAACCTTTCGAAGATCCTTGCATACGGACTGTCGATGCTAATGGTCTTCGTGGTCGTAATTTTTCTCTACACGTTCTTACCGAACCGGACGGTGAAATGGCGCTTCGCGGTACCCGGGGCACTGTTCGTCGCGCTGGCGTGGCCCGTGGTACAATATGCGTTTGCATTCTACACGGTCCACGTCGATTTCACGCGCATCTACGGCGCGCTGTCCGCGCCGCTCGTTCTGCTGCTTTGGTTTTATTCGATCGGCGTGATCTTCTTCTTCGGCGCAGAGTTCAGCGCCGGCTGGGCGCATCATAAGGGCACGGAAGAAGTCTCGCCGCTCGTCGATCCGATTGCGCCGCGCGAGCACATCGAAGCGGCTGCGGAATCGAAAGCAGCGACGTGACGCCGGTTTTCATCCACGGCGCGGGGTTTACCGCGGAAGTCTTCGCGAACCAGCGTCCTGCATTTCCCGGCGCAAAATTTCCGAATCTGCCGGGCCACGCGTGTCCCGGGAGCGCGTCGACGATCGACGATTTCGCGCAGGCAATCGAGCAGCTCGCCTGGCCCGATGCCGGCGAGGGCGTCGTACTCTGCGGACATTCGATGGGCGGCGCGATCGCGCTCCAGGTCGCGTTGCGCGGGCGTCTTGCCTTGCGGGGAATTGTGCTCATCGGCTCGGGCGCCCGCATGCGCGTCGCGCCTGCAATACTGCAAGATCTGGCAGGCGACTACGAGGGCGGAATCGAGCGGCTTGCACCATATTTCTTCGCCGATCCCACGCCCGAGCGGATCGACTGGGCAACCTCGCTGATGCGCACCGTCGGTCCCGGGCAGACGCTGCGCGACTTTCGCGTCTGCGATGCGTTCGACGTGCTCGAGCGCTTGGGCGAGATAAGCGTGCCGCTCCTCGCACTGACCGGCGACTCGGACCGCATGACGCCTTCCAAATACGCACTCGCACTTGCGGACCGGGTTCCGGGCGCGCAGGCGCGAATAATTGCCGGCGCCGGCCACTTCGTAATGGTCGAGCAGGCCGAGGAAACGAACGCGCACATCGCCGCGTTTCTCTCCGGATTGCCGTAAAACCGAAAGGACCTCCGTTGCGACGAATCCCCGCTGTTCTTGTGCTCCTTTGCTCGTTCGTCGTGTTCGTAGCGGCAAAGCCCGCGCCGAAACCAACGCCGTCACCGGCACCGGCAGCAACGCCGACACCGGCACCGAAACCGGCGATTCCGACGATCGTGGTTTTCCCGTTCCAAACGAGCACGGACTTGAAGCCGGATACCGGCACGCGCGCGGCGCAGCTTTTTGCGCAACAGATGAACGGCGCCGGCGGCATCGACGCGATCTCGGCCGCTTCCACGATCGCGCGTTCCGACTATTTGAACTATGCGCGGAAGCTTCAAGCCGACTATTACCTGATGGGCTACATGACGCCGCTCGGCGCCGGTGTTTCATTGGTCGAACAACTCGTTTCGACCGGGAGCGGCACGATCGTGTACGGCACGACGGCGCAGATCGACTCGTTCGACGACGCCAGCGCGCAGGCGATTCAGATTCACGGCGCGGTGCTGTCGATGGAACAGAGCGAAGCCGATCGGTATAATTCGGCGCAGGCGGAGTCCACTACGACGCCCGCTCCCGCAAACCAGGCGAATTTGAGCAAAGGATTTGCCGATATCGCGGGATTGTTCAAACACAAAGCCGCAACGCCGAAACCCGCAGCCACCACGAAACCGTCCAAAGGCGTGCTGGTGGTACGCGCGGGCGGTTCGGTACCGGCGTCGGACCTCACGCGCGCAACCACGGTGCTGTATAGCGGATTGAGTTCGCATTTCAACGCGAAAATGAGCTCGGTCGCCGCGACCGATCTGACGCGTCAGGCCGACAGCATCTGCGGAACCAGCCGCGACAACACCATCGCCACCGGCAATCTCTCCGCGATCAGCTCGCGGCACGGATTGGGAACGCGCACGCAGTGGACGTTCAGGCTCGACGTCTACACGTGCTTCGGCGCGAAACTCGCATCGACGCCGGGGACCGGCGATACGCTCGACGATGCCGTTCGTT
This sequence comes from Vulcanimicrobiaceae bacterium, assembly GCA_035938175.1. Taxonomy (GTDB): domain Bacteria; phylum Vulcanimicrobiota; class Vulcanimicrobiia; order Vulcanimicrobiales; family Vulcanimicrobiaceae; genus DASRDE01. The sequence goes on from DASZHD010000024.1 coordinate 37,253, forward strand.
CGGCGGTTGACGCGTACGCGACCGCTCATCCGGAGAACAGCTAGGTCAAGCCTCCTCCGCCTGCGACGGATCGATCAACCCGGGCGGAACGTCAACGACGATGCGCCGCTTTTCGGCGTCGATCGTTTTGACGAATTGCTTGATCATCGGGACCATGTTGCCGTTGACGATCAGCATGTCCGAACTGGGATAGTGTTCGACGCGCGTCACTCGTCCGAGGCCTGCACCGGCGGTGTCGAACACGTCACAGCCCACCAGGTCGCGATCCAAATATTCTCCGGGCTCCAGCACGATGCGATCGCGATCCGCGTAGAGCGTCGCTCCCACAAAGCGCTCCGCAGCGTTTGCCGTGTCGATGCCGGGCAAGCGGATCAAAAGGCGGCCTTTGTGCTCGCGTAGGGCGGCGAGCGTGACCTCGTGCGACGAGCCGTCGGCGAGCTGCGCGCGCAGCGCTTCGCCTGCAGAAAAAAGTGTGCGACCCGCACTCGTCGGGTCGCACTTCAATTCTCCGTGGATGCCGAAGACGCCCGCGATGCGTCCTACCGGAATCTCATTCGAGTTCGCCATCGTCCGGTGCGGCGTCGCCGCCTTCGTCTTCAAACGCTTCTTCCGAATCCAAAATCTCGACGGAAACCTTGCCTTCGGCGGTAGCGCGCACGATCGTCCGCAGCGCTTGCGCGACGCGGCCGTTGCGCCCGATCACTTTGCCGAGGTCTTCCGGATCGACGACCAATTCGATCTGCGCCTGATAGCCGTCCTCGGGCGGAAAAACATCGACCGTAACGGCATCCGCTTTCGCGACGAGCTTTTTGGCAAGGAACGCGAGCAACTCGCCGGCGCGCTGACGCGCGCCTTCGGGGTCGACGGGATCGCGGCGTTTTTCAAAACGTTTGCCGCGCGGGGGTCCGCCTTTGCCGCGGTGCGGCCGATCGCCGCCGGCAACCGAGCGGCGGCGCGGCGCTTCGTCTTCGGGCTCAATGTCGTCGATGATCGTTTCGTTCGTCGCGATTTTGCGAGCACCGAGCGTTGAGCGGCGCTCGGACTCTTCGCCTTCTTCGCCGAAAAGTCCGAACTCGTCATCGAAGGCGCTCATTACGCGCCCGCTTCCGACTTCGGTTTACGCTTCGTTTCCGGAATCGGGCCGCGATCCATAATGCCTTTTTCCGCGAAAAGACGGCGGACGGTATCCGAAGGCTGCGCGCCCTTTGAAAGCCACGCCTTGGCCTTCTCTTCGTTCACGACGATTTCGCGAGGTTCCGTGCGCGGATTATAGTGTCCCAGAATCTCGATAAAGCGCCCGTCTCGCGGCGAACGTGCATCCGCAACGACGAAGCGATACGTGGGTTGTTTCTTGGCGCCCATGCGCCGGAGTCTGATTTTGACCATGTCCTTTATCCGTTGATCGTTCGCGTAAAGCACGCGAGGGCTTGAGAGCAAACTTTCTTGATTTATTGGACCCTTCGATGCCTCAGGGTGCTTCGATTCCTCAGCATGACCGCGTTATCTGAAGCCCATTGGGAGGCGCGGCCGCTTTTTGCCGCCGAATCCCATCTGCTTCATCATCTTGCGCGCTTCTTCGAAGCGTTTTACAAGACGGTTCACGTCGGCCACCTGCGTTCCGCTACCGTGAGCGATGCGCTTGCGGCGGGATCCGTTCAAAATATCGGGATTCTGCCGCTCGCGCCGCGTCATCGAGCAGATGATCGCTTCGATGCGCTTCAGATCGGCTTCGGGAATCTCGAAGTCTTTCGGAAGCGCGCGCGAAACGCCGGGAATCATCTTCAAAATGTCGGTCATCGATCCCATCTTGCGAATCTGGCGCATCTGATCCAGAAAGTCGTCGAGCGTGAAGCTTTGCTTGAGCAGCTTCTGCTCGAGTTCTTTTGCTTGATCGGCGCTGTACAGATTCTGCGTGCGCTCGATGAGCGTCAGCACGTCGCCCATTCCCAGGATGCGCGATGCCAGGCGATCCGGATAGAACGGCTCGATTGCGGAAAGTTTTTCGCCGACGCCGATGAACTTGATCGGCGCGCCCGTTACAGTATGAATCGAGAGCGCCGCGCCGCCGCGCGTGTCGCCGTCGAGTTTTGTGAGGATGACGCCGGTAATCCCCAGGCGATCGTGAAAACCTTTTGCTACGTTCGTCGCTTCTTGGCCGGTCATTGCGTCGGCGACGAGAAGAATCTCTTTGGGATTGACCGCTTCTTTGATGCGCTCCAATTCGCGCATCAGGTCGTCGTCGATCTGCAGCCGTCCGGCGGTATCGATGATGACGGTAGACATCGCCAAGCGCCGTGCCTCGGCTACGGCTTCGCGCGCGATTTTCACGGGATCGCTTTGCCCGCGTTCGAACACCGGCAGATCGATTTGATTGCCGAGCGTCTGCAGTTGCGCGATGGCGGCGGGGCGGTACACGTCGGCGGCGACGAGCAGCGAGCGCCGGCCCTGCTCTTTCAAGCGTAATGCGAGTTTGCCCGCGTGCGTCGTTTTACCGGAGCCTTGAAGGCCGACCAGCATGATAACCGATGGCGGCGCGTCGGAAAATTCCAGACGTGCCTGCGCGCCGCCGAGCAGCTGGACCAATTCCTCGTGAACGATCTTGACGATCGTCTGCGCGGGCGAGAGCGACGCCATGACGTCGGCGCCGATCGCCTTTTCTTTGACGCGGTTGACGAACTCTTTGGCAGCCGTAAGCGACACGTCGGCCTCGAGCAGTGCGATGCGCACTTCCCGCATGACCTCGTTGACGTCGGACTCGCTTAGGCGGCCGCGGCCGGTGATGCGCGAAAATATCGCGCTCAGCCGGTCGGAGAGGTGATCGAACACTATTCCTTAGCGGTCGCTTCCTCGACGCGTTTCACGGCGTCGCCGACGGTTTTGATTTTTTCGGCCTCTTCGTCCGGAATGTCGATGTTGAATTCGGTCTCGAAAGCCATGACGAGCTCGACCTGATCGAGCGAATCCGCGCCGAGATCGTCGGTGATGGACGCCTCGGGAGTCACCTCCGACTCGTCAACGCCGAGTTGCTCGACGATGATCTTCTTGACTTTATCGAACGTGGTGGCCATACGTCTCCTTACATTACGACGCCGCCGTCGACCACGAGGGTTTGTCCCGTGATATAGCCGGCGGCTTGCGAACAAAGAAAAGTGACTACTCCGCTAATGTCTTCCGGTTTTCCGGGCCGGCCGAGCGCCGTCTGCTTGAGTAAAAAGTCGCGCATTTCGTCCGTCATTTTCTCGGTCATCGCCGTTTCGATAATGCCCGGCGCGACGGCGTTGACTCTTATGTTCCTCGACCCCAATTCCTTCGCTAGGGACTTGGCCAAGCCGAGCAGCCCTGCCTTGGACGCGGCATACGCCGCCTGACCGACGTTGCCCATGATTCCGGCGATGCTGGACATCAGCACGATGGAGCCGCGGCGCTGTTTCATCATCGGCTTCGCGACCGCGCCGCATAGGTAAAACGCGGACTTCAGATTGACGGAAAGCATCTGCTCGAGCGTTTCGGGCTTCAATCGCAGCAGCAGCGAATCGACGGACTGCCCGGCGTTTGCAACCGCGATGTCGACGCGTCCGAACGCTTCGAGCGTTTGCTGGACGAAACGCTCCACCGCCGGTTGATCGGCGACGTCGCCCGTGACGATCAGCGTTTTTGCACCGGAACGGGCGGCCTGACAGGCTTGTGACGTTTCGTCGAGCGCAGCCCGATCGCGTCCGGCCAGGACGACGTTGGCGCCGTTGCGCGCAAGATCTTCGGCAACGGCGCGGCCGATACCGCGGCTGGCGCCGGTGACGATCGCGACTTGGTCTTCGAGGATCATGCGCTCGTCGTTTCTTTCGAAAGCATTGCGTGAAGTTTTTCGATGCCGGAGTAATCGCTCACGTTGAGCACTTGCGGCGCGCCGTTCAAACGCTTCATCAACGGCCCGAGTACCGGCGACGCGCCGAACTCCACGACCAGGTCCGGCTGATACGCGACGAGCGCTTGGGCCGTTTCATGCCAGCGCACTTCTTGTGTGATGGAGAGAACGAGATTTCTTTTGATGGTCGCGACGTCGCGGTACGGTTTGGCATCGACGTTCGAAACCACATCGAATTGCGGCACTGCGAAATGTCCCGCCTCCACGGCTGCCGCAAACCGCTCGACGGCGGGCTGCATCAGTTCGCTATGCCACGCGCCCGAGACGTTGAGCGGCACGACGCGCTTCGCTCCTGCCTCCAGCAATGCGTCGCCCGCGGCTTGAACCGCGGCGAGATCGCCGCTGATGACGATCTGCGTGGGCGAGTTGAAATTGGCAAGCTGCACGCGGCCGCCGTTCTGCTCGCGCTCGGCGTCGACGATGCAACGGATCTGTTCTGCCTCCATGCCGAGCACCGCCGACATTCCGCCCGGCGCGCGTTCGGCCGCGTATTGCATGGCTTTTCCGCGTTCGTCCACGATGCGTAGCGCTTCTTCGAAACTCAGCGCCTTTGCCGCCGTCAAGCTGCAGAATTCGCCGAAGGAATGACCGGCGCTGACGATCGGGTTCAACGCCTCGCCTACCGCGAAATACAGTGCGACGTTGGTTGCAAAAATCGCCGGCTGGCTATATTGCGTCTCGCGCAGCTTCTCTTCCGGGCCGCCGCGCTGCAGTTCGAGCAAATCGTACCCCAGAATCGACGACGCGCGTTCGAAAAGATCGCGCGCCACCGGCGACCGCTCCGCGACGTCCACACCCATTCCGACCGTCTGCGATCCCTGCCCGGGAAAAATCACGCATACGCGCAGTCCGCTCATCAGTTCGCCCATCTCCAGGTAACGGCGCCCCAGGACAGGCCGCCGCCGAATCCGACGAAAACGATAACGTCGCCATCCTTGATTTTTCCCGATGTGACGGCTTCGGAAAGCGCGATGGGAATCGACGCAGCCGACGTGTTTCCGTACTCTTGAATGTTCACGATCACTTTTTCTTCCGGCATCTTCAGATACTTGGCGGCAGAATCGATGATGCGTTTGTTGGCTTGATGGGGAATCAGCCAGTCCAAATCTTTCTTCTTCAGTTTCGCTTTTTTCAGCGCGGAGTCGGTCGCTTCGATCATCTTGGTTACGGCGAACTTGAAGACTTCGCGGCCTTCCATAAAAATGTATTGTTCGCCGGCTTCGTACGCGGCAGGCGTCAGGGGATTGCGCGTCCCTCCGGCTGCAACGCGGAGAATTTCCGGTCTGCTTCCGTCCGATCCGAGCTCGCTGGAAAGAAACGAGTCTTTCTTTGAAGCTTCCAAAATCACCGCGCCGGCGCCGTCGCCGAACAGCACGGCCGTCGCGCGATCGTTGCGGTTCACGATTTTCGTGAGCGTCTCCGCGCCGACGAGCATGATGCGTTTATAGATGCCCGAGCGAATCAGGCTGGAGGCAACCGTCAAACCATAGATGAAGCCGCTGCACGCAATTTCGACGTCGAACGCGGCCTTGTCCGAAGCACCGAGCTTCGAGGCCAGAATACACGCCGTCGCCGGAAACGGATAATCCGGCGTTACCGTTGCGACGATGTAGCAATCGATGTCCGCCGGGGTGAGCTTGGTTTTCGCCAGCGCGTTCTTTGCGGCTTGAATGGCCAGGTCGCTGGTAGCTTGTCCGGCCGACGCGACGTGGCGCCGTTTCATCCCCGTACGCGTGGTGATCCACTCGTCGGAGGTGTCGAGCACTTTTTCGAGATCCTCGTTCGTCAGAATTCCGTCGGGCGCATAGTGGCCCACGGCGACAATCTTGGCGCCCGTTTGGCTCAACGCGAAGAGCCCGTCTTACCCGTGCGAATGCCCGGCGTGATCATCCTTTATTTCGATGACCGTGCGGCCGTTGTACACGCCGCAGTTCGCGCACGCGAAGTGCGGGCGCTTCGGCGCGTGGCATTGCGGACACTCGACCGTCGTCACCGGACCGAGTTTCCAGTTTGCCGCGCGGCGGCTGCGCGTCTTGCTGCGCGGAGTCTTCCATTTTAAGTTCGCCACTTATTCGTCCCCAGTCGTTTGTTCCGTGCACGTGCACGCGCCCGAATTCTTGTTCTCGCCGCAGGTCGGGCAAATACCCCGGCAATCTTCACCGCAGAGCAAGCCCAGCGGTATCGCGCTGACCACGACTTGCGTGGCCAGATCCTTAACGTCGAGCCGGTCGCCGCGCAGTACGTTGCTGGTACCGAACGGATCGGCTTGCGCTTGCGGCCCGACGTCCAGCTGTTCGTCCACGTCGACGTGCATCGCGCGCTCGACGTCGCCCAGACAGCGGCCGCATTCGCTATGGATCTTCACATCGACGCTTCCGGTGATCTCGAGCATGTCGCCGGACGCGTGCACGTCCAGCTGAACCTGTGCCGGCTGAGGGAAGCGTACGCCCTCGAACGGTTCCAGGGCAACCTGCTGCTGCACCGACAGATGTTGCCGTCCGCCGGCGAGCAGACCACCGATATCGACCTTGTGCGAAGAAGCCATAACATAGAGGAAGGCCCCGCGGCGGAGCCCCCTAGACTCGGGACATTGTAGACGCACGGAGAGCGCCTTGTCAAACGCGTTGGCCGGCGTGATGGACGCGGCGATGACCACTATCGCCTACGGCGCGCAGATTGCCGCCGCCGCTGCTCGTCACGGTCTTGATGCTCGCTTGCTCGAAGCCGTCGCCGCCCAAGAAACCGGCGGCCCGGGCGCGGATTCGGGGCGTAACATCGTCGGCGACGCGGGCCACGGGCACGGCCTCTTCCAGATCGACGACCGCTATCACGCTTTCGCGCGGACGACGGCTGCGATGGATCCCACGGCCAACGCCGACTACGCCGCCGGCATGCTCGCTTCGCTGCTTCAGCGCTACGGGGGCGACGTGCACAAGGCGCTGTCGGCCTACAACGCCGGCAGCCCCAACGCTACCGGCACCCGGACGACCTGGGGCGACGGGCGGCGGCTGGGCTATGCCGATTCGGTTCTGCGTCATTATGCGGCGCTGGGCGGCACTTCAGCGCCTGCGCATTTGAAAGGAAAAGCACCCATGGGATTCAGCCTCGGAAACATCGTCAAAGGCGTGGTGTCGGGTCTGGAAACGCTGGCTCAGGCTTCCAGCCCTATTGCCATGGCCGCCGGCGCCGTTTGCGCGCTAACGGGCGGATTGCCGAGCGGCGCGCCCGTCCAAACGTTCGATCCGCTCTTGGACGATCTCAGCGGTGAACTCAATCCGGGCAGTACGCCGCAGATTTATTCCTATTCGCAGATCGCCGGCCTCAATTCGAACGGGCAATCCACCAACGGGCATGCACCGGATCTCGGATCCATTGTCTACAGCGACGACGGCGGCGACGATAACGACTCGTCCTTCGCCATTTAACCAAGGAGCACGAATGAATCTTATCAACGGCCTGATATCCGGGGCCGAAGGGTATCTCACGAGCGGCAGCCCCGCAACGGCGCTGGAAATGGGCGCGATCGGATCCATGGCGGGCGGCGGATCGACGATCGGCAATCTCGCCGGCGACATGGGAAACTCGGCGCTCGGCGCGCTCGACGCGCAAAACGAGACGTTCCAGCTCGCAATGTACGGCGAACAAATGCGTCATCAGGAACAGATGCAGATTCAATCGCAGGCGTTCGACGAGATGATGGACGAAAAATCCGAACAGATGCGCGAGATCAACACGCTGCGCGACGTGCAGATGGCCCAGCGTAAAGCCGACAATGCCATAACGAAGAAATTTATCCAATCGATCGCGGAAGAATAATGCGCGTAGAACGAACGGCAACCAAGAACGCCGATGCACAAGCCGACGCCGACGGCACCAAGCTCGCCGACGCACTGGGCAAAGAGCACGACCGCGAAATCCGCGAAGAGATCGTGCTGGCGCGCCAGCGCGACCGCTTCGATTTCGAAACGGAAGAAAACACGGAGCTGCAGCGCGAGTACAACACGATCCGCGATATGATGCTGGCCCAAATGAAGATCGACGACGAGGTCGTCAAAAAGTATGTCGCGCTGATATAAGACGTAACGGCTTGCCGGTATTGCGCCCGCACCCCGGCAAGCGTATCATCGCCGTAGAGGCGCTCCGGGATTATCCGATGCTCTCTTGCCGGTTTTTTCACGCACTTTTGCCATGCGGAAGGCGCCCAACGAGTTATCGCCGGCGGCGAGGAGGGCTTATGCGCTTTTTACGATTGGCAACGCTCGCGTGTATTTGCGGCACACTTGCTTTGAGCGGATGCACGGGAAGCACGAACGGTGCACCGGCGGCCGGAAGCGTTGCCGCCAGGATCGCGCAGCCACCGCAAAATTGCATCAATCCGCTTTTGGAATTTGTGTCCGATTCCACGAGCGGCGACGTCTACGTCTACAACGGGTCATCGCCCGGTGCATGTCTCGTGATTTCGAACCTTCCGAAGGCGAAGGGAATGGACGTCAACTCCAGCGGAACGCTGTACGTTGCGAGTGCGGCAGCGCACAGCATCGTGGTGTTCAAAGCGCCGTACACCTCCGTCTCGCAAGTCATCAGCGACGGGCCGCGCGCACCTGGAGACGTTGCGTTATGCAAAGGCTACATCGCCGCACCGAATCTGACGACGAACACGATAACGATTTTTTCGTATGCCGGTGCGATACTGCGCATTCTCGCTGCGCATAGCGGTTCTCAAGAGCTCTTTGCGACGTGCGATTCCGCCGGAAATTTGTACACCGACGGCACGCTGGGCGGAGCAACGTACGTCGCGGAGTTCAAAAGCGGTAAAGGCGCGCCGATTTCGCTCAGCAGCGTAGCGAGCGCGGTTACCAAACCGGGCGGCCTGGAGTGGGAGCAGAACGCGTTGTGGATCGACGATCAATCAGGCCTGAGCATCAGCATATGGCCCGCGCCCTTTTCGACGGCTGCCAAGACGATACACCTGAGTGGAGCGCTCGACCCCATCAAGTTCGAAATCGCTCCCAGCGATGGGAAGATCCTGAGTGCGGACGCAGGACTGGATCGCGCGGTGTTTTACGACTTGGCCGGATCACCGACCGGCGCGCTGAATCCGTTTGTCGGCGGCGGCTCGCTGGTCGGCGCAAACTTCAACAAGGACGACTCACCATAAGGCCCGCAACGGGCGCGGCCACGAGCCGCTCAAGCAGGGGGTTGCGGCGTGTGGTAAAATCAGGCTCGCGACCCCCAGGGGCCGCAAGTCGGGCCATTAGCTCAGTTGGTTAGAGCGCATGCTTGATAAGCATGAGGTCCCAAGTTCGAGCCTTGGATGGCCCACCATTTGAAAACGAAAGACCCCGCCCTGCGGCGGGGTCTTCGATTTGCAATCGGTCGTGAAACCGAAAGCCGTTACGGGCTCGGTGCAGGCAGCGTCGCGATTGCGGCCTGGCTTCCGAGAACTTTCGGAACCAGCGTGTTGACGCCCATCTTGTCATCCGGATACGTCCACAACGTGCAAACCCCAAAGAGCGCGCCCGGTGCGAACACGCGCTTTTGACCAACGCCCAGCGCGAACGTTACTACGTCTTCGCCGTTCGTTTGGATCGTGTACGTAGACTTCGGCGTCGTTTGTCCGGGTCCGTAGATGTAGATCACGGACGCGCCATTCGATGCGCCTGCTTGATCGTCGAGCAGCAGGTTACCGTTGGCATCGAATTGCATGCCGCCGGGGAACACGAACGATATCGGGACTGTTACGAACGATCCGGTGCCGCCCGGCCAGTAGCCGATCATCGGCGTTGGATCGAACTCGGAGACTTGTCCGTCCGCCCACACGTTGCCGTGGCGGTCGGTCGTTACGAAGTACGGACGTCCCGGTCCGCCGCTGAGCGCCTTCGCAGCGCCCTTGAGACCGGCCTTGTACCACACCACGTTGCCGTTGTTGATACACGCGCCGCCGAATCCCGAGCAGATGTTGGCTACCCAAACATTACCCGAGGCGTCGACGTGCAGCCCTACCGGGTATTCGCCCTGATCTTCGAGCACTTGCGGCTTTCCGGTATACGGCGGTGCGAAAACCTGGACGTCTTGCGACAGCGTGTCGGACTCGTACAGGTAGCCGGCCGAGTCGGTCGCTAGTCCCTCGGGAATGTTGACGTTACCGATTTGACCGATTTGCCGATGCTGTTGATAGTCGAAAATATCAACGACATTGTTAGTAACATCGCTGATGAAAACTGTATTCGTTGACGGATGGTTGGTCGTGAACCAACTTCCGAGATGGCGTATAGGAGCCGAGGGCGCGTGTTTGTAATACGGGCTGATCCCCGGCATGCTTTGCGCTTGGTGAGTAACTGACTGTTGCGTACTGGGCTGGTCCCCCGAGACCGGCACCTGCGAACTCCCTCCGGCGCATCCCGCCAAAAGGGCGAACGAGGCGGCCATTCCGACGAGCGAACCCCACCGCGCGTTGAACCGCATATAAACGTTTCTCCTGAATGTAGAGTAACAAAGGGGCACTGTGGACATGAGGCGGCGGACACGTTCGTATCCGCTGGATCAGGAATTATGGACTATACCGCGGCGGTGCAACCAACCTGTTGAAAATAACGCAGGTTCCCTAAAGTACTATGCTACTGAATACGGCACACGCGCAGGCGTAACGCGTTAACGTTTCTATCACTTTTGATAGGTCTAGTGCTTTTGTATGAGTGCGCGGTTTGCAACGAGGTGCGCAAGCAACGCGCGCCAACACACAAAACGTAGCGAACTTTCCAAACGCTACTTTGCTTCCAGGAGAGTGCAGCATATGGGCATTCAAAAGCGGCTTTTCTCGCCGGCTGCGGCCGTCATATCACTAGCGCTTATCACGGGCTGCGCGGGCGGCGGATCGCAGATCCCGGCATCTTCACAAGGCACGCTGCAAGCGCACTACAGCGCGCCGTTTAGCCTTCGCACGGCAAACGTCAATTACAGTGCAGCACGTTTGGGCAGCGTGCCGGCATCGTTCCCGGCCATTCCGGCTCACAGTTACAACGCATGCCCAACGTCGATCACATTCGTTTCCGATTTTGCAAACAACGTCGTGTACATGCTATCCGGAGTCACCTCTACCGTGTGCGGAACGATCACGGGTTTGGTGAACCCGCAAGGAATGGCCCTCGATGCATCCGGCAATTTGTGGATCGCAAATACGGGCGCTTCGAACGTGCTCAAATATGCGCCGCCGTACACGACCGTATCGCGCACACTCTCCGATCCATTTGAATATCCGACAAGCGTAGCGGTGTGCAAAGGCTACATCGCCGTGACGAACATCGAAACGACGGGCGGCAAAGCCGGTAACGTTGCTATTTACAAGAAAGGCTCCAAGCCCGCAGCGCATCTGAAAGATACCAACGCCGGCTCCGAGTACTTCGGCGCATGCGATACGAAAGGAAATCTTTTCACGACGTACTGCACCGGCATCGCGGGGGTCAACTGCTCGCAAGGCGGCGGCCGCGTGAACGAGTGGAAGGGCGGAACGGGTACGGCGATCGAGCTCAGCAGTATCACGCTGCAGTTCCCGGGCGGACTGGATTATGAAGACGGCAGTTTGCTTGTCGACGACCAGCTGGCGTACACAGTCGGTTTTTACAAATCACCGTACGCTACAGCTTCCAAGACGATAAACATCAGCGGCCACGGCGACCCGGTAACGATCAAGGTGACCGGCTCCGACAAGACGTTACTGACGACCACGTGCTGCGAAACCAGCTATACGACGGCCGCTGCGGCGTACACGATCTCGACGGGAGCGTTCCTGAAGACGATCAACATCCCGAACGGGTCAAACCCGAACCAGCCAATCGGCGTCGCAACGAACAAAGACGACCGCGACTAGAGTCACTCGAAACAGCGTTCGGTAAAGAAGGGGCGTCCAGGCGCCCCTTCTTCCTTTTCTTGAAGGTACGCCGGCGCGGTTTCGGCGAACGACCGCCGGTCCAGAGTGGGGATGTAGCTCAGCTGGTAGAGCGCCTGCTTTGCAAGCAGGATGTCAGGAGTTCGAGTCTCCTCATCTCCAGGTGTACGGCGGCCCGCGTTGAATCAACGCGGGTCGTTTTTCAGGGGGCATAGCTCAGTTGGTAGAGCATTACGCTGGCAGCGTAAGGGTCAGGAGTTCGAGTCTCCTTGCCTCCACAAAAATTTCGCCCGTATTACGGGCGATTTTCTTTTTGTCTGCGATCGCTTCGAGGCGAACGGTGTGACAATCGGCCGCGGCGAAAAGGCGAAGGCAACACCGAACGATTGTCTTCAAACTGCGTCCCCGATTTGAACTACAGGAGACTTCCGTGAAGAACACCGCGACTACGCAGACGCGCATAAGCGCGCTCCTGATTGCCGTTTCAAGTCTGTCGCTTTCATCGTGCGGCAGGGGTTCCGTTGCGCTTCCGAATGGCGGCACGATCGTTACCGCAATTACGCGAGGCGCAACGAGCAACGCGTACAGCGTTCTCTACCGATTCGAAGGCGGCAGGACTGACGGAACGTATCCATATGCGAATCTCGTCGACGTAAACGGCACGCTTTACAGCACGACATTTCGGGGCGGCGAGCGCGATGCCGGCACGGTTTTCAGCATCAGCACCGCCGGAATAGAGCAGGTCCTGTATAGTTTCGCCGGCGGAAAAGATTTCGATGGCGGTTATCCGGCGGCCGGTTTAATCAACGTAAACGGCACGCTGTACGGAACCACAGTTTACGGCGGCTCCAGCCATCACGGAACGGTCTTCAGTATCGGCACCACCGGTACCGAGCGCGTGCTGCATAGTTTCGAAGGTGGTGCCGACGGTGTCGAGCCGGAAGCGGGCCTGGTTAACGTAAACGGAACGCTGTATGGTACGACAAGCGGCGGCCTACATGGTGATGGAACCGTTTTTAGCATCACGACCACCGGTACGGAACGCGTATTGTACCATTTCAAGGGCGGCACCGATGGAGCTGGTCCATACGCTGGTTTAATTGACGTAAACGGTACGCTTTACGGCACTACGATTTCAGGCGGCGGCCCGAGCAACAATGGAACGGTCTTCAGCGTCAGCACCACCGGCACCGAGCACGTGCTGCATCGTTTCGCGGGCGCTACTGATGGCGCTCAACCGGAAGCCGGGTTGCTCGATGTTAACGGCACGTTGTACGGCACAACGACGTATGGCGGTGGTTCAACCGGCGGCGGGACCGTATTCAAGATCGACACGGCGGGCAACGAGCAGGTAGTGCATCGTTTTGGCAGCGGTGCGGACGGCTGGGGCCCGGCCGCAAGCTTAGTCGACGTGAACGGCACCCTGTACGGTACCACGCTATACGGCGGCGGAAACGACAAGGGAACCGTGTTCAGCATTAGCACGACCGGCACGGAGCGCGTGATATACAGCTTCGGCAGCACCGTCGGCGACGGAACGAATCCTGAAGGAGCCTTGATCGCCGTAAACGGCGCGTTGTACGGCACAACAGACGAGGGCGGTGAAAAAGACGGCGGCCTCGGAAACGGGATCGTCTACAAAATCATTCCGTGAAGCACTGGACGAACACGGCGGCCGTCGTCGTGATCTTCGCCGGCGCACTCGGCCAGAACGGATGATGTGGTATACTGCCCCACGCGGAGTACGCCGGGCGGCCGCGCCCTCAATCGCGACGTGCTGCCTTGCAGCCGTAAGCGGTGGGGTGAGGAAAGTCCGGGCTTCATAGGGCAGGGTGCAGGATAACGTCCTGTCGGGGTGACTCGAAGGAAAGTGCCACAGAAACATACCGCCCTTCGACAGGCTCAGGGTGACAAGCCCTGAGCCTGCCTTGGGTAAGGGTGAAATCGCGAGGTAAGAGCTCACGGAGCCGCACGGAGACGTGCGCTCGGGCAAACCCCACCTGAAGCAAGACGCGCTCGACATCCTTTGCTTCGCGCAAAGGCGGATGCCCGTCCGTACGAGCCAAGTCGCACTCAGGCGCGCGGTAACGCGCGCCGCAGAGAGATGGCCGTCACCTCCCAGCGAGGTACAGAATCCGGCTTATAGGCGTACTCCGCTACTCCTGACCGGCCCGATTCGTGTTCAACTGAGCCCATAGAACCCTGTGGAAAACAGGCGAATAAGGGGCACTTGAGGGGCACCGAGAAATGGCCCGCATGCGGGCTATCCTAACAGACGGATTTTGGTTTCTTGTCGGCGTCCTTGCGACGTTCGCGATGCAGTGGGCGCAGCACAACGTGCGCGCCGCGGAGCGCTGGCGCCGGCAGCACCCTCCGGCCTAGAACCCCTGGCGCTCTATGCGCGTTTCCTCACGCCGGTTGTACTGCTGGCTTGCGTGCGAGGGGTTCTTTTGGTAGTACGTCGCGATCGTGGCGAGCGTCGCCGCCAACAGGCGGTCGGCTAGCGTCTGTTGCTGGAAGGTCGGGTTCCCGTGCACGTTGGGGCCGGGCATGCCGCGGCCGGCGAGCGCCTGTCCCACGTCCGCGACGCCCCCGAGCGGGTTGAACTGTTCAAGCGTCTGCCCTATCGCTTTGCCCGCCGGCTCGTGGCCGAGGTTGTCGGCCGTCTGATTCGCTTGGGCGAGCACGCCGCCGGACGCGGGCGTTTCGACATAGTGCAGCGGGTTCGACGCAAGTTTTGCGAAGTCGTCGACCGGACCACCGAGTTCGAGATGATTCTCGCTCTGGCCGCGGACCGACCGGTTGCGCTGAAGATCTTCTTGCGCGCGTGCGATCGAGAGCACGCGCTCGGGATGCTCGGCGATCGCACGCATGACGTTCTGCGGCACGATGCCCAAGCGGAACGCTACCCAGGGGCCGCCCATGATCTGAAACAGTTGCACGAAGCCGGTTTGATTGTGGTAATCGCCGAGGCGCTGGTTCACCCAATACGCCTTGCGATATTCGTCCTGCGCGTTCTTCGATGCGCCGAACTTCTTGTCGGCGACATCGAGCAATGACGCGCGCCACGCTTCTTCCATGCGGCCCATCGCCTCTTGCAGTGATCCCGACGCCGATTCCCAGCCCGGAATGCGCGACCACACGTTCGTTTGCAACTCGCGCGTATAGCCGGGCTCCAGACCGATGCGCGCGAGCCGCGCTTTCGTGCTCGCGTCGATACCCTTCACCATCGACACGATCGCTTTCGGCACAACCTGCGGTCCGCCGGCAAGGTACGCGAGCGTCCCGACGTTCTTGATTCCGTGCGGCAGCGGGTTCAAAAACAGCGACGCCTGTTGCAGTCGGCGCGGTATCGACGTAGCCCACAGCACGGCCTTGCCGAGTTTGTTGTCCTGCATGATCTGTTGCAGCGTCCTGCCCTGCGACTTCGCGAACTGCTGCCATTCGTCCGCACTCATCGCCGCGACTCCGGGTTTGTAGCCGTTGTGGTTGGCAAGATGGTATGCCGACTCGACCGCAACGTCGCGATCGTAGAGTTTGCGCCGCATCTGTTCGAGCGAGGCGAGCCGTTCCTCCGGCGTACCGGCAAGGACGTTGTTCAAAATCCGGCGCGCGCTCTGTGGTGCGACGCCCATGCGGTTCGTGTAGAAGTTCACGCGCGCCGTCGTCAGTGCATCGTCGTGCGCTGCATCGCGATCTTGCAGCCGACGCTGCTGCGTCACCGTCAAATGCTTGTTCTCGATCTGAATGCGTGCCGCGCGGCCTTCTTCGTTCACGACCTGATCGAGTTCCGGACGAACCTTAGTGAACTGCGCGATATGCTGCGCGCCCTCGTTGTAAAATGTGTAGAGGTCTTTCAGCCACGGCATGTACTTCAGCGCGCCTTGTGAGTGCGCAAGGTACGCGAGCGCCTTCGCCGCCTGTGCGCCGTGTACAAGCGTTCCGGCGACCTTCACCATACGCTCGAATCCGCCGAAGCCGCCGGCATACGTCAGCGGATCGGAGAGCGTCTGCAGTGCGAAATCCTCGCCGCCTTTGGCGATTCCGGAGGCGTACGGCTGCAACTCTTTCGGGACGTTTGCTTTCACCCACGCGTCGATCGCTTCGTGCGTCGGCATCTGCGTGAGGGCGCGCACGGCCTCGGTATCGCGCGCGGTGGCATCTTGCCCTTGCGCATTACGATCGCCGGGATGAAACACGTCGTGCAGCACGTTGCCGGCGATCTGTCCGGGGTTCTCGTGGTGCTCTGCGCCGCCGATTGCCGCACCGACGGCACGCTGGCCCGATCCAAGAATGTCGAACAGATCCTCGACCGGATGCGCTTGCGCGTATTGCAGGTTCGTGCGCACAGCACCCTCGACGTGCGACGCCTGTTGAGAAACCTGTTTCGCTTTGCCTTTGAGGGCAGCGAACGAAGTCGGCGAGGCCTGTTTGGGCTCCGGCGGCGTGAACTTCGCGGGCTGCTGCATCGACGACGGATCGGGAGGGGAGAAGCCCGACCCGCCGCTCGACGAATTTACGACCGCACCGGGATCGGGCGGCGTAAAGTTTACTGTTTGGTCTGCCACGACGCCGGGTTATTCGGGTCGCCGCCCTGATAGATGACGTACGAACCGTCTCCCATTTTGTACGTCGCTCCCACGATGTACTTATTCTTCGTGTGTGACGCGTTGACGACCGACTGCACTTGGCGGCCTGCCTGTCCTTGCAACGATGTCACCAGGCCCTGATTGGTCGTCAGGTAGTTCACAGCGTCGGAGTACGTCTGATCGAGTTGCAATTTCTTCTCTTGCAGGCCGGTCAGTTGCTGCTGCAATGCGTTGATCTGCGGGTCGTTCGCCGGATCGTTCGACGTAGCCGAAAGATTCTGGATGCTCTTCTGCAGCACGGTGATCTGATCGTCGACGACGCTACGCGCAGCCGTGATCTGCGCACGCGTCCCGCGCATGACTTGCATGCCGTAGTTGCCGCCGATGCTCGCGCGCTTCCACGATGCCTGCGCCGACACCATCGCCGCCTGTGCGCGCGTCATCGCCGCCTGTGCTTTCATTACGTCGGCTTGCGCATCAGCACGATACCGCGCCGCGAGGGCGCCGTACTCTTGGTTTTTCGGGTTGGTCGGATCTTCGAGCCACTTCGTATAGCCGGCGCGGACTTTCAGCCATCCGGCATCGTCGGACTCTTTCAAACCGGCCGTACGGGCCCGCGAGAGCGCCGCCTGGTCCTTCGCATCGTAGGACTTCGGCGCGGTTAGCAGCGCCTCGGGAACGCCCGAATACCCGGCAAAGAACGCGTTGCGCGCAGAGCCCGGATCGCGCTGCAGCGCATCGTTGCGGATCTTCTCTTGCTGCGTCGGATCGATCGAGTCCCACGGCGTCTGCCAAAACGACACGTCGACGTGACCGTTCGCATCGAGCGGCGAGGGCAAGCCGAGCATCTCGGCAAGGCCGGTTGCGCGCGCGACGGCGTTCGGATCCTGCGCGAGTTGCGGCTTGGCTTTGAGCATCGCGCCGAACTGATCCCACTGCTGCTGCGCGTCTTGACGCTTTGCCGACTGCAGTTGGAAGTCGTTAATTTGCGTCTGCTGGTCGCCCTGCGCGATCTGTTGCTTAGCGCTATCCATCGCCAACTTGTTCATTTGATTTTGCTGGCGCATCTGATCGCCTTGGCCGAACGCCTGCGCGAGTTGTTCGAGCGGGTTCGGTTTGTACGCGCTGATGAGCGCTCCGAAATTCGGCAACGGCAGCGGTCCCATTATGCGGCCTCCTTCTCGGCGATCGTGAGGTACGGGCTCGTCGGCCAGCCGTACTTGTGCATTTGCTCGATGTCCGCCGTCACGATTTTGGCGCCGTCGGTTCGGTACTGCAAATGCGCGATGTCAATAGTCTTAATCGTTTTCGCGATTTTTGCGAAGCCTTTTTCCACGCTGCGGTCGGTGGCGATCGCCATCCCGACGAATCCGTACGGATCGGCCACTTCCAGGCCTTTGGGCGTGTGTTTGAGCCCGACCATGACGAAGTTGCCATGCCAGAGCGAAGTCAGGCCTTCTACGGCCGTTCCGACGGCGATCTTGAGATCCGCGAGCCCCTTATCTTCGCACGGATACGGCGGCACCGACAGGCGCACGCCGTGATAGCCGGTGTCGATGTTCACGAAGTCGTCGATAGAGCCGCCTGTTGCAATCGCTTCGAGCACGTCGGAGAGATTCGTGAACGCGCGCTGGCTCGTGAGTTCGGAGTCGATGCCCAACCGCGGCGTCCATTCTAGGAAATAGGCGCCCTGCTTGTTGACGATCGCGTTTATGTCATACAGACCGGGCGGCGCTTCTTTGCCGCGGAATGATTCGGCGAGCGATTCCCACTTGAGCGCTTTGGCGATCTTCGGTTCGTCCTCGTCGTAAAACCACAGCGTGTTCAGCGCGCAGCCGGTCGCCGGCCCAACGTCGCCGTCCATGAATTTCTTCTCTTCGAGCGTTGCTTCGTACGGGCCGGTCCACTGCGTACCGTTCCACCAGCGCGCGGTCGAAAGCGCGACTCCGGGAATGCGCTCTTGCACGATGCACTTCACGTTGTCGCCGACTTTCGGAATGACGGTACGCTTGCAGAACGAGACGACTTTTTCGGTGTCTCCGACGTACGAGTACGATGAGCCGAGATCGCGATCGGGTTTCCATGCCCAGCCGCCGTCGCCGAGTTCTTGCTTCGAGGTTTCTTGCATGTACTTGATCGCATCGCGGACCGTTGCAAACCTTTGGTCGGTGGGACAGCGATACCGTGCTTTTCAGCGAACGTTTGGCCGAACTGACGGTCCATCTCCAAGCGATCCATGAACGAGCCGCCGCCGACGACGAGTTTGCCTTTTTTACGCAGCGCGTCCGCGACGTGACCGTTATTGGTACAGTCGAAGAAATAGATCGTTCGCCGGTCCTTCTCGCCGAACGCTTCCCACTCTGCACGACTTTGCGTGCGCGGTACGATAT
>DASZHD010000025.1:0-65803 GCA_035938175.1 Vulcanimicrobiaceae bacterium
CGCGCGCTCCGGCTGTTCGTCAGGCGATTGCGCCTCGCCCACCGAAAATAGCTTGCAGTTTCCGGCGCCGATGCCGCCAGGTCCCGTGAGCTGCAGCGCCAGAGGTGCCGGATCGGCCGACGACTTGCCGCCGGTCAAGCGAATCATGTCGTTCGGCGACGGGCGGAACAGGATCGACAGGCGCGGATCGAATGAATTCCCGCCCACGTTGGAGTTCTTGAACCACGCGTTCAGGAAAAACGACAACTTCGGCTCGGGTTGATACACGTCGCGCACGAAGAAGCTGTCGAGCTTGTCGAAGATGGGCGAGTGCGGCAGCACGTTCGTGCCGGTGATGTTATCGCCGTTCGTGTATTGGCGCATCGCAAAGATGCCGAAGCCCAGATCGTGCTTGCTGAAGGAGAGATCGTCGGTTATGAGCGTCCCGATCGACCGGTAATCGACGTCCAGGATTGAGTTGGGACCGTTGATGAACGATTCCGGACGAACGCGATGCTGCGTATAGTTGTCGAGATACGAGTCGACGACGATCTCGTTCTTGCCGATTGTCGTCGAAAGACGGGCGTGATAGTCCTGGTTTTTCAACGCTTGATATGCGCCGGGACCGCCTCCGGCGGGACCGCTGGCATTTTGCGCATATTGCGCGGGCGTGTAGCACTGATTGCCCGAGTCGGTAACCACGCTGATTCCGGCGGTGCCGCCGGGCGTGGTGCAATTCGTGTTATGTGACGCCTGGTAGAAGGCGAAGTCGTAGGTAACGAAGTCGTTGTCGCCTTCGCCGGTTTTGTCGTCGAGCGAATTCGCCGCGTACGTCGTGAGCGTTAGGACCGTTGCCGGCGAAAACGCATATTGGAGCTTAGCCAAATCGTTTTGAATCGTGTAGTTTCCGCTAACGTAGTAGGTGATCCCGGCAAGCGTCGGCGAGGTGAAGTCGTTACCGCGAACGCCCGTCTGCGCGATAATCGCGCCGGGAAAGTTTCCGTAGGTCGTTTGCATGCCGTGGACGACGGCATAGCCCAATTTTCCGCTGCTGCCCGTGGCCTCCGCTGCCGCAACTTGCGTGCCCATGTCGCCGAAGCCGAGCTTGAGATTGCCTTGAGGATGTGTAGACGGTTGGAACGTTTGAAAGTCGACCGCGCCGCCGACGGCATCGACCCCGTACAGTCCCGTCGCGCCGGATCCGAACGTGACGACGGTATTTTGCAGCGCGAACAGCGGAGCATCCTGATAGTCGAATCCGCCGTTACCGCCGCCGATGCGCGACGGATAGACGCCGATCGGGCCGATCGGGTGACCGTCAAGCAGCACCTGCGTTTCGCTGGGCTTCAGACCGCGAATATCGACCGAAACGTCGTCGCCGACCGTGGAGTCTTGCCCGACCAGATTGACGCCGGGAAGCTGAGCCAAGCCCTCTGCAGCGCGTATCTGGCCGACGTTTTGCATCAGTTGCGGATCGATTTGCTGCTGGACGGTCGTAGTCGTCTGCAAACCACTCGCGCGCGTCGTGAGATGGGCGATAGTCTTGACGTTCGCGATATCCGTTGCCTGCACGCGACTAATCGCGAGCGATACGTCGGCCTCGGCGGCCGTGACCACTACGTCGTCCGACCGCGCGATCTGATAGCCTTCCGCGCTGACTTGAATCGTATAGATTCCCGCCGGCAGGACCGAAAACGTGAATTTTCCGGATTGATCTGACACCGTGTGCGCCACGGAGCGATCGCCCTGCATCAGTACGAGTTGAGCACCTCCGACGGGCAATGCCGTGCGGCGATCGATCACGGTTCCTGCGATGAGCCCGGACGCTGTTGGCGGTGCAGTCGCTTGCGCACTGGCCATATCGAATAGCGAGAATGTAAGCAGCAGCGCGCACAGCGCGGACCGGAAATTAAGCGCACCAGCGATCATGTGCAGTAGCCTCCAATTCGTCTCCACGGCGTGTTAAGAACCGCCGGGCGCGGTGTCGACGGATGCGCCGGTCATCAGGCTGACGGCTTGATCCATCGTGCTGGTTTTGGGATCCAACGATCCGACCCGGCGACCGTGGCGAAGCACCACAATTCTGTCCGCCGTTTCGAAGACGTGCGGCAGATTGTGGCTGATGAAGATGACGGCAATGCCTTTGCTGCGGACGCGCCGCATCAAATCCAGAACGAGCGAGGACTGCGCGACGCCCAGGGCGGCCGTCGGCTCGTCCATGATCACGACGCTCTTGCCCCATAGAACCGAGCGCGCTACGGCGATGGCTTGCCGCTGGCCGCCCGAGAGTGTGTCGACGGTTTGCTCGATTTTCGACACCTTGATGCCGAAGTCGCGTAGGTGCTCTTCGGCTTGCAGACGCATGGCTGAGGAGTCGAAAAAATCCAAGGCGCCGAAGAATCCCTTGCGTACGGGCTCACGCCCAAGAAAAAGATTCGCGGCAATGTCGAGATCGGGGGCGAGCGCAAGGTCTTGGTAAACGGTTTCGATCCCCACCCGCTGAGCGTCCCGAGGACCGCTGAACGAACGCGACTGGCCGGCTATTGCCATGGAACCCGAATCCGGGATAACGGCGCCGCTCAAGATTTTGATCAGCGTCGATTTTCCCGCGCCGTTATCGCCGATGACGGCGACAATTTCACCGGGATATGCCTCGAAATCGACGTCCTCGAGCGCGACGACTTTGCCGTAGCGTTTCGAAATGCGCTTCGCCTCTATTGCCGCTTGCATCGACACGGCCGCGCTCATGCTGCAGCCGCCAATCGCTTACGATGCTGGTCCGCAAAGACGAACGCGATGATCAGCGCGCCCTCCAACATACGCGCGACCTGAGGATCGAAGTTGAGCAGATTCAAGCCGTTCGTCATGATCTGCACGAGCAGCACGCCCAGGAACGTTCCGGCGATTGTTCCGCGCGCACCGAACAGACTCGCCCCGCCCAAAACTGCAGCCGCGATGGCGTCCAGCTCGTAACCCGTCCCGGCATTTGGATCGCCTTGCCCTTGACGCGCCGTAATCAACAGTCCGCCGAGAGCGGCAAGGACGCCGCTTATTGCGTACACCGTGAGCAGAGTCGCGCCGACATTGACGCCCGCTCGCCGTGCGCTCTCGACGTTGCTGCCGACTGCATAGGCGTACCGGCCGCGCCTCGTGAATTGCAAAAATATTCCGCAAACGATGCCGGCGGCGAGCAAGATCCAAAAAAGATTCGGCACCCGCAGGAACGAGTCAGATGCGAAGTTCACGAATCGCGGTACGTCGAACGCGACCTGTTGACCGTTTCCCAAAATCTGCGTTAAGCCGCGCAAGATGCCCAGCATACCGAGCGTTACGATGAACGGTGGAAGCGCACCATACCGGATTAGCGCGCCGTTCAGAAGGCCGACTGCTAACCCGGCCGCGAGCACGAACGCGATCGTCAACGAGATCGGCAAGTCGTTCGAGAGCGAAATTGCGGCAAGAATGCCGCCGAAACCCAGCAGCGATCCGACGGACAGATCGATGCCCGCCGTGATGATGACGAACGTTTCGCCGATGGCCAAGATTCCGACTACCGCCATCTGCCGCGCGTTGTTCTCGATATTCTGCGCGCTTAGAAACCCTTGGGCGGTTATCGAGAAAACGATGAAAAGAACGACGATAATGCCGAGGAGACCGACGCGCAGCATGGCCGTCCAAAGCGCGAGACGGCGATCGTCGCGTGATGCCGGCGCGGCTCCGCGTTCGGCGCCGGTGTTCGCGATGGACGGCGTCATGCCGGCTGCGAGAAACCCATGTGGCGCTGCGACATGGGGTTGAGCAAGCCTTGAATCTGCGGCGCGTCGACATTTTCCGGCGTGGCCGCAACGACGCCCGTATCGATGTTTTTCGGCGTGGCGACGCCGGCCGCTGCCAGCACCCCGTAAGCGACTCCGCCGTAACCCATTTGATATGGGTCCTGCAGCACGATGCCGTCAACCGAACCGCTGCGCAGCGCGCGAACCAATTGCGGGGACGGATCGAAACCGACGAGCGAGATCTTCTTAGAATCGACGTGATTTTCGCGAAATGCCGTCAACGCGCCCTGAAGCGTAATCAGCGAGTCCGCGAAATATCCTACCAAATTCGGGAATCGCGTCAACGTGTCGGCGACGATGCTGATCGGCTTCGTGGACTGATCGCCGCCGGCGTCCTTGTGCGCGACCAGCTGTAAGGCGGGATAGGCTTTGAGCGCGTCGAGGAATCCGCGATCCCGCAACGAGAGCGAACCGACGCCGCTCAAGAATGTTGAGTAGGCGATCTGTCCGGCCGGTGAACCCGTCTTTTTGCGCACTGCCTCCGCGAGCGTCCGCGCCGCGAGCATTCCCGCCGCATGATTATCGGTCGCCAAGAATGTGTCGTACGCGTTCGTGTTGGCCGCGGAATCGACGATGACGACTTTGATGCCGGCGTTGTGCGCCTTTTCAATCGATGGCACCAGAGCGGTCGCCGCGGTGGGCGCTAAGACGATGAATGCCGGATGTTTTGCGATCGCGTCTTCGACGATCTCGATCTGCCCCTGGATGTTCGCCTCGGAATTCGCGCCCGTAAACTGGAGCGCGTCGAGCCCAAACTGTTTCGCGGCGTTCTTGCCGCCGGTAAGGCAGGCTTGCCAGTAATCCGAGTTCGGAGTCTTGACGATGAACGCAAACCGGACCGATCCCAGACTCGACTTCGACCCTGAGGCGCACCCCGTCAGCAGGGCGGCGCCGGCAGCAGCTCCGGCGGACGCGCCGGACTGCAGAAATTGGCGACGAGAGCGTTCGTCCACGCGACCTCCGTAACCAGAAGCAGGCTACGGTCCACTTCATCATGTTATTGCGTCATTGTCAATATCATTGCAAAAGTGGCGGCTTTGCCGTATGCTTGTGCTCGCGGTCCATTGAACATAGTGCAATACTTTGACGGAGGCTGTCGAAAACTGAGTAACCCGACGCTTATCAATTCGTTGGCCCGCGGAGTGGCTATCCTGCGGCTGCTGGCGGAACGCGGCGCTCCTCTGGGCGTCACGGAGGTCGCCGAACGCCTCGCGGTCGACCCCAGCACGGCCTATCGGCTGCTCAGCACGCTCGAAGGCGACGGCCTCGTCGTACAGGAGCCGGATTCGAAAAAGTACTCGATAGGCTACGGCGTGTTGGAAATTGCTGCAGGCCTTCTTCGCAGTCTGAGCGTGGTCGACGTCGCGCAGCCGTTCATGAGTGCGCTGTCGGCGCGAACGGGCGAAAATAGCCACGTGGCGGTGCGCGACCGGCGCTTCGCCGTTTCGATTGGTTCCGAGTCGGCGTCGGGTATTCTTCGCGTCGAAACGAAAATCGGATCCGCTGAGCCGCTACATTGCACGGCCGTGGGAAAAGCGCTCCTTACCGATCACACGTACCCGGCACTCGTCGAGCTTTTCGGCAGCGATCCGCTGCCGCGTTTTACGCCGCAAACGATCGCCACGCTGGATCAGCTCGATGCCGAACTCGCGCGCGTTCGGCGGCTGGGCTACTCCCTTGATGATGAAGAATTGCATCCGGGCGTACGGTGCATCGCCGCTCCGGTGCGCAATCATTTGGGCCGCATCGTCGCAGCATTCGGAATCTCATCGCCGGCCGTCCGGCTTAGCCGCGAGCGCATCCCCGAGTTGGCTCCGGAGATCGTGGATGCTGCCGCTGCAATATCGGCGCAGCTCGGAAACGGCGCGCAACGCGCACGGGCGCTTCCGTGAAAGGATCAGACGAATGCGAATGACCGGCGGGCAGATCGTCGCGGAGTATCTGATCCGCGAGGGAATGCCGATGCTTTTCGGCGTTCCCGGTCACGGGATTACCGCGTTGCTGGACGCGTTCGTCGACCGGCGTGGCGAAATTTCCGTCGTTCAGGCGATTCACGAACAAGGCGCAGCGCATATGGCGGACGCCTATTATCGTGTTGCGGGCAAGGCCTGCGGCGTTTTTACGTCGATCGGCCCGGGCGCTGCGAACACGGCGATGGGCGTAGCCAACGCCTACATCGATTCGATTCCATTGCTGTTGCTCACCGGTTCGGTTCACACGTACATGCGCGGCCGGGGCGTTCTGCAAGAACTCGAGCGTACGCACTGGGCGAACTTTCCGCGGATGATGGAGCCGGTCGTCAAACGCTGGTGGCAGCCCAGCCGCGTCGATCAGCTTCCGAACATTTTGCACCTCGCGTTCAACGTCATGCTCGAGGGGCGGCGCGGTCCGGCGTATGTCGACGTTCCGATGGATCTGCAAGCCGAATTCGCCGATATCGAAACGTTGCCCGATCCCGTTACGCGCAGGCCGCGCGGGCGCGCGCACGGAGATCCGTCGCTCCTCGACGAGGCGGCAAAACTGTTGCTCGGCTCGCAGCGTCCGGTGATCATCGTCGGCGGCGGCTTGGCGGCGTCGGACGCTTATGACGAGCTACGCGAACTTGCCGAGTTCGTCGGTGCCGCGGTGACGGTAACGTGGATGGGCAAGGGCGCTCTTGCCGAGGATCACGAGCTGTATGCATGGCCGTGCGGCGACCTCGGATCGATCTCGGGAAATACGCTCACGGGCGAAGCCGACGTGATTCTTTCGGTCGGATGCCGGTTTACCGATCGAACGGCATCGTCGTTCCGGCGAGGCGTTACGTTCAATATTCCGCCCACGAAGCTCATTCAGATCGACATCGAGCCCTATGAAATCGGCAAGAATTACCCGGTAGAGCTCGGCATCGTCGGCGATGCGAAAGCAACGCTCAAGGGAATTATCGCGGCGCTGAACGACCTGGCCGGACCGCGCGACTACCGGAATTCGCCGTATTTCCGGCGCATTGCGGATCTAAAATCACAGTGGCAGGATGCGCTTCGCGGCCCGCGCACGAGCGACGCTTCCCCTATGACGATTTCTCGCGCGCTCGTGGAGCTTCGAGCCGTCCTCGATCGCGACGCAATCGTCGTAACCGGCGCCGGTAATCCGCAGAGTCAAGTTTTCAATGAGTTTCCGGTCTACGGACCGCGTCAGCACATCACCGCGGGCGGTTTCTCCGCAATGGGTTTCGAAGTGCCGGGCGCGATCGGCGCAAAACTCGCGGCACCCGATAAGCAAGTCGTGGCGATCGTCGGCGACGGCAGTTTCTTGCAGACCGTTCAAGAGCTGGCGATGGCGGCGCAATACGACATTCCCGCCGTTTTCGTCGTGATGAACAACTACGGATGGGAATGCATCAAGAACTTGCAGATGCTGCAATTTGGTGACGATCGTGTCATCGCTACGAACTTCAAGAAACCCGACGGGACGCCGTTTTCGGCGGATCTCGCAGCAATGTCAAAGGCATTCGGCTGTCACGCCGAGCGCGTGGAACGTCCGGCGGAACTAGCAGATGCGGTGCGGCGCGCACTGCGCAGCGGCCGTCCTGCGGTGGTCGAAGTATTGTGCAGCCGCGAGCTGCCCGGCAGTGGTTTGAACGCAACGGGATGGTGGGACGTTACGGTTCCCGCTTACCATGCCGAGAAACGAAAAGCGTACGAAGCTGCGCGTTCCGAAGAGGTGTTAACCTAGTGTCGGGAAGCCTGCGAATAGCGCTCTTCGGTGCCGGAAGAATCGGACGGGTACACGCAAAGAATTTGGCTCGCGCCGACGGCGCGGAATTTGCGGGAATCGGCGACGTCGACGGCGAGGCAGCTGCAAAACTTGCGGAAGAAACCGGTGCGCAGCGCGCCGGAGCGGTAGAAACCTTCCTCGACGATCCGGCGGTCAACGCCGTACTGATTGCTACGCCGACCGAGACGCATTCGGCGCTCGTCGAGCGGGCGGCGGCGGCCGGGAAGCACATTTTTTGCGAAAAGCCGATCTCGCTGGATCTTGCCGCGACGAAGTCCGCAATAGCCGCCGTTCGAAAGAGCGGCGTGACGCTGCAGATTGGATTTCAGCGGCGGTACGACCCCCGGTTCGTTCGCGCCCGTCAAGCGGTCGAATCGGGCGATCTCGGAACCCTGCGTTTCTTACGCCTTGTCGGCCGCGACCGCGTTCCGCCCTCCATCGACTACGTTCGAACCAGCGGCGGACAGTACCGCGATCAAATGGTGCATGAGTTCGACGCGGCCCGATGGCTTTCGGGCGAAGAGGTGCAGGAAGTTACGGCAGTGGGAAGCGCGCTGGTGGATGCTCGCATTGCCGAGGCCGGCGACGTCGATACGGCCGTCGCGTGCCTGCGGTTCGAGTCCGGAGCGCTGGCCGTTATCGACTCTGCCCGCGAGGCGGTGTACGGGTACGACTCGCGACTCGAGATTCTCGGTTCGAACGGCTTGTTTTTGGATGAAGACCGTTTGAAGTCCGATACGGTGATGGGCGTGGAGTTTCTGACGCCGGACGCCGAGTCGTTTGCGACGCGCTTCAGCGATGCGTACCGTCTCGAATTGCAAGATTTCATCGAATCGCTGCGTACTTCACGGCTACCGAGAGCGGGCGGAGACGACGCGCTGCAAGCGCTGCGGATTGCAATTGCAGCCGACCATTCGCGCAAAGCACGCCGAACGATACCACTTGCCGAGATCGACGTCGCGTGAGTAAATCGCTGCTGGTGCGCGGCGACCGCAGTGCAGCCGGTGAGATCGTTACCGTTCGGCGCGGCTCGGCGGACTGGCGCTACGTCGACTTTCGCGTGATGCGTCTGCCGCGCGGGGGATTCGAAGCGGGCCGAAGCCGGGAAGACGAGCTCGTAATCGTTTCGATCGAAGGCGCGATCGACGTACAAACGAGCGAGGGCGGATGGCCGGGCGTTGGCGGACGATCCTCGCCTTTCGACGGCCCGCCCGCCTGCGTTTACCTGCCCCCGGATTGCGATTATCGCGTCGAAGCAGTCACCGATTCCGAAGTTGCATTTTGCTCCGCGCCCGCGCGCGGCCGGCGTCTGCCGGCACGCCTTATTTCGATGCGCGAAACGGATGCGCGCGTTCGCGGCAGCGGGCAAGCAAAGCGCTGCGTGTACAACGTGCTCATGGAGCCGGACGAAGCGTCGACGTTATTCGTGACCGAAGTGCTGACGCCGCCGGGAAATTGGTCCAGCTATCCTCCGCACAAGCACGACGTCGACGACCCGCCGAACGAATCGGCGCTCGAGGAGCTCTACTATTACCGCGCTCTGCCCGCGTCGGGATTTGCGTTCCAGCGCGTGTATACGGTCGAGGGTGATATCGACGAAACGCTAACGGCGCACGACGGCGACGTCGTGCTCGTTCCGCGCGGATACCACGTGTGTGCCGCTGCCCCCGAGTACGCAATATACTACCTGAACGTCTTGGCCGGTCCGAAGCACGTGTATCACATGACGTTCGATCCGGCGCACGAATGGATCAAAAAGGATTGGGTGTGGTGAACGGCATCCGGGTCGGTACGGCATCCGTTAACTGGGGATTCGATCCGTTTTACGATTGGGTCAGCACGCCGAGCTTCGGGCGCATGCTTGACGAGATGGCAGAGTGCGGGTATTACGGCACGGAAATCAGCTACAACTTTCCCGACGACCCCGAGATTCTTCGATCCGAACTCGCTCGAAGAAATCTGGCACCGGCCGCGACGTTCCATGCCATCGACGTGCGCGACGCCGTAAACCACGAAGACGCGATTGCAAGCAGTATGCGCGTCGCGGACCGGCTTCAGGCGATCGGATCGGACGTGCTGATTCTTTCCGACAAGCCGAGTGCCGCGCGCATCGCGGTCGCGGGACGGGCGCGGAAAGACCACGCGCTCGACGAGCGCTCGTGGAAAGCGATGTGTACCGGACTCCAGCGAGTTGCACAACGGCTGCGAGCGCGCGGCATGCGCGCCGTTTTTCATCCGCACGTCGGAACGTACGTCGAAACGCGTGACGAGATCGATCGTTTGTGCGCCGGAACCGAGCCGGGTTTGCTGGGACTGTGTCCCGATACGGGTCACTTGGCTTACGCCGGCACTTCGCCTGAAGCACTCTTTTCGGACTACGCCGATCGGATCGAATACGTGCACCTCAAAGACGTCGACGAGCGAAAGCTCGCGCGCGTGCGCGCCGAAGGCATAAATTTCGTCGATGCCGTGCGCATGGGCATGTTCGTCGAATTAGGCACGGGAATGGTTTCGATCCCCAACATCGTTGGTGCGCTGAATGCGAGCAACTATTCGGGTTGGATTATCGTCGAGCAGGACGCTCCCGCGGATCCCCACGGATCGGCGGCTCGCAACCGCCGGTATCTTTTAGAGAACTTCGGTCTGTGACGGCGCAGTTGCTGAAGGGAGTTGCGCGCGAAATCCGGCGCCACACGCTGCGCGCGGTACACCACGCCGGAGCCGGACATATCGGCGGCGTTTTTTCCGCGGCGGAAATGCTCGCAACGCTGTATTTTCACGTGTTGCGGATCGATCCGCAGAATCCGGCTTGGCCGGATCGCGACCGGTTCATTCTCTCCAAAGGACACTGCGCAATCGGCCTGTACGCCGTACTCGCCCTGCGCGGGTACTTTCCGATCGAGGAACTGGAAACTTTCGACGCCATCGACTCGCGTCTTCAAGGCCATCCGGACATGACAAAGCTTCCGGGCCTCGACATGTCGACGGGTTCGCTCGGGCAAGGTTTGTCACCCGGCATCGGCATGGCACTGGCAGCGCGTATGACCGGCCGCGGCTTCCACACGTGGGTCATGATCGGCGACGGGGAGACGCAGGAGGGACAAATCTGGGAAGCGGCATTTTGCGCTGCGCGGTATTCACTGGACAATCTTACGGTGATCTTGGACTGGAACGGCTTGCAACAGTACGGTTGGGCCACGCCCGCAGGTTATGAGTCGAACGCGCGGCGCAATCCGGCGGACGGCGTGCAAGCCAAATGGTCCGCCTTCGGCTGGAACGTCCTTGAATGCGACGGACACGATCCGGCGGCGTTCGTCGACGCCTGTACGCGAGCTCGGGATGCAAGCGATAAACCAGCGATCATCATCGCCCATACGACTAAGGGCAAGGGTGTAAGTTTCATGGAGGGCGATTACACTTGGCATTCGCGTCCGCTCTCGGACGAGGTCGTGGCGCAGGCAATTTCCGAGCTCGCGCAATGACGGCGCTCGCTCAGCGCGACGTGTTCGGCGACACGCTCGTCGAACTTTGCAATGAAGATGCGCGCGTCGCCGTGCTGGACGGCGACCTCGCCAATTCTACGAAGTCCGATAAAGTGGCATTGGCGCGACCGGATCGGTTCTTCATGATCGGCATCGCGGAACAAAATTTGATCGGCGTTGCAGCGGGTATGGCCGCCGCGGGTTTGATTCCGTGGGTAAGCTCTTTCGCGGCGTTCCTGGCGACACGCGATCTCGATCAAGTGCGCGTGGTGGTGGCGCAGCCGAGCCTGAATGTAAAGCTTGCCGCGCACTACAGCGGGATTCTTACCGGCTTCACCGGCAAGACGCATCAGGTGCCGAACGACATCGCCATCATGCGGTCGCTGCCGAATATGACGGTAATTGCGCCGTGCGACGGGGAGGAGGCGCGAATGGCGATACGCGCGGCGACCATACACGAAGGCCCCGTGTACATGCGGTTGACGCGCGACCCGATAGCAGGGGTGACTCGGGCCGGCAAGCCGTTCCGAATTGGAAAAGCGTCGATGCTGCGGGTGGGAAAGGATGCGGGCATCGTTTCAACGGGCGGGCAGACAGTGCGCGCGCTGGAGGCGGCGCAGACGCTATCCGAGGCCGGAATCGACGTCGCCGTACTGCACGTGCCCACGATAAAGCCGATGGACGGAGACGCCGTGGTGGAATTCGCCGGTCGCGTTCCGCTTATCTTCACGTGCGAGGAGCATTCGATCTACGGCGGTTTAGGCGGCGCAGTAGCGGAGCTTTTGGCGGAGATACGTCCGGCACGTGTCATCCGCTTAGGGTTGCGCGACGTTGACGGCGAAAGCGGACCCAACGACGCGCTGCTCGAGAAGTACGGCCTTAGCGCGGGATGCGTGCATCACCGGATCCAAGAGACGCTCGCGAGCGCATGAGCGTTGCCGTAATTCCCGGTGACGGGATTGGGCCTGAGATCGTCGCGCAGGCGGCAAACGTCTTGCGCGCCGTTCGTCCCGACCTGACGTTGACGTTCGCTTTGGCCGGCGCAGCCGCGCTTCGGGCCGGTGAGGCTCCTCTTCCTCAGAGCACGCGCCGCGTGTGTGGTTCGAGCGATGCGATTCTTTTTGGCTCGGTGGGAGATCCGGAGTTCGATTCCGCGCCGTTTCCGCAGCGGCCCGAAGCCGCGCTTTTCTCGCTGCGCAGTGACTTTCGCCTTTTCGCAAATTTGCGTCCGGTTCGCGTCTACGACGGCCTGGAGCGGGCCTCGACTCTCCACGCGCATTTGATACGCGGATTGGACTTGATCTTGGTGCGCGAATTAACCGGCGGGATCTATTTCGGCAGACCCAAGGAACGCGCGGTGAATTCGGACGGCGTCGAATGTGCCGTAGACACGATGGTTTATTCCAAACCGGAGATCGAACGGATCGTGCACGTCGGATTCGAACTGGCCAGGAAGCGCCGCAAGCATTTGGTATCCGTCGACAAGCAAAACATTTTGGAAACCTCGCGCCTTTGGCGTGAGACCGTCAACGCGATGGCGGCATCGTATCCCGACGTCGGGTTGGAGCATCTGCTCGTGGACAACGCGGCGATGCAGCTGGTTCGCCGCCCGGCAGACTTCGATGTGATCGTCACGGAGAACATGTTCGGCGACATCCTGTCCGACGAAGCGGCAATCCTTACGGGATCGATTGGGAACCTGCCCAGCGCCAGTCTCGCCGCGGGCAAACCCGGATGGACGTTCGGAATGTACGAGCCGATCGGCGGAACCGCGCCGGATATCGCCGGAAGGGGAATAGCCAATCCGGTGGGCGCAATTCTCTCCGCCGCTCTGCTCCTGCGCTACAGTTTAAATGATGTGCAGTCGGCGCAGCGTGTCGAGGCCGCCGTCGCCGACGTATTTGCCGCCGGTTTGCACACGGCGGACTTAGCTGCAGCGGGCGGCTCGGTTGTTTCGACCGAGCAGTTCGGCGCTGCCGTTGTGGGGCGCTTAGACGGGAGGGGTCGGTCAGCACACGGCTAACCCTCTCCAGCCCCTCGAACGCCAAACGGAGGAACCCTCCATGTTTCGGCATCAGATCGGCGTTGTCGCGTTCATTTTAACGGCATTTGCCGTTACCGGCTGCGGCGGTGAATCGAAAACGCCGCAGACCCCGCGCGGAGCGGCCGGGCAAAATTCGTTCTCTTCCAGCGCGCGGTTCGCCGCACCGTTCGGAACGATAGTTCCCGATCGCATCGCGATTATCGTCATGGAGAACCATAACTTCGACGAGATCGTCGGACGCACCGGCGCAAATGGATTGACCTTACTGGCGCCGTATCTCACGCAGCTCGCGCAAAACGACCGCCTCGCCACGCTGGCTTTCGGCGTTTCGCAGCCCAGCTTGCCGAACTACCTCTCGCTGTTGTCGGGCGATTCATTCGGCATTCACGATGACAATGCCAGCTGCTATGCCGTCCCCGCGATAACGCCGTGCGATTCGTTCGACAAATCGAACTTGGTCGACAGCCTGGAAGCGGCCGGAATCAGCTGGGCCGGCTACTTTCAGTCGATGCCGCATGCGGGCTTTATGGGAAACCGGTATCCGACGCGCGGTGACGGTCTCTACCGGCAAAAGCACAACCCGTTTCCGTACTTCAAGGACATCGCTACCAATCCCAAGCGCGTTGCGAAGATGAAGACGTTCGTCCAGTTGTTCAACGACATCAACAACTTCTCGATGCCGCGCTTCTCCTTCATCGTGCCCGACGAGTGTCATGACATGCACGGCTCGGTGCCGTTTTGTCCCGCTCCCGGCTTGATACAAGCCGGGGACAGTGAGGTGCAGCAGCTCGTCCAAGCGATGCTTCAGTCTGGGTTCTTTACGCAGCGATCGCTGATCTTCATCACGTTCGACGAGGGAGACTTTTCGAACATGGGATGCTGCGATTCCCCGCCGCAGCTCGGCGGCGGCCACATCCCGATGATTATCGTCGCCGGCGTGCCGGGAGCGATCACGTCCGCGGTTCCGTACAATCAATATTCGATACTCTCGACGATCGAAACGCTGTGGAACCTGCCCAAACTGGGCTACACCTCCGATACGGCAAACGTCAAGCCGATGCTGGATTTAGTTCCCTAACGGAGCGGAGTTACGCGGACACCCAGGGCGAGTCTGGCGCGTTCGAGAACGGGCGGCTCCGTGAACGAGTTTGCCGAGCTGCTCGACGGCTACGATACATCCGCACTCACGCTGTGTTCCATCGGCAGCCATTCCGCGCTCGAAGTCGCGTACGGCGCCCGTTTGCACGGGTTGCGCAATCTCGTCGTCACCGCGCGCGGACGCGAAAAGACCTATACGCGTTACTTCGCCTCGCAAACCGATCCGGTTCGCGGCTGCGTGGACGAGACGATCGAGCTGGATGCGTTCACGGACTTGCTGCGCGAGGACGTCCAACGCGAGATGCGCAAGCGCAACGTGATTTTTCTGGCGAACCGCTCGTTCGAAGTCTACCTTCATCAACGCTTCAGCTACGACGAAATCGAACGCGGCATGCTGGTCCCGATGTTCGGGAACCGCCGCCTGCTGCGCGCCGAAGAACGCGACGAGGAGAATAATCAGTACGCGCTGCTAGCGCGTGCCGGCATCCGGCACCCGCGCCAGTTTCGTTCGCCCGACGAAATCGATCGTCTGGTGATGGTGAAGGCAGCGCACGCCAAAGTCAGCTTCGAACGCGCGTTTTTTCTCTGTTCGTCGCCGGCGGAGTATCGCGCAATTTCCGCGCGCTTGATGCGCGAAGGCATGCTGTCGGCGGAAGGCTTGGCCGGCGCCGTCATCGAGGAATACGCGCTGGGTCCGTCGGTCAACTTGAACTTCTTTTATTCGCCGGTTTTGGGAGAGCTCGAGTTATGCGGAACCGACACGCGGCGGCAAACCAATCTCGAGGGCTTTCGCAACGTACCGCCCGAAGCGTTCGAGGCGCTGCGAAACGTTCCGATGCGATTAGAGGAAGCCGGCCACATTGCCGCGACCCTCACCGAGTCGATGCTCGAAACGGCGTTCGACATGGGGGAACGGTTCGTAAAGGTCGCGCGGGAAGCAAATCCGCCGGGGGTTATCGGGCCATTCGCATTACAGTGCATCATCGTCGCAGGGCCGCCAAAAGAATTCGTGTGCTACGATGTTTCACTGCGCATTCCGGGTTCGCCGGGCACGCGCTTTACGCCGTATTCCGCGTACCGCTGGGGGCGCGACGTTTCGGTGGGCGAGCGTATTGCGATGGAAGTCGTGTTTGCGCGGGACGCCGCGCGGTTACCAGATGTTTTAACATAAGCGCTTTCGGAGGAACGACATGACGGTCACATTCAAGGGTCAGCCGGTCACGCTCAAAGGACCGGAGTTACAGACAGGCGACTTGGCGCCTGATTTCACGTTAATCGCGACGGACTTGCAGCCGGTTACGCTGGACACCATCACGCAGAACGGCACGCGCAACGCGCTGCTGATCGTGGTGCCCTCGCTGGATACCGGCGTGTGTTCGCTGGAATCGCAGAAGTTCAACACGCGCATCGGCGAACTGCCGGCCGACGTTGCGGCTTATGTCGTAAGCCGCGATCTGCCGTTTGCGCAGTCGCGCTGGTCAAAGGATCAGGGCGACGTCAAGCTCGTCCTACTCTCGGATTACCGCTTTCAGAATTTCGGACCGGGCTTCGGCGTGCTGATCGAGGAACTGGGGCTGCTGGCGCGCTCCGTGTTCATCGTCGGAAAAGACAAGACGATTCTCTACAAGCAAATCGTGCCCGAGGTCACGCAGGAGCCGGACTACGAGGACGTTATCGCGGCCGCGAGCCGAACGTCGTCCGCGGTGAACGCATAACGGATTAAGGCTTCAACAAAAAAGAACCGAGCGCCGGGCGGTCGAAAGTGACGACGGCAAATGACCCCTGCCACCGTTTTCATTCTCGACTTCGGCGCTCAGTATAGCCAACTCATCGCGCGGCGCGTGCGTGAGGCGAACGTGTATTGCGAAATCGCTCCCTTCGACACGCCGTGGAGCACCCTGTCTGCGCGGCAGCCCGCTGCGGTGATCTTGAGCGGCGGCCCCGAAAGCACGCTCGTTCCCGGCGCGCCGCAAATGGACCGGGCGATCTTCGAGGCCGGCGTTCCCATCTTGGGCATTTGCTACGGGATGCAGCTGATGGCTCGCGATTGCGGCGGCGAGCTCGTTAAACTGGATCACGCCGAATACGGCCCCGCAATCCTCGAGGTAACCGATCCCGATTCGCCGCTTTTCCGCGGCGTGCCGGCGCGAACGCGCATGTGGATGTCGCACGGCGACTCCGTCATTCGCTTGCCCGAAGGTTTCGTCAACCTCGCCATGACCCCGCGCTGCAACGTTGCGGCAATCGGTAACGAAAAGCGCAAAATGTACGCGGTGCAGTTTCACCCGGAAGTCGTCCACAGCGAACATGGGCGCACCGTACTGAACAACTTTCTGCATAGCATCGCCGGCATCTCATCGGACTGGAAAATGGAGTCGTTCGTCGAGAGCAGCATCGCGGAGATTCGCCGGAAGGTGGGTTCCGACAAAGTGATCTGCGCGTTGTCGGGCGGCGTCGATTCCGCCGTTGCGGCAACGCTCGTCTCGCGCGCCATCGGCGAACAACTGACGTGCGTTTTCGTCGACCACGGCTTGCTGCGCAAGAACGAGGCGCAGCGCGTGATCGATGCATTTCGCGGCGTCATGCACTTGAACGTCATCGCGGTCGACGCGCGGCAGCGTTTCTTGGAGAAGCTCGCCGGCGTCTCGGACCCCGAGCAGAAGCGCATCATCATCGGTCACGAGTTCATCCGCGTGTTCGAAGAAGAAGCGGCCAAGATTCCGGGCGTGAAGTATCTCGTTCAGGGCACGCTGTATCCCGACGTCATCGAATCCAAAACGCCGGCGAGCAAAGCCGCACACAAAATCAAATCTCACCATAACGTCGGCGGCCTTCCGGAACAGATGAACTTCTCGCTCGTCGAGCCGCTGCGCGCGCTTTTCAAAGACGAAGTGCGTGCGGTCGGCCGCGTGCTGGGCTTGCCGGAGCACATCGTGCAGCGACAACCGTTTCCGGGACCCGGTTTGGCGGTGCGCATCATCGGTGACGTTACCGACGAGCGTCTGGCCTTGGTGCGCGAAGCCGATGCGATCGTGTGCGAGGAAATCGACGCGGCTACGCTGGACCCGAAGCCATGGCAGTATTTCGGCGTGTTAACGCCGGTGAAGAGCGTCGGCGTGATGGGCGACGGCCGGACGTATTCGAATTTGGTGGCCGTGCGCGCGATCACCAGCGAAGACGGCATGACGGCGGACTGGGCGCGCTTACCATTCGAGTTGCTGGAACGCATCAGCACGCGCATCGTCAACGAGGTTCCCGGCGTGAATCGCGTTGCGTATGACATTACTTCGAAGCCTCCGTCGACGGTGGAGTGGGAGTGATTCGGCCGCAAATCTCTACCCGATGGGCCGGTCTTGGCATAACCAAAACCGGCAGAAATACGAACTTGACGTAATGCGCATTCTCGTCGTCGGGTCGGGTGCAAGAGAAGACGCGCTGAGTTGGCGTCTGGCGCAATCGCCGTCGTGCGAAGCGATCTTTGCCGCACCGGGAAATGCCGGAACCGCGTCGCGCGGTACCAATTGGAACATTTCCGCGACCGACGGGAAAGCGCTCGTCGAACGTTGCTTGAAGGAAAAGATCGACTTGGTCGTGCTCGGGCCCGAGAACGCCATTGCTTCCGGTGCTGGAGATCGATTACGCGAGGCCGGCATCGCAACGTTCGGACCGAACCGATCCGGCGGGCGTTTGGAATCGAGCAAGATCTATGCGAAACGCTTCATGGAGCGACACGGCGTGCCTACGGCGCGCGCGACGATCGCGCATTCGCTGGATGCGGCGCTGAAAGCGCTGGACGAGTGGACCGGTGCTTGCGTCGTCAAAGCGGATGGGTTGGCTGCCGGCAAAGGCGTCGTCGTTTGTCCGGACACGGAAACGGCGCGCACCGTCGTTCACGATTGGTATGGGCAGAACAAGATCCCGGGCGGCGGCACCGACGTCTTGTTGGAAGAAAAACTGGAAGGTCGCGAAGTGAGCGTCTTTGCGCTTTCCGACGGCCGCGCGATGTATCCGATCGCATCCGCTTGCGATTACAAACGTGCCGGAGACGGCGACACGGGCCCCAACACCGGCGGAATGGGCGCGTATTCGCCGCCGAAAGGCTTTCCGCACGATCTGGAAGATCAGGTGCGCGAACGCATCATCGCGCCGGTATTGCGCGGATTGCTTGCGGAGGGCGAACAGTATATCGGCGTGCTGTACTGCGGCTTGATGTGGACGCAGGACGGACCTGCCGTCATTGAATTCAACGTGCGTTTCGGCGATCCGGAAACACAGGTGTTGATGCCTCGCGTTACCGGAGACTTTGCCGAGTTGCTGATGTCGGCGGCCGGAGGCGCGATTGATTTGAGTGCCGCCTCGTTTGCATCGCGTGCGTGCGTCGGTGTCGTTTTGGCGACGGCAGATTATCCGCGCACCAGCACGCCAATCGA
Organism: Vulcanimicrobiaceae bacterium; assembly: GCA_035938175.1. GTDB lineage: Bacteria > Vulcanimicrobiota > Vulcanimicrobiia > Vulcanimicrobiales > Vulcanimicrobiaceae > DASRDE01. Next base: position 18,626 of record DASZHD010000025.1, read on the forward strand.
CGCATTACCCGCTGACGTCGATTTGGGTTTGGACGCGCAAGCGTTTTGGGGCACTTCGACGGTTGCAGATGACGGAACCGTCAGCTCCGGCGGCGGCCGCGTACTCACCGTTACGGGACTGGGCAACGATCTGGAGTCGGCCCGTACGCGAGCGTACGATGCAGTGCGCGATTTGGCGACGCGGATTCCCAATCGAGACCTTTTGACGTATCGATCGGATATCGCGAACCTGTAAAAACCCCCAAAAAGGGCGGTTTGAGCGGCGTGCGATTTGCGGGAAAAGTCTGGTAGGTCAACTGCCTAAGGCACAAGTGCAGCGAAGTGTCGCTTTTCGCGCGATACATCGCTGCGCTCGTTTGTTCGACGGGTTTCAGGATTACGTCTTGGATAGCGTTTCCGTTGCCGTGAAATTGACTTCCCACGTCTTGCCACCGTCGTTCGAAAACGACTGATCGAAGCGGCACGAGTCGCGAGCGACGTCGTAGACGCGGAACCTGACCAGGATCGTCTTTCTGTTGTACGCTTCGCGATCGTAGAATTCGCCCCGGCCGTCCCTGAATTGCCCGACGACGGGCAAACTCAGTGCGCCTCCGCCGCTATGTCCGAAGTAGATGTTCCACCGATGCGCGTCCGGATCGTAAAGCCGCAGCGTGTAGATTTCCAGACGGCCCGCCGGACCGTTCGTCTCGACAATTCCGGTGTTGGCTCCGTCCCAGATCTTTTGAACCGTGTCGGTGCCGTCGTAATGCACCCAGGTGTTTGAGCCGGTCAACGGATGCAGACGGCGTTCTTGATGCACCTTCCACGTGCCGATATCCCAATCGAAGTCGTGCGTACCGTCTCGATCGCTCGCCATGGCCGCCGCGGGGGAATTTTGCGCAGTTGCCGGCAGGGAACTGACGGCAAGCGGACCGCAGAAGAATATGGCGCAAACGATGAATTTGCTCGCATTCATGCGCTCATTGTATGCGGGAAACCGGACTGCGACAGAGCCAGATCCGCAGCTTCGGCTGGTGCCACTTAGCTGGGCGCCGGCCCGCTGAGCCTAGACAAGTACGAAACTAACGGGCGCCTTCCCGCGCTCAGCGTCCGCTCATTCAGGGCTTTCCTTGGGCGAAGACGAGGCTCGTTACGGGCGGTGTTTGGTCACCATAGCCACGTACTCTTCAGCGTAAAAGGATAGCGCCGGTTCGGGGATTTCCGTACCGGCCTCGCGATAGGCGATCGTGCGCACCCGGTCAACTGCTTGCTTGAACGTCAGCGTTCCCTTTTCGCATGCTGCCATGCGCTTCATCGCCGCCCAAAGTTTCTCTGCCGGCTGATCGTTCACGAAATCAGCATACGAGTGTGGCCGCTTCCGACTACATACTCGAAATCCGGTAGATTGAACCTACAAAAGTGAGATCTGCACGGGTCCCCGCGGCTCGATAGCGCGATGCACCGAGCGCGGAAAGCGGTCGAGCGCTCTATCGACGCGCTCTTCAATCGAGTCGTGAAGCGCGCGCGGCGCGTATTTTCCTCGATAATACGTAGCATAATCGGCGATCAACTCGGGATGCCGCCGGCGCAAGTAGGCAAAGAATGCATCGCGCGTTACTTCGTGCAGATGCAGCGTGTTGTGCCACACCGAGGTTGCACCGGCTTCACGCGCCGCTTTCACGACGCGTTCGATATTTTGCGCTGAATCCGTGATGCGCGGCAAAATCGGCGCTAACGCGACGTTAACGCGAATACCGGCCTGCGAAAGCTTTTGCACTGCGAACAAGCGCTTTTCAGGCGGTGCGACAGTGGGTTCTATTTCGCGAGCCAGCGATGGATCCAGCGTCGCGATGCTTATCGAAACGCTGACGCCTGCAACGCGTGCCAATTCGGTGAGCACGTCGATATCGCGTACGACGAGCGGTGACCGAGTGATGATCGACGCAGGCGTGTCGTAGTCGCGCAGCGCCGCGAGCACGCCCCGTGTGATGCGATACCGTCCTTCGAGCGGCTGGTAGGGATCGGTCACGGTACCGATTGCAACGCACTCGTGCCTCCACGATCGCTTCGCCAATTCCGTACGCAGGACCGCGGGAGCGTTGACCTTGACGAAGATGCGGCTCCCCCAACGGTTGACGCCGTCTTCCTCGAGATACGTATGCGTGCGCCGCGCGTAGCAGAATACGCAGCCGTGATAGCAGCCGCGGTAGGGGTTAATCGACCAGTGAAAGGGCATGCCGTGCACGCGGTTCAGGACCGACTTCGCCGGGCTTTCGACGATCTCGACGCCGCGCATCGAACAGGTGTTCGATTCGCGCCGGCCTAGTCCTCTGCTTTAGCTCCGCGCAGCGTGTCGCGCGTGACTTGCCAGCGAGCCCGCACGCCGAGCTTGCTGAAGATCGCCTCGACGTGGTGGTGAACGGTGCGTTCGCTGATGCGAAGGGCGGCGGCGATTTGGCGATTGCTTTGGCGTTCGCAGAGAAGGTGCGCGACTTCGCGTTCGCGGCGCGTGAGCGCGACGGCAAAAGAGGCCCGTCGCGCTTTCCGTTTCACCTTTGCAGCCAGGCGCATCGCGTCCCGGCGTGCGCCTGCGGCCGCGAACAACTCGCCCGCGGTGTCCGAGTCGCCGGCGAGCTCCAGCGCGTCGGCCTGCATAAGCCGAAAGCCGAGCTGTCCATACGCCTGCGCCGCGGCATGCGCCAAACCCACATATAACGCTCCCCGGCACTTCCGGCGCTCGACGTGTGCGTCAAAAAGCAGCAGCGCGGCGCGAGCGACGGCACCGTCGTGAAACGCTTGGCGACGTGCGACCTGTTCCCGTGCGGCCGCCGTTACTTCCAACGGCGCGAATTGCGCCGCGCACAGCTGAACGGCGTAGTACGGATCCACGATATCGTGCGCGATGCACCGTTCGCAAAGAGCGGCCAGTTCTGCGCTCATCCCGCGAGCCGTCATCACGCCCGCGTACGCGCCGATGAGCAAACCGCACACTTCCACGTCGCGACGCAGCAAGGCATCGTGCAATTGCCGCGGATCGAAGAACGCATCTACCAAAACCGGATCGCCGATACGCATGCCGAGAGCAACCAGGTGTGCGGCGGCGTGCGATTCGAAGACGCCTCCATTGTCGCGAGCGGAAAGCAGCGTTGAAGCAAACTCGTTTAGCCCGTGCAAATCGCCCGAAAGCAGCCGGATTTCCAGCATGTCGAGAGCGGCCCAAAACTTGAAGCGCGACTCACCTTCGATTCCTGCGGCAAACGCTGCCGCGCGCGTGACGTAGTCGCGTGCCGTGGGAAGGTTGCCGAGGATCGCGGCCGCATGCGCGGCGGTAAAGAACGTTCCCGTAGCGACCCGCGGATCGCCCAACGCTTCGGCAGCCCTGGTAACTTGCGCAAGCCGGCCGATTGTCTCTTCACGGGGAACCAACGGGCTTTCGACGATGGCTTTCGCCAGCAGATAGCGCGTTTTTGTATGTTCGGCAACGAGCAGCGCTGGATCGGTCGCGCTCAACAATGCCCTTGCTTCCGATCGACGGCCGCTTGCGAAAACGATCCAGGACCACATCGCGATCGCGCCCGCAACGACGTCCCGAACTTCCGGCGAGTCTATCCCCCGCAAACGATGACCCGCTTCGTGAAATTCTTCGTAGCGCCCGCTCCACCAGTAGTCGGTCATCAACGCCAGCAGGGCGGTGGCGGTTCCATGCATGTCGTTGGCGCGCTCGGCGGCCCTTACCAACGATTCGCGCAGCGGAATCGCGCTTTCATGCCTCCCGATTTCTTCGAGACACCTAGCCGCTTCCGTCAGCAATTCGTACCATTGCGCAGTACCTTCCGTGACGTACGCCACCGCGCGTTGATACAGGCGCGCAGCCCCTATCAAATCATTTTTTGAAGCGAGATACCGCGCCGCACGCGGAAGCCACAGCGCCGACTCCCGCGCGGACGCGAGATCGCAGTGATGCGCGATCAGCGGTGCATGGTGCTCCGGATCGGTGACGGCGGACAACGTGTGCGCGATGCGCGAGTGAAGAGCGCGCCGCTTCGACCACACGAGCGTTTCGCGGAGCGCGCGCTGGACCGCTCGATCGGTAAAGACGTACGATCCGGACTTGGAAACGTCTTCGGCAAGCACACCGCAATCCACCGCATATTGCAGCGCGTCCGCCACCGCCATAGCATCTTCACCGCTGACGGCAATCAGCCATGTATCTTGAAACTTGCGGCCGATCGTTGCAGCGATTGGAAGCACGCGCCGAGCCGCGGGCGGGGCGCAGGCCAAACACGCTCGCGCCTCGGCGCGCGCGCTTGCGGGAACGTTTGACCGGTGACCCGCTTGCAGATCCGATAGCAATTCCAACGCATAGCGCGGAGAACCGGCAGCGAGACGCGCAATGCGGTGCAGTGCCGCGCGATCCGTACCCGGTGAAAGCGCCGTCGCAACGCTGCGCAGCAGAAGCTCTACCTCTTCAAGCGCTAATGGCCGCATGAGGTGGTGCAGTACACCCGCTTGCCTCCACCGCACGAGCTTTGCGGCCAAATGCGGCGGCGGGTCGGTGGTCTTTTGTGCGTAGGTTGCCACTATCGCAACCCGCGACTCAACTGATTGTCGAACCATCTGTTCGAAAACTTGCAGCTGAACGGGACCCGCGAGGTGCAGATCGTCAACCAGGACTACGGCGCCCCTGCGGTAGTCGGGCGGTAGAAGAATTTCCAACGGCGCGCAATCCGGTCGCGCTTGCAGCGGGTCGAGCGCTGCGCGAATTATCTTGAAACTCTGTGCCCTCGCGGCAAATTCGTCCAGAAGCAGCGACTTGCCCAGACCGGGTCCGGCACCGACAATGAGCGCACGCCCCCTGCGTCCGGTAAGGCAACGCAACACCGATCCAAATAGTGCGAGTTCTTTTTCGCGGCCGACCAACGGCATAATACGGGTATTACGCGCCGCGCGCGCCGTGCAGTTCAATTGCGGTAGGCAATTGCCCAATATTTTTCTGCGCGGGCGGTTTATCGTATTTTAACGGGCGTGGCGGTCACGCCGCATCTACGCCGGAGGTTCAGGTAATTGCATCATAGGTCCTCAAAAGCCACTACGGTTTTCAGTCTTGCGATCGCGTTAACGCTCGCAGCGTGCGGCCGTGGACAAAATTTTGTGAACGCACCGCATAACGCGGTGCCCGAGTCCGCACAAGCGGCGAATGCGGGCGCAACGTTTACCGTGCTGCACACGTTCACCGGTGCGCCGGACGACGGTTTCCAGACTTTTGGTCAACCGGCCGTGACCACTACGGGCTATATCTTCGGTACGACCGCCGCCGGAGGTACGTCCAACTTTGGGATTGCGTACGAATTGCACGGCCCGCTCTTCAAGGTCTTGCATTCGTTTACCAAGAGCGCCGGCGACGGCGGGTTTCCGAGCGGGAAGATCGTGCTGAATGCAGCCGGTGGCATAACCGTTACGACGAACGCCGGGGGTGCTACCAACCAGGGCGCCATCGAGTCGGTAGGGCCACTTGGAAAAACTACGGTGCTCCATAGCTTCAACTTTACCGACGGCGCCGGTCCGGACTCCGGTGTGATCGCCGATTCATCGGGTACGCTGTTCGGCACCGCATCGGCCGGCGGGAATAATTCGTTCGCGTGCCAGCCGATCGGCGGTTGCGGCACGGTCTTTTCGCTCGATCCCAAGACGCGCAAACTGACTGTGCTGCACGTTTTCAACGAGCGTGACGGCGCACTGCCGCTCTCCGCGCCCGTTTTGGACGCGGCCGGAAACCTGTACGGCGTCGCCCAGACGGGCGGACCGGCCACGAATCCATGTCAGTTCAAACCCGCGGTACCGGGCTGCGGCGTCGTGTTCAAAATCGACAGGGCGGGCCACTACAACATCGTTCACGCCTTCAACAACCAGGACGGCGAGTTTCCGCTCTCGCTAACGAGAACGCAAAAAGGACAGCTGTACGGAGCTACGTTCAAGGGCGGCTCGACCGGACTAGGAGTCGTGTTCGCAATCGACCCGTCCGGGCACGAAACGACGCTGCATACGTTCACAGGGGGCGCCGACGGCGAATTTCCGGACGGCTTGGTGCTGTTTGACGGGAAGATCTTCGGGTTCGCCGCGGCAGGCGGCACGAACAAGTGCAAATGCGGCACGATCTTCGAACTGGATCCGGCGACGAAGAAATTGACGACATTGCACACGTTCGGCAACGGCGCCGACGGCTCGACGCCCACCGGGGCACTCGCCGTGGACGCGCAAGGGGATATCTTCGGCAATACGTTCGCCGGCGGCGATGTGACGAAGTGCTCGCCCCCTTTGGGTTGCGGAACGCTCTTCGAGATTAAACCTTAGGCGGGGGCAGCCAAGGCCTCGCGGGGCGGAGCCATTCTCTGCCCCGCGAGGCTGCGGATTTTCCCGGCCCAGGGGTGGGGCGCGAGGGCTTCGGCGGGCTCATCTTCACAGAGGGACCGGAACCCTGTCTCTCAAGGGCGGGTATTGAGAGGTGATGGCTATGCGTTTTCAATCGCCGCAGCGGGCCTATGGCTACGCGCCGGCGATCCCTGTTCAGTCGCTGCTCGGGCAAGTTCTGGGCATTACGGCGATCGGGCTTATTATCACGGCGATCGGCGCGTATTTCTTCCAGGGCATCGGTTACGGAGCCGCGCTTATTGCGATGATCGTCGGCTTCTTGTTCTTGATCGGCATCAACGCGACGCGCGCCAATGAGCCGCTTTCGCTGGCATTGTTCTACGCTTTTGCACTGCTCGAAGGCATCGGGCTCGGTCCGACGATTCACAATTACGTCGCCAATTTCGGCTCGGGCATCGTTATCGACGCCGCGGCGACGACCGGGCTGGGAATGCTCGCTATGGCTTGCGTCGTGTACGCAACCGGGTTAGACCTGCGCCGCTTTCAGGGCTACATGTTTTTGGCGCTGATCGGTCTGGTATTGGTGGGCGTCGTGTCGGCGTTTACGCACTGGGTGCATCCCACCGTGTACTCGTGGGCGGTTCTTGCAATCTTTACGGTGCTGGTGCTGATCGATTTCGCACGGATTCGCGCCGGCGGCGACGGGTTCACGCCCGTCCAGCTCGCCGTGCAGATCTACCTGGACGCGATTAACATCTTCTTGGCAGTCCTGCAGTTGCTGGGCCGCCGTAACGAGGACTAAACGCACTGCCGGAACGCTTTCCGCAGTGTAGAATAAACCCAACATGTGCGGCATAACCGGCGTCTATGCACCCGGCCAAGACGCAGCCCGGTTGGCGTTTTTCGCTCTCTATGCGCTGCAGCACCGCGGACAGGAGTCCGCGGGCATCGCCTGCGCCGACGGCGGCACGATTCGTTCGCACAAAGAGATGGGTCTGATCGGGGCGATCTTCGACGAGGATATACTCGGCGAACTGACCGGTCACATAGCGGTCGGTCACACCCGGTACTCGACGACCGGTTCCTCGATAGTCGTAAACGCCCAGCCGCTGCTCGAGCAGACCGAACTGGGCGATTTTGCGTTTGCGCACAACGGCAATCTGACCAACACCGACGAGCTTCGCGAAATGCTCTCGCCCTCGACGACGCTGCAAGCGACGTCCGACTCCGAAGTGATGGCCAAACTCATCGTCGAGGCCGGCGGCACGATGCTCGAACGCATCAAAGCCGTCTTGGAGCGCGCGCGCGGCGCGTATTCCATCGTTCTGTGCACGAAGGATGAAGTGTACGCGTTCCGCGATCCGTGGGGCGTGCGACCGCTGTGCTTGGGCCGTTACGGCGAGGGTTGGGTGGTCGCGTCGGAATCGTGCGCACTGCAGACGATCGGCGCCACGTACGAGCGCGAAATCCAAGCCGGAGAAATCGTTCGCATCAGCGCGAACGGGATCGAATCGCATCGCACCAATCCGTCAGAAGTTCCGGCGCTGTGCATGTTCGAGTACATCTATTTCGCGCGGCCGGATTCGAAGTTGAAAGAGCAGTCGATTTACACGGCGCGCTACCGCATGGGTCAGGAACTTGCGCGCGAGTACCCGGTGGACGCGGACGTCGTCATGGCGGTTCCCGACTCTGCCGTTCCCGGCGGCATCGGCTACGCTGCCGAAAGTGGATTACCGTACATCGAGGGGTTGATCAAAAACCGCTATATCGGGCGCACGTTCATCAGTCCCGATCAGCGGATGCGCAGCCGCGGCGTGCAGTTGAAGTTCAATCCGGTGGTCGAGAACTTGTGCGATCAGCGCGTCGTCGTTGTCGATGATTCGATCGTGCGCGGGACGACCACACCGCGTATCGTTCAGTTGCTGCGCGACGCAGGCGCAAAAGAAGTGCACGTGCGCGTGACGTCTCCGCCGATCAAGCATCCGTGCTATTTGGGCGTGGATATGGCAACGTATGATGAACTAATCGCCGCGAACTTTACGGTTGAAGAAATACGGCAGAAGATCGGCGCGGATTCGCTCGGCTATTTGAGTCTGGAAGGACTGATCGCCGCCACCGGACGCGGTGAAAACGAGATGTGCCTGGGGTGTTTGACAGGCGTGTATCCCAACGTTCCCGCGGCGCACCGTCCCCGCGTTACCGCGTAAGAATCTACCCCGGGAACTTTCGCTCGCGAACCTCTTCGGCGTAGGCGCGCAACGCTTCGGTTGCGGCGGTGCCGATGTCGCCATATTTCTTGGCGAAGCTCGGCGTGCTTGGGTACATTCCGAGAATATCGTGCAGCACGAGCACTTGCGAATCGCAGTGCGGCCCGGCGCCGATGCCGATCGTGGGAATCGACAGCACCTGCGTTAATTCCCGTGCGACCTCGCGATCGATCACTTCCAGCACGACCGCGTATGCGCCGGCTTCTTCAACGGCGCGTGCATCGTCGAGCAGGCGTTGGCGATTGGAGCGGACCTTGTATCCGGGGCCAAGGCTGGCGGTTTGCGGCATGAGGCCGATGTGGCCGACGACCGGAATTCCCGCGCCGTAAATCGCGCGGATGCGTTGGGAAACTTGCGTACCGCCTTCCATTTTGACCGAACACGCGCCGCCTTCTTTCACCAAACGAATCGCGCTGCGGATGGCGTCTTCGTCGCTGACTTGATACGAGCCGAACGGCATATCGACCATGATATGCGCGCGCGTCGTTCCGCGCGTGACCGCCTGCGCGTGGTGGATCATGTCATCGAGCGTAACGGGCGTCGTTTCATCGTAACCGAGCACGTTGTTGCCGACGCTGTCGCCGACGAGGATCACGTCGATACCGGCGTTTTCGGCAAACTCGGCAAACGGAGCATCGTATGCGGTGACTACGGGAAACGTCACGCGGCCTTTGCGGCGCTTGATCGCGCCCGCGGTCACCCGGTGGACGCTGCCTTTTTGCGGAGTGTACGGGCGTGCCTCACTGCCGTGTCCGTCGGAAGCCGGCTTGCCGGCAGAAGAGGTCGTATTCAAAGCCACTGAAGGTTCTACACCTTGGGGTGCCACTCTTTGCGCGCGACGGCGGGGGTTGCACGCGGTATATCGAAGCACGGCAGCGCTTTGGCCGTTGAAAAGCGATTTGATGCGGAAGCGCTCGTGGACGCCGCTTTTCAAGCGGCGGCATTTCTGCTGCCGCTCGCGATCTATTGCCGTTCCGCCAGTTCGGATCCGGCGTCGTGGGATACGGCAGAGATGCAGTCCGTTCCGTACGTTCTGGGCATTGCGCATCCGACGGGATTTCCGCTCTACACGCTGCTTGGGTGGATATTCAGTCACGTTTTTGCGCTGGGCACGGTCGCATACCGGTTAAACGTTTTTTCGGCGATGGCGATGAGCGCGGCGTGTTTAGCGATATACGTAGCGGCCGTCGAACTGCGCATAGCGCGTCCGGTTGCGCTCGCGGCGAGTCTGTGGTTTTCGGTAACCGACCTTATCTGGGTGCATGCTGCACGCGCCGAGGTGCACGATCTCGCTTTGGCATTGAGTGCGTTTTCGGTGCTGTACGGCGTTCGTTACGCGCGCACCGGCAACAGCCGCGCGTTATTCTCAATGGCGCTTTGCTGGGGCCTTGCGCTGGCGACGCATCCAATTGCCGTTTGGCTCGTTTTCGGAGTCTGCGCAGCGATCGTTCTCGCGCCGCGGCGAACTACGCTGCGCGAGCTTGGCAGCGCCGGCCTTATCGTCTTTGGATGTTTACTGCTCTACGCGTATCTGCCGCTGCGATCCGCGTATATCGTGACGCACGGACTCGATCCCACGGTAGCGCTCTCCGGAGCCGCCGGATCGATCGTGTTGAATTACAACGATCCCAGTCACTGGAACGGGTTTGTTACGGAGATCACGGGCAGTCAATTCGGTGCGCGCGAGGCGATTTGGTCGGCGCTGACTCCCGCTTCGCTCGGCACGGGCTTCGGTGCATGGATCGGCGCTTTGAACACGGCGTACGGCGCTGCCGGAATAGCGCTGGCGGTTGGCGGTCTGGCTGCTCTCCTGAAGCGTGATTGGAGAACGTGTCTTACGCTTACGATCGCGTGCGTTGCGGCCGTACCATTTTCGTATTCGTATGCCGGCGTTGAAGGGGATCCGGATCGGTACCGGCTTCTGTCGCTGTGGTTGGTTCCCGTGCTGATGGCCGGCGCGGCCGTCAAACTCTCGTGGCTGGACGGCATTCGCAGCATCGCGGCGTTTGTACTCATCGCATTGTTCGCCGGCCAAACCTACGCAAACAATCAGGAAGCGTCGTTTGCAAACCGCGATTCGGCCGGCGGAAGAAACACGATTGCGCAGGCGGCGCGCCGCATACCGCCGGGTGCGATCGTGGTGGCGCCGTGGATCGACGCGACGTCGCTGGCCTACGGAGAGTTCGTCGACGGAACGTTTGCCGGCCGGGTCGTCGTTCCGGCGTGGCCGCCGGATTTCGCAAACGACTATTCAGCTTGGGATAAAGCAAGGGCGGTGTACTTTATCACACCGCCCAAACTAGCGATTCCCGGCTGGAAACTCGACGTTCTCGACAGCTGGGATTCGACGCACGTGTTGTACCGGTTGGTGCGTCCCCGGCTTACGATGACAAGGCGGAGCTGACGGTCGAACGCGCGCCGTTTGTGTGAATTACGCCCGAACCGGCGAGCTGTTCGACAAACGAAATGAACGCGCGGACGGGCGTTCCCGTCGGGCCCTTTGCCTGCCACGCGGACTCGCTATCCAAGTACGCAGTTCCCGCAATGTCGATGTGGATCCAGGGCGTCTCGCCGGCAAATGCTTTCAGGAATGCCGCAGCGGTGAGCGTTCCGGCAGCGCGGCCGCCGGTATTTTTCAGATCCGCGATATCGCTCTTCATCGCGCTGCTGTAATCTTCGTACAGCGGCATGTGCCAGTAGCGCTCGCCCGTCGGTTTTGCGGCGGCAAGGAACGCATTGATGAATTCGTCGTTGTTCGTCACGGCCGCGCTCGCCGCGTGGCCGAGAGCAATGACGCATGCGCCGGTCAGCGTCGCGGTATCGACGATTTTCGTTGCGCCGAGCTTGTTGGCATAGCAGAGCGCGTCCGCGAGAATCAGGCGCCCTTCCGCATCGGTGTTGATCACTTCGATCGTTTTGCCGTTCATCGCGGTGAAAATGTCGCCGGGTTTCGTCGCTTTTCCGCCCGGCATGTTTTCGGTCGCGGGGACGATGCCGACGACGTTGATTTTCGGCTTCAATTTTCCGAGCGCGCGCATCGTGGCGATGACGCCCGCGCCGCCGGACATGTCGTACTTCATTTCTTCCATGCGATCGGCCGGCTTGATCGAGATACCGCCGGTGTCGAACGTAATGCCCTTACCGACGAGCGCGAGCAATTCTTTGCTTCCGGGATCGCCGTTGTACGTCAGAACGATGAATTTGGGCGGCTGGGCGCTGCCCTGCGCGACGGACAGGAATGAACCCATACCTTCGGCTCTGCAGCGCGCTTCATCTAAAACATCGACCGTCAGACCGGCCTCTTGTGCGGCTTTCGATGCTTCCTCGGCCAGAATCGTCGGCGTCATGTCGTTCGCGGGCGTTATTGCCAAGCGCCGTGCGAAATTTACCGCTTCACCGAGAATCTGACCGCGCTCGACGCCTTTACGGAGCGCCGCTTCGTCGAGGCCTTCGGACAAGATCACGACGGTATCGGCTCCGCTGCGCTTGTCCGGATCCTTTTGATAGATCGACGTATCGAATTCGCCGGCCGTTGCGCCTTCGACCAAGAATGAGGCGCACGCAACCTCGTTGCCTTTGGCTTGCGCCGGCAGCACGAACGCAACGTCGCGAACGTTGCGCCGGCCTAAATACCGCACCGCTGCACCGGCATACCGCGCCAGCATCCACGGTTCGAATTTGTCGGCTTCGCCCAGGCCGATCAGCAGCACGCGTTTATACGGTTTGCCGTACGCGTGAACCAGGCTGATTTCGGTCAGCTTTCCTTTGATTTCTCCGCTCGACAGAATCTCTTCGAGCTCACCGTTCAAATCGCCGTCGATCGTCTTCGCCGCGCCTTCGAGCGAGGTGGAGAAGACGGGCAGCACCAGTGCTTGCGCACGCACGGAACCGGGCGCATCAGCAGCGATACGAACTTGCATGGTCAACCTTTCGATTGGAGAAACTGTAGGGCCTCAATGGCGAAAAGTCTCTTTTGTCCCCGCGACTCTGTCCAACCTCCGCCCTTCGCAGGCAGGACCTCTTGATGAGCCACGATTCCGGCACGGCTGACGCCTACGCGCAAGCAGGCGTCGATATCGCGGCGGGCAACGAGGCGGTCGCGCGTTACAAAGACCTAACGAAGGCGTGGCGGCATCCCGGGCAATTGGACGCTATCGGCGGCTTCGGCGGGCTGTTCAAGATGCCGGGCGATGAGAACCGGGCGCTGGTCGCTTCCACCGACGGCGTCGGCACGAAAATCCTCATCGCTGCAGAGCTGAAAGTCTACGATACCGTGGGCGCGGATCTGGTGAATCACTGCGTCAACGATATTTTGGTCGTGAATGCCTCGCCGCTGTTCTTTTTGGATTACCTCGCCGTCGGAAAATTGGAACCGAAGGTTGCCGCGGAAATCGTTAGCGGCTGTTACGAAGCGTGCCGCAAAAATACGTGCGCGCTGCTCGGCGGCGAAACGGCGGAGATGCCCGGACTGTACGCGCACGGCCATTTCGATCTCGCCGGCACCATCGTGGGCGTCGTGGAGACGAAGGATGTTCCCGATCCGGCGAACGTGTCGCCGGGCGATGCAATAGTGGGCTTGCCATCACGCGGACTGCATACGAACGGCTACACGCTCGCGCGAAAACTGATACCTATCGACGAATACGCGCAGCCCTTCGACGGCACGACGTTCGGCGCGGCGCTGCTGGCAGAGCATCCGTCGTATTACAACGACGTTCGAGCGATCCAACGCGTTGCGACGGTGAAAGCGATGTCGCATATTACCGGCGGCGGCTTGCTGGAAAACGTTCCGCGAACGCTTCCGCCGAACGTCAAAGCCGTTTTCGAACAATCGCGCTGGCCGGTACCGGAGCTCTTTAGCGAATTGATCCGGCGCGGAAATCTGCAGCATGAAGAGCGGTACCGCACGTTCAACATGGGCATCGGCTACTCGCTTATCGTACCGTTTACGCAGGCGCAGCAAGCGATGGCCGCAGCACCTGGCGCTCGCGTCGTCGGATGGATCGAAAAGCGCGCGGATGACGAACCGCAAGTGACGGTACATCCGGCGCGTGCATGATCTGGTCAATTTAGCCGTCGACCTCCGCAGCGACCGCTTCAACGCCGAAAACTGCGCGCGCGCCGTGGAGTCGATAAGCGCCGCAGGTTTTTCCGTCGAACGTCTGCAGTCCGGGCCGGATCCGTTCCTCGCTTGGATCGACATGGAATTTGGAGGAGCGTGGAGTTCGGAAGCGCTCGCCGGTAAAAACCTTATCGTTCGTTCCGGCCGGCGGTATGCCGCGTTTGCGACGTACGATCCACAGGGCGTATCGTACGCATGGCTTCGCGGCGCGGCGCAGGAGCCGGGAACCGGCGTCTTCGGCCCGTTCGGTGTTGCGCCGGAGTTTCGCGGATCGCCGTTGGGCGAAAACGTGTTGGTTGCAACGCTGTGTGCGTTGCGCGAGGCGGGATACGCACGAGCGTTGATTCCGGCGGTGGGCGAGGGCGCACTCGTTCAATATTATGCGCGAGCCTGCGACGCCGAGGTCGTAGAGCGGTTTGACGGCGCGCACTTTACGAGCAAGCGGTACCGGACCGTCGTTTTGGCCTCGGGCAACGGCAGCAACTTTCAGTCGGTCATCGACGGCGTTGCAGCGGGCGACATACCGCTGGATTTGGCGCTGCTGCTCACCAATAGGGCAAATGCATATGCGTTGGAACGGGCGGGAATCGCCGGCGTTGCGCACGTCGCCTTTCCGTGGGATCGCAAAGCACAGTCGCGCGCCGAATACGATCGCGCGCTGCTCGAAATCGTGCGCCGCGAGGAACCGGATCTGCTCTTGCTTTTGGGCTGGATGCACGTGCTGGACGACGTTTTCGTCGCAGCGCATCCGCATACGATCAACATTCATCCGGCTTTCTTGCCGCTCGATCAACGGCGCGACGAAGTGGGGTTTCCCGACGGAAGCGTTACGCCGGCTTTTCGCGGCGCGCACGCGGTGCGCGACGCATTGGCGTGGGGAAGCCGCTGGGTGGGAGCATCGTGTCACCGCGTGACGCTGGAAGCCGACCGCGGACCGGTATTGACGCGAAAACCTTTGGCGATTGCACCGGGCGAAACCGAAGAGGCAATTCTGGACCGACTGCATCCGCTGGAACATCGTGTCTTGGCGGGCGGCATCCGGCGTTGGGTTTTCGAACGGTAATTGCGCGTCGTTAACGCTTGGCGACGGGCAGTTCTCCTGCAGCTTGGGTCGCCGCGTCACGCACGATTGTCTGCGCGTCTTGCGCAGCGGCGCGTTCCAACGTTTGACGCGCTTGCGGATCGCCGAGCGCTCCAAGTGCTGCGGCAGCGGCCATGCGGGTAGCGATCAGCGGGTCGTTCTCAAGCAGGTGTTCGAGTACGGGCAGCGCCGCATGCGGTTGTTTGACCTCGCGCGCCAACTGCGCCAAAGCGCCCACCGCCGCGTTACGCTCCTCATCAGGGACGCCGTACGCGGTACGTGCCCGGATGAGATCGAGCGCGCGATCGTCTCCGTAGGCGGCAAGACCCGCAAGCGCTCCCGATGCGACCGCTTCGTCGAATGACTCGCGATTCAAGGCCTGTACGAGCACATCGTAGATGCCCCGGGGCCTTCAGCGCACCTAGCGCCGTCAACGCCGCGGCCGCACAATCCGGATTGGGGTCGTCCGCTAATTCCCGAAGACGTCCAATAACCGAAGACGGCGCGCCGTCCAGTCCGGCCGCAGCAGCTTCCGCCGCAAGGCGCACGCGTGTATCGGCGTCCCGCAATCCGGCGCCAACCGTAGCCGCGTCGTTGAACGAGGCCGCTGCCGCCATTGCATCTGCGCGGACGCCATAGAATGGGTCTGACGTCGCTGAGCGGGCGACGGCGTTCATCGCCGAGAGACGTGCGCCGTTTTGCGCGTGCGTCATGCCGGCCAGCTGCTCCAGCGCCCATTCGCGGTCGCCGATGTGCGCCGCATGCGCGAGTTGATATGCCAATCGTCGCACCGGCTGCGAAAACGTGAGCTTCTTGAGAATGTTCTCGTTGGGATCGAAGAGCACCATATCGGGAGGTGCGCCGACATTTGGAATCCGGATCGTTTGATCGTTCCGCTCGATGAGCGGCCGAACGCGAGTAACGGCTGTTCCCCAATAGACCTCGATCACGATCGGCATGCGGTATGGTTGGCCGTCGATGTTGCGCTGCTTGACCGTGACGGCGAGCGCATGCGCCGTTGCATCGTAGGCGTCGCCGACGAGAAAGTTCGGGTAGTCGCGGCGCTCGAACCACTCGTCCTCGAACCAGCTAAGGTCCGTACCGAGATACGCTTCGACCGTATGAAAAAAGTCGTCCGTATCGGCGTTTCTCAGCGCGTATTTCAGCAAATATGCGCGGGTGGCGCCGAAAAATTTGGCGTCGCCGAAGAGATAGCGCAGCATGTGCAGCACCGCCCCCGGCCGCTGATGGCTGCTGGCATCGAAGACGTCCAACGGATCGGCGTAAGTACGATCGACGATGGGGCGCAGATACTGCCGCGTCTCCTGAAAGTACGCCTGCCCGGCTTGATGCCGGCGATATTCGAACTCGCTCTCGCCGAAGCGCTTGCCGCTCCAGAGCTCATCGTAATACGTGGCGAAACCTTCGTGCAGCCAGACGTTTCCCCAATCGGTCATCGTTGCGTCGTCGCCCCACCACTCTTGTGCGAGCTCGTGCGATATCAAAATGTCGCAGCCGCTTTCCGGTTCTTCGATTGCGGGGTGCAGCGTGAGGGCGGTAAGCAGCGTCGCCGAAACGTCTTCCATTCCGCCATAGACGTATCGTTCCGCTGTTGTTTGATCGTACTTTTCCCACGGGTACGGCACGCCGATGATCCGGTCGAAATAAGCGATCGCGTCTTTCGTGTGCCGGAAACACTGCGCGTTGAGCGCGGCGTACTGCGGCTGAACGAATGAATCGACATCCAAGGCGCCGAGCGAAGAATGGTACTTCACCAGCGGACCCGCGGCAAAAGAAATGAGATACGTCGATTTTGGCTTGGGCGAATTCCAGTCCCAGGTATCGTCTCGAGCAGCGGCCGTATGCGATTTCAAATACCCGTTTGCAATTACAGTCCAACCGCGCGGTACCGTGACGATGAGTTCGCTGGGCGTTTTTTCGTTCGGTTCGTCCCACGTCGGAAACCAGCGCCGGTTATCGATCGGCTCGCCCTGCGTCCAGATCTCCGGAACGATATGGGGGTAGGCACTGTCCGGGCGTATGAAATAGAGGCCCCTCGGTGGCGCGGCCCAGTATCGAAATTCAATCGTGATGCGCGTCCCGGCTGCGCCTGCGTCGACCGGGATGTGAAGCGTTTCGTGCGCGCGATCTTCGGTATAGCGGACCCGCCGGCCGTCGACCGCGATGCTTTGGACGTGGATGCCGGCGCTATTGAACGGGAGATCGCGGACTTGCGCATTTTTCGTCGACACCGTCGCCGTTTCGTCACCGTATACGAGCGCGCGCGGAACGTTAAAGTGCAACCGGACGATGGTGTTGAGGAACCGGTACGGCGCTACGCGTACCGCGTGGTAATATGCGTGCCCGTTTCCGAACACGCCGGACGGCGCGCCGGCGTTCTGTGCGCGCCCGGCCGTCGGAAGAGAAACCAAGGCAATTGCCGCCGCAGCGAATAGAGAGACGTTGGTTTTGTACACAATTCCTCCGGGGGCGCCCCCGCGGCACGGCGAAACGCACACATCAACATGCAAGTGCGAACCGTTAGACGCAATGGGCTTGCCGATCAAGTGATTGCGCAAATCCGAAGCCTTATTGCCGAGGGAACCTATCGCGTGGGCGATCGATTGCCGGCAGAAGGTGAACTTTGCGAATTGTTCGGCGTCGGGCGGTCGACCATTCGCGAAGCCATGCGGGTACTTTCCAACCGCGGAATCGTCAGCGTCCGGCACGGGGACGGCACGTACGTCGAATCGCGGACGATGCGTGAGTCGTTGGAAGAGCGTCTGAGCCGGGCGGCGCTTGCGGATATTTACGAGGCGCGCCTGCTGCTGGAATCGGCGATTGCCGAGCTGGCGGCACGCCGCAGAGACGCCAAAGACGTCGCCGCAATGCGCAAATGCCTGAAACAGCGCGCCAAAGCTGTCCGGGCGGGTGACGTGCGCGGCTACGCCCAAGCCGATTTTGCATTTCATTTGGCGGTCGCGACTGCGGCGAAGAACCCCGCACTCGGCGGTGTGTACCA
This sequence comes from Vulcanimicrobiaceae bacterium, assembly GCA_035938175.1. Lineage (GTDB taxonomy): Bacteria > Vulcanimicrobiota > Vulcanimicrobiia > Vulcanimicrobiales > Vulcanimicrobiaceae > DASRDE01. Next base: position 36,466 of record DASZHD010000025.1, read on the forward strand.
ATCGTTTGTCGAAAGCGTCGCGCCGCTTCTGACCGCAGCGACGACAGTCGAGTATGTTCGCGACGAGGCAGACCGCCTTCACGACGAACTGTGCGACGCGATCGCACGAGGAGACGTAGCCGGGACGCGGCGCGCCGTGCGCTCTCACTTAAAAACCTCGCTTAGAAAGATCGGCAAAGATCTACCGTAGTCCTTCCCATGACAGCAGGTCATCTGATGTCTACGCATGGCCCGCGGTTCTTGTGACAGCGTAGTTGTTGACGGCCCCCGTATCGTACGGTACGTTTTGCGTTGTGAGTGAAGCGAGCGTCATCCGCTGGCTGTTGCAAGGCGATCCGGCGATACGCTGGCAAGTCTTACGCGACTTCACGAACGAACGCGACGCCGTCGTCGCCGGGGAACGTGCGCGCGTAGCTGCGGAAGGCTGGGGGCGCGCACTTCTCGATCGCCAGGCAGAAGAAGGATACTGGGATCCGAACGATGAGGGGTGGATGATCAGCATGGATGCGCTAATTCTGCTGCGCGAGATGGGCCTCGATCCACGAAGCGCCGAAGCGATTCGCGCAGTTTCCAGAGTGAAAGCGAATCTGCGGTGGGAGGCACTGGACAATCGTCCCTATTTTGACGGCGAAACGGAAGCGTGCATCAACGGAGCGATTCTCGCTTTTGGCAGTTACTTCGGCGAGCGGTGCGATCGCATCGTCGAGCGGCTGCTCGAGGAGCAATTAGCGGACGGCGGGTGGAATTGCGATGCGCCGCCGAGCACGCGTTCGTCGTTCAATTCGACGATTCGCGTACTGGAAGGATTGCTGGAATACGAACGGCGGTGGGGCGAATCAACCGCTGTTTCGCACGCGCGTGGGAAAGCTCGGGAGTATCTGCTCGAGCGGCGTTTGCTCAGGCGATTATCCAACGGCGAAATCATCAATCGCAAATGGGCACGGTTCACGTTCCCAACGATGTGGCACTACGACGTCTTGCGTGCGCTCGACTATTTCAGAAGTGCCGGCGCGGAACCCGATCCGCGCATGGCCGAAGCGATCGCCATCGTCCGGGCGCGCCGCCATCAAAACGGACGCTGGCCGATGAACTACCTGCATCCCGACCGTCTCGGCTTCTCGTTAGAACCCGAAACCGGCCGGGCCAGCCGCTGGAATACGCTCCGCGCGATGCGCGTGTTGAAGTGGTACGACGGCCGAAAGGACCCAGCTCCGGTCCCCTAGTCGGCCGTTCTCAGGGCAACGCCATCGCGGCTACGCTAAATCGTGTTTGCCCGCACACTTTTTGTAACCGCCCTCGCCGCGGCGCTCCTGAGCGCATGCGGCGGTGGAGGCGGTGGTTCCTCAACGCCGCCGCTGCCCGGCGGCGGCAACAATCCATCGCCCGCCGCAAGCGGGTCGCCGCACGCGTCGAGTGCGCCGTCCGCAACGCCCGGACCGGGATCGACGCCGACTCCCTTTGCGACGCCGACGCCGTTGCCGACGCCCACGCCCACGCCGGCGGGCGCGGGACAGACGATTTTGCCGAACACGACCGGCCGCTTCAGTTTGATTCAAGTGATCGACCTGCGCATGACGCAACAGCAGATCCAAGCCGAAGCGCCGTACGAGGACGCAGTGTGGGCCGCGTTCAGTCCGTCCACGTGGAATCAGTCGCATCCCGGCATGATTACGTCGCGCTACATGATTCCGCTCAACGACGAGAACGCGATCTCCGGTCACGACTTGACGTGGTGGCAGCAGAATCATCCGGATTGGATTTTGTACACGTGCGATAGCAATGGAAACCCCACGCACTACGTCGCGCGCGACGACGGATTCCCCGATGTGCCGCTGGACTTTCATAATCCGCAAGTCATCGATTATCAAGTGCGGCAAATGCTGGGGCCGTACATGATCGCAAACGGCTACAATGCGCTCGCGCTGGATCAGGTTTCGTTCTCGAACTATACGTCCGGGCCGAATGCCATTCTGGGACAGAGCGATCCGGGATACAACTACGGCTCAGACGGTTGGTACGGCTGCGGCGTTTGGGAAGGCAGCACGTTCGTCAAGCGTTACACGATGGGATATCTGCAGCCGGATCCGGCCTTTATCGCCGACATCGTGAATTGGGTGAAGACGGCTCGCCAAATTTTGACCACCGATCCCACGCTGGCGCCGTATCACTTGAAGCTGCTGGTGAATCATCCGCTGGGTGAGCTGAGCGATCCGAACGAACAGGCCATTCTCTCCAACGTCGACGGTATCATGAACGAGAACGGATTCTCGAACTATAACCGGTACGGAATAAACGTCGGCCACTTGGTGCAGTACATGCAGTACGCGCAGGCCAACCATGTCGCGTTCTTCTCGATCAATTACTTCTGTTTGAACGGCGGATCGCCGTGCGAAACGTCGGTGACGCCGCAGCAACTGGAGTTTGCGATGGCTGCCTACCAGATGGGCAACGAGGGCGGCGCCGCATTATACGTCTCTCCGTCGACGGGTGAGATCTATTCGTACCATCCGGAGTTTGCCACGCGGCTGGGAACGCCGTGCGCGGAGTACAGCGTATCCGGCACCGTGTACTATCGCAAATTCACGGGCGGCTTGGCGATCGTCAACAACAGCTTCACACCGTCGAGCCTTCAATTGCCGGCGCACGCCTACACGGACATCGAAGGACGGAGCGTAACGAATCCGCTGCAATTGGGAGCGAACGACGGCTACGTGTTGACGACCACGAACGGTTGCTCCTAGCGCTGCTAGATCCCGTGCCGCGCCAGAAGATCGGCGAAGATCTCCGGCTCGGCGAGAAATGCATCGTGCCCGTGATTGGAGTCGATCTCCGCGTATGACGTCGCGTATCCGAACTGTTTGAAGCGTTCCGCAGCCGCGCGAATATCGCCGGGGAGGAAGAGCCAGTCGGACGTGATGCCCACGAAGAGGAGGGACGGGCGGCCCTTCGACGCGTCCGGCGGTGTTTCGAGCGGAACGGCATGAGCGTCCCTAACGTCGAATGAGTCCATCGCGTGGGTCAGCGCCACGTAGCTGCGCGGATCCATGCGCGCTTCGAACAGGTCGGCTTGATATTCGAGATAGCCTTCGACGTCGAAGCGAAAGCGGCCGCGGCGATCGGGCCGGCGATCGTGCCGTTCTTTGAAGAGCGCGTCGCTCTTGTACGAGAGCATGGCGATTTTGCGCGCTAAGCGTAGACCGCCTTGCGGATCCAATGCGATCGCGTCGCGCTGCGCCGCGTTGAGCGCCACGCCCATCGGCGACTGATGATCGTGCGCGCCGACCATCACGGCCCGGCGCACACGCTGCGGAAAGTCCACAGCCCATTGCAGCGCTTGCATGCCGCCCAACGACGCGCCGATGACCAAGTCGAGATTCTCAACGCCGAGACGATCCAAAACACGTGCCTGCGCGCGCACGATATCGCGCACGGTAACGTACGGAAAATCCGCAACGGTCAGCGGACCAGTGGATCCGTAACAGCTGCCGAGCGCGTTGATCCCGATCACGTACCAGCGGTCCGGATCGAGGAGCTTTCCGGGACCAACGAGTCCCGACCACCACTCGGTAACGCGGCTGTTGCCGGTCAGCGCATGCGCGACGAAAACTGCCGGATTAGACGGATCGCCGTACGTCGTTACGCGCTGCTCGACCGCCTCGAGCCGCCCGCCTGCAACGAGGTCGAGCGGCCCGATCGACACGGTCGTTTCTTCGATCAACCGGTTCACGTTCCGAGTGCGGCCAGTCCGCGGTCCACGTCCGCAAGGATATCCGAAATGTCTTCAATGCCGACGGAAAAGCGGATCGTCGATTCGTCGACGCCGTTTACGAGCCGCTCTTGCCGGGTCAACTGTTGATGCGTCGTCGTGGCGGGATGAATCACCAGCGATTTCGCATCCCCGACGTTTGCAAGCAGCGAGAATAGCTTCAGCGCGTCGATGAATCGTTTGGCCGCTTCTTGGCCGCCCTTCACGCGGAACGTCAGGATGGCGCCCCCTTTACCGCCCAGATACCGCTGGGCGCGTGCATAAGACGGATTCAAAGGCAGCGACGCATACGATACGGACTCAATGCCGGGTTTGCTTTGCAGATATTCCGCGACGGCCTGTGCGTTTGAATTGTGACGCTCGACGCGAAGTCCCAGCGTTTCCAAACCCTGCAGCAGCAGCCAGGCATTGAACGGCGAGATCGCCGCGCCGATGTCGCGCAGCAATTGAACGCGCGCTTTGATAATATACGCCAGATTGCCGAACGCCTGCGTGTAGCGAATGCCGTGATACGAGGGGTCCGGCTCGGTGAAGTCGGGGAACCGCGACGATTCGCTCCAGTCGAATTTTCCGCCGTCGACGATCACGCCGCCTATCGCGGTTCCGTGGCCACCGATAAATTTCGTTGCCGAATGCACGACGACGTCGGCCCCATGCTCGATTGGGCGAACGAGATATGGCGTCGCGAGCGTGTTGTCGACGATGAGCGGCAGGCCGGCTTCGTGCGCGACGGCGGCGACGGCGTCGATGTCCAGCACGTCGATCTTCGGATTGCCGATCGTTTCCGCAAATACGACTTTGGTATTCGGTCGAATCGCCGCGCGAATCGCGGCAGGATCGCCGATGTCGACGAAATCCACCTGCACGCCGAAGCGCGGCAGCGTATGGGCGAACGCGTTGTACGTTCCGCCGTAGAGCGAATTCGACGAGACGACATGGTCGCCGGCTTTCGCGATGTTGAGAATCGCGTAAATGGTGGCGGCTTGGCCGCTGGAAACGCCGAGTGCTCCCACGCCGTTTTCCAATTGCGCGATGCGCTGTTCGAGGACGTCGGTCGTGGGATTATTGATGCGGGTGTAGATGTTGCCGAACTCTTCGAGCGCGAAGAGGCGCGCCGCGTGATCGGTATTGTCGAACGTATACGACGTGGTTTGATAGATCGGAACCGCGCGCGCTTTGGTGGCGGGATCGCCGCCGTGTCCGCCGTGAACGGCTACCGTGTCAAACCGCAGCGATTGTTCGGTGAGCGTGATCGACATGTTCTTCTCCGTTTCCCGGCGATGAGTGCGCAAGGAGTTCCTGCGTTGCCGGAGCGTGGTGAGAATGGCCCGTCAATACGGGGTATCCGGCGAATGCCGGAAAATGTTCGAATGCGCCCGCGACCGGCTGCGTAGCGAACGCCGCCGGCCGCGCCGGGCGGGCATTGTGGCGCTCGGCCAACGCGCGCAACGTGGCGATTACATCGCCCAAGACGGCGGCTGCCGCTGCGTCGCGGCCCGCGCCCGCACCGCTGAAAAACAGCGGGCCCGATGACGCGCCGACGACCCGGACGACGTTATCGACGCCGCCGCACTGCGCGAAGGGATGCGCGAACGGCACCAGTACGGGACCGACTTCGGCGTTGATCCCTTCGGCGCTCCGCTTTGCGAAGGCGACCAATTTCAACTCGTAGCCATGCTGGCGAGCGCGCCGTACGGTTGCGGAGGTCACGCCCAGGATACCGCGGCGCGGAATACGCGGTGAAATCACCGGCTGACCGAAGGCGTGCTGAATTAGAATTGCGAGTTTGTGCGCTGCATCGGTGCCTTCGATGTCGTTGCGCGGATCGGCCTCGGCATAGCCCGCGACTTGTGCGGCGAGCAACGACTCTGCGAACGTGCGGCCTTCGCGCATCTTACTAAGGATGAAATTGCACGTGCCGTTGAGCACGCCGCCGATTTCGACGATCTCGTCGCCGGCTAAAGCGTGATCCAGCGTCGTGACGATCGGCACGGCGCTGGCGACGGACGCTTCATAGCGAAGGGTCACGCCTTTGGCTTGCGCCAGCGCCCGCAGGCGCGGGCCTTGCGTGGCGATGGCGTCCTTATTGGCGGTAACCACGTGCTTGCGCGATTCCAGCGCACGTTCGATGCATTCGAGGGCAATATCGGTGCCGCCGATACATTCAATCACGACGTCCGTGCGCGGATCGTCGACGAGCGAAAGCGGATCGTGCGAGCGGTTCGCAATGCCCAGCAGCTCGTAGCGCGCGCCGCTACGGCGTTCGATGTGCGCTCGACGTTGCGAGAGCAGTCCGGCGACTCCGCCGCCGACCGTTCCGCAACCGAGAAGCGCAATGCCTACGGTTGATTCCATCCTCCGGCCTCCTGGTGAGATGGGAAAGCGAGGAAAGTTCTTAAAAAACAAAGCCCCCCGCCGTTGCGGCGAGGGGCCTTGCATATGTTCGGTTTTTCCGAGCCGCGATCCGGCTATGCAAAGTCCTTTCGCGCCGCTCGGACATCCAAGCAACACATGCACGACATTCGCGTAATCCGAATCAACATTGCGGCAACCATACCATGCGCTAGGGTCTGCGTCAAGGTCCGCGGGTTACCGGCGGCCGAGAGGCGGGCCGAGCCGCGTATTGTGGCGCGCAGTCCTGGCGTAATTGTACGTGCCGTTGCATTCGCCGTTCGATTCGTTCCAAATCGCTCCGGCCTTGACCGGCTCGTTGGAGGGCGGGTTGATGATGATCTTCTGCGGACTCCCGGGCGTGAGATAGTTCTCGCACGCGATGACGTCGTTGGGGTTGTCCGAGTTGTTGCCGCCGACCCAGAGGTCGACCCACATTCCCGTGCAGCCCGCGCAATCGTCCTCACGGATGAAATAGCGCTTCATAAACGGTACGTAGATTCGCACGCCGTACGGGAGCTTGGAACCGTTGGACGTTTCGGTTGCAAACGTGATCGGGTTGGAATAGGTGCCGGTTCCGCCGGCGCACTGGTGGATCACCGGATGTGCGATTTGGCAACCCGGCGGCGAGTTGTCGGGCCAACCGTAAAAGGTGACCGTCGACGATACCGTCGACGACTTCATGATCGCGTAGGTGGTGACCGTCCCGGACGACGGACGAAGGACCGATGCCGGCGACGACGAGCGCGGAACGGACGACTGACCGCACGATGCAATCGATACGGCCGCTGCGAGGGTGACGCAGCGCAAAAGGGCTTTTTTGAACACTGCTTTTCTCCAACTGAAGTGCGAGAGCAAGGTGTGATAGACCGGCAGCCGATGAGGCCGGTCTTTATCTAGATGGAAACTGCCTTTACTTTCCTTACAAAGTAAAGTAAATAGCGATTTCGGTAGGTTGCCTGGTACCCCTGCATACCGAGCTGCACGATGGCGCCGCTGCGGGAGAAGGTCGAACGCCGATGAGACCTGCTTTATGCGTTTTGATTAACGCCTATGGTACGTTGGGTGCAATCGATGGAAGAGACGAACGTGAAACGCGACGAGTTCTTGACCACCTTTCCCGGCGCTGCGGTACTCGCATCGATAGCACCGCTATCGCCGGCGCCGGCGAATGGGCTCGTGGCCGGTGTGCCTTTGCCTCACAGTGCGTTGGCGGCCGAGGCCACACAAATCGCCCGTGCTTCCGAGGCGCCGGAAATCTTCCGGCATTCGTTGCGGACGTTTTTGTTTGCGGAGCTGATCGCGCGCGCTCGCGGCGTCGACCACGATCCCGAAATCGTGTACGTTGCATCGATTCTTCACGATACCGGCCTCTCCAGCGCGCATATGAGTGCCAGCGAGCGTTTTGAGGTAGATGGTGCGAACGTTGCGCGAACGCTGATGCAAAAGCACGGCGCCGACGAACGAAACATTGAAACCGTCTGGGATGCCATCGCACTGCATGACTCCAGCGGGATCGCCCGATGGAAGCAGACCGAAGTAAAACTGGTGAACGCCGGCGTGAATGCGGACTTTGGCGGCTACCTGGATGAAATGCAGCGCGCCGATATTGCGGCGGTGTTGCGAGCCGTACCGCGTACGAATTTTACCGGTGTTTTTATCGACGCGGTCGCCGCGGTTGCCGCGCGCAAGCCGGAGGCGACGGGAAATAGTTTCGTAACGGACGTGGCGTACCGGCGCGTCCCGGGATTTCACCTCGTCAATTTTTGCGACGAAGTCCGCGACGATCCGTTCAAAGGTTACACGTAACTACTGCGTCGTGAACGATCCCAGCGAGAACGTTTGATTGCATAGCGTATTCGTCACCGTTACGGTGTATGTCGTGGACGGCGCCAGCGCGAGTATCCCCGACGTCCAGTACTGATCGTTCGCCGGCAGCGTCAGCAGTCCGGGCGGATTCGTCGGTCCGGGCGAGGGAGGCAGCCACGCCGTTCCGTTGACGCTCGCAATACCGGGCGACGTGAGCGCGGGCGCACTGAAAGCGGTGGACGGATTTTCGGGGTAGCCGACCCAGATGTCCAAATTGCCGTCGGGCACGCCCGTTGTTGATGATGCCGGATACAAAAGGGCAGGCGGCGCGACGCTGGCGCACGCGCCTTTCAGCACGCCGGTTGCTCCACCGCAAGCAGCCAAGCCGGCCGCTGCGAGCGAAAGCGCACCAAGCAGAACGCGTTGAAGATTCATCGGTCGCCCTCCAATGTTGTAAACGCCTGCGGGGCCCTCTTCGTTACAGCCGTCTAATGAACAGCGGCGCCGGTAAGCGTATACATACGGCCGCGCATAAACCCGCTGAGCGACAAGTTTCCGTGCTGTAGCGTTCCCGAGAATCGCATGCTGCCGCGCATCCCGATATCGATCCACAGCTGGTGATTTTGAATTCCACCGGTGACTTGCGTGATGCGGTTGTTCAGCGGATCGGGCGCAATGGACGTGCCGCGATACGTGCCGTTCACAATTCCGCCGGCATTGAATGTAAGAACCAGGATACCGGTACGCGGCGGTCCGATTCCGGTTTGCGGTTTTATTGCGACGTCGTAGGTGACATGACGCGGATTTTGCGTTACGGCAAAAGCCGGCGAACTCGTGACGATACATGCTACGAGCGCCAGGAAAAATGCGCTAAACCCAAGGGCGCGAGTCGTCTTCATAATGATGCTTGCCCTCCAGTAGTAACGTGGTGGCAGCATTGTATCATATGCGCGCCGGCTCTACGCGCCGGGTGCGAACGGCAGGTTGGGGTCTGCGCTCAGTTCTAAGGGGTCGGCTCGAACCGCATCACCCTGGTAGAAGGCGGCCGCCGCGATCATCGCGGCGTTGTCCGTGCAGTATTTCGGCGGCGGTATGAAAACGCGCACGCCGTTTCGCTCGCCCCACTCGCGCAGCGCCCGTTGAAGCGCGCTGTTCGCCGCAACGCCGCCCGATAAAACGGCACTCGTATATGCCGAACGTTCAAATGCGTCCGCGACGCGCTGCATCAAAACGTCGACGACGGCCGCCTGAAACGAGGCCGCGACGTCTTCTTTTGAGGTCTGCGCTCCTTCCGGAGATTCTACGAAGTAGCGAACTGCGGTTTTTACGCCGGAAAACGACATATCGAGTGAATCGCCTTCCGCTCGGTGCCGCGGAAACGCAATCGCCTGCGCGTTACCGTCGCGCGCGAGCTTATCGAGCGCCGGTCCCCCGGGAAATCCCAAGCCGAGCAGACGCGCGGTTTTGTCGTACGCTTCGCCGGCAGCGTCATCTTTTGTTCGGCCGATGACAGTCATCGACGTCGGGCTTTGCACGTCGACGAGTTGGGAGTGGCCTCCGGAAACGAGCAGCGTCAGGAACGGATATTCCGGAACGTCGTCGCGATCGAGAAACGCCGCGTAGATATGTCCGTGCAAGTGATTGACGCCGTACAGCGGTTTGTTCAACGAAAAGGCGAGGGCTTTTGCGGCCGCGACGCCGACGACTAAACTGCCGATTAGTCCGGGTCCGCGCGTAACGGCGATGCCGTCGATTTGCTGCAGCGAAACCTGCGCGCGCCCGGCGGCGTCTTCGACCGCTGCCGAAAGCAATGCCACGTGCTGACGACTCGCAATTTCAGGTACGATACCGCCGTATTTTGCGTGAAAGGCGTCTTGGTTCGTCGACACGCTCGAGCGCACGACGCGTCCGTCTTCGACGACCGCTGCAGCGGTGTCGTCGCACGAGGTTTCGATGCCGAGGAGGAGCATGGGGTTTTAGCTACGCGGCCGATCGCTCTTTGTCATGCTGAGGAATCGAAGCACCCTGAGGAATCGAAGGGCCGCGTGATCGCAAATGCCCCTCGATGCCTCGGGGTGCTTCGATTCCTCAGCATGACAAGCAATGCGCCTCGATACCTCGGGGTGCTTCGATGCCTCAGCATGACAAGCGGATACCTCACCATGACGAGCGGATACCTCACCATGACAAGGACAGTTAAACACGGGCGCTCTCGGCGCCGAGGCGCCAAAAGCACAACAGCATCCCGGCCAGTCCGGCAAAGAGCAAGAAGTCGGACCACACGACGCCGATCAGCAGCACGAGCACCGAAAACGCCAAGCAAATCGGCCAAGCGCTTTCCTTTGTAACGACGCCGAGATCTTCACCGGCGCGTTCCTTGTGCTGCAACTGCGGATCGTCGCCGGCGATCTTCGAGTTGCGTTCGGCGAGAATTGCGTACCCCGCGGCCCACGCTAGACCCAGACTCATGAAGCCGAGCAGCAGCGAGCCGCCGCGATCGTGCGACGAATACCAGTACACCAGACAAATCGTCGCGCCGAACGCGGACGAACTGAGGAACAGACCGACCAGCGTCTTCATCGCTGCTCAGCGAGCTCGGGATGCCGCATATCCCACGCAGGCCGTTCAGATCGAATCGGCGGCAGTGCGTGGAAATTGAACTCGGGGGGCGGCGAACTCGTCGCCCATTCCAGCGTGAACGCGCCCCACGGGTCGTCGCCGACGGGAACCTTTGCAATCAAGGACAGCACAACGTTGAGCACAAACGCGATCGCCGAGAACGCCATGATGCCGGCGCCGACGGATGAGAGTGCGTTGAGCCACGCGTAGTCGGCGATCGGCTGATACGTATACACGCGCCGCGCCATGCCCTCGATTCCAAGGAAGAACATCGGCAAGAACGTCAGGTTGAATCCCACGTACATCAGCCAGAAATTGATCTTGCCCAACAACTCGCTGAGCTTGGTGCCGAACATCTTCGGGAACCAAAAGTACACCGCCGCAAAAATCGCAAAGAGCGAACCGCCGCCCAGCGTGTAGTGGAAATGCGCGACGATGAAGTAGCTGTCTTCGGTGTGGTAGTCGATGGGCGGTGAGGCTACCATGACGCCGGTGATTCCGCCAATCAAAAAGTTGAGCAAAAACCCGACCGAGAAGAGCATCGGCGTGCTGAGCTCTATTTTGCCTTTCCACATCGTGCCGATCCAGTTCCAGAATTTTACGCCCGTCGGTACGGCGATCAAGAACGACATGCCCGAGAAGAATCCGTTCGCCACGGCGCCCGTCGTGAACATGTGATGCGCCCACACGCCCATTGAAAGCCCCGCGATTGCGAACGCGGAAAGCACGAGCCCGACGTAGCCGAACACCGGCTTATGTGAAAACACCGCGACGATTTCCGTGATGACGCCGAAGAACGGTAGAATCATTACGTAGACTTCGGGATGACCGAAGAACCAAAACAGATGCTGGTAGAGAATCGGGTCGCCGCCGGCGTTCGGGTCGAAAAAGTGCGCTCCGTAATGTCGCTCGAGCAGCAGTTCGCACGAGACGCAGGCGAGCGAAGGAAACGCCATCAGAATCATCAGCGCGGTCGCCAGAATTTCCCACGTGAAGATCGGCATGCGCCACATCGTCATCCCGGGCGCGCGAAACAAGAAGATCGTGGCAACAAAGTTAATCGCCACCGTTATCGTCGCGATGCTGTTCATCAGAATTCCGAGAATCCACAGGTCCTGCCCCGCGCCCGTTCCGGCATCGGTGGTCGAAAGCGGTGCGTAGGCCGTCCATCCGGCCGAAGCGGCGCCGCCCTGCGCGAAAATCCCCGCAAAAACGGTAAGTCCGCTCAAGATGAACAGCCATACGCCGAATGCGTTCAAGCGCGGAAACGCCATGTCCGGAGCGCCGATCTGCAGCGGCACCAAGTAATTGCCCAAGCCAAAACCAAACGGCGCGATGACCAAGAAAATCATCGCGGTGCCGTGCAGCGTGAAGATCTGATTGTACGCGTGGGCCGAAAACAGATCCTGATCCGGCCGCGCCAGTTGCAAACGGATGCAGAGCGAGAGTATGCCCGCAACAATAAAGAAAAGGAAGGTCGTGCCGAGGTACAGGATGCCGATCTTTTTATGATTCGTGCTGGTCAGCCACTCGATCATAGCGCTTGAGTCCCGCCGCTTGCCGCCCAGCGATCGTACGCCGCCGGCGGAACGACGCGCACCGAAAAGGTCATCAGCGCGTGATCCAACCCGCAATATTCGGCGCATTCGCCGCGGAATACACCTAAACGCGTCGGCGTAATATCGAAGTGCATCGCGTATCCCGGCGTCGCATCGCGTTTGAACAAGAACGCCGGCACCCAAAACGAATGGACGACGTCGACGGAATAAAGATTGATCTGCGTCATTTTTCCGAGCGGCAGAATCATCTCGGGCGGTACGTGTGGCGTGCCGGCGATCTCGATTCCGTGGCCGGGGTACCGGAACTGCCACGACCAGCGGTAGGCGGTGACGTCGACCACTGCATACGGATTGGGTTTGAGAAAATCTACGGTGCCCTCGCGAACATAGGTAACGTAGAACAAGCCGATGACCATTATCAACGGCACGACCGTTCCGGTGATTTCGATGGGCGCGTTCGTATGAAACTGCGGCGGCAATTTTCCGTCGTCACCCGGCCGCTTGCGCCAGACCAGCAGCGAAAACAGAATGAGACCGTAGACGACGACGGCGACGAAGAGCGCCGCGCCGAAAAAAATGTACCAGACTCCTCGCAAGTCCATCGCCTGCAGCGACGCCGGATGCAGAATGGGCATTTCTACGGGGTAGTTACCCTTTTTGTCGGGTAAAAAACAGTCCGCTTCGGGTACAAAACGGCCATGGCTCGCCGCGAATTGCCGTTGCCGCTACGCACGCATCCGGTCGTACTGGGCGTAGTGATCTTCATCGCGTCCGAGACAATGTTTTTTTCGGCCCTGTTCGCGACATACTACAATTTGAAGGCTCGCACGCCCGTGTGGCCGCCGCCGTCGGTACACCTGGACGAAGTCGGACCGGCACTGGGGACGCTGTTTTTGTTATTCAGCAGCGCAACGATGTTTCCGATGCTGCGCGCTATGCGCCGGCGCGACTTTCGCGTTGCGTCTGCGTGGCTGTATGCCGCGATCCTCGGCGGGTTGTGTTATACCGGCGACGCCATGCACGGCTACGCGGATCAGTCTTTCGGCATGCAGAGCAGCGCGTACGGCTCGATCTACGTCACCATGACCGGCTTCCATTTACTACACGTCGTTGCCGGCGTCTTAATGCTCCTGGGGTTGTATTTCGGATTACGCTCGCCGGCGTTCCGGTCCGAAGACCACGGCGGCGCCGAAGCGGTGAGCTATTATTGGCACTTCGTCACGGTGATGTGGATCGGTATCTACACTACCGTCTACTGGATACGCTGAATGAGCCCGCGCGAACGGGCTATTGCCGCCGGTCTGATTCTTTCGATTGCCGGGAGCATCGCATTTGCGTATGCGTTCGTGGCGCAACTCGGCACGCAATGGCAGGGCGGTGCGCTCGTGTGCGCTTTTGCGGGCCTTGCCCTCGCGATGCTCGGCTGGGCGCGCTGGATCGTTTCGCACGAACAAGTCGTTGATTTACGTGACACGTATCCGCAGCCGGAAGAAGAGCGCGGCCGCCAAGTCGAAGCGTTCACGCACGGCGTTGCGCAGATCACGCGGCGAACCTGGCTGACGCGGTTGCTCTATGGCACGCTCGGTGTGTTGGGCGTGGCAGCGCTGTTTCCGGCAGCTGCATTGGGGCCGCAGCCCGGCGACACGCTGTTCCATACCAAGTGGCGCCGCGGCATGCGAATGCAGCGCAGCGACGGCTCGCTTTTGAAAGCGGACGACATCAACGTCGACGGCGTGGAAACGGTTTTTCCGGAAGGCGACGGCAGCGATTACCGCGCGATGACCGTAATCGTTCGTCTTCCCGAAGGTGTCGGCAAGAACACGACGGCGGGTTTGGTCGCGTATTCGAAAGCCTGCACGCATACGGGATGTCCGGTGGCGCTCTACCGGTCGGCGGATCACCGGTTGATTTGCCCTTGCCATCAATCCGTATTCGATGCGGCGGACGGGGCGAAAGTGCTGGACGGTCCCGCGGACCGTCCGTTACCGCAGCTACCGATCGAAATATCGGACGACGGCTACGTGCGCGCGGGCGGCGACTTCAACGACAGCATCGGTCCGGGTTTTTGGGAGCACGCATGAAGTCGTGATTGCACGGCTGCTCAATTGGGCGGATACGCGTTTTGGAACCGCCACCTTCGTTCACCACGCGATCCGCAAGGCGTTTCCCGATCACTGGTCGTTCATGCTGGGCGAGATCAATCTCTACGCGTTCGTCGTGCTGCTGGCGACCGGAACGTTTTTGGCCTTTTGGTTCGTGCCGAGCGAGCACGACGTCGTCTACACCGGCCCGTACGCACTGCTGCAAGGGCAGAAAGTGAGCGAAGCGTACGATTCGGTGCTGCGCGTGTGCTTCAACGTCAACGCGGGCTTGTTGATCCGTCAGATTCACCATTGGGCGGCGAATATTTTTATCGCCGGCATTCTGGTGCACATGGGCCGCATCTTTTTCACGGGCGCGTTCCGCAAGCCGCGCGAGCTCAATTGGATCATCGGCGTGCTGCTGCTGTTCGCGGCGATGTTCGAAGGGTTCAGCGGGTATTCGTTGCCGGACGATCTGCTCAGCGGTATGGGCCTCGCGATCGCGGCCGCGATTCTGCAATCGATTCCGTTCATCGGCACGTACGCGATGTTCTATTTGGCCGGCGGCGCGTGGCCGCCGGAGCAGATCGTCGGCCGCTTATTCGTTCTGCACGTGTATTTGATACCCGCGCTGATCGCGCTCGGCGTTACGCTGCACTTGATGATTCTCTGGCGGCAGAAGCACACGCAGTTTCCGGGGCCGAGGCGGACCGAAGAAAACGTCGTCGGATCGCCGCTGTTCCCGCAATACACACTACGGACGCTCGCCCTGCAATTCGGCGTGATCGCGGTGTGCTGCGCCTTGGGCGCATGGGTGCAAATAAATCCGGTGTGGCTCTGGGGGCCGTATGACGTCGACAAAGCGATCTCGCCGGCGCAGCCCGACTGGTATATCGGCTGGCTGGAAGGCGCGCTGCGTTTGAGCCCGCCGTTTGCCATTCATCTCTTCGGCCACATGATTCCCTCGCCGTTTTGGCCGGGCATCGTGCTGCCGTTTTTGCTGATGGGCTTTTTGCTCTCGTATCCATTTTTGGAAGCGTTCATCATGCGCGATCGCCAGGCGCATCATTTGCTGGACCGTCCGCGCGACAAACCGGTTCGCACCGCATTCGGCGTCGCGTTTGCAGTATTCACGATCGGCCTGTTCTTGGCAGGAAGCGATGACGTTCAGATTCGCTATCTGCATCTGCCGCTCAACGACGTGGTGTGGGGCTATCGTTTGTTCTGCGTCTTCGGAGCGGGGATTGCATTTTGGATAGCCTATGCGGGCGCCAAAGGCTTGCAACAGCGCGGCGGCGTTCACCGCGCCGAGCGCGCGCGACTGCGCCGTAAACCCGAAGGCGGATACGAAGAGGAGCCGATCGCGTGATCGCCGCCATTTTCGGCATCGCACTGATTGCACTCTACGCGCGGGCGCTGCACCTCTATAATCGCCGTTTTCCCGCTCATCCGATCGCGCCCTGGCGCGTAGCGGCCTTCGTCTGCGGCATTGCTTCCTTGTGCGCGGCATTGTCGCCGCCGCTAGATCGCGCCGCCGATGCGTCGTTTGCCGCGCACATGTCGCAGCACATGGTGCTCTGGCTGATTGCACCGCCGTTGATCCTGATGGGCGCGCCCTTGTTGCTGCTGGTCGCCGTGCCGCCCGCTGCATTCGCCCGGCGGATCACGGCGTTTGCGAATTCGCAGTCCGGACACGCGCTGTTTTCACCACTGACCGGGTGGCTTTCATACGTTTTCGTTTTATGGGGCGCGCACTTTTCGCCGCTCTACGAGCTGGCGCTCCGCTATCCGGCGGTTCATGTCGTGGAACACGCGCTGTTCTTGCTGGTCGCGTTCCTTTTTTGGGGGACGATCGTGCAGGCAGGGTATGCGCCACGGCCCGTGCCGCACGCGGTGCGCGCGTTTCTGCTGTTTTTTACCATTCCGCAAGGGGCGTTCTTGGGTTTTGCGCTCAATGCGACCCAGCACGTGCTGTATCCATCATATCTTGCGCGTTTGGGTGCCGCCGCAGCGCTCGTGGATCAACACAACGGCGCGGACATCATGTGGATCTTGGGCGGCTTCCTATTGTTTGTCGCGTTCATGTGCGCGGCGGCAGCGTGGGCCGCTTCCGAGCGGAGCGTTGCGCGGGCGTGAGGGCATTTGTAGCGTTCTTCATGCTTGCGGCGCTCTGCTGCGCTGCTGGAGGAGCGTCGCAGCAATACGACGGTCGCACGCTGTACGCGATGCACTGCGCTTCTTGTCACGGCATGGCGATGGAGGGCGGATCGCAGGCGCCGCCGCTGCTGCATGTCGACGCGGGGATGGTCGATTTCATGCTGCGCACGGGGCGCATGCCTGCAATGGTTCCGTGGGAGCAGGAATACCGTCACCGCCCGCAGTTTACCGAGCCGCAGATTGCGGCGCTCGACGATTACGTGATGTCGCATTCGACCGGTGAGCGATCGTTGCCGGACGTCACCTTGCCGCCGGCCGGTTACGGACTGCGCAAAGGCCGCTTGGTCTTTGAAGAAAACTGCGAACAGTGCCACGGCGCCGGCGGTCACGGCGACGGAGCAGTCGGTTATCACAACGTAGCGCCCTCCATCATGGACGACTCGCCGCGCGAGATTGCCGAAGCGGTGCGCGAAGGGCCCGATGTGATGCCGAAATTCGGACGGAAAATCATCGACGACGAAGGCCTGGCAAACTTGGTTGCGTACGTCGGCTATTTACAGCACGCGCAATACAATCCGGGCGGAATGCAGCTGGCCAACCTTGGGCCCGTCGCCGAGGGCTTCATGGCGTGGACGTTCGGCATGGGCATTCTGGTCTTGCTGATTCGACGGATAGGCGAAACGGAATAGGGCGGCTACCGCCGCGCGCTCTGCTGCTTTCGAAGGTCCTCCGCCATGGCACAAAGCTCCGTCGAGTAGAATTCCAGCGCTTCGCTGCTTATCGCATCGATCGAACCCATCATCTCTTTGACGACGCGCGCAACGGTTTCCGCGCATTCGCCATCGTCTGGAAGCGGACGATCCGAGGCGGCGTATTCCTGTGCTTCAGTTTTTAGTCGTTGCCACAATTCATCCGTGCTTTTGCGCATTATGTGCTGAGCGATTCCCAGAATAATGATTATTATGCGTGGCAACCGCGCCTCGGCAAGCGGCGCCGGCATGTCCGGCGAGGCGCGCAGATCCTCGCCGTATGCGTTTAGGAAGATTATCCTCGGACATGATGAGGACATACTCACTCTTACAACGCAGCACGGGACCGGACGGCGTTCTTACGCGCCGTCCGTCCGCTCGTTTATTGCGGCCTGTTAGTCCGCGCGGCGCGAAAGAAGCACGCTTGCCGCAGCGGCACCCGCCAGGGCGGCGCCGCCGACCAGCCAGCGCCGTTTCATGATGAGCTCGGTTTCCCAGCTGCGCGGCTTTGCCTCGCCGTCGAACTCGCCGTGCGCACCGAAATCCTTGCGCGCGTCGGCAGGCTCGAACAGATTGTCGGGCCGTCCCGGTTGAACCGGTTCCGGCGTTTGCTGCGATTTGTAGCCGGTGAGTGCGAGATACAGGTCGCCGATGCGCGGCGCGAATTTCTGAACCAGAATCGCCAACACCGTTGAAAACCCGACCCACATCTCGCGCGGTTTGTTTTGCGCCGCCCAATAGATCGCGCGGCCCGCAACCTCGGGTTGAAAGATCGGTGGAAGCGGTTGCGGATGGCGCAGGCCGCTCTTGACGCGGTTCCACGTGAATTGCGGCGTGTTGACCGCCGGCATGTGCACCATCGTCAAACGGATGCGGCTCTTGTGATGAATCAGCTCGCAGCGCAGTGAATCCGTGAAACCGCGTATCGCGCTCTTTGCGCCGCAGTACGCCGATTGCAGCGGGATGCTGCGGTAGCAGAGCGCGGATCCCACTTGTACGATGGTTCCGCGATTGCGCGGGCGCATGCGGCGCAGCGCGGCCATCGTTGCCCAGACGTAGCCAAGGTACGTTACGTCGGTCAAGCGTTTCCATTCTTGGGGCGTCACGTCCCAGAACTCCGAAAAGACATTGGTGAACGCAACGTTCACCCATACATCTATCGGCCCGAGCTCCGCTTCGGCAATTTGTGCCGCGCGTTCTACCTCATCGGGGTCCGCGACATCGGTTGGGATGGCAATTGCTGTTGCCCCAAACGATTCGGCCTCGCGGCGTGCCGCTTCCAAGCCTTCTTCGCCCCGGGCGACCAACGCCAGTTTCCATTGTCTTTTCGCGAATTCACGCGCCGCGGCGCGCCCGATTCCACCGGACGCGCCGGTAATTACGACTACTCGGTCCATGCGCGTGTTCGTTTACCCCGATTAGCGGCGTGCGCCAAGCGTGCAGGATTATCGAAACGATCGCGGGGCAAAGACAACGGGCAATGAGTAAATGGCATGTTTGGGGCGACTATATTCACACGATACCGCAGCGGATAGGCGCTGCCCAGCTTACCGATCGTGACGACCCCGCCGCGCGCCGCGCCGCGGATGCGAAGGGCTTCGATATCGAGCGTCGCACGCGCAACGGTTTCGAACCGTGGGCAGCAACCTATAGCGCCGAAGAGGACGACGGCTTAGAGTTTGCGTTTGCCAGCTTTCCCACCGTGCGCGGCTGGGAGCGAGCGTGAGGTTCTTTGATGACGTGCGTCATTCGTTTGCGTGTGAGGGTGCCGGGTAAGACTTGAAGGCACCTTTGATACGTAAGCGGAGAAGCGAGTAGTGAACGCAAGCAAATTCTTGCTGCAGCGGTTAGTGGAATGGGGCGTCAAACGGATTTACGGATACCCGGGTGATGGAATCAACGGCCTGCTCGGTGCCTTGGAAGATTTCTCGGATCAGATCGAATTCATCCAAGTGCGCCACGAGGAGATGGCGGCGTTCATGGCGTGCGCGCACGCGAAGTTCACGGGCGAGGTGGGCGTCTGCCTGGCGACGTCCGGACCGGGCGCCATTCATCTGCTGAACGGGCTGTACGACGCCAAAATGGATCACGTTCCGGTGGTCGCCATCGTCGGTCAAGCCGCCACGATGGCGCTTGGCGGATCGTACCAGCAAGAAGTGGATCTCCAGACACTCTTCAAAGACGTTAGCGACTACAACTACACAATTGGCAGCACCACGGCTACGCGCCATATCGTCGACCGCGCGTTTCGCGTCGCACTGGGCCTGCGCGGCGTGGCGACGGTCATTTTCCCGAAGGATTTGCAAGAAGAATCGTACGAGGAGCCTCCGCGAAAACATAATACCGTGCACAGCGGCGTCGGCTATTCTGCGCCGATGATTATTCCGCGCGCACACGATTTGCAGCGTGCCGCGGATATACTGAACGGCGCAACCAAGGTTGCAATGCTGATCGGCGCCGGCGCGCGCGGCGCGGCTGACGAACTCGTCGCCGTTGCCGACATGCTGCAAGCCTGCTGTGCAAAAGCGCTGCTCGGCAAAGACGTCCTGCCCGACGATCTTCCTTGGGTGACGGGAACTATCGGATTACTCGGCACGCGTCCCAGCTCGGACATCATGGAGCAGTGCGACGCGCTGCTGCTGGTCGGAACGAATTTTCCGTACGCGGAGTTTTTGCCGAAAGACGGCTCGGTGCCGGCGGTGCAGATCGACATCGACCCGCGGTACATCGGGTTGCGCTATCCCACGAACGTGAACCTGATCGGCGATTCCGCCGACTCGCTTGCCGCACTGCGTCCGTATTTGCGGCAGAAGGACGACGCCTCGTGGCGCGAAGCCGTGAAAAAGAACAAGGACGAGTGGTACGCGATCGAAGACGATCGCGCGAATCAAAGCGCGACGCCGCTCAACCCGCAGTTGTTGTTCACGTCGTTGAACCGCAAGCTTCCGGACAACGCGATCGTTACGGGCGATGCCGGTACGCCGACGAACTGGATGGCGCGGCACCTGATGGTGCGGCGCGGTATGAAGATGTCGGTCTCCGGAAATCTGGCCACCATGGGATCCGCCGTTCCGTACGCAATCGCCGCGAAGTTCGCGTTTCCCGACCGCTGCGTTATCGCGCTGCCGGGCGAC
Source organism: Vulcanimicrobiaceae bacterium (assembly GCA_035938175.1). Classification (GTDB taxonomy): domain Bacteria; phylum Vulcanimicrobiota; class Vulcanimicrobiia; order Vulcanimicrobiales; family Vulcanimicrobiaceae; genus DASRDE01. The sequence goes on from DASZHD010000025.1 coordinate 56,731, forward strand.
GGGGCGATGCAGATGAACGGCATCAACGAACTGATCACCGTGTACAAGTATTGGAAGAAGTGGAGCGATCCGCGTCTGATCTTCTTCGTTCTGAATAACACGGATCTGAATCAAGTCACCTGGGAGCAGCGTATCCTTGCGGGAACGCCGCGCAACATGGAAACGCAGCCGCTTCCGGATTTCCCGTATGCGCGGTTCGCGGAGTCGCTGGGGTTCAAAGGCATCCGGGTCGACAATCCGGATCAGGTCGACGCCGCCTGGGACCAAGCGCTGAACGCGGACCGGCCCGTGGTTTTCGAGGCGATCGCCGACGGCAACGTCGCGACGCTTCCGCCGCACATCTCGCGCGAACAGGCACTACATTTCTTGCAGGCCGCGCGCAAAGGCGATCCCGAGGAGCGCGGCATGGTCGTGCAATCGGTGAAGCAAATGATCGCGGGAGTAATTCCGCACCGCTCGCAAGAGCCTGCAAAGAAAGGCAAATAGTGCCGGCGGCGGGCGCAGTTCGCGTTGCGTACCCAATTGAAAGCGTCAAGTCACAAGCGTTTCGCATCCCCACCGAGCAGCAGCCGGAGGAATCGGACGGCACGCTGTGCTGGAATGCCACGACCCTGGTGCTGGTGGAAGTCCACGCGGGCAGCGCAATGGGGATCGGCTACACGTACGCCGACGCGTGCACGGCGGCGCTCGTCAACGATATGTTGCGGGAGGTTCTGGTAGGGCACGACGCGCTGCAAACGGCGGCGTGCTATGCGGCGATGTGTGCGAAGATTCGCAACAACGGGCGCGAGGGAATCACCGCAATGGCGATCTCCGCCGTCGATGTCGCGCTATGGGATTTGAAAGGGAAACTGCTGCAGGCGCCGGTGTGCGTCTTGCTGGGCGCCGCGCGCGAGCGCATTCCGGTGTACGGCAGCGGCGGCTTCACGTCGTATTCATTGCGCCGGCTGACGGAGCAGCTGTCGTGCTGGGCGCGCGGCATGGAAATTCCGCGCGTAAAAATGAAAGTCGGACGAGAGCCGGACGCGGATCCGCAGCGCGTTGCGGCGGCGCGTAAAGCGATCGGGAGCGATGCGGAACTGTTCGTCGACGCCAATGGCGCGTATTCCGTGAAGCAGGCGTTGCAGATGGCCAAATGCTTTGCGGAAGAGCGGGTGACGTGGTACGAAGAGCCCGTGTACCATAACGATCTTGCCGGTAACGCGTTCGTGCGCGAGCATGCGCCGCCGATCATGGAGATCAGCAACGGCGAATACGGGTACGCGCCGTACAACTTCCTGCAGATCCTGCAAAACGGTGCCGCCGACGTTCTGCAAGCGGACGTCACGCGCTGCGGCGGGTTCAGCGGTTTCCAGGCCGTCGACGCATTGTGCGAAGCGCACGACGTTCCGCTCTCGAGTCATTGCGCTCCATATGCCACCATACATGCGGCCGCTGCGGCGAAAATGGTGCGCCATATTGAATATTTTCACGACCACGTCTTAATCGAACAGCGGTTCTTCGACGGCACGCCGGATCCGAAAGCCGGCTGTTTGGCACCCGATTTGGATCGCCCTGGAATCGGACTCGAGTTCAAGCGCGCCGATGCGGAGGAGTTTTTGCTGTGATACGCGTTCTGGGAAGAACCGGTGAAAACGGCGCAGCGCCGCGTCCCGAGCAGAAGGCCGAGGCGCGCATGCCGGCGACGCAGCGTCCTGACGCGGTAAATGCCGAGGATCTCGATCTCGATCTGGACGGCCTGCGGCGCGAACTTTCCGCGGCCGTGCGCGGCGAAGTCCATTACGACGACGCGTACCGCGCCATGTACTCGACCGATGCGGCGAATTACCGGCAAATACCGATCGCCGTCGTGCTGCCGAAAGACGCGGACGACGCGCAGACGGCAATGAAAATTTGCCACCGCTACCGGGCACCCGTAACGCCCCGCGGCGGCGGCACCAGTCTGACGGGCGCCAGTTGCAATGCCGCGGTGATCTTCGACTACAGCAAGCATATGAACCGGATCGTCACGCTCGATCCGCATGCGCAAACCGCGGTGGTCGAGCCCGGCGTGGTGCTGGACGATTTGCGTCAACGGGCGGGAAAGCACGGACTGACGTTCGGTCCGGCTCCCTCGACGCACAACCGCTGCGCCATCGGCGGCATGTTCGGCAACAATTCGTGCGGTATGCCGGCGCAGTTTGCCGGACGGATGGAAGAGAACGTCGAGGAAGTGGAAGTGCTGCTGCACGACGGCACGCGCATGCGCGTGGGTGCGACAAGCCCGCAAGAACTCGACCGGATCGTGCGCGAGGGCGGCCGCAAGGGCGAGATTTACGGAAAACTGCGAACGCTCTACGAGCAATACGGAGACCGCGTGAAAGAGCGGTTCCCCGATATTCCGCGGCGCGTTTCCGGTTACAATTTGAATCAGCTGTCGCCGGAGAACGGCTTCAACGTCGCGCGGGCGCTCATCGGCAGCGAAGGCACGATCGTTCACGTTTTGGAGCTAACGGTGCGGCTCGTGCCCAACCCCAAATGCACCGCCTTGGCGATCGTCGGATTCGAAGACATTTCCACGGCCGGCGACCACGTCGCGTTCTGCAACAAATACGCGCCGCATGCGTCGGAAGGCATGGACGAGACGCTCTTCGAGCACATGGAAGAAAAGGGCAAGAATCCGCACGAGCAGCACGAGCTGTTCCCCCACGGCCACGCGTGGATCGTGTTGCAGTTCGGCGGCGACACGAAAGCGGAAGCGCAGGCCAAAGCGCAGCTGCTGGTCGACGATATCCGCGCGCACAGCAAGGAAGTGCGCGGCACTCGCGTGATGACCGACGAGCACACGATCGAAGAGATCTTCAAGATCCGCGAAGCGGGCTTGGGCGTGAACGCAAAGATTCCGAATCAGCCGGAATTCTATCCGGGCTGGGAAGATTCGGCCGTCGCGCCCGAACACTTGGGCAAATATCTTCGCGAATTCCAGCAGAAGATGAACGAGTATGGCTATCAGGCCTCGATCTACGGCCATTTCGGTCAGGGATGCGTCCATTGCCGGATCAGTTTCGATTTGTTCACGAGAGACGGCATCGAGCGATACCGCAAGTTCGTGCACGAAATGGCGCACATCGTCGTGAAGTACGAAGGTTCCATTTCCGGAGAACACGGCGACGGTCAGATACGGGGCGAGCTGTTGCCGATCATGTTCGGCGACGAATTGGTGCAGGCATTTTGGGAGTTCAAGATTGCCTTCGATCCCGATAACCTGATGAACCCCGGAAAAGTGGTGCGCCCGTACCGCATCGACCAGAACTTACGTTGGGGCGTAAACTACGAGCCGTGGGATCCGCCGACGAAGATGCGGTTCAAAGAGGACGGCGGCAGCTTTGCATATGCCGCGAACCGCTGCGTCGGTGCGGGCGTGTGCCGCAAACACGACAAAGGCACGATGTGTCCCAGTTACATGGCCTCGCGCGAGGAGAAATATTCCACTCGCGGCCGGGCACGTCTGCTCTTCGAAATGCTGCAGGGCAATCCGATGAAGCGCGGGTGGCGCGACGACGAGGTCAAGGATTCGCTCGAGTATTGTTTGGCGTGCAAGGCGTGTAAACAGGAGTGTCCGGTAAACGTGGACATGGCCACGTACAAGGCGGAGTTCTTGTACCACTATTTCAAAGGCCGCATGCGGCCGTTGCAGATGTGGCTGTTCGGGTACATGTTCGTGTGGGCGAAGATTGCTTCACGAATGCCGGGCGTTGCGAATTTCTTCTCGCAGGCCCCGCCGTTTAGTACGCTGCTCAAACGTCTGGCGTCGATTGCGCCTGAGCGGCATATTCCCATGTTCGCCGATCGCACGTTCCGCGATTGGTTTGCCGGCCGTACGCCGCGTAACGTGGGGAACGACCGCGTGATTCTGTGGGCGGACACGTGGAACAATCATTTTCATCCGCACACCGCGCAGGCGGCCGTAGAAGTGCTCGAAGATGCGGGTTATCACGTCATCTTGCCGCAGAAGCAGATCTGCTGCGGGCGTCCGCTGTACGATTACGGGTTGCTCGATCAGGCGCAGCGCCAGGCGCACGGCATTTTGAACGAGTTGCGGCCGTTGATCCGCGACGGCGTACCGCTGGTCGGCTTGGAACCAAGCTGCCTTTCCGTCTTCAAAGACGAGCTGCAGAACTTGGTGGGCAACGATATCGATGCAAACCGGTTGGCATCGCAATCGTACATGTTCGAAACGTTCCTGAACCGAAAAGCCGAGAAAGACAAGAACTACAAGCCGCCCAAATTAGACCGGAGCGCGATCGTACACGAGCATTGCCACAAAAAGGCCGTTTTGGACCCGATGTCCGAATCGCACGTGTTCGAGCAAATGGGCTTGCAGCACGAAATGCTGGAAAGCGGGTGTTGCGGCATGGCCGGCGCGTTCGGCTTCGAGCGGGAACACTACTCGATGTCCATCGCTTGCGGCGAACGCGTCCTGCTGCCGAAGGTGCGAGAAGCGCTGCCCGAGACGGTTGTGGTCGCCGACGGGTTTAGCTGCCGCGAACAGATCGTGCAAACCACAAACCGGCAAGCGCTGCATCCCGCTGAAGTGATGCGCATGGCACTCGACGCGCGCAACGCGCCGCACGCTCAAGGCGACCGCTCCCACGACGCCTATCCGGAGCGGCGCTTCATGCCCGATGAAGAGACGCGGCGCCGTCGCGTTATCATTCGGGGCTATGCGACGATTGCGGCGATTGCGGCGGTAGCGGCTGCCGCGACTATCGTGGCGCTACGGAGCCGGAAGTGATGAAGAATTTGCTGGCCGCACTCGGGGTGCGTGTCGAAAAGGCCGAGGTTTCCACAGAGACCGGTCTGCGCCTGAAAGACAAAGTGGCAATCGTCACCGGAGGGGATACGGGGATCGGCAAGGCGATCTGTATCGCGATGGCGCACGAAGGCGCAAGGGTCGTGGTCGATTACCACGGCGATCCGGCTCCGGCAAACAATTTGGTAGCGGACATAGCGTCGTTCGGCGGCACCGCATGTGCAATTGCAGCCGACGTCAGCAAACCGGTAGACGCGCAAAGCCTGATCGAATCGGCGGTGCGCCGGTACGGCGGTGTCGATATCATGGTGAACAACGCGGGGACCGAAGAGGAGCATCCGTTTTTGGAAATGCCGCTCGAGGTGTACAATCGCGTGATTGCGGTCGATCTGACCGGCGTATGGCTGTGCGCGCAAGCCGCTGCCCGGCAAATGGCCGACCAGAAACGCGGCGGACGAATCATCAACATTTCGTCGATACACGAAGAAGTTGCGATGCCGACGAATGCGCCGTACTGCGCAGCGAAGGCCGGAGTGCGGATGTTGACGCGCACGCTTTCGGTCGAGCTCGCACAATACGGCATTACCATCAACAACGTCTGCCCGGGCGCCATCGATACGCCGATGGACAAGTCCGTAAAACGGGATCCCGTCAAACACGAAAAGTTGCTTTCTGAAATTCCGATGCGCCGAATGGGCAAGCCCGAGGAGGTTGCGGCGATGTGCGTTTATCTCGCCTCCGACGACGCTGCGTACGTGACGGGAGCGTCGCTGTACATCGACGGAGGCATGAGCAAGAATGCCGGCAGCCTGTGATCGCTAGGATCTCCGGCCCCGGGCATAAGATTTCGCAATACGAGATATCGGATCGCGAACTGCCCGCCGGCAGCACGTTAGGCGCTCCTAGGGGAACGCTGCTGATCAAAGCCACCGGCGCACTCGAAAAGCTCTACTCCGCGCAAGCGGGAATAGACATGTTCGGAACCCTCGTGCTGCACTACTGGGACGGCCGCACGGGTATTCCGCTCGTGCCGATGCCGGGGGATTTCATTATCAATCCTTCGCACCAAGAGCACATTTTCGAGCTTTCCAATCGTGTTACCGTGCGCGAAGACATCTTCATGCTCAACAGCATGCCCCGCGGTGACGATAGGCGCGACGTCGATCCGCCGGCGGCGTACTATACCGTCGAACTTCAAAACGACGCGACCGAGGCAGTCGAGATTTCGACGTATGCCTCGATTCACTTAAACGGCGGCTTTACGAGCGTCGCGGGTACGGTCTACGACGCTGCAAATAACGCATTCGTCGTCCGTAATGAAGATGAGCCGGACGTAGTTCGCATTGCCGCGTGTTCGGTATCTCCCGAGAGTTATGAAGTGACGGTGGACGGTTCCAAGCCGAGCGCGGCGACTTTTCCCGGCAAGTTGTCGAATACGGTTCTGGATTCGTGCGATCAGCCGATCGGAATCTTCCACTTGTCGCATCGATTGCGGCCGAACGCTCGCGCAAAATTCTATTTCGTCCTCACATTTTCGCTGGAAGGCGAGAAGGACGCGCGAGCCGCGTTCGGATCGTTGCCGCCGGCGGAGGACGCACTGGAAAAAACGGCCGAGCATTACGAGATAATTTTGAACCGGGCCGTCGTCGTAACGCCGGATCCCGAAGTGAACCGTGGGGTTTTGTGGGCAAAAGCAAACATGCTGCGATCGCAATCGCTGACGCAGCAGGGATGGTGTTTCGTCAACGACCCAACGCGGTCCAACAACAGTGTGGGGCGCGACACGGCGTGGTACGCAAACGGCTGCGATTACGTGATGCCGGGATTTTCGAAAGAAATACTGCGGTGGTATATCGACCACATCGAGCCGAATGGGATGGTGGTTGAATATTTCGACATCCGCAACGGCAAGACCGACGACTACGGGCTGAACATCAACGACGATACGCCGCTGATTATCATGGCTTTGTGGCACCATTTCTGCATTACCGGCGATCGCGAATTTTTGGAAGAGGTGTTTCCGAAAGCGCAGCGCGCCGCAAACTATATTCTCTCGCAGCGCAACGGCGAAGGTTTGGTGTGGTGTACGGCCGACAAGACGTCGGACTGGGGAATCGTAGGCTGGCGGAACATCATCGACGGATACCGTTTGTCCGGTGCCACGACGGAACTGAATTCGGAATGTTATGCGGCGCTGCGCATGGTTTCGTACATGGCCGAGGAACTCGGCGACCGCGACAAACGGCAGCACTATGCGGATTGCGCGGATGATTTGCGCACCGCGATTAACGAACACTTGCTGGACAAAAGCCGCAACCTGTACTATTTGAATATCGACGTCGACGGCACCAAGCGCGCGGACGTCACCTGCGACCTGGTGTTTCCGGTGATGTTCGGCGTTGCCGAGCACGAGGTGGCGGCGAATATCATCGCGCGGCTCAGTATTCCGGAGTTTTGGACGGACGCCGGTCTGCACACCGTTCCGCGAAACGATATCAACTATCAGCCGACCACTGGCCATGGGCTTTTGGGAGGCGTGTGGTCCGGTCCCACGTTTTGGTTTGCTTTTGCCGCGGCCGCGTTCAACCCGGAGTTCATGGCGTACGCGTTGTCGGTGAGTTTCAAACATTATTCGCAGGATCCGCGCCGGAACAACACGGTTCCGGGCCAATTTTCGGAATGGCTGCACGGGGAAACGCTGACCAACCAAGGGATGATGCTCTCGCCGTGGTTCGCGCCGAAATATTTGTGGGCCGCTATCGAAGGCGCTGCGGGGCTGACCTCGGGCAGCAAACCCGATCTGAAACCGCGTCCGTCAAATGCCTGGAGCTGGATCGGCGTACATAACTTGCAACTGCGGGGAAACGATGTCTCATGGTTCGCCGTCCGCACGCCCGACCTGCGCGTGTATACGAACTATCCGTTCGATTCCGTGGAGGCCGATCAACTGTACCACGAGGACATCACGGATTCCGTACACGTCAGCGGCGACAGTGCCGTTCGACTGGCGCTGCGGCGTAACGATCGCGCGGTGGTGCTCATCGGCAACACGCTGGATCGGACGATTACCACCGCGGTTACCGTCAAAGACCGCCACCTCCACGGTATGAGTTTGGTTCGCGCGTATAACACTCTGCGGCGCGAATGGATCGAGATTCCGGAGTTCGATGGGGCCGCGCTCAAGGAAGGGTTTCCGATTCAAATCAACAGCGGCGGATTTGCCGTTCTCGAGTTCCACGGAGAGCAGCTGTGAGCGCGCCGGCGTTTGGTTTCAGCGAATTCACGACCTGGCCGTGGACGTATGCTCGCGACTTGCAGCGATACGGGCGGCACGGCGCCTCGGTTATCGAGGTATGTTTGTTCAAGCAGGCGCAGGGGGAGTTCGGAGCGCTGGCCGAGATCGAAAAGCACGGATTGCGCGCGTCGTCGATCCAAATGAACGTGCATTCGGTGTTCGTCGATTCGATGGCAAATAAACCCGAGGATCCCGCTGATCGCGTTGCCGAGATGAAGGAGACGATTGCGGCGTGCGCGCCGTTTTTGCCCCGCGGGACGCCCTTTATCGTCATCACGGGCATTCCGCCGCAGAAAAATATTCGCAAGGCGGTGGAACGCACCGTGGAGGCGCTGAAAGAGTTGGGCGAAGCGGCCGGACGCGCCGGTATGCGCATTGCTTTCGAACCGCTCAGTCCGGTAAATATTCACACCGACACGGCCGTTTGGGGATTGGATCAGGGCCTGGACGTGATCGAGCGCGTTGCGGATCCGAACGTCGGCATCTGCATCGATTCGTGGAACGTGTGGCAGACGCCGCAATTGGAAGATGTCATCCGCCGGTGCGGTGACCGGATATTCGTCGTGCAACTGAGCGATTGGCAGACGCCGCGTTCGACGGCGGACCGGTATACATTGGGTACCGGCGAGATCGATCTCCGGGCGATGATCCGCGCGATTCGGGCCACCGGATATGACGGCCCGTGGGTCGTGGAGATTTTGTCGTCGATGCATTTGGACGGCTCTTTGTGGAAGCGCGATTTGGATCGCGTGCTCGAGGAAAACCGCGCGGCGTTCGATCGGATTTGGGCGCAGAGCTCGCCGTAGCCGCCTTTGTCATCGTGAGGTATACAACGACCCTGAGGCATCGAAGGGCACCTCTCTCCTCGTAACCGCGCCCGACGTTTCGCCTCCGTGCGAAACGCTGGCCTACTGAATTGAGCGCTTCAACGCACATCCATGTCTAGGCGCTCAATTCAGATGGTTACGAGGAAAGAGGCGCCCTTC